>CAIVQO010000103.1 GCA_903908065.1 uncultured beta proteobacterium | reverse complement strand
TGAGCTGGGTTTAAAACGTCGTGAGACAGTTTGGTCCCTATCTGCCGTGGGCGCTGGAAATTTGAGGGGGCCTGCTCCTAGTACGAGAGGACCGGAGTGGACGCACCTCTGGTGTACCGGTTGTGACGCCAGTCGCATCGCCGGGTAGCTAAGTGCGGAAGAGATAAACGCTGAAAGCATCTAAGCGTGAAACTCGCCTCGAGATGAGATTTCCCGGGAGTTCAACTCCCCTGAAGGGTCGTCCAAGACCAGGACGTTGATAGGTCAGGTGTGGAAGCGCAGTAATGCGTTAAGCTAACTGATACTAATTGCCCGTGCGGCTTGACCCTATAACAGTGAGCAATACACCGCTCCTGCAATCAACCTTACGCATCACACCCCACCTTTACTTCTTCCAGCGGGTCGCCAGGATCAACTATCCTCTCGGCCCCACCCCTTTCAGTCTGGTGTCCATAGCGTCTTGGTCCCACCCCTTCCCATCCCGAACAGGACCGTGAAACGAGACCGCGCCGATGATATTGCACTTCACCGTGTGAGAAAGTAGGTCAACGCCAGACTATCCCCACCCCACCAACGCCCCTAGCGATATACATACCGCTAGGGGCGTTTGGCTTTTATGCCGGGCAAACTTGCAAGCGTGGCTGGTAAAATGCGGCCATGAAGACAAGCTTTCTGGAATTTGAGCAAGCCATTGCTGAGCTCGAAACAAAAATCGAGCAATTGCGCTTTGTTCAAGACGATTCGGCTGTGGATATTTCCGAGGAGATTTCCCGCCTCGACGCAAAAAGCCAAAGCCTGACCAAGGAAATCTACGCCAAGCTAACGCCGTGGCAGTGTGCTTTGGTTGCGCGGCATCCGCAGCGCCCGTATACGCTCGATTACATCGATTTGGTATTCACCGATTTTCACGAACTGCATGGCGATCGGGCCTATGCGGATGATCGGTCCGTCGTGGGTGGGCTCGCTCGTTTCAATGGCCAGTCGTGCATGGTGATCGGCCACCAGAAGGGGCGTGATACCAAGGAGAAAATTCAACGAAATTTCGGAATGCCGCGTCCGGAAGGGTATCGAAAAGCCCTTCGACTCATGAAATTGGCAGAAAAGTTCGGCCTGCCGATATTCAGTTTTGTCGACACCCCGGGCGCATATCCCGGAATCGATGCGGAGGAGCGGGGCCAGTCGGAGGCGATTGGGCGGAACCTTGCCGAAATGGCCGAACTCAAAGTCCCCTTGATTGCAACCATCATTGGCGAAGGGGGGTCCGGTGGGGCGCTCGCGATTGCCGTCGCCGATGTGGTCATGATGCTCCAGTATTCGACGTATTCGGTGATTTCGCCAGAAGGATGCGCTTCGATCCTATGGAAGAGCGCTGAACGTGCCGGCGATGCGGCCGAGACGATGGGCATTACCGCCCATCGACTGAAGTCGCTGGGTCTGGTGGATAAGGTAGTCAATGAACCGGTTGGCGGTGCGCACCGCGATTACCGGGGCATGGCGCAAAACCTGAAGAAGGCCCTCCAGGAAAGCCTGAAACAGCTTTCCGGCCTTTCGTCCAGCGAACTCATCGAGCGCCGCTTCGATCGTTTGATGAGTTATGGTCGTTTCAAGGAACAAGCGATCAGTTGAGCGCGTCATGCAGGCGGTCCACGCCTGTATCTCAAACCACGTGGGGGGTGATGACGGCCTTGCCGTTGCATTTTCCGGCGGCCTCGATTCGACGGTTTTGCTACACGCGACCTGTCTGGTCCTAAGACAGTCGTCTGCCCGTCCAAGTGCCATCCATGTCAATCATGGCCTGAGTCCGAATGCTGCCGTTTGGGCGGATTTCTGCGCCGCTGTTTGCAGGAGATTGGATGTGCCACTTGAGATTTGCTGCGTCAAGCTAAGCCACACAACCGGTGAGGGCGTCGAAGGCGAAGCGCGTCGCCTTCGCATGGCGGAATTCAATCGCCATCCCGCACAATGGATTTTGCTCGCACATCACGCCGACGATCAGGCAGAGACCCTGCTGCACAATTTGCTCAGGGGAACTGGCGTACGGGGCGCGGGAGCAATGCCTCAAAAACGCGAACGGCTTCTGCGTCCGTTTTTACGTTTAGGCCGGGATGTTCTCACTGACTACGCCGAGACAGAAAAACTCGAATGGATCGACGACGAAAGCAACCGGGATTGCAAGTACACCAGAAACTATTTACGCACCAGGGTACTTCCATCGCTTCGCGATCGTTTCCCGATGGCATCGGAACAATTTGCCGCCGCCGCCGAGCGTTTTGCCGAGGCGGATCAGTTGCTCGAAGAACTTGCGTTAAAAGATCTGGACGATACCCCCGCGAAATTCCCACTCCCGCTGAACAGGTTGGTGGATTTGTCGGATGCGCGGGGCCGCAATCTGTTGCGCGCCATGCTCGCGTGGCAGGGAGTGCAGGCGCCCGATGAAACGCGCTTGCGTGAATTTCTGCGCCAGCTGCGTTCCGCAGGAAACGACAAACGCCCTTCGCTGGACCTGCCGACCTATCGGTTGTGGGTCGAAAAGCGGCTGATTTACTTCAAGCGCAGCGACTAGGTGGCGCCGGTATCGCCCAGAGTGGCGAGCCGTTGGGAGAGTTCGACTGCCGAGCGGACCTGCATTTTTTCGAAAATATGGGAGCGATGAACTTCGACGGTACGCATCGCGATCCCCAATTCATCGGCGATCACCTTGTTGAGCTTGCCTGCCAATATGCGTTGCATTACCTCGTGTTCGCGCTGGGTCAGTTGCGCCAGTTGTTGCCGTACCAGATTGACGGATTCCGCGCGTGCGATGCGGCGCTCGTCATGGGCGAACGCGGCCAGCACCTTGTCGACGAGCGCATTGTCGTCGTAGGGCTTTTCGACAAAATCGAACGCGCCGTCCTTCAGGGCTTTCACGGCCATCGGTACATCGCCGTGCCCCGTTAGGAAAATCACCGGCAATTGGCACTGAATCGACCGCATCCGATCAAAAAGCTCGACCCCGCTCATTCCCGGCATGCGGACATCCAGCAGACAGCAGCCAAACAACTCATTGGTCGCGGACGCAAGAAAAGCGTCGGCCGAATCCCAAGCTTGGCACTGTACTCCCCTGGATTGCAATAGCCACTGCAGCGCGTCTCGTACGGCAGAGTCGTCGTCAATGATGTAGGCAATCGAATTCATTGGGATGGCGAAATCGGCAGCAGCAGGCGAAACACGGTCCCCCCTTCCGGATTTGCGGCGAACGACAGGCGTCCGCGGTGGTTCTCGACAACCGAGCGGCAAATCGCCAATCCCATGCCCATGCCTTCCGGCTTTGTCGAAAACAGTGGATCGAATAACTTGTCCGCAACCGAAGGATCGATGCCGCAGCCGTGGTCGGCAATCGTCAATGACGCATAGCCATCCTCGGTATCCAGATCAATCTCGATCATGCGTTGGTCAACGGGCGTCGTGCGCATCGAATCGACGGCGTTGCGCAACAGATTGAGGAGAATCTGCTCGATCAGAATCGGGTCGCCATCGATAACCGGCCTTTGTCCCGCACGGAACTGGGTTCGGACGCCAAGCTTTCGGAGTTCCCCTTCAAGCAAATCCAACGCGGCATCGACGCTATCCGCGAGGCTGACGCGCTCCACGCGACTGTCGCTGGACCGCGTCAGGCTGTAGATGCGTCGAATCACCTGGCCGGCCCGTCGTGATTGTTCCACCGCCTTTTCCAATGCGGGAACGACGTCGGTATTACCTGCGCCATTGCGCAGGAGATTGGTGGCCGCCGTGCAATAGCTCGAAATGGCGGCCAGCGGCTGATTCAGCTCGTGGGCGATGCTGGAGGCCATTTCTCCGACAGCGACCAGTCTGGATGTGGACTGCAGCCGCTCCTGTTGCTGGCGTGCCGTTTCCTCGGCGCGTTTGCGTTCGGTGATGTCGACCATGGAACCCATCCACCCAAAGTGCTTGCCGTTGGCATCCATCAGCGGAGTTTCGTGTATCAGTACGTCGATGATCTCGCCGTTGCGTCGCTTGAACTTCAGCTCAAAGCCCTCGGCCGGCCCGTTTCCGGCGAGCACCCGATCGTGCATCAGCCGCGTTTCATCAAGGAAGTCGTCAGCCCAGTAAGGCATGGGCGGGCGCCTTCCGACCAGTTCCTCCATCGACCAGCCGACCATGCGGCAAAACGCCGGATTGACATAGGTGATCTCGCCGTCGAGATTGCGTGCCCGCATCCCGGTATCCAGCGCGTCTTCCATGGCCTTGCGAAATGCGTGTTCGCGCCGCAACTCTTCTTCCACCACTTGTCGGCGCAAGACATGACGCCGCAATATCCACAGGCTCCAGAGCACCACTGCGGCGAGGACTATCAAGGCCACCGAAAGGAACACGCTGGCCGCGGGTCGCGGCGCGTGGTAGGGGACCGCATGAATCGCGAGCCCCCAGCCGGGAGGATCGAATGCGACCTGATACCCCTCTTCGGTGACTTGCGATTCAACTTTGGAGCGTGATCCGAGAACCTTGCCGTTCTCTCCGATCACGCTGATCCGGTAGCGCTCGGCAAGCCACCAGGGCACACTGTCGCTGAGCAGGTCGCGGATTCGGTAAATGCCAACCGCAACTCCCGCAATTCTTCCCTCACGGGATACAGGTACATGGACTTCGAATTGCCAGTCATTGCCGAAGAACGGATAGGGAGCGCTGTAGACAGGCTTGCCCAGGGAAATGGCCAAGCGGAAGCTTTGCATGGAAGGCGTACCTTCCATCGCTTCGGTGGATAGCGCAGGATCCATGATGGACGGATGGGCCTGCCTGATTTGGCCGCTTGCGTCGAGCCAGATCAACTGCCGCAGGCCGCTCTCGAAGCCGAACAGTGTCCGCGCGTAGGATTCGAAGGACTTTGCCGTCGCAGCCTGGGTGGTCGCCATCCTGCCCAGGAGGTCTTCATTGCGAATCAGGTGGAAGCGCAGATTCTGCTCCAGCCAGAGCACGTCGCTGATCAGCGTGGCGCGCCGCTCTTCGCTGTCGGTGCGTTCGGAAACCCAGAGCAACATGGCCACTCCGCCAACGAAGAGGATGAAGGCCAGTCGCGGCAGTACCCACAGCCATCGCCAACGGCTGGTGCGCTCAGTTGTCAGGCCAGTGACCGTAAGCTCCATCGATGCGATGTTATCGCGCCGATGCGCTAGAGTGTGGCCGTTTGCGGATATCCACAATAGTGAGCCCGGGTTGAAAGGAGCAGAATTCGCCCAAGCCGCGTCACGTGCCGCGACCGTAACCCCTAAAAGTCAAAGGAGGAGAAATCCATGAAACTGCGCACCCTGTTCATCGGCCTTGCCGCCGCGACGTTTTCCGCGATCGCGATGGCGCAGGCGCCCATCGTAATCAAGTTCAGCCACGTTGTGGCCGCTGATACGCCCAAGGGCAAGGCGTCCGAGTTTTTCGCCAAGCGCGCCGGCGAACTTACCAAGGGCAAGGCCAAGGTCGAGGTTTACGCGAACAGCGCCCTGTACAAGGACAAGGAGGAGATGGAAGCCCTGCAACTGGGTGCCGTACAGATGCTTGCACCGTCGCTCGCCAAGTTCGGCCCGCTGGGCGTGAAGGAATTCGAAGTCTTCGATTTTCCCTACATCTTCGATGACACCAACGAACTGCACCGCGTGACCCAGGGCCCCGTCGGTGCCGCCATGCTGGCCAAGCTCGAGCCGAAAGGCATCAAGGGATTGGCATTCTGGGATAACGGCTTCAAATCGTTCTCGGCCAATACTCCAATCAAGGTCCCCGGCGACCTCAAGGGAAAGAAGCTGCGCATCCAGTCCTCCAAGGTCCTGGAAGAGCAGATTCGTGCCCTCGGCGCCTTGCCGCAGGTGATGGCGTTCTCCGAGGTGTATCAGGCCCTGCAAACCGGCGTGGTGGATGGGACAGAAAACCCCATTTCCAACCTCTACACGCAAAAGATGCACGAGGTCCAAAAGCATCTTAGCCTGACCGATCACGGCTATCTTGGCTATGCGGTCATCGTCAACAAAAAGTTCTGGGACGGCCTCCCTGCCGATGTGCGCGGCCAGCTCGAACAGGCAATGAAGGAGGCGACCAAGTACGCCAACGACATTGCCAAGGAAGAAAACGACAAGGCGCTGGATGGCGTCAAGAAGAGCGGCAAGACGGCTGTATATGTGCCAACCAAGGAAGAGCGTCTCGCCTTCAAGAAGGCCCTGGCTCCGGTACACCAGAAGATGACGGATCGGGTCGGCAAGGATCTGCTGCAGTCGATCTACAAGGAAACCGGTTTCGACCCCAGCAAGCTGTAAGCACCCTGGTTAGGGGCGGCGGCTAGTCCGCCGTCCGGCCAGCGCCGACTTTCCGCAAACTCATCCAGGGGAATTCCATGATGAAGTTCTTAGACCACCTGGAGGAATGGCTCATAACCTTCCTCATGGGCGGCGCGACCCTGATCATCTTTGTCTCGGTGGCTCACCGCTATATCGCGGGTTGGAGCATTCCGGGCGTTCAGGACGCAATGCTCGCCATCAACCTCTCTTGGGCCCAGGAGCTTTGCATCATCATGTTCGTCTGGATGGCCAAGTTTGGCGCCGCCTACGGCGTGCGAACCGGCATCCACGTCGGCGTCGATGTCCTGATCAACCGCCTTTCCGACCAGAACCGGTTCAAGTTCGTCGAGTTCGGATTACTGGCGGGCGCCTTGTTCACCGGGATTGTGGCCACCCTGGGTGCCCACTTTGTCTGGGAAAACGGCGCCCATTACGCGATCTTCAAGGCCGTAGGAATTGGCGTCGGAGATATTCCGGAGGGACCGACCACGCCTGACCTCGAGTGGCCGACCTGGATTGTGTATAGCGCAATTCCGCTGGGTTCGTCCCTGATGTGCTTCCGCTTTTTGCAGGTGGCCTGGAACTTCTGGCGCACCGGCGAACTGCCGCACCACGATCACGGCCACGTCGACGGACTGGAGGACGAAACTCCCCCGGTTGATGTCGATGTGTACGGCATGGACGACAACCTGCATCCGCATGACCTGAAGCACACCATGGTGGGCGACAACCGGCGCAAGGCCAATGTACCGACCGAGCCCGATCGGCGCAAGGTCGATCTGGGAGGAGAGCCGAAATGAATGCCCTCGTTATTTTCGGCCTGCTCGCGGCCCTGATGCTGACCGGCATGCCCATCTCGATTTCGCTGGGCCTGACCGTCCTCACCTTCCTCTTCACCATGACCCAGGTGCCCCTCGAATCGGTGGCACTGAAGCTATTCACCGGCATTGAAAAGTTCGAGATCATGGCGATCCCGTTCTTCATCCTGGCCGGAAACTTCCTGACCCACGGCGGTGTTGCGCGGCGCATGATCAACTTCGCCACGGCGATGGTGGGCCACTGGTATGGCGGTCTTGGATTGGGGGGCGTGATGGCGTGCGCCCTGTTTGCCGCGGTATCTGGTTCGTCGCCGGCCACCGTAGTGGCAATCGGTTCGATCCTGCTGCCGGCCATGGTCAAGGCGGGGTTCCCGAACAAGTTCGGGGCAGGGGTGATCACTACCTCCGGCGCCCTGGGCATCCTGATTCCTCCGTCCATCGTCATGGTGATGTACTCGGTGGCCACCAATACCTCGGTTGGTGCCTTGTTCATGGCTGGGGTTATTCCTGGCTTGGCGCTGGCAGCGGTATTGGGCGGGGTCACCTGGTGGCGGGCGAAGAAGTTCGACTATCCGCGCATGGAAAAGGCCAACTGGGGACAGCGCTGGAAGGCGTTCAAGGATTCTGCCTGGGGGCTGTTCCTGATCATCGTCGTAATGGGGGGTATCTATTCCGGGATGTTCACGCCGACCGAGGCGGCGGCCATGAGCGCGGTCTACGCCTTCTGGGTTGCCGTTTTCGTCTACAAGGACATGAGCCTGAAGGATGTGCCAAGAGTCCTGTTGAATTCGGCCAACATGTCGGCGATGCTGCTTTACATCATCACCAACGCCGTGCTGTTCTCTTTCATCATGACCAACGAGAACATTCCGCAGGCCTTGGCCGACTGGATGCTGGGCAACGGACTGGGGGTGATCGCCTTCCTGCTGGCGGTCAACGTCATCCTGTTGTTGGCCGGAAACTTCATGGAGCCGAGCTCGATCGTTCTGATCTTCGCGCCGATCCTGTTCCCCGTGGCCGTAAAGCTTGGGATCGACCCGGTGCATTTCGGCATCATCATGGTGGTCAACATGGAAGTCGGCATGTGTCATCCGCCGGTCGGTCTGAATCTCTATGTCGCCTCTGGCATCACCAAGATGGGCATCACCGAGCTGACGGTCGCCGTTTGGCCCTGGCTGCTGTCGATGCTTGGCTTCCTGATCGTGGTGACCTATTGGCCCGGGCTTTCGATCTGGCTGCCGAAGTACTTGGGCATGATGTAGGGTTTGCACGTTCCACAAAAAAGCGCGCCCTGCGGGGCGCGCTTTTTTTACGCCTGGACTGCGTAAAACCGGACTTCTGATCATACGAAAGGCTGCCTAAGCTGCTAAAATGCTCGATTGCAGTCTTTTCTAACCCTTTGTCTAATTGGAGTTTTGCAGCATGGCCATCGAAAGAACCTTTTCCATCATCAAGCCCGATGCCGTCGCCAAGAACGTGATCGGCAAGATTTATTCGCGTTTCGAAACCAATGGCCTCAAGATCGTGGCCTCGCGCATGGTTCAGCTTTCCCGCCAGGAGGCCGAAGGCTTCTACGCGGTGCATAAGGAGCGCCCCTTCTTCAAGGATCTGGTCGAGTTCATGATTTCCGGCCCGGTCATGGTCCAGGTGCTGGAAGGCGAGGGCGCGATCGCCAAGAATCGCGAACTGATGGGCGCCACCGATCCCAAGAAGGCCGCTCCCGGCACGATCCGCGCCGATTTCGCCGACAGCATCGACGCCAATGCCGTGCATGGTTCTGACGCACCGGAAACTGCCGCGGTTGAAATCGCTTACTTCTTCCCGGCCTTGAACATTTATTCGCGCTGATTGCCGATGCCGGTCAATCTCCTCGATTTCGATGCCGATGGCCTGAACGCCTGGTTCGCGCAACAAGGCGAAAAGCCTTTCCGTGCGCGCCAGGTGTTGCGCTGGGTGCATCAACGCGGGGAGAGCGACTTTTCGGCGATGACAGACATCGCCAAGTCGCTGCGAGAGAAGTTGATGGCCACGGCCGCCGTGTCGCCAGCGCCGACTCTCAGCGATCGCCTGTCGGACGATGGAACGCGCAAGTTCCTGTTCGACGTTGGCAATGGCAATGCCGTCGAAGCCGTGTTCATTCCCGAGGATGATCGCGGCACGCTGTGCGTCTCGTCGCAGGCTGGTTGTGCGCTGGAATGTGCGTTCTGCTCGACCGGGCGGCAAGGCTTCAACCGCAACCTGACCACTGGCGAGATCATCGGCCAGCTCTGGCAGGCCAATCGGGTGTTGGCACCAGCGGCGAAACCGGGTGGCGAGCGTCCCATCAGCAACGTGGTGATGATGGGCATGGGCGAACCGCTCGCCAACTTCGACAATCTCGTACCGGCGCTGAAGTTGATGCTCGACGACAATGCCTATGGTTTGTCGCGCCGACGCGTCACGGTGTCGACCTCGGGCATCGTGCCGGCCATGGATCGACTTGCTGAGGCATGTCCGGTGGCGCTGGCGGTTTCACTGCATGCGCCGACCGACGGATTGCGCGATCGGCTGGTGCCGATCAACCGCAAGTATCCGCTGGCGGACCTGATGGCGGCGTGCCGGCGCTACCTGGTGCATGCTCCGCGCGACTTCATCACCTTCGAATACGTGATGCTCGATGGCGTCAATGATGCCGACGCTGACGCCCGGGCCCTGTTGCATCTGGTACGCGACGTGCCATGCAAGTTCAACCTGATTCCCTTCAATCCGTTTCCCGACTCTGGGTATCGCCGCTCGCCGCAGGAGCGGGTACGACGGTTTGCCAGCATCCTGGCCGACGCCGGCATCGTTACCACGACGCGCAAGACCCGTGGTGACGACATAGCGGCCGCCTGCGGGCAACTGGCCGGGCAGGTCAAGGACAAACGCAAGCCGGATGCCACCCGCACACCGCGCAAAGTCCAATTCGCAATGGAGCTGAGATGAAGATCAGACTGTTGGCGCTGGCGTTTTCGACCGTCCTTGTTTCGGCCTGCACCACGACCGGTGGCGGCGGCAGCCAGGAGGGCGCGAAGCCGGCAGTGCTGTCACAGCCGCCGTCAAGTGAGCAGCAGCAGCGAGCGAAGAACCATGTGGAGCTGGGGTCCCTTTACATGCTTGACGGGCGCTCGGCGATCGCCCTGGAAGAGGCGCGCATTGCCTTGTCCGCCGACCCCGACTATGCCCCAGCGTTCAATCTGCTTGGCATGACCCACATGCAGATGAACGAGCCGCGGCTGGCCGAAGAAAATTTCCAGAAAGCCTTGCGCCTCGCTCCCGGCGATCCTGAAATCAACAACAACTTTGGTTGGTTCCTCTGTCAGAACGGGAATGAAAAGCAGTCGATCAGCTACTTCATGTCAGCCGCCAGGAATCCCTTGTATTCCGCGCCGACCAAAGCCTATACGAACGCAGGTATCTGCGCGCAGAAGTACGGCGACGACAAGGCAGCCGAAAACTACCTTCTGAGCGCCCTGCAATTGGTGCCCAGCAATACGCTGGCCCTTTACTGGATGGCGGACCTGACCCATCGTCTGGGACGGTATCCGGCAGCGAAGCAGTGGGTCACGGACCTGGAGCGCCTGGTCGAGCCTACGTCCGAAGTGCTCTGGCTGGCGCTTCGCATCGAACGAAAGCTGGGCAATCGCGAAGGCGAGAATCGTTATGCCACGCAGCTCCGCCGTCGGTTTCCTGGATCGGCCGAGCAGCGCCTGTTGAGTCAGGGGCAGTTCGAGTGACCATGGATTCGCTCGACGCCCCCGCGGATGCGTCGATGGAGCAGGGACCTCATGCCGAGACTCCGCCCGTATCGACCAGCCTGGGAAACCAGTTGCGGCAGGCGCGGGAAGCGCTCGGGTTCTCAGTCGCGGATGTCGTGCAGGTGATTCGCTTCAGCGCGCACCAGATCGAGGCGATCGAGCGCGACGATTATGCGAGCCTGCCCGGCGCCACGTCGGCGCGAGGATTGGTACGCAACTATGCCAAGTTCCTCAAGCTCGACCCGCAACCCCTGCTGGTGCTTCTCGAACCGGCGGTTCCCGTCCCCGAGGCGGACGTTCGTCCCCCGTCCAACATGGGCGTGGCGGAGCAAGTTTCGCTGCGGGAACGAATTCCCGTCCACCTTTTCGGAATTGTCGCCACGCTTGCCATTCTGGCCTTGGCCGGTCTCTGGTATTTCGGGTCGGAGTCCGAAACCACCGTGGTCAGTCGGCCGGCCGCCCCGGCGCCCAGTCAGCCCCAGGCGCCTGCAGCGGACGTGGCGAACTCCGCGCCGCCTGTAGTTGCCGCCTTGCCCGCGGTGGCGGTGACGCCCGGTGGCGAGGCGCCGTCGCCGGCGATCCCCGTTGCTGGCTTGCGCATCGAATTCGACGATCGGTCATGGATAGAAATTCGCGATGCGACCCAGAAAGTGGTCCTGGTCGGCGAGTACGCAGCAGGCACCCGACACAGCGTTGACGGCAAGGCCCCGTTTCAGCTCTGGATTGGCCGGGCATCCGGCGTGCGCGTTTACATGGGGGATCGCGCCATCGATCTGAAACCCCACACCCGCGAAGAAGTCGCTCGCTTTTCCCTGGACTGAACGTGTCTGCGCCTCCACTCAAGCGGCGTGTCAGCCGCATGGCCATGATCGCCGGAGTCGGCGTTGGCGGTACGGTGCCCGTCGTCGTCCAGTCGATGACCAACACCGATACCGAGGACGTGTTCGCCACGTCGATGCAGGTTGCGCAGTTGGCGCGTGCTGGTTCTGAACTGGTGCGGATTACCGTCAATACCCGCGAAGCTGCTGCGGCCGTGCCCCGGATTCGGGATCGGCTGGCGCAGATGAATGTCGAGGTCCCGTTGATTGGCGACTTCCATTTCAATGGCCACAAGCTATTGACCGAGCACCCCGAATGCGCCCAAGCGCTGGCCAAGCTGCGCATCAATCCGGGCAATGTCGGCAAGGGTGCACGCCGCGATGAGCAATTTGCACAGCTGATCGAGATCGCCTGCCGTCACGACAAGCCGGTTCGCATCGGCGTCAATTGGGGCAGCCTCGACCAGGCGTTGCTGGCGCGCGTCATGGATGAGAACGCGAAACGTCCGGAGCCGAAGGATGCCACCGAGATCATGCGCGAGGCCATGGTGACCTCTGCCTTGGAATCGGCCGCGCAGGCGGAACAGTTGGGGCTTCCGGGAAATCACATCGTGCTTTCATGCAAGGTGTCGGGCGTACAGGACCTGATTGCGATCTACCGAGAACTGGCGATCCGCAGCGACTATCCCTTGCACCTGGGTCTGACGGAAGCGGGCATGGGGAGCAAGGGTATTGTCGCCTCGACGGCAGCGATGGCCGTGCTGTTGCAGGAGGGCATCGGCGATACCATACGGGTGTCGCTGACCCCGGAACCGAATGGCGATCGCACACGCGAAGTCATCGTTGCCCAGGAAATCCTCCAGACCATGGGGCTGCGCGCGTTTACGCCGCTGGTTGCGGCTTGCCCCGGATGCGGACGCACCACCAGTACCGTGTTCCAGGAACTGGCGCAGGATATCCAGTCCTATGTGCGGGACCGTATGCCCGAATGGCGCCTGGCGCATGTCGGCGTCGAAAACATGACCCTCGCCGTAATGGGCTGCGTGGTCAATGGCCCGGGCGAAAGCAAGCACGCCAGCATTGGCATTTCCCTCCCGGGAACTGGCGAGGCGCCGGTCGCCCCCGTGTATGTCGATGGCGAGCGGGTGGTGACGCTGCGCGGTGAGAACATTGCCGCGGAGTTCCGCGCCATTGTCGAAAACTATGTTGCCCGCAAGTATCCGGCGCGGCAAAGTTCCTGAACGCGCTTGACGCGACCCGGACCGAGTGCAATGAGCCAGACCCTGCAAGCCGTTCGCGGCATGAACGATATCCTTCCCGAACAGGCCGAACTCTGGGAGCAGTTCGAGGAAGCCATACGCGACTGGCTGCGCGCCTACGGCTATCGCCCGATTCGCATGCCGATGGTGGAGCCGACACCGCTCTTCGCCCGGGCAATCGGCGAGGTGACCGACATCGTCGAAAAGGAAATGTACAGCTTCGAGGATGCCCTCAACGGTGAGAGTCTTACCTTGCGTCCGGAAGGGACGGCTTCCTGCGTGCGTGCGGTATTGCAGCACAACCTGCTTTACGACGGCCCCAGGCGACTCTGGTACATGGGCCCGATGTTTCGCCACGAGCGACCGCAAAAGGGCCGCTATCGCCAGTTCCATCAGGTCGGTATCGAGGCGCTCGGTTTTGCCGGGCCGGACATCGACGCCGAGCAGATCGCCATGTGCGCCCGCTTGTGGGACGATCTGGGCCTGCAGGGCATCCGGCTGGAAATAAATTCCCTGGGCCAAAGTGAAGAGCGGGCGCGCCACCGCGCCGATCTTCTGGCCTACCTGGAACAGCACCAGGATCAGCTCGATGAGGACGCCCGGCGCCGGCTGCACAGCAATCCCCTGCGCATCCTCGACACCAAGAATCCGCAGCTGCAAGCCCTGGTCGAGGGCGCACCGAAGCTGATCGACTACCTCGGCGAAGCTTCACTGAAGCACTTCGATGGCGTGCAGCAGCTGCTCAAGGATGCCGCGATTCCCTACCGCATCAACCCGAGGCTGGTGCGCGGACTCGACTATTACAACCTCACTGTTTTTGAGTGGGTTACCGACCAGCTTGGCGCGCAGGGTACGGTGTGCGCCGGCGGTCGCTATGACGGACTGATTTCGCAGTTGGGAGGCAAGCCTGCGCCTGCCTGTGGATTTGCCATGGGCATCGAGCGCCTGCTGGCGCTCTGGCAGGATCAGGGCCACAAGCACGAGGTCGTGGTGCCCGATGCCTATTTGGTGCATCAGGGCGAGGCGGCTGGCCGTTTTGCTTTCCGCGTTGCGGAAGCGTTGCGCAGTGCCGGCTTTGCCATCCAGTTGCATTGCGGTGGCGGCAGTTTCAAATCGCAGATGAAAAAGGCCGACGGCTCGGGCGCCCCTGTCGCACTGATAGTCGGCGATGACGAGACGGCGGCCAATGTGGTCACCGTCAAACCGCTGCGGGGTGGCTACGATCAGCCGCCGGACCAGCAACGCGTAAATTTCGATGAACTCGCCGATCACCTCGGCGCTTTACTATTCCCCATGGAAGACGACGATGGCAGCCTATGACCTCGAAGAACAGGAACAGCTCGACGAGCTGAAGACCTGGTGGAAACTGCATGGCAACCTGGTGACCAACATCCTGTTGGCGATCGCACTGGCCGCCGCCGGCTGGCAGGGCTGGAACTGGTGGCAGCGACAGCAGTCGGCACAGGCCTCGGTGGTATTTTCCGGATTGCAATCCGCCGCAGCGCAACGTGATGTGAAGCGCGTACGCGAACTGGCGGGTGAATTGATCGACAAGTATTCGATCACCGACTATGCCGGCATGGGTGCGTTGCTGGCGGCGCGGGTTCAGGTCGATGGCGGCGATGCGCGCAATGCCCGGGTGCAGCTCGCCTGGGCTGCGGAGAACGCCAAGGATACCGGCCTGCGTGACCTCGCCCGCTTGCGACTGGCGACATTGATGCTCGACGAAAAAGCTTACGACGATGCGCTCAAGCAATTGTCCGCCGAGCCCGGTGCTGCCTTCGTACCGCGTTTTGCCGAGCTGCGTGGCGATATTTTTGCCGCGCAGGGGAAGTCGGCAGAGGCGAAGGCTGCGTACGAAAGCGCGCTTGCCAAGTACGAGGCGATCATCAAGGACGACGCTTCTCGCCAGCGCGGTGGTTACCGTGACATCCTGCAGGTGAAGCGGGATTCGCTCGGGGCCGCCAAGTGAGGCGTTTCGATGCGGCGTTGATCGTATTTGCGAGCCTGATTGGCACTGCTTGCTCCACGGTCGAAAAGCTCAATCCCTTCGGTTCCAGCGGTCCGGTGGTCAAACCCAACGAACTTGTTTCGCTGCAGCCGACCGCCGACGTCAAATCGGTCTGGCAAGCGAGTGTGGGCAGTGCGGGCAGCTACGCGTTCTCCCCGGCGATCATGGGCGAGAGCATCTATGCCGGCGCACGCGATGGAACCCTGACGCGATTCGACGGCGGTCGGCAGGTCTGGCGTGTCTCGGCTGGCCAGGTCATTTCCGGGGGCGTCGGTAGCGACGGCAAGCTGGTCGTGGTGGGCACGCCGAAAGGTGAGGTGCTTGCCTTCGATGCCGCCAACGGAAGGGAACTCTGGAAGGCACGCGTCAGTTCCGAAGTCTTGTCGGCTCCGGCAGTCGCCGACGGACTGGTGGTGGTGCGTTCCGGCGACGCGCGCATCTTTGGCTTCGATGCGGCTGACGGCAAGCGCCGCTGGGTTTACCAGCGCAGCACGCCGGCCTTGGCGCTGCGCACCAGCGTCGGCGTGATGCTGGCAGGCAAATTCACCCTCGCCGGCTTTCCCGGCGGCAAGCTGGTGGCGATTGCCAACAACAATGGCGCTTCGGTGTGGGAAGTTACCGTGGCCCTGCCCAAGGGTTCTACGGAACTGGAGCGGGTTGCCGACGTGACCAGCATTCCGGCGGTAAGCGGCAGCACGATTTGTGCGGCTGCATTCCAGGGACGGGTGGCCTGTTTCGAAAGCAGCAGCGGGAACACCTTGTGGTCGCGGGACATGTCTTCCAGCGTGGGCGTCGACATGGACAATCGCTACGTCTACATCACCGACGACAAGGGCGCTGTACACGCCCTCGATCGCACCAGCGGCGCCAGCGTTTGGAAACAGGACAAGCTCGCCCTGCGCTCGGTTTCGCGCCCCCTGGCGCTCGGAAATCTGGTTGCGGTTGCCGACTACCAAGGCTATGTGCATTTCCTCCGCCGCGAGGATGGCGCATTCGCGGCCAGGCAGGCTACGGATGGCAGCGCCGTACGCGCCGATCCACAAACCTTCGGCAATGGCCTGCTGATCCAGACGGCCAACGGCAACTTGCATGCAATCGAATCGCGCTGATCGCTGCCTCGCATGAAACCGACCCTGGTTATCGTCGGGCGGCCCAATGTCGGCAAGTCGACCCTGTTCAATCGCCTGACCCGATCGCGCGATGCCCTCGTTGCCGACCAGCCGGGACTGACGCGGGACCGGCATTACGGCCACGGCCGCCTTGGCAGCAAGCCATTCCTGGTGGTCGATACCGGCGGCTTCGAGCCCCAGGCCAAGGAAGGCATTGTGCACGAAATGGCCCGTCAGGCCGAGGCGGCGATTGCCGAAGCCGATGTCCTGGTATTCGTGGTCGATGTGCGCAGCGGGGTGGTGCCGCAGGACAAGGTGATCGCAGAGCTGCTGCGTCGCAGCGGTCGGCCGATCCTGCTGGCCGCAAACAAGGGTGAAGGCATGGATCGCGCCGTGGTCGGCGCCGAGTTCCATGAACTGGGCTGCGGTGATCCTTGCGTAATCTCGGCGGCGCATGGTGAAGGTGTGCGCGAGCTGGTTGAACTTGCCCTTGAGCCATTCCCGGAGGAAGTCGCCAACGACGATGGTCCCGGCGGTCCGCGCGTGGCCATCGCGGGACGGCCCAATGTCGGCAAGAGCACGTTGGTCAATACCCTGCTTGGCGAAGAACGGGTGATCGCGTTCGACATGCCGGGTACGACGCGCGATGCCATCGAGATCCCCTTCGAACGCAATGGCAGGGCATATACCTTGATCGACACCGCCGGATTGCGACGCAAGGGGCGTGTCTTCGAGACGATAGAAAAGTTTTCCGTGATCAAGACCCTGCAGGCCGTCGAGGAGGCCAATGTGGTGGTCCTGATGGTAGATGCGAGCCAGGAAATATCCGATCAGGATGCCCACATTGCCGGATTCGCCATCGATGCCGGCCGTGCCCTCGTCGTTGCCGTCAACAAGTGGGATGCCGTGGACGAGTATCGCCGTGAACGCATCAAGCAGGATATTGCGCGCAAGCTCAACTTTCTTGGGTTTGCCAAGGTGCACACCATTTCCGCGCTCAAGGGCCAAGGCATCGCCGGGGTACTGAATTCGGTCGATCGCGCCTATGCTGCAGCCATGGCCAAGTTGTCGACGCCCAAGCTGACGCGGGTGCTGATCGCAGCCGTTGAAAAGCAGACTCCGCCGCGTCATGGCGCATTCCGGCCCAAGCTGCGCTATGCCCACCAGGGCGGCAGCAACCCGCCGGTGGTGGTCATCCACGGCACCGCGCTGGAGCATGTCCCCGCTTCTTACACGCGCTATCTCGAACGGTATTTCCTGGAGGCGTTCAAGCTTCAGGGCACGCCCATGCGCATCCAGTACAAGACTGCGCGCAATCCCTACGTCGACTGATCTGCAGCACGCAGCCGCGACCGTATTCCGTGTCACTTGAAAGTCGGCGCAGGTGGCACGGCGACGCAAAATCGATTACATTACCCAATCCAAAAAATCAACGGCACGTCGTCGGGCTTGAAAATGCCCGCGCCGGATCTCCCGGCGTCCGATGCGGCGACCGTCACTACAAGGATTACCCATGATGAGCAATAAAGGGCAAATGCTACAAGACCCGTTCCTGAACACGCTGCGTCGCGAGCACGTTCCGGTTTCCATCTACCTTGTCAATGGCATCAAGCTGCAAGGCCAGATCGAATCCTTCGACCAGTATGTGGTTCTGCTCAAGAATACGGTAACTCAGATGGTCTACAAGCACGCCATTTCCACGGTGGTGCCCGCACGTCCGGTCAACTTCTCGCAGGACGCGGACGGCGCTTGATTCCTGCCTGGCAGTGCTGGCGGTCACCGTGAGGGGGCCGTCCTGATGTTCGAGCGTCCCGCCAGCGGTGAGCGCGCAATTCTGGTGCAGCTTGATTTCGGCGAAGGCGACTTCGACGAACGGCTCTCCGAGTTCTCCCTGCTGGTGGGCAGCGCCGGCGCGACTCCGTTAGCCGTCGTTTCCGGCAAGCGCGATCGGCCCGACCCCGCGATGTTTGCTGGAAAGGGCAAGGTCGAGCAGATCGCCGATGCTGCAAGAACCCACGGTTCGGACCTGGTGGTTTTCAACCACGAGTTGGCGCCCGGCCAGCAACGCAATCTGGAACGCGTGCTCGAATGCCGTGTCGTCGATCGCTCCAGCCTGATCCTGGACATCTTCGCGCTACGCGCCAAAAGCCACGAGGGCAAATTGCAGGTCGAACTTGCCCAGTTGCAACACCTCGCTACCCGTTTGGTGCGCGGCTGGACGCACCTCGAACGGCAGAAGGGCGGCATCGGCCTGCGCGGTCCCGGCGAAAAGCAATTGGAAACCGACCGTCGCCTGCTGGGCAAGCGTGTCGCCGTGCTCAAGGACAGGTTGCGGCAACTGGAGCGCCAGCGTGAGGTTCGGCGCCGAGCGCGGGTTCGCGGCGAAGTGCTGTCCGTGTCCCTGGTGGGATATACCAATGCAGGCAAGAGCACTCTCTTCAACAGCCTGACCAAGGCCGGAGCCTATGCGGCCGACCAGTTGTTCGCTACCCTGGATACGACCTCCCGCCGCCTGTTCATCGAAGGCGCCGGCAGCATCGTTCTTTCCGACACGGTCGGGTTCATACGGGACCTTCCGCATGCCCTGGTTGCCGCATTCCATGCCACCCTGGAAGAGACAGCACAGGCTGACCTGCTGTTGCACGTCATCGATGCGGCAAGCGCGGATCGCGACCAGCAAATCAGCGCCGTCAACGCCGTTTTGCGCGAGATCGGTGCCGACCACGTTCCCCAGATCATGATATGGAACAAGCTTGATCTGACCGTGGCGCGGCCCGGAATCGAGCGAGATGACTGTGGTAACATTTCGTGCGTACGACTCAGCGCACGCACCGGTGCCGGAGTGCCTGATCTGCGCGAGGCGCTGGCCGAAGCGGCGAGTGCGCGCGAAGAGCAAAGCGCGGCGGTCGCCTGAACTCCCAACCCATCTACTTCCCAATCGAAAACACGTGATCGCAGGAATACTCATGTCTCTGAACGACCACGGCTGGGGTAATCAGCCGGGGGGCGGCAAGCGGGGCGGCAATCAGGGCCCTCCGGATCTCGAAGAGCTTTGGCGCGATTTCAACCGTCGCCTTGCCGGCATGTTCGGCAACAAGGGTGGCGGAGGTGGCGACGGCGGCGGTGATGGCGGCAATCGCATTCCCAGCATCAGCCCCCGCCAGTTTGGCGGCGGTATCGGCGTTATCCTGATCCTCGTCCTTGTCGTCTGGCTGGGTAGCGGCTTTTACATCGTCGATGCGTCGCAGCGCGGCGTGGTGCTGCAGTTCGGCGCCTTCAAGGAAACCACCGAACCCGGCCTGCGCATGCGCTGGCCCTGGCCCATCCAGAGTCATGAAATCGTCAATCTGACGGGTGTGCGTACTGTCGAAGTGGGCTATCGGGGTTCGGACAAGAACAAGGTGCTGAAAGAAGCCCTGATGCTGACCGATGACGAAAACATCGTTAGCGTACAGTTTGCCGTGCAATACCTGTTGCGTGACCCCAAGGACTACCTGTTCAACAACCGTCATCCTGATGATGCGGTGATGCAGGCCGCCGAAACTGCGATCCGCGAAGTGGTCGGCAAGAACAAGATGGACTTCGTGCTCTATGAAGGGCGCGACCAGATCGCCGCCAATACGCAGAAACTGATCCAGGACATCCTGGATCGTTACAGCACGGGGATTCAGGTTCGTTCCGTGAGCATGCAAAGTACCCAGCCGCCGGAGCAGGTTCAAGCGGCCTTCGATGATGCCGTGAAGGCTGGCCAGGATCGCGAACGGCAGAAGAACGAAGGCCAGGCCTATGCCAACGACGTGATCCCGAGGGCCCGTGGCGCGGCGTCTCGCCTGATGGAAGAAGCCACCGGTTATCGTCAGCGCATGATCGTCACCGCCGAGGGCGATGCCTCGCGCTTCAAGCAGATCCTGACGGAGTACAGCAAGGCGCCGGAAGTCACCCGCAACCGCATGTACCTCGAGACGCTGCAGCAGGTGTACGCCAATACGAGCAAGGTGATGCTGGATGCCAAGGGTTCCGGCAACCTGCTTTACTTGCCGCTGGATAAATTGATGCAGGCTGCTTCAGTGGCGGCAGCCCCGGCAGGAACGGAAACCATGGCCGTGCCGCGCGCGGCCGCGGCACCGACAGCCGCGCCTGAGGCGACGCCCCCCCAAACCGAGCGTTCGGCTCCGGGTGACTCCCGGGTGCGTGGCAATCTTGGTTCACGCGAGAGGAGCGAGCGCTAATGCAAAAGCACCTTTCATTCATCGCGTCCTTCATATTCGGCCTGTTGGGCTTGTTCGCCATGACGGTATTTACCGTCGATCAACGTCAATTTGCCATCATTTTCCAGCTTGGCGAAATCAAGGAAGTCGTCTCCGAGCCGGGCCTGGCCTTCAAGTGGCCGCTGGTGCAAAACGTGCGGATTTTCGACAAGCGGATCCTGACGCTCGATACGCCGGAGCCTGAAAGGTTCCTGACGGCCGAAAAGAAGCCAGTACTGGTCGACTCCTTCGTCAAGTGGCGTATCCACGACGTCAAGCAGTATTACGTTTCGGTGGGGGGCGACGAAACCTTGGCCAAGACTCGTTTGGCGCAGACGGTCAATTCCGGCCTGCGCGAAGAGTTTGGCCGCCGTACGGTGCATGACGTGGTGTCCGGCGCGCGCGATGACATCATGGTCTCGGTAAAAAAGAAAGCCGATGCTGACATGCGAGCGATCGGGGTCGAGATCGTCGATGTCCGTCTCAAGCGTGTCGATCTGCCACCTGAAGTCTCCGAGTCGGTGTATCGCCGCATGGAGACCGAACGTAAGCGTGTCGCCAACGAGTTGCGTTCGGAAGGTGCCGCCGAGGCCGAAAAGATCAAGGCGAATGCCGATCGCCAGCGCGAGGTGATCCTCGCCGAGGCTTATCGCGACGCGCAGAAGATCAAGGGCGAGGGCGATGCCAAGGCAGCCTCCATTTACGGACGTGCCTTTGGCGAGAATCCCGAGTTCTACGCCTTCTACCGTAGCCTGGAGGCCTATCGTGGAAGCTTCAAGGCCAAAAACGACCTGCTGCTGATCGAGCCCAATTCCGAGTTCTTCAAGTACCTGAAGAGCGGCGGCAAGGGTAAGTAAGGCAATCCGGAACGGTTGATGGTGACTACCCTGCTGCTTGCATTCGCCCTGATGCTGGTCATCGAGGGGATGTTGCCCTTTCTTGCGCCCAAGGTGTGGCGCGAAACCTTTCGGCGCGTGATCGAATTCAGCGACGGCCAGATCCGCTTCATCGGTCTGAGTTCGATGCTGGTTGGCGTCGTCATACTTACGCTGTTTCGCTGATCGTCATGGCCAATCGCCGCTGGTTGTTGCCGGAAGCAATCGAGGACGTGTTGCCGCAGGATGCCCTGCGCATTGAATCGATGCGGCGTCGAATGCTCGACGAACTCATCGCCCATGGCTATGAACTGGTAATCCCACCCTTGCTCGAGTACGTCGAGTCTCTGGTTGGCGAGCGTGGACAGGACCTCGATTTGCGGACGTTCAAGCTGGTTGACCAGCTGTCCGGTCGCAGCATGGCACTGCGTGCCGACATCACGCCCCAGGTGGCGCGCATCGATGCCCACCTGCTGAACCGGGCCGGCGTCACGCGCCTCTGCTATTGCGGCAGCGTTCTGCATACCCTGCCGGCAGGGTTCAATGCAACGCGCGAACCCCTGCAAATCGGGGCCGAGATTTACGGCCATGCCGGGCTTGAGGCGGATATCGAGAGCATTCGCTTGCTGGCATCGACGCTGCGCCTTTGCCAACTCGCCCCCTCCCGTATCGACCTGGGCCACGTGGCGGTTTTCCGTGCCTTGGCCGGTTTGGCCGGCCTCGCTTCCGAGGCGCAGGAAGAGCTTTTCAGCGCCTTGCAGGGCAAGGACGTGCCCCTCGTCAGGGAACTCGTGGCCGGCGCGCCCCAGGTCGCCCGCTCCGCGCTGCTGGCCTTGCCGGAACTATACGGCGACCGGCGTGTTCTCGACCAGGCCGCCAAGCTCTTGCCCGATCTGCCAGAAATTTCGAAAGCGCTTGCCGACCTGAGGCGACTGGCCGACGCCATGGCTGACCTGCCCTTGAGCTTCGACCTGGCTGACCTTCGTGGTTATCACTATCACAGCGGAGTAGCCTTTGCCGCCTACTGCATGGGCAGTCCGGCGGCAGTGGCGTTGGGTGGGCGCTACAACGATTTCGGGCGCGTCTTTGGGCGTGCTCGCGCAGCCACCGGTTTTTCCATGGATCTGCGCGAGCTGGCGCGCCTTTCGCCGGCGGGCACGATGCGCGGCGCGATCGCGGCACCGTGGCCGGAGGATGACGGCCTACATGCCGAAGCCGCGCGCCTGCGCGCACTGGGCGAGCGGGTCATGCATGCCTTGCCCGGACATGAGGGTTCGTGGCGGGAGGCCGGTTGCGACCGAGTTCTGGTGCGCGACGGCAACAACTGGATCATCGAATCGCTGAAGGAAGATTGATATGGCTAAGAACGTGGTGGTGGTCGGTACCCAATGGGGTGACGAAGGCAAGGGCAAGATAGTCGATTGGCTGACCGACCATGCCCAGGCCGTGGTGCGTTATCAGGGCGGGCACAACGCCGGGCATACCCTGGTCATCGGCGGCAAGAAGACCGTGCTCCACTTGGTTCCTTCGGGCATCCTGCGCGATGGCGTCACCTGTTACATCGGCAACGGCGTGGTTTTGTCTCCCGATGCCCTGATCAAGGAGTTGGACGAACTCAAGGCTGCCGGAGTCGATGCCGATGCCCGCCTGCGCGTCTCCGAGGCGTGTCCGCTGATCCTTCCCTATCACCAGGCCCTCGATATCGCGCGTGAAGCGGCCAAGGGCGCCAAGAAGATCGGCACCACCGGGCGCGGCATTGGCCCTGCCTATGAGGACAAGGTGGCGCGGCGCGGCCTGCGTTTGCAGGATCTGTTGCGTCCCAAGCGTTTCGCAGAAAAGCTTGGCGAGGTTCTCGAGTACCACAATTTCACATTGACCAAGTATCTTGGCGCCGAAGCCGTCGACTTCCAGAAGGTTTTCGATGGTGCGATGGCCTTGGCCCCGCGCCTCACCAAAATGATCGCTGACGTGCCGCGCTCGCTCTACGAGGCACACAAGAGTGGTGCAAACATCCTGTTCGAAGGTGCCCAGGGTACCCTGCTCGACATCGATCACGGCACCTATCCCTATGTCACCTCCTCGAATTGCATCGCAGGTGGCGCATCGACGGGCGCCGGCGTGGGCCCGGGCATGCTGCACTATGTGCTTGGCATTACCAAGGCCTACACCACGCGTGTCGGTGGCGGTCCCTTCCCGACGGAACTCTACGACGCGATCGACAAGCAGGATCCGGTTGGCAAGCACATGGCCACCAAGGGGCACGAGTTCGGCGCCACGACGGGACGTGCGCGTCGCTGCGGCTGGTTCGATGCCGCCGCGTTGAAGCGCGCGATCCAGATCAACGGGGTTTCCGGCCTGTGCGTGATGAAGCTTGACGTGCTGGATGGCATCGAGGAAATGAAGCTTTGCACCGGTTACAAGCTGGATGGCGAATTCACCGACATTCTGCCCGTGGGGGCCGACGATCTGGAGCGTTGCGAGCCGGTGTACGAGTCGATGCCGGGATGGAGCGAGAGCACGGTCGGCGTAAAGAGCTTCGATGGCCTGCCGAAAAATGCGCAAAACTACATCAAGCGCATGGAGGCCCTGTGCGGCGTGCCGATCGACATGATTTCCACCGGGCCGGATCGCGAGGAGACCATTGTGATGAGGCACCCCTTCCTCTGATTCGCGACTGGCAGGTGAAAAAACAAAGGGCCACTGGAATGAATTCCGTGGCCCTTGCTTTTATCGTCATCGCCAAGCAGATGCTTGGTGCCCAGGAAGGGACTCGAACCCCCACGCCTCGCAGCGCTAGTACCTGAAACTAGTGCGTCTACCAATTCCGCCACCTGGGCAGGCGCGAAACGAGGCGCGAATTCTAAAGGAAAAACCCGGATTGTCAAACAAGAAAACCAGGCAGCGATCGCTTTCCAAAATTCGACGCGCGGATCCCGAATTTGACCGCGAGAAGGCGAAGTACGAGCATCCTTTGCCAAGCCGCGAGTACATCCTGCAGATGGCGGCAGCGCAAGGCGCGCCGCTCGAGTTTGGCCGCCTGGTCGAACTGCTCGATGTCCAGCCCGACGAGCTGGATGCTTTTCAACGCCGGCTTGGGGCCATGGCACGAGACGGCCAGCTGATGCAGAACCGGCGCGGCGACTGGCTGATTCCGAACAAGGCAGATCTGGTACGGGGCTGCATCGTCGGCCATCCCGATGGCTACGGTTTTCTTGTGCCGGAGGAGGGCGGTACCGACCTGTTCCTTGCTGCCAAGGAAATGGACAAGGTATTGCATGGCGACAAGGCTATCGCGCGTGTCATCGGCGTCGATCGCAAGGGGCGGCCCGAAGGAAAGATCGTCGAGGTTACCGAGCGCGCCAACCGCCTCGTGGTTGGCCGGGTAATCGAAGAACATGGCGTGCGTTTCGTGGTTGCCGAAGACAAGCGCATCAGCCAGGACATCCTGCTGGCGCCTCCAGAAAAGGGCGCCAGGAAGTCCTTGCGTGCCGAGTCCGGGCAGGTGGTTACCGTTGAGCTGATCGAGCAGCCGAGCAAGCATTCGCAACCCATCGGCCGTCTGGTGGAGGTACTGGGCAATTACGCCGATCCGGGCATGGAGATCGAAATTGCCCTGCGCAAGCATGATATGCCTCATGAATTTTCCGCCGCGGCGATGGCCCAGGCGCGCAAGCTGCCGGAGGCAGTCAGGAAAGCGGACTGGAAGGACCGTGAAGACCTGACCCGGTTGCCGCTGGTCACCATCGACGGCGAAACCGCGCGGGATTTTGACGACGCCGTGTATTGCGAGCGGCGCGGCAAGGGCTACCGTCTGGTGGTGGCGATTGCGGACGTTTCCCATTACGTCACTGCAGGTAGCGCCCTCGACCAGGAATCCTACGCGCGCGGCAATTCGGTGTATTTCCCGCGCCGGGTAATCCCGATGCTGCCCGAGAAGCTCTCCAACGGGCTGTGTTCCCTGAATCCCCAGGTCGAGCGCCTTTGCATGGTCTGCGACATGGAGATCGCCGGGAATGGCTCGATCCGACGTTTCCGCTTCTATCCCGCGGTGATCTTCTCCCATGCCCGCCTCACCTACACCGAGGTCGCCGCCGCGCTCTACGAAAAGGACGAGGCGACGCGCATTCGGTTGGCGGAATTGCTGCCGCATCTGGAAGCTCTGGATGACTTGTATCGTCAGTTGGCGAAAGAGCGAGCGAAGCGTGGCGCGATTGATTTCGAAACCGTCGAAACGCGCATGATCTTTGACGATCACGGCAAGATCGAGCGTATCGAGCCGTATGAGCGCAATGATGCGCATCGCCTGATCGAGGAGTGCATGCTGGCCGCCAACGTATGCGCGTCCGAGTTTCTGCGCGACCGCGAACATCCGGTGCTTTATCGCGTGCATCAGGGCCCGACCTCGGAGCGCCTGGTCAAGTTGCGCGAGTTCCTTGGTACCTTCGG
>CAIVQO010000102.1 GCA_903908065.1 uncultured beta proteobacterium | reverse complement strand
GTGCTCGGGCACCCGCTACTTCTGGAACGAATCGAAGAAGGACGCCGACCCGGTCAAGCGCATCGCCGAGCGTTACTGCGACCGTCCCGCCTGCCCGACCAAGGACTACCCCAACCACACGCGCTTCGACCATGTGCTGGGGCTGGCTAAGGAGTACAACGCGCGTGCCGCGATCTTCCTGCAGCAGAAGTTCTGCGATCCGCACGAGGGCGACTATCCGGACCTCAAGGAACACCTGGAAAAGAACGGCATCCCGACCCTGTTCCTCGAATTCGACATCACCAACCCCATCGGCCCCTTCCGTATCCGCGTCGAAGCCATGCTCGAGACGCTGAGCGAAGAAGAGCTGTTCTGATCTGAAGGGAGACAAAAGATGAGTGCACCGAACAAGTATCCGACCGAGTCCCTCAAGCTATGGGGCAAGGCCAAGCAGCTCAGGGAAAATTACTATCTGAACTATGCCCGCGCCAAGGACAATGGCGGCATCCGCTGGTCGGCTGCCGGCTGGTCCTTCGATGCGATCCCCACCTCACTCGGCGATGATGTCTATCCGCTGACGGGCGAACCCTACTCGGCGGGCGTCTCGCTCGACCGCAAGTTCACCCAGCGCTGCCTCGACGCAGCCGAGGCCGCCGGCTTCGCCCGCGACCTGTGCTCGTATATGCGCATCTACTGGGGTGGCATGCACCTCGACGAGTACTACTACGGCGGCAAGTGGCCGAAGTCGGACTTCATCTTCCAGACCCAGATCTGCTGCTCGCACGCCAAGTGGTACCAGCATGTGGCCAAGGTGAAGAAGATTCCCGATTTCTACGTCGACGTCTCGGTGGGGGCCTATCGCGACCTGACGCCGGCAAGGCTGGATTACGTGACCAACCAGCTGCACGACGCGATCGATTTCGTCGAAAAGGTCACCGGCCGCAAATGCGACGACGAGCTGCTGATCCGCGCCATCAAGAACGAGATGCGCGCCACCGCACGCTGGGCGCAGATCTGCGAATTGCAAAAGGCTGTGCCGGCGCCGCTGGACGAGAAGACCATGTACTCGCTCTACGTGCTGGCCATCCTGCACAAGTCCTCGCAATGGTGCGCCGACTTCTACGACGAGCTGTACGAGGAAGTGAAGGACCGCGTCGCGCGCGGCATCGCCGCGGTGCCCAACGAACGCTGCCGGCTGATGTCCGACACGCAGCCGCCCTGGCCCTTCCTCAAGATCTTCCGCTACCTCGAGACCTACGGCGCGGTGTCGATCGGTTCGCTTTACACCTTCGGCCTCGAAGGCACCTGGGAGACCAAGCCCGACGGTTCCTGGGGCGCGCGCACCCTGCCCTGGGAAAAGGGCATCGAGCTCAAGGACCGCGATACCGCATTGCGCGAATACGCCGACTGGAACCTGGCCAAGCCCCTGTGGCAGCAGTTCTTCGACCCGCGCGTGAAGTCGGAGATGATGCTGCAGATCGCCAGGGACTGGAAGGTCGATGGCTGCATGATGCACCTCAACCGCGGCTGCGAGGGCCTCTCGGTCGGCATCATGGAAAACCGCCAGGCGATGGCCAAGGCCGGCATCCCGACCATGACCTACGAGGGCAACATGGGCGACGAGCGCGAGTTCGACGAAGTGCGCACCCAGGCCCGCGTCGATGCCTTCATGGAACAGCTCGGGCTGCGGCGCCTGGCGGCCTGATCCGATTGCCTGACATTCCCGGTGCAAAAGAGGATTGCACCGGGGATGGGCTGGTGGCACCATACGGCCCATCAGGGAGTCGAAACAGGCTGGCACAGGCCATGGCGCACGAAATCATCTGGGAAGCGAAAGGGGCCTACAAGCGCTTCAGCGGCTTCGTCAACGCCTCGGAGTACCTTGGCACGCAGAAGGAGATCCTGAGCGATCCGCGCATCGACGACATGCGCTACGTGATCAACGATTTCCTCGCCGTGGACGGCTACGCCGGGAGCAACGACGATGCCGAATACTCGGCGGCCTTCAATCGCGCCACCAGCTATTCCAATCCACGGCTGCGCGTCGCCTTCGTCACCACGAATACCGCCATCCGCTTGCTCATCGCGGCAGCGGCGCCGATTTCCTCGCTGCCGGTCAAGGCCTTTTCAACGCTGAGCGAGGCGCGGGCCTGGGCCGAAAAGGGCAACTGAAGAATAACCGGGATCAGGTCGCCTGAGCTTCCCTGCCGTGATGGGCCTCGGCAACGAGGTAAGGTTGCAGCTTGGCGCGCAAGGATTCCGGAATCGGAATGCCGGCCAGGCCGTCGAGGCTGGCGACCACGCGCACCAGTTCAGCCCGCAGGCGCACCTTGTCATCGACGCTGGCCTCGACCAGCAGGCGGAAGGACTTGTTGCCGATACGGGTGACGAACAGGCGCAGGCGCAACATGTCGCCGATCTTGGAGGGCGAGATGAAATCCACCTCGATGCGCGCCGCCGGAATGCCGACGCGCTCGACGGCATGCAGGTCGGCGAAGCTGGTCTTCATGCCCTCGGTGAACCAGTCCTCGATCAGCTCGTCGATGATGACGAAGTACTCGGGATAGAAGACGATGCCGGCGGGGTCGCAATGGTGGAAGCGGATCAGTTGCTGCTTCTCGAAATAGTTTTTGGCGCTCATGGGGAAGCCCTGGAGGTTGGGGAGGATTGCTGCGGCGCAACAGTATGGCGACGAGCGCGCACCCGGTCAATCGCCGCGACGAACCGCGGCGACCGCTGGTTCAGAGGTCGAGCGCGAAGGCCTGCGCCGTCTCGCCAGCGCCGACTATTGCCGCCGCGTGGGCCCCAGCCTGGACACCAAGGCCGTGCAGGTAGAAGCGCGCCAGTTCGACCAAGCCCTGCGTGTAGTCCTCGCCGTAGCCTGCGCCGGCCTTGCGCGCTGCCAGCGCGACACGCGCCATCTGCCAGCTGCCGCTGACCGTGCCCAGCAGGTGCAGGAAAGGCACGGCGCCGGCCAGCACCGCGGCCATCTGCTCGCGCCCGTTGGCGAGGATCCAGTCCAGCGCGCCTTCCAGCGCGGCGATGTCGTCTTCGAGGCGGGTAGCCATGGCTTGCAGCCCCGACGCGGCGGCCAGTTCCGCCCCGACACCGCGCATTTCGGTGATCAGTTCGCGCAAGGTGGCGCCGTTCTCGCGCAGGACCTTGCGTCCGATCAGGTCGTTGGCCTGGATGCCGGTGGTGCCTTCGTAGATGGTGATGATGCGGGCATCGCGGTAATGCTGGGCGATGCCGGTCTCCTCGACGAAGCCCATGCCGCCGTGGATCTGGATCGCGTCGTAGCAGATCTGCTGGCAGGTCTCGGTGCACCAACCCTTGACCACCGGCATCAGCAGGTCGACATAGCGCCGCGCTTTGTCGGCGGCGGCCTGGTCCGGCGAATGGTGGGCGACGTCGAACCAGCCCGCGGCGGTGAGCGCCAGGGCGCGCATGGCGATGATGCGGGCACGCATGGAGAGCAGCATGCGCTTGACGTCGGGGTGATGGATGATGGGCTTGCCGACCGCGCCGGTCACCGCATCGCGGCCCTGCACGCGCTCCCTGGCGAAGGCCAGCGCCTGCTGGTAGGCGCGCTCGCCGATGCCGATGCCCTGCACGCCGACGCCGAAGCGCGCCTCGTTCATCATGATGAACATGTATTCGAGGCCGCGGTTCGGCTGACCGACGAGGTAACCGATCGCGCCGCCGTTGTCGCCGAAGCTCATGGCGCAGGTGGGGCTGCCGTGAATGCCGAGCTTGTGCTCGGTGCCGACGCAACGCAGGTCGTTCTTCGCACCCAGGCTGCCGTCGGCATTGACCAGGTACTTGGGCACCAGGAACATCGAGATGCCCTTGACCCCGGGCGGCGCATCCGGCATGCGCGCCAGCACCAGGTGCACGATGTTGGGCGTGATCTCGTGCTCGCCGTAGGAGATGAAGATCTTCTGCCCGGAGATGCGGTAGCTGCCGTCGTCCTGCGGTTCGGCGCGGGTACGGATCGCGGCGAGGTCGGAGCCGGCCTGCGGCTCGGTGAGGTTCATGGTGCCGCCCCACTCGCCCGTCACCAGCTTTTCCAGGTAGGTGGCTTTCAGTTCCTCGCTGGCGGCAAGCAGGATGGCTTCCGACTCGCCGGTGTTGAGCTGCGGCAGCATGGTGAAGGCGGTGTTGGCCGAGAACCACATTTCCCACACGGGTGTGGCGACGCACTTGGGCAGGCCCTGGCCGCCATACTCGGGCGAGAGGCCGAGGCCGACCCAGCCGCCTTCGGCGAAGGCCTTGTACGCATCTTTCCAACCGGCCGGCGTGACCACCTTGCCGTCTTCGAGCCGACAGCCCTCGCGGTCACCGACGGCATTCAGCGGTGCCAATACTCCTGCAGCGAACTTGCCCGCTTCGTCGAGCACGGCGTCGACCAGGTCCGGCGTGGCTTCTTCGCATCCCGGCAGCTGGGCAATCGCCGGCAAACCGGCAACGTGGTTGAGCAGGAAGCGGATGTCGGTAAGCGGGGCGTGGTAGTCCGTCATTGCAGAATCCAGGAGTCGGCGCCGGCGATACGGCGATTTACTTCGGCGCCATGCGCAATGCGCCGTCGAGGCGAATGGTTTCGCCGTTGAGCATTTCGTTCTCGACAATGTGCGCGGCAAGCTGCGCGTACTCGTCGGGGCGGCCGAGGCGTGGTGGGAAGGGCACCGACTTGGCCAGCGACTCCTGTACTTCGGCGGGCAGCGATTCCATCATCGGCGTGTAGAAGAGGCCGGGGGCGATGGTGCACACACGGATGCCGAAGCGCGCCAGCTCGCGTGCCGCCGGCAGGGTCAGGCCGACCACGCCGGCCTTCGAGGCGGCATAGGCCGGCTGGCCGATCTGGCCGTCATAGGCGGCGACCGAGGCTGTATTGACGATCACACCGCGCTCGCCGGCGGCATTGGGCGTGCCCTTGCTCATCGCGTCTGCGGCCAGGCGCAGCATGTTGAAGCTGCCGATCAGGTTGATGCCGACGGTCTTGGCAAAGTTGGCCAGCGGCTGCGGGCCGTTCTTGCCCAGCACCTTTTCCGGCGTGCCGACGCCGGCACAATTGATCAGGCCGTGCAGCGCGGAAAAGCGGCCCAGGGCGGTGGCGACGCAGGCCTGTCCATCGGCGTCCGAGGTGACGTCGGTGCGGGCAAACGCGGCGCGGGCGCCAAGCTCGACGGCCAACGCCGAGCCGCGCTCGACGTTGAGGTCGGCGATCACGACATTGGCGCCGGCGGCATGGAAGCGGCGCACGGTGGCCTCGCCGAGGCCGGAGGCACCGCCGGTGACGATGAAGGTGGAATTTTCGAATTTCATGCTTGGTCCAGTTTGAGGAGACGGATGGCGTTCTGCTTGAGGATCAGCGGCTTCACGGAATCCTTGAAGCCGGCCTGTTCGAAATCTTCCAGCCAGCGGTCGGGCTGGATCAGCGGGAAATCGGTGCCGAACAGCACGCGGTCCTTGAGCAGGGTATTGGCGTACTGCACCAGCTGCGGCGGGAAGTACTTGGGTGACCAGCCGGACAGGTCGATCCAGACGTTGGGCTTGTGCAGGCAGACAGACAGCGCCTCGTCCTGCCAGGGCCAGGACGGATGCGCGATCACCACCTGCATGTCGGGAAAGTCCACCGCCACGCCGTCGAGCAGCATCGGGTTGGAGGTCTCCAGGCGCAGGCCGCCACCACCGGGCATGCCACTGCCCATGCCGGAATGCCCGCTGTGGAAGATGGCCGGCATCTTGTACTCGGCGATCACCTCGTAGATTGGCCAGGCCATGCGGTCCTGTGGATGGAAGCCCTGCACCGTCGGGTGGAACTTGAAACCCTTGACGCCGTATTCCTCGATCAGGCGGCGCGCCTCGCGGGCGCCCATCTTGCCCTTGTGCGGGTCGATGCTGGCGAAGGCGATCATCATGTCGCTGTTCTTCGCCGCGGCCTCGGCCACCTCTTCATTGGGGATGCGGCGGTTGCCGATATTGGCCTCGGAATCGACCGAGAACATCACCAGGCCGATCTTGCGCTCTCGGTAATAGGCGATGGTCTCGTCGATGGTGGGCCGATGCGCGTTCTTGAAATACTTGTCCGCGGCACGCTCGTAGGGCTCGAACCAGGGGTCCTTGGGCTGGCAGCAGGAAACTTCGGCGTGGGTGTGGGTGTCGATGGCGATGAGTTGGTCGAGCTTCAATGGCGTGGCCCCTGTCCCTTGCGTTGCAGGAACTCGCCGATGCGGGCGACGACCTCGGGGCTGGTCTGCGCCACGGCGGCCATCAGCGATTCGACGTAGAGGCCGTCGTCGGAGGCCATGTTGCTGATGCGCTGGATGGTGGTCACCATGGCGTAGTTGGCCAGCGGCGCATTTTCGGCGATGCGTTTCGCCAGTTCTTGCGCCTTGGCCAGGCCTTCGCCCTTGCCGACCAGGTAGTGCGAGAGCCCCAGCGCCTGGCCTTCTTCGGCCGTCAGGATGCGGCCGGTCAGCATCATCTCGGCCATGCGGCCGGGGCCGATGATGCGCGCGACGCGCACCGAAGCGCCGCCGCCGACATAAATGCCGTGGCGGCCTTCGGGCAGCTGGTAGATGGTGTTGGGCTCGGCGACGCGAACATGGGTCGAGGTCGCCAGCTCCAGGCCGCCGCCAATCACGGCGCCGTGCAGCACGGCGACGACCGGGATGCCGGTCTGGTGGATCTTGCCGAAGACGCGATGCCAGCCCTGCGAATGCATCATCACGCCGGCGGGCTCGCGATGCTGGTGCTCGGAGAGGTCGAGGCCGGCGCAGAAGTGGTCGCCGGCGCCATTCAGGATCACCACGCGGGCTTCCGCCGGGCGCGCTTCCCAGGCCCTTTCCAGGGCATCGAGCAGGCGGTCGCTGATGGCGTTGCGCTTCGCCGGGCGGCTCAGCGTGATGGTGTAAACCAGCCCGTCGAGGCTGTGGGTAACGAGTTTGTCAGTCATTGCGAGATCAGATGAAAATGATGCTGGAATCGGGCACGTCGGAGTACAACTCCAGCACGCGGTCGGCGCGACGGGTGAGCACGGCGCGCTGGTTGATGTAGCCCTTGTCGGTGAGTTCGCCGTGTTCGGACGAAGGCGGCTCGGCCATCAGCATGGCGCGCGTCGGGTAGGTGGAGGAACCGCCACCCTGTTGCTTGAGGCGCACCAGGCCCTCGCGTACGCGCTCCTTGATCGTCGGATGGGCCAGCACCGTAGCCACCGGCGCATCGTCGCCCAAGCCGGCCAGGCGCCGGCACTCGCCGATGTTGGGGAAGACCAGGAAGCCGATGTCGTCGCGGTCGTGGCCGGTCAGCACGATGTCCTGGGCGATCGGCGACAGCGCCGAGATGCCGGCGACGCGCACGCTGCCGACATGCACCCAGGTGCCGGAGAGCAGCTTGAAGTCCTCGGCGACGCGGCCGTCGAACAGCAGGCCCTGTTCGGGGCGCGCCGGATCGACGAAGGAAACCGCGTCGCCGATCATGTAGTAGCCCTCGTCGTCGAAGGCCTTGGCGGTCAGGTCGGGCTGCTTCCAGTAGCCGGGGAAGAGGTTGGGCCCCTTGACGCGGACTTCGAGCTTGTCGGCCACCGGCACCAGCTTGAGCGTGGTGCCGGGAATGGGCACGCCGATCACGCCGGAGCGCACGGCCTGGAAGTGGCAGTCGGTACAGGCCGGCGCGGTTTCTGTAGAGCCCCAGCTGGAAAGCATGACAACCGGATGGCCGAGTTCCATGACGGCCAGGCGCTCGAGTTCATCCCAGGTCGATTGCGGCAGGGCAGCGCCAGCGTAGAAGATGATCTGCAGGCGCGAGAAGAAGGACTTGCGCAGCGCAGCGTTGTCGCGCAGCTCGGCCACCAGCAGGGCATAGGCCAGGGGCACGCTGAAATAGATGGTGGGCGAAACGTCGGTGAGGTTGCGCACCGTTTTCGGCAGCAGGGCCGGCAGCGGCTTGCCGTCGTCGATGTAGAGGCTGCCGCCGAAGCGCACCACCTTGTTGAAGTTGTGGCTGCCGCCGAAGACGTGGCTCCACGGCAGCCAGTCGCAGATCACCGGCTTCTGCGAATTGAGGAAGGGCCAGATGATGGATTTCATCTCGGCGTTGGAACACATCATGCGCTGGGTGGTGATCACCGCCTTGGGCGTACCCACCGAGCCCGAGGTGAACAGGAACTTTGCGATGGTGTCGGGCGTGATCCGGGCGAAGGCCGCCTTCACCGCCGTGTCGTCGGCGCCGACTTTCTCGATCTCGGCAAACGGCGTGGTTCCCGCTTGCGGCTGGCTGCGGCTTCCCGCCAGTACCACGCCGTCATGCAGTCCGGCGATGGCGTTGATCGCGGGCATGAAGCGCTCGATGGTGTCGGCGAAGATGACGCCGGGGCGCAACAGCTCGACATTGGCCTTGAGCTTGAGGAAATCCTTGGACAGCAGCGAGTTGCCCGGCGACACCGGGCTGATCGGCACGCCGACATGGAGGCAGGCCAACATCAGCAGCGCGTGCTCGACGCCGTTGTCGGAGAGCACCAGCACCGGCCGCTCGGGCGAGAGGTTCTGCCCGAGCAGCCAGGTGGCGATGCGATAGACGCGCGCGAGCGCCTGCCCGTAAGTCACCTTCACCCATTCGCCGTCGGCGCCGCGCTCGGCGATCAGCAGCGCGTCCGGCGTCTCGGCGGCCCAGCGTTCCAGCCATTCGCCGGAACAGCGGGCGAAGCCGGAAAGCTCGAGCTTGGAACGGAACAGCCGGGTGCCGTCGGGCCGCGCCTCGAGGATCACGGCCGGGTCGACGAAGAGTTCGGCAGGCTTGCGGGCAAGGTTGCTCATGGCGCGTCCGTCCTCCGGCTTACTGGGCGATGACCTTGAACTGGCCGCCCTGCACCTGCAACAGCACGCGGGCGCGCTTGTCGAAGCCTGAATGGTCGGTCGAGCTCATGTTGAACACGCCATGCACGCCGGCGATTTCGCGCTCGCTCTCGATGGCGTCGCGCAGTGCAGCGCGGAACTCCGGCGTGCCCGACTTGGCCTTCTTCAGCGCCACCGGAATGGCGCGCGAGGCGATGGCCCAGGCATCCCACATGTGACCGCCGAAGGAGGACAGCGATTCCTTGCCGAACTTCGCCTCGTAGGCCTTGGCGTACTCGGCGCCGACCTTCTTCGACGGATGGCCGTCGGCGAGCTGCTCCCATTCCAATACCGGGCCGGCGACCAGGATGCCGTTCTCGACCGCCTTGCCGCCGTTCTTGAGGAAGGCCGGCGAGGGTGCGCCATGGGTCTGGTAGATCTGGCCCTTGTAGCCACGCTCGGCCAGCGTCGAGTGCGCCATCGCTGCCGGCGAGCCCGAGGCGACGATCAGCACGGAGTCGGGCTTCTGGCTGACCAGCTTGACGGCCTGGCCGGTGACCGAGGTGTCGGTGCGGGCGAAGCCTTCGATCGGGCCGAAGGTGATGCCGTACTTGGCAGCGTTGGCTTCCATGGCGTTCTTCCACACCTCGCCGTAGGCATCCGGGTAGTAGCCGAGGAAGGCCATGGTCTTGTAGCCCTTGGCCTTGGCATGCTCGAGCAGGGGCTCGGCCATCAGGCCGATCGGCTGCGGCATGGTGAAGGTCCACTTGAAGCGCTCGCCATCGAGGCGGTTGGGCGCCAGGGCGATCAGCGGAATCTTGTTGTCGCTGGCCGGGCCGACGGTGGCCATCACGCCGGGCGTCGTGGTGCCGGAGAAGAGGATGTCGACCTTGTTCTCGGAGATCAGCTTGGCGACGTTCTTCGCCGTCGCCGTCGGGTCGGACGCGTCGTCGAGCACGATCCAGTTGATCTTCTCACCGGCGATGCTGGTGGGGAAAAGCTGGGTGGTGTTCTTCTGCGGCCCGCCGAGCACAGCGGCCGGGCCCGTCGCGGAGACGTTGACGCCGATGTTGATGTCGGCCAGGGCGGCCGTGGTCCCGATCAGTGCCAGCGCCGCGACCAGCGGCTTGATGGACAAATTGCGCTTCATTGCTTCTCCTCTCGTGTTTGCGTTGTGATTTGCTCGTTGCTGCGGGGAACTAGGATTTGCCTGCGATGGAATGGCTGCCGCCGAGGCCGAGGTAGCTTTCGATCACGCGCGGATCATTGAGCAGGGCCTTGGCATCGCTTTCCACGGCGACGCTGCCATTCTCCAACACATAGCCGTAATCGGCCACCTGCAGTGCAGCACGGGCATTCTGCTCGACCAGCAGGATGGAAACGCCCATCTGCTTGAGCTGCACCACGATGCGCAGGATCTCCTTGACGATCAGCGGGGCGAGCCCGAGGCTCGGCTCGTCGAGCATCAACAGCGTCGGCTTGGCCATCAGCGCGCGGCCCATGGCCAGCATCTGCCGCTCGCCGCCG
>CAIVQO010000101.1 GCA_903908065.1 uncultured beta proteobacterium | reverse complement strand
GAGCAACTCAAGGAACTGACCCGCGGCAAGGGCATCAGCCGCGACGACCTGCGCCAGTTCATAGCCACGCTGCCGATTCCGGAACCCGATCGCGTGCGCCTGCTGGCGATGACCCCGGCAAGCTACACCGGCAAAGCCGCGGAACTGGCAAGGCGGATCTGAGATGGGCTTTGCAGAAAACCTGAAACAGCTGCCGAAGGTCTCACACCTTGCGGCAATTCAGCTAATAGACGATGCCGGGGTCGTTGTTGCGACCATAGAAAACAAGCCGGGGCAAGCCGGGTCGCTGGCGGTTTATAACCATCTCGGGCAAACGCATGGCGCCATCAACGCCGAGGCGGCACGAAAGGGACTCGACCTCTATGCCGAACATGCAGAGGATGCGCGGCAGAACCCCGGCAAGCACCCCAACATCGACCGACTGATCGAGTTGGCCGGCGCCGGAAAGTCGATGCTTCGCCTTAGGCACGTTTTCGCCTTAGAGAGCAATTGACGCAACAAACAGTTGCGTTGGCCGCTCGCTGGAAAATGCCGAGTGTATGGAATAATCGCGACGGCTTGGCCGTATATCCCATGCCGGTAAAGCTGGCTTTCCACTAGACCCCCTGACAGAACAAGGAGCTCCAATGAAACTCAAGAATCTCGTCGCCGCATCCGTCGTACTCGGCCTCACCTCGGCCGCGCTGGCACAGGTCATCGGCAAGCCGGAAGACCAGATCCGCTGGCGCCAGTCGGCTTACCACACCATGGCCTGGAGCATGGGCCGCATCAAGACCAACGTGGAAGGGACGTACAACAAGGACCAGGTCGTTGAGGCCGCCAACGTGATTCAGGCCATTGCCAACTCCAAGATGGGTGCGCTGTATCAGTCCAACACCAACACTGGCAAGGGCTGGAAGGAAACCCGTGTCAAGCCCGAGTTCTTCAAGCCCGAGAGCCGCGATGATCTGGGCAAGGTTGCCGGCGGATTCGGCAAGGAAGCCAACGAGATGGCCAAGGTCGCGGCCACTGGCGATGCGGCAGCGGTCAAGACCCAGTTCGGCAAGCTCGGCGAAGCATGCAAGGCCTGCCACGACAAGTTCCGCAAGGAGGAATAAGCGGGGCCGAAACCTCGGCTGTTAAATCAAAAGGCCGCGCAAGCGGCCTTTTGTTTATGTCGGTCAGAAGTCCGGAGTACTGCCAGTAGCAGGTGCTACAGGCGGTGGCTTAGGCAACCAGAGTCCGCTGGCGCCATATACAGCCGCCAAGGCAAGCACCAGCGCTACGCAGAACGCAACAAGACCACCGCCTCGTGCAGGTTCGGCAGTGCTTTCCTTGAGGCCCGTGATCATCGGCATGATCAGGGTCTCCTTCTTGAAACGCACGTAATAAACAATGGCCGAAAGGTGAGCCACGACCAAGAAGATGATCAGCGGCTCCAGCAAGCGATGGATACCGACGACCTTATCCGACAAATCCTTGCCGACCAGGGAGTACAAGGGGCCTTCAAAAGCAATATCGTCGTTGGCAAAAAGTCCCGTAGCCACCAGCAGAAGAAGGGTACCGAGCAAGCCGAGTACTGAAAGTGCGCCCAAGGGATTGTGGCCCTCGCCGTGCCATTCGCCACGCAGATAGGCCAGGATGGTCTTGGGTCCCTTGATGAACTGAAAGAAGCGCGCGTAGGTCGAGCCGACAAACCCCCAGGCCAGGCGGAAAACCAGCAGGCCAACCACTGCCAAGCCGAAACGGCCATGCCAGACCATGGCGTTGCCGCCGATCTGGGCGCAAACAAAGGCGCCAAACACACAGATCACCAACAGCCAGTGGAACAGCCGTGTCGGCAGGTCCCAGATACGGATGCGCATCAGACCACGGCCTCCTGCTTTTCGACCTTGGCCTTGACGAATTGCTCCCGGGAAACGCCTAGCCACATGACCAGCGGGCTCGCAACCAACACCGAAGAGTAGATGCCGAAGCAGATGCCGATGGTCAGGGCCAGGGCGAAATAATGCAGCGCGGCGCCTCCGAAGATCAGCATCGAGGTCACCATCATTTGTGTCGAACCGTGGGTGATGATGGTGCGCGAAATAGTGCTGGTAATTGCGTGGTCGAGTACCTGCGGGGTGGTCAGGCCCCGCTTCTTCTTGAAGGTTTCACGCACCCGGTCGAACACTACCACCGACTCGTTCACCGAATAGCCCAGCACTGCCAGCACGGCGGCCAATACCGGCAAGGAAAACTCCCACTGGAAGAAGGAGAAGAAGCCAAGGATGATCACCACGTCATGCATGTTGGCGATGATCGCCGAAACGGCAAAGCGCCATTCGAAACGCATCGCCAGATACAGCATGATGCCCACGATCACCAGCAGCAGGGCCAGGGCACCGTCCTCGGCAAGTTCCTTACCCACTTGGGGACCCACGAACTCGACGCGCTTGAGCTCGGGCGCCGCAGAGCCGGCGCCCGCGCCGCCACCGGAAACCTTGGCCAGGGACGCCATGACGCGCTCGCCGATCTTCGACGTTTCGGCGTCCTTGGTCAGTGGCACGCGAATCAGCACATCGCGCGACGAACCGAAGTTCTGCACCTGCGGATCGGCAAAACCATCGCCTTCGAGCTGCTTGCGGATCTGCTGCAAATCGGGCGCCTGGGCATAGGTGACTTCCATCAGGGTGCCGCCGGTAAATTCGATCGAGAAATGCAGGCCCTTGGTTGCCAGAAAGAACACCGCCAGCAGGAAGGTGATCAACGAGATGACGTTGAACACCAGCGCATGGCGCATGAAGGGAATGTCTTTGCGGATGCGGAAAAATTCCATGCGTTATACCCCCGGCTTCCAGATCTGGCCGATCGATACCGATTCGAGCTTGCGCCGGCTACCGTAGATGACGTTGATCGCGGCGCGCGACACCACCACGGAACTGAAGATCGAGGTCAGGATGCCCAGGCAATGCACCACCGCAAAGCCGCGCACAGGGCCGGAACCGAAGATCAGCAGCGCAATGCCGGCGATCAGGGTGGTGATGTTGGAATCGAGAATCGTTGCCCAGGCGCGCTCATAGCCTGCGGTAATCGCGGCCTGCGGTGAACTGCCATTTCGAAGTTCCTCGCGTACCCGTTCGTTGATCAGCACGTTGGCATCGATGGCCATGCCCAGCGTCAGCGCAATAGCGGCGATGCCTGGCAAGGTCAGGGTCGCCTGCAACAGCGAGAGCAGCGCCACCAGGAACAGGAGGTTGGCGGATAGCGCGAAGACGGATACAAATCCGAACAGCAGGTAGTACGCCACCATGAACACCGAAATGGCGATGAAACCCCACATCGTCGAATTGAAGCCCTTGGCGATGTTGTCGGCACCAAGCGACGGGCCGATCACGCGTTCCTCGATGATGTCCATCGGCGCGGCGACAGCGCCCGAGCGGATCAGGATCGCCAACGTATTGGTTTCCTCCGGCGTAAACATGCCGGTAATCTGGAAGCGATTGCCGAACTCGCCCTGGATGGTGGCTACCGAGATCGCCTCGGGACGGCCTTTCTCGATCAGGATGATGGCCATCATCTTCTTCAGGTTCTCGCGCGTCACGTCGCGCATGATGCGACCACCGGCCGCATCGAGTTGTACCGCCACCGCCGGGCGCTGGTTTTCGTCGAAGGTGGCTTGCGCGCCGTTGAAGCGGTCGCCGGTGAGTACCACCAGCTTCTTCACCGCCACCATGGTCACCGAACCATCGCGCCGACGTTCCGGCACCAGGTCCGTACCGACAGGCGCCTCGTTGCCAAGGACGGCGGCTTGTTCGACCATCCGCACTTCTAGAGTTGCAGTACGCCCGATCAGGTCCTTGGCACGGGCGACGTCCTGCACACCCGGCAGCTGAACCACGATGCGGTCGGCACCCTGCTGCTGGATCACGGGTTCCGCCACCGCAAGTTCATTGATGCGCTTGTTCAGGGTTGCGATGTTCTGCTTCAGCGCGTCGTCCTGGAAGGTCTTGATCGACTGAGGTTTGAGCGTCACCTTCAGGGAATAGTCGGCGCCGCTTTGGCCCTCGGCCAGGTCAAGGTCGCCCTGGCTCGACACGATCGCCTGGCGCGCCTTTTCGCGCGTATCGGTATCTCGGAACAACACCGTTACTGCCTCGCCACTGCGCGAGATCCCGGCATGGCGCAGGTTTTTGTCGCGCAGCAGGGTGCGCAGGTCGGCAGCGACCGAATCGAGGCGCTTGAGCAACGCTCCCTTCATGTCCACCTGCAGCAGGAAATG
>CAIVQO010000100.1 GCA_903908065.1 uncultured beta proteobacterium | reverse complement strand
GGTTTTCGGGGATCTGGCTGAAGATCAGGAAGCCGTGCCGTTCCGCCAGCATGTCCTTGACCTGCTCCAGCAGGTGCGCGGCGGTGACGTCGACGGTCTGGATGCGGCGCATGTCGAGGATCAGGAAGTCGCGGACTTTCAGGTCGGCTTCAAGCGCCCGATAGAGCTGGTCGGCCGTGCCGAAGAACAGGCTGCCCTGGAGTTCGACGATGGCGGCGCGGCTACCCTTTTCGGTGAGGATTTCCATTTCGGCGTGGGTGCGCACCCGCTTGGAAAAGGTTTCGTTGCCCAGCAGCTTGCGGCGGATGATCGAGCCGCCGATCTGCTCGCGGATGAAGAGCACCACGGCCAGCACCACACCCACGCCGGAGGCCGCGATCAGGCTGACCGTCAATGCGGTGCCGATCACGGCCACGATCACGGCGAAATCGAGGATGGTGGAGCGCGACTTGAGGAAATGCAGGCTGTTGCGGTCGATCATGCGGGTGCCGACCACGATCAGGATGCCGGCCAGGGCCGATACCGGGACCCAGGAAATCAGGCTGGTCAGCAACAGGAACACCAGCAGCGAGAGCACCCCCTCGACCAGGCCGGAGAAACTGGTGCTGGCGCCACCTGAGACGTTGACCAGCGTGGCGCCCATGGTGCCTGCACCGGGAATGCCGCCGATGGCGCCCGAACTGAGGTTGGCAAGGCCCTGGCCGATCAGCTCGCGGTTGGAGTTATGTCGTGTCCGGGTCAATGCATCGAGCACCACGCAGCTCTTCAAGGTGTCGATCGAGAGCAGCACCGCCAGGGTTAGGGCCGGAATTGCGAGGGTCTGCAATTGCGCCATGCTGACTTCGGTCAGGGACGACCAGCGCACCACCAGGCCATCCCAGAAACTGCCGCCGCCTTCGCCGCCGAGGGCACCGACCACCAGGGTGTTGCCTTGCAGGCTTAACAGCGCAGGATCGATCAGGCCGAGGCCGAAGTAGCTGGCGATGCCGGCGGCAAGACCGAGAATCGCGGCCGGGACCGCCTTGGTGACACGCGGCGCCCCGACCATCACGACAATGGTGACCAGGCCGACGACGATGCCCTGCCATCGCCATTTGTCGGGGGCCATCAACGAGGCCCAGAAATACATGCCCTTGGGCGTGCCGAGCAGCTTGGGTACCTGGCTGCCGATGATGATCAGGCCGACGCCGGAGAGGTAGCCGCTGACCACGGTGTAGGGCATGTACTTGATCAGCAGGCCGAGGCGCAGCACGCCGAACATCACCTGCATCAGTCCGGCCAGCAGGCCGAGCAGGGTTAGCAGCAACATCGTCTGGTCCACCGGCGTGCCGCTCTTCATCGCCTCGATGGCGAAGGCCGAAACCACGGCGGCAGCGGGTGCGCAGGGTGCCGAGATGAGCCGGCTGGTGCCGCCCATGCTGGAGGCCACGATGCCCATGGCCACGGCGCCGAGGATGCCGGCGAGAGCGCCGAGCGCAACGTGCGCGCTGCCGAGCACGGAGTAGATGGTCACGCCATAGGCAATCGCGGAGGGCAGGGCGACCATCATGGCGGCCATACCGCCCCAGAAATCGCCTGCCGGATTTTCCAGTCGTGGCAGCTTCACGTTCTTGTTCTTTTGCAGGAAAGGATGGCAGCAGTATAGGACGGTCGTGGCCGGATGGTGCCCTTCCGTGAGGCGCTTCCGTCATCGCACGTCTGGTTGTAAGCTTCGGCCCACAACAAACCAATACCGGAGGATAGACCCATGAAGCGTGCCCGTCGTTTGCTGCTTGCCGCGTCAACGATTTGCCTTGCCGCGAGCGCCCAAGCCCAGGAGTTCATCAATGTGCTGACCGGCGGCACCTCGGGCGTGTATTACCCGCTCGGCGTCGCTCTGTCGCAGGTGTACGGCAAGGCCATGCCTGGCGCCAAGACCGCGGTGCAGGCGACCAAGGCCAGTTCCGAGAACCTCAATCTGCTCGAAGCCAAGCGGGGCGAGATCGCCTTCACCCTCGGCGATGCCCTCAACGAGGCCTGGAAGGGCAACGAGGAGGCCGGTTTCAAGGCGCCGCTGAAGAAGCTGCGCACCATCGCCGCGATCTATCCCAATTACATCCAGATCGTCGCCAATGCCGATTCCGGGATCAAGACCCTGGCCGACCTCAAGGGCAAGCGTGTCGCCGTCGGCGCACCCAAGTCCGGCACCGAGCTCAACGCCCGTGACATCCTCAAGGGCGCCGGCATGAGCTACAAGGACTTTGCCAAGACCGAGTACCTGCCATTCGGCGAATCGGTGGAACTGATCAAGAATCGCCAGCTCGACGCCACATTGATCTCGGCGGGCCTGGGTGTGGCCGCGGTACGTGACCTGTCGACGGCGATGAAGATTGTCGTGGTGCCGATTTCCGCCGACGTGGTGAAGAAGATCGGCGAGGCGGCCTACCAGTCGGCCGTGATCCCGGCGAATACCTATACCGGCCAGACCACTGAAGTGCAGACCATTGCGATCCAGAATTTCCTCGTCACCCACGACGGCGTTTCCAATGACACCGCGTACAAGATGACCAAGGCCATTTTCGACAGCCTGCCCGAACTGCATGCTGCCCATGCCGCTGCCAAGGCCATCAGCAAGGAAAATGCTGCCAAGGCGCCGCCGGTGCCCCTGCATCCAGGTGCCGAGAAGTATTACAAGGAAGCCGGGTTATTGAAGTAAGGCTGGCGTGATGGAGTTTCGCGCCGCCGCCCCGGACCACGGCCAGGAAGAGTTCTCCGAGCACGGCGTGCAGCGCCGGCTCGGAGGTTTCTGGCTGGCGGTCCTGACGGCGCTGTGCCTGGCCTTCTCGACCTACCAGCTGGTGGTGGCCGCCTTCCATCCCCTGTCCAGCCTGGTGATCCGCAGTCTCCATGTCGGCTTCCTGCTCTGCGTCACCTTCATCCTGTATCCGGCTTTCAAGAGCGGCGGCAAGCTGTCGAAAGTCGGCGTTGGCGACACGGTGCTGGCCTTCGGCGCCTTCGCGCTGTCCACCTACCACTGGATCTTCGAAGCCGAACTGATCCAGCGTTCCGGCGACCCGAGCACCGCGGACATGTTCGTCGGTACGGCGCTGGTGATCCTGTGTTTCGAGGCCGCGCGGCGTATCCTCGGCCTGGCATTGCCACTGGTCTGTGGTGCCTTCCTGTTTTATGGATTGTTTGGCCAGTATCTGCCATCCGCAATCGCGCACCGCGGTTACGGATTCGACCAGATCGTGAACCAGCTTGCGCTGGGCACCGAAGGCATCTTCGGCATCCCGACCCTGGTCTCGGCGACCTACATCTTCCTTTTCATCCTGTTCGGCTCCTTCCTCGAGCACGCCGGGATGATCAACCTGTTTAATTCCATCGCCTTGGGTTTTGTCGGCCACGCCAAGGGCGGCCCGGCCAAGGTGGCGGTGATCTCGTCCGGCCTGATGGGCACCATTTCCGGCTCGGGCGTGGCCAACGTGCTGACCACCGGCCAGTTCACCATCCCGCTGATGAAGAAGTTCGGCTACTCGGGTGTCTTTGCCGGCGCCGTCGAAGCCACGTCCTCGATGGGCGGCCAGATCATGCCGCCGGTGATGGGCGCGGTGGCCTTCATCATGGCCGAAAACCTCAACGTACCCTATGCCGACATCGTCAAGGCGGCGGCGATTCCGGCGATCCTTTATTACGTCACCGCATTCTGGATGGTGCACCTCGAAGCCGGGCGCAAGAACCTGACCGGCCTGCCCAAAGAGGAATGCCCGAATCCCTGGCGCGCGATGCGTGACAGCTGGTACCTAGTGTTGCCGCTCGCGGTGCTGGTGTGGATGCTGTTCAATGGTTTCACGCCCATGTTCGCCGGTCTGGTCGGCTTGGCCCTGACCGCGATCCTGATCCTCGGCGCAGCAATCGCCGCGCGCATTTCGGCGATTGCCTTCCGCTACGTGTTCTGGGTGGCGACCGGTCTGGCGGCCGCGGCCTTCGTCAAGAACATGGATCAGTGGAGCATCTATCCGCTGCTGGCGCTGATTGCCGCAATGGTGGCGCAGACCTTCGCCATTAAAGGCGGCATGAAGACGCTTCACCTGATGAAAATGGGACTGGTGGACGGTGCTCGGCAGGCGCTGCCGGTTGGCGTCGCCTGCGCCATCGTCGGCGTGATCATCGGCGTGCTGACCTTGACCGGTGCGGCATCGACCTTCGCCGGCTTTATCCTTGGCGTCGGCGAGAAGAGCCTGTTCCTGTCGCTGGTGCTGACCATGCTGGTTTGCCTGGTGCTGGGCATGGGCATCCCCACCATTCCCAACTACATCATCACCAGCTCGATCGCCGCGCCGGCCCTGCTCAAGCTCGGCGTGCCGCTGATCGTCAGCCACATGTTCGTCTTCTACTTCGGCATCATGGCGGATCTCACGCCGCCGGTGGCGCTCGCGGCCTTCGCTGCCAGCTCGATCGCCAAGGAAAGCGCGATGAAGATCGGCTTCAAGGCGGTGCAGGTGGCAATCGCCGGTTTCGTGATTCCCTACATGGCGGTCTATGACCATGCCCTGATGCTACAGGGTGACTGGACCCTGCCGGCGGTGGCCTACATCGTGTTCAAGGCGCTGATCGCGATTGCGCTTTGGGGTGCGGCCGCGATCGGCCACCTGCAAGGGCCGCTGAACTGGGCCGAGCGCATCTTCGCCGCCGCCGCGGCCTTCATGCTGGTCGCTGCGATTCCGCTCACCGACGAGATCGGGTTCGCCATGAGCGTCGTATTCGTGACCTGGCACCTGATCCGCAGTCGCCGCGCGACCCGCTGATGTTGTGTCTCGCGGCGGGCGCGATCGCCGCCTCGCTGGCCGTCGATGCCTTCACCCTGACCTGGATTCATTCCATCGAGAAAATCCGCTGGGAGGAGGACTGGCGCATCGAACGCGGTGCGCTTCACCTCGTCGAGGCACGCATCCGCGGCAGTGGCGCCGGCATGGAACCGCCTGCGGGTGCGATGCTTAAGAACGGCGTCTGGCACTATCGCCCCGCTCTGCCACCGCAGAGCGTGCTGCGCCTGACGCATTCGCCGCATGTGGCCGGTTACACGCTGTGCACCGCGACCGTCTGCGCGCCGCTTGCGGATCATCTGCCGGGGATCGACAATAACGCCGTGATTGAACTCCGAGAATGCGCGCCATGAAAGCCTACGCCGCCGTCGTCAACGCCCCCGCTTTCAGCATCGGCATCGAATGCAATGCCGACGAAATCACCGGCATAGACTACCTCGAACCGCGCGCCGAGCTGGCGCCGAAAACGCCGCTGGCGAAAGAAGCCGTGCGTCAGTTGCGCGCCTGGCTGAAGGATCCGCACTTCGAGTTCGGCCTGCCGCTGGCGCCGGCCGGCACGCATTTCCAGCGCCGGGTCTGGGAACGGATCGCCGCGATTCCGCCGGGGCAGACTTTGAGCTATGGCGAGGTGGCGGCGCTGATCCGCAGCGGCCCGCGCGCGGTGGGCAATGCCTGCGGCGCCAATCCCTACCCCATTGTCGTCCCCTGCCACCGTGTGGTGGCGGCCAACCACGGCCTGGGCGGTTTTGCGCGCAATTCCGGCGGCTTCCTGCTCGACGTCAAGAAATGGCTGTTGCGCCACGAGCATGCCGGTTTCTGACGCCGAGCTGATCGACGAATTCATCGACGCGCTGTGGCTGGCCGATGGCCTGGCGAAGAATACGCTCGGTGCGTATCGCAGCGACCTCGAGTTGTTTTCCGGCTGGCTCGGTGCGCGCGGCAATTCGATAGTCGGCGCTGACGACACGGCAATCAACGCTTACCTGGCGCACCTGCATGCCCGTCCAGGCGGTATCCGGACCGCCAGCCAGCGCCGCCTGATGGCCTCCTTGCGCCGTTGCTACCGCTGGCTGATCGACCAGGGCCGGGTCAGCGCCGATCCCCTGCTCAACATCGACAAGCCCCGCCCGGCGCAGCGCTTTCCCAAGACGCTGTCCGAGAAGCAGGTGGAAGACCTGCTGGCGGCGCCCGACCTCGGCACGCCACTGGGGTTGCGCGATCGCGCCATGTTGGAGCTGCTGTATGCCACTGGCCTGAGGGTGTCGGAACTGGTCGGAATCCGCCTGTTCGAGCTGAGCCTGAACGACAACGTGGTGCGCGTGATGGGCAAGGGTTCCAAGGAGCGCCTGGTGCCCTTGGGCGAGGTGGCCGCCGACTGGCTGCGGCGCTACCTGGACGAGTCACGCAGCGAACTGTTGAAGCAGCGCGTGTCGGACGCGATTTTCATCACCGTGCGCGGTACCCCGATGACGCGGCAGATGTTCTGGAACCTGGTCAAGAAATACGCGCTGCGGGTCGGCATTCCGCAGGAGCGCATCTCGCCCCATGTGCTGCGCCATGCCTTTGCCACCCACCTGCTCAACCACGGCGCCGACCTGCGCGTGGTGCAGCTGCTGCTCGGCCATGCCGACATCTCGACCACGCAGGTGTACACCCATGTCGCGCGCGAGCGCCTGAAGCAACTGCACCACCAGCACCATCCGCGCGGCTAGGCGTCGTCGTCGTCGTGGCGGCGGAGTAGAATTTCCGCCCATGAAAACCGATAGCCAATTCCCCGAAACTCCGGCGACCAAGTTCCTCCACAAGCACCGCATCGCCCATTCCAACCACCTCTACGACTACGAGGAACACGGCGGCACCAAGGTCTCGGCGCGCGAGCTGAATGTCGCCGAGCACGCCGTGGTCAAGACCCTGGTCATGGAAGACGAGAACGCGAAGCCGCTGATCGCTCTCATGCACGGCGACCGCAAGGTGTCGACCAAGGAGCTGGCGCGCCAGATCGGCGTCAAGAAGGTAGGCCCCTGCAAGCCCGAGGATGCCCTGCGCCACACCGGCTACATGGTCGGCGGCTGTTCGCCCTTCGGCACCAAGAAGGCGTTGCCGGTGCACATGGAGAAATCCATCCTTGACCTGCCGCTGATCTACATCAATGGCGGCCGGCGCGGCTACCTGGTGGGCGTGCATCCGCACGACATCCTGCGCGTGCTGCAACCGAAGATCGTCGAGTGCGCCTTGAAGGAGTGAGCCGGGTCGACCGGCCCGTCAATAGGTTGGCAGGCTGAGCCGCCAGCGGATCGCCACCAGGCGCAGGCCCAGCACCACCGTTCCCCCGGCAGCGGCGGCGGCGGCATCGCTCCAGCCGAGATGCAGGGCGCCCAGCAGGACCAGCGCGCCCAGCCACGACGCCGTCGCGTAGAGCGTGCCGGGGCGCATCACCAGCGGCACTTCATTCACCAGGATGTCGCGCAGCATGCCGCCGACCACGCCGGTGATCACCGCCAGCAGCGACGCCACCAGCCAATGCACGCCGGCCGCGACGGCGATCTGGCAGCCGACCACGGTAAATAGCGCGAGGCCCATCGCGTCGGGCACGACGAAGAGCCCGGGGCGCACGCGGATGCGGCGTGCCACGACGAAGGTGGCGCCGACCGCAAGCAGGCCGCAAACCAGGTAGGCGACATCGCCCAGCCAGAACACGGGGCGGTTCAGCAGCAGGTCGCGCAGGGTGCCGCCGCCTAGGCTGGTGGCGAGGCCGACCACCACGGCGCCGACCAGGTCCATCTTTTTGTCCTCGGTTTCCAGCACCGCCGAGGCGGCATTGACCGCCACCGCGGCCATGCCAATGGCGTAGATCAGTTCGGCCGGCGCGGGCAGTGGGGTCATCGCGAGCGTTCGATCTGCACCCCGACGCGGCGCACGCCCTTCATGATGCCCATCTTGGCGATGCTGATCTTGACCCAGGGCGCGCCGAACTCATCGAGCAACAACCCGATCACGTACTCGCCGAGGGTTTCCAGCAGGTTGAAATGGCGCGTCGCCAGTTCGGCGCGGATGCGCTCGATTACCGCGTCGTAGCGGATGGTCTGTTCGATGTCGTCGTTCTGCGCGGCGGCATCGGGCACGCCGAAGGTGAGGCTGAGCTCCAGCGTCTGCGGCGCCGCCTTTTCGCGCTCGAAAATGCCGACGTGGGCTTCCACCCGCATGTCGTCGATGAAAATGAAGTCCATTCCACCCCCGGTTAAAATTGCAGCCATTCTATGGATTCCCTGCCTACCCTGCTGATCTGGGCCGCCTTGGGCTATCTGCTCGGCTCGGTGCCCTTCGCCGTGATCGTTTCGCGCGCCTTTCGCCTGGAAGATCCGCGCCGCTTCGGCTCGGGCAATCCCGGCGCCACCAACGTGCTGCGCGGTGGCAGCAAGAAGGCTGCCGCGCTGACTTTGCTTGGCGATGCGGCCAAGGGCTGGCTGGCGATGTTCATCGCGGCGAAAGTCGGCGCCGGCGACACGGCGATTGCGGTGGCGGGTCTGGCCGCCTTCCTCGGCCACGTGTTCCCTTTCACGCTAGGCTTCAAGGGCGGCAAGGGCGTGGCCACCGCGCTTGGCGTGCTGCTCGGTTTTTCGGCGTCCCTGGCGGGGCTGACGGCAGCGGTCTGGCTGGCGGTGGTGGTGCCTACCCGGTATTCCTCGCTTGCCGCGCTGGCCGCCGCGCTGGCGGCGCCCGGGCTGGCCTGGTGGCTGGTGGGGCGCGGCGACGTGCTGCTGGCGGTGGCGGCGATGTGTGCGGTGCTGATCTACCGCCACAAGAGCAACATCGCCAAATTGATGGCGGGCACCGAAAGCCGCATCGGCGGCCGCAAGCGCGACTAGGGTGTGGTTAGCTTGCTGCGACGACGGACGCCGTGCGCAGATGCGGTACGTAAGCCTTGTCGACCTTGTGGATGTGGCCGACCAGCCAGTTGTGAAGCAGTTGTGTCATCTCGTCGCTGACATCGCGACGGATCGAGTGCTCCTTGATTTCCATAAGCCGGCTGGCGAAGTCGCGGTGGGCGGCGATGTGGGCTGCCAGGTCCGGATAGCCATGAAGCCGCATCAAGGCTTCCTCAACGGCAAAATGAACGCGGACATAGTTGTCGAGTTCGACCAGGGCGAAATGCACGGCAGACCATTTGTCCTCGGAGCTGACCGCAAGGTCGAGGCGGTTGATGACCTCGAACAGGGCTTTGTGCTGTTCGTCGATTTCCTCGATCCCCGTCAACAACTTGTCCGACCAGCCCATTGGCGACCCCGGTAATTTGCGCGACAATCCGAACAGTTTAAGGCTGATTCAATTTGCCCGCCGATCTTTCAGGACCTGAATCCATGGACGACCTCGATTTTTCCAGCATGCCCCCGGCACCGGCGAAGCCCGCAGCGCCACCGGCCCCGGTCGCCGCCAAGCCGCCCGCGGCCCCGGAGGCGGCTTCGCTATACGATCCCAAGCTCGCGCTGGCCTTCTTCAAGCTGGCCGGCAGCCAGGAGCAGTTCGCTGCGGGAACGCAGATTTTTGCCGAGAACGAAAAGACTTCCGGCTTCTTTTCCAAGGGCGCGCGCATTTATCTGCTGCTCGATGGCGACGTCATCCTGACCCGCGCCGGCAAGCCGCTGGACCTGGTGCCGCCCGGGGAAATCTTTGGCGAAATGGCGGCCATCGCCGAAATGCCGCGCAGCGCCACGGCCACTGCACGCAAGAACTGCCGCGTCCTGTCGCTGGACGAAAAATCCTTCCTGCAATCCTTGCAGCAGATGCCGGAATTTGCCCTGATGCTGATGAGCGTGATGGCGCAGCGCCTGCGTCGCGGCCTGACTCGCCTGGCAACCGCGCAAAAGCCGGCGGTCGAGGCCCTCGACCATGCCGGAACCCTGGACAAGAAAATGCTTGCCGACCTGGCCAAGGCGCTCGGCGATCCGACACCCTCGACGGCCGCGGCGGGCAAGGTCGTGGTCACCAAGGGTGCGGTGGGTGCCTGCATGTTCGTCGTCACCGAAGGGCGCATCGCGATTTCCGTCGACGACAAGGTGATCGAGCACGTCGGCCCTGGCGGCTCCTTCGGTGAAATGGCCCTGGTCGACAAATCCGGGCGTTCGGCGACGGCGACCGCCGAAACCGATTGCGCCTGGCTGCTGATTGGCCGCAACGAATTCCTGGCGATGGTCAAAACCCGTCCGGCCTTCGGCATCGCGCTGATGCGCTCGCTGAGCGCACGCGTGCTGCACATCGGCAAGCTGCTGGGAGGCTAGCCGAGGGATAGTTCGGCCAGCGGCCAGCGCGGGCGCACGGCGAAGGCGCCGCTGCCTTGGCGGGCTTCGGCTTGCAGCAGGCGCTGCGCGCCGCAGTAGGCGATCATGGCGCCGTTGTCGGTGCAGAGCTCCAGCGCCGGGTAGTACGCCCGCCCGCCGATTTTCGCCAGCGCCGTGTCCATGCGCTGGCGCAGGCGGCGGTTGGCGCCGACGCCGCCGGCCACCACCAGCGATGAAAGTCGGTGCTGGCGGCACGCCGCGACGGCCTTGGCCGTCAGCACTTCGGTGACGGCTTCCTGGAATTCCGCCGCGAGGTCGGCCTTGTCGGTCTCACTCAGTTCGCGCGTCCGCGCCGCGGTCAGCACCGCCGTCTTCAGGCCCGAGAAACTGAAGGAAAGATCGCCGCTGTTGAGCATTGGACGCGGCAGCTTGAAGCGTCCCGGCGTTCCGGTCTCGGCCAGTTTTGCCAGTGCCGGTCCGCCGGGGTAGCCCAGCCCCAGCAGCTTGGCGGTTTTGTCGAAGGCCTCGCCTGCGGCGTCATCCAGCGATTCGCCCAGCAGTTCGTAATCGCCGACCCGAGCCACGCGCATCAGCTGCGTATGGCCGCCGGATACCAGCAGGGCGATGAACGGGGGTGTCGGCGCATCCTCGGCCAGCAGCGGCGAAAGCAGGTGGCCTTCGAGGTGATGCACGGGTAGCGCCGGTACGTCCAGCGCCATGGCCAGCGCCTCGGCGAAGCTGGCGCCGACCAGCAGGGCGCCAGCCAGCCCCGGTCCGGCGGTATAGGCGATCGCGTCGATGTCGTCGCGCCCGCAGTGCGCCTGAGCCAGCACGTTTTCCAGCAGCGGTACCAAACGCCGGATGTGGTCGCGCGAGGCCAGTTCCGGCACCACGCCGCCATAGGCTTCGTGCATTGCCACCTGGGTATGCACGGCATGGCCGAGCAGGCCGCGTTCGGTGTCGTAGAGCGCAACGCCGGTTTCGTCGCAGGAGGATTCGATGCCGAGCACTTTCATCGGCGGCATTCTACCGGCCGCTGCCTGATGTCGACGTCAGAACAATGTCATTTGCGGCAGCAGCGGCTGCGGGCGGGGCGGCGGACGGAATGCATCGACATTGAGCGCCAGGGAGGGTGCATCCAGGCCCAGGCGGCGCGCGGCGCCGCGAAAGCGCTGGGCGATGATTTCCGCCAACGGGCCGCTGCCGCGTTGGCGCGTGCCGAAGCTGCTGTCGTATTCGCGGCCGCCGTGGAGCTGGCGCATCAGACTATAGACATGCGCCATGCGCTGCGGGTGGTGGGTTTGCAGCCAGGCGCCAAACAGCGGTTTCACCTCGTGCGGCAGGCGCAGCAGTATGTAGCCGGCGGAGCCTGCACCGGCATCGCGCGCGGCGCCGAGGATGGATTCCATTTCATGGTCGGTCAGGGCCGGGATCAGGGGCGCCACCATCACTGCAGTGGGGATGCCGGCGGCGGCGAGTTCGCGGATCACCGAAAGTCGGCGCTGGGGCGACGGCGCGCGTGGCTCCATGGTTCTTGCCAAGGCCGGATCGAGCGTGGTGATCGATACCGCAACGTGGGTCAGCCCGTTGCGCGCCAGGTCGGCAAGCAGGTCGAGGTCGCGCAGGATCAGCGCCGACTTGGTGACGATGGTCACCGGATGACGTGTTTCGGCCAGCACTTCAAGGATGCCGCGCGTGATGCGCAGGCGGCGCTCCACCGGCTGCCAGGCATCGGTATTGATGCCCAGCGCCACCGCCTGGCAGTCATAGCCGGGCTTGGCCAGTTCGGTACGCAGGCAGTCGGCGGCGTCGGCCTTGTAGGCCAGTCGGGTCTCGAAATCAAGGCCGGGAGACAGACCGAGGTAGGCATGCGATGGTCGCGCAAAGCAGTAGGCGCAGCCATGCTCGCAGCCGCGATAGGGGTTGATCGAACGATCGTAGGGAATGTCTGGCGAGCTGTTGTAGGTGATCACCGTTTTCGCCGTGTCGGCGATCAATTCGGTGGCGGGCGCAGCGGCCTCGTCCTGCCACCAGCCGTCGTCCGCCGTATCGCGTTGCCAGGCGTCGAAGCGGCCGTCGGGCGAGAGCACGGCGCCGCGTCCCTTGCGCGGATGTTCGTTTCGCATGCTGGCATTATATATGGGGTATCCACTTAGCTCCACTTGAGCTAGAATGTACTGGATGGACGTCCAGATAGTACCGCCGATTTCCGGAAAAGACTACCCCCGAACCTGGAATGACTTCCTGGACAGGTTCGCCACGGATGAAGCGTGCCATGG
>CAIVQO010000099.1 GCA_903908065.1 uncultured beta proteobacterium | reverse complement strand
CCCACAAGTGCGGATTTCGGCCAAACACCCGAAACCATGGACAAAGTAACAGACCCTTACCCTCCCAGACTCATGGCTTTGGGCCTGCAGATATGTGGGTGATTCAGGTGCAACAAAACCAGTGAGATCGCCTTGTTCCACCGCCGCGCCGCCGTGTTCCGGTCACAGGCAAACCGCCTGCCGATCTGCTGCCACTCGTAGCGGTTGGCCCGCATCCAGACGAGGTGACGCTGCTCCACCTCCAACCACTGCACCCAACGCATGGTCTCAAGCATCCGCTCCACGGCTTGGGGGCTGGGCGGCATAGGCCGGTACAGCCTCTCAGGATCGGGATAGCGCTCAGGCACCTGCATGGCCAGCGTCATCCACGGGTTGAAGTAGCCACCAGGCCTAACTCGGGGGAGCTTGTGTGCGGTCTCGGCAGCTTCTGCAAAGCGGGCTGCCACGTCATCAACCGTCCATTCGGCTTGAAGCTCAGCCATGGTGCTTACCTCCATCCCCGTAGAGGCGCTCACCCAGCCTGCGTACGAACTGCTTTTCCAGCCAATCCAGCCGGTCGTCGTGCTCAGAGACCACCAGAATGTGGTCGTTTCGCCAGCCCTCGCGCTTGACGGCATCCAGATCCGGTGTGGTCGGCTGCAGGTTGCCCAGGGGGCAGCGATAGCGGTATTGGGGAACTTTCATGTCACACCCCCTGTGCGGCCATCTCACGGGCCAGGTAGAGCAAAGCGATGGCGTCGGCCTCGTTGTCGTCTGCTGGGCTGTGGCCGCGTGCACGGATGGCTGCCACCATCTCGTTCTTGCTGGCGTTGCCTTTACCCGTGGCATGCTTCTTGATCGTGCCGACAGGGATGCCCTGGTACGGTATCTGATGGTGCTCGCACCAGGCGGTCAACTGGCCCATGAAGCCGCCGTATGCGTGTGCAGCATCAACACCGACGTGACGGCGGACCTCTTCAAAGACCACCTGGTCGATGCCGTCATTGCACTGCTTGATGTCGGTGAGCCAGCGCTTGAACCTCAGGAAGCGCATGCCGCCACCTTCGAAGCGTTGCGGTTTGAAGGATTGGCTGCCACTGGTGATGCTGCCATCGCGGCTGGTCAGAGCCCAGCCAGTTTGGGTGCCCAGATCGAGGGCGAGTATGGTTGTGTTCATGTCGTCAGTCCTTGTTTGGTCTTGGGTCTGACGCAGTCGACGCAGAATCTCGAAACCCCTATATCCCGCGCGTCACGCACGCGTGTGGAGAGTTACGACAAACTGTGTCGACTGCGTCAGACGGGTGGTTTTCATGTCCGTCAGTTGTCTGCGTAGGGGGTGTATGCGGGCGTGGGCGGGCTCTTGAGGCCGACGCCTTGGAACCCTCGAACACCGACCCCGTTGCGCCATTTCTCCAGCCCGCGGGTGATCAACAGGTCCGAGAAGCGGCGCTGTGAACCGACGTATTCACCGGCTGCATCCGCCCACTGCTTCCAGTCCGTGAAGAGTTCAGCCGTTAGCGACTTGGCCGTCCCGACGCGCACGCAGCGCTCATCGAGCCAACGCCCAAGGGCGTCCTCAGCCTCGAAGTACTCGTCGGTGGCATCCAAGACCTGTTGTGGCGGATCGAGCCGACCCAGCCGTTGCCAGGCGAGACAGCCTTCCAGTGCCCAGGCCAGGATCCCGTCACGCTCGGACAGCAGCTTTTGCTGCAGGTGCTTGTCACGTTTTTCAGGTGGCACGGTGATCGTGAACGGGATCAGGTGCAGCCGCCGCTTCATGGCTTCGTCGATGTTGCGGATGGCAGGCTTGTGGTTACCCGCCACGAACAGCTTGAACTGCGGAAAGAACTCAAAGAAGTCCTGGCGCATGAAGCGCGCCGCGATCTTGTCGCCCCCGGTCAGGCTCTTGACCTTCGACTCGGCCCAGCGTCGTCCCTGTTCGGTTTCAATGGCCGCCACAAAGCGCGCGCCACGCAGCCCGGCCATGTCCGTGGGATGCCGGTCCGTGCGCGTCTCCATGAAAGTGTCCATGGGCGCATTGGTCGCGTAGTCCCCCAGGATGTCGGCCAGGGTGTTGACGAATACTGACTTGCCGTTGGCGCCGGTGCCGTAGAGAAAAAACAAGGCGTGTTCGCGGGTCGAGCCAGTCAAGGCGTAACCCACCATGCGCTGCAAGTAGTCCTGCAGGTTCTGGTCACCGCCTGTCACATCGCTCAGGAAGGCTCGCCATTGCGGGCATTCGCCTCGGGGTGTGGCCGTGGTGATCTTGGTCATGCGGTCAGCCCGTTCGTGCGGCCGCAGACGGCCACTGCGCAGATCGATCACGCCGCCCGGGGTGTTGAGCAGCCAGGGATCAGCGTCCCACTCCTTGGTGGTGGCGGCATGCCTGCGGTCTGCACGTGCCAGGCGCTCGACACCACCCACCGTGCTGGAAGCCGCCAACTTGGAGGCGATGCGCGGGTTGCGAGTGTTGAGCGAGGCGTGCCGACACACATGACGGATCAGGTCGGTGGCAGCGAGCGTGTCTTCAGAACGCCAGCGCTGCCCGTCCCAGACCAGCCACTTGCCCCAGCCGGCCACATAGCGCCAATCCTTGTGGTAACGGCGGGTGAAGGACAGCGCCAGGGCATCTTCCGTGCCCCAGACCGCCTCCTCCGGACCTGCGGCGTTGGCCAGCGTGTCCGGGTCGTCATCGACCAGATGCATTTGCATGCGCGGACCGTGGGCAATGAAGCCGGCGACATCAAAGCCTTCCGCACGGGCATCGGCGGCGTCCCAGCCCTCGGGGGCGTCCTCCGGTGGGTACAGGATGTGGCAGGTGCGCGCCCCAGCCATCAAGATCGCTTGCGATGCGCGATCAGCGTACTCCCAGCCTGGCTTGTCCTTGTCCGGCCAGATCAGCACCACCTTGCCGGCCAGTGGCGACCAGTCGGTTTTTTCGATCGGCGCGTTGGCCCCATGCATGGCCGTGGTGGCGCAGATGCCGGTGTCGATCAGAGACTGGGCAGACTTTTCACCCTCGACCAGGACGACGGTGTCCACCGCCCGCATGCCGGGCTGGTTGTACAAAGGCCGAGGTTCGGGCGGCGCCATCTTGCGACGCTTGGCATCCCAGGGGCGGAATTCCTTCTTACCGCCGGGCGGGTCGTAGCGGTAGACGACGGCGATCAGCTTGCCTTCGCCATCGAGGTAGTCCCATTTGGCAGTGGCTGGACCCAATTCATCGACGGGCACGTCTTTTTTAGCCTTGCGCGGTGTTGCTGCCGCGCGTCCCATGAGGTCGGCGCAGCGGGTGAGCACTGCGGCGAAGTCACCATGGACGTCGATGCCAAAGTGGCCGCCGATCAGATCGAAGATGTCGCCACCGGAGTCATCGGCGCGGTCGGTCCAAAGGCCCGCCTTCTCACCAGTGAGCACCACTTCCAGGCTGTCGCCCGGGCTGCCGAGGATGTCGCCAATCAGAAACTTGCCGCGCTTGACCTTGCCAGCGGGGAACAGGCCCATCAACACCGATTCGAGCCGGGCCAACAGCTCGCCACGAACCTGTTCGCGCGCGGGTTCGTGACTGGCAGACGCAGGGTTCTCAATGTCGTTGAAATCGATCATTGAGCCTCCTCGACCGTGTCACTGCCCCCACCCTGATTCAGATGGCTGTTTGCCATCCAGATGGAGAGTTCGCTGAGGCGGTAGCGAATTAGTGCGCCAATCTGGTAGTGGGGGATGCGATAGCGTTGACGCATCGCGGGGTCAGCAAACCAGTAGTACGGCAAGCGCAATGCAGCGGCGGCCTGCTTGGCATCCACCATGGGTTCGGGTTGTGGGGTGTTGTGGTCGTTCATGTGGGAT
>CAIVQO010000098.1 GCA_903908065.1 uncultured beta proteobacterium | reverse complement strand
GCGCTTTAGCATGGACCCAAGGGGTTCGGGACCGCCCAGTATATGAACATGGAGATGATACACCTCCTGATGCCCGATCCGCCCCGAGTTGATGATGGTGCGAAAGCCTTCCTCAAGGCCCTGGCCACGCGCCAGTTGGTTGGCCTTGAGCAGAATGTGTCCGAGGACTCTCTGATGGCTCGCGCCGACCTCCATCAGGGAAGCGACATGCACTTTCGGCACGATCATGAAATGCACGGGGGCAATGGGGTTGATGTCATGGAAGGCGAATATTTCCTCGTCCTCGTAGATTTTTTTCGACGGTATTTCACCGCGAATGATGCGACAGAAAATGCAGTCGCTCACCGTCAGGCTCCCCGACTTCTCTTTTCGTCGATTCCGGAGATGCCTTCGCGACGACGGAACTCCACCACCACATCATCGACCCCGATGTCGAACTGCGCCAGCAGGACCATGCTATGGAACCAGAGGTCGGTGACCTCCCGCACCAGATGCAGCCGGTCTCCATCCTTGGCCGCCATGATGGTTTCTGCGGCTTCCTCGGCAACCTTCTTGCAAATGGCATCGGTACCTTTGGCATACAAGCTGGCCACGTAGGACGAATCAGGCGCCGCCCCCTTGCGTTCGCGCAAGGTAGCCTGCACGCGATGGATGACTTCAAGATCGATCATTTGTAAATCTCCTTGGGATTCTTGAGTACCGGTTCGACATCACGCCACTCTGTGGCATCGAGCCGGTTGAAAAAACAGCTGCGCCGACCGGTGTGGCAGGCAATGCCGCCGATCTGCTCGATTTTCAGCAACAGCACGTCGCTGTCACAATCGGCACGAAGTTCCTTGACCGTCTGCGTATGTCCGGATTCTTCGCCTTTGCGCCACAGGCGGCCACGGGAGCGTGACCAATACACTGCGTTTCCCGTCTCCACCGTCAGGGCAAGCGATTCGCGGTTCATCCAGGCGAACATCAGCACTTCGCCGGTCGCCGCGTCCTGTGCAATTGCCGGGATCAGACCGTGTTCGTCCCACTTCAGGGCGTCGAGCCATCCCTCAATCACAAGCGCACCTCGATCCCCTGATCGCGCATGTACTCCTTGGCCTGGCGCACGGTAAATTCACCGTAGTGGAAAATGCTGGCGGCCAGCACCGCATCGGCGCGGCCTTGGGTGACGCCATCCGCCAGGTGCTGGAGATTGCCGACACCACCGCTTGCGATGACCGGAATGCCCACGGCGTCGGCAATGGCACGGGTAAGTTGCAGATCGAAACCGATTTTCGTGCCATCCCGATCCATGCTGGTGAGGAGGATTTCCCCCGCCCCCAGGCGTTCTACTTCACCTGCCCATGCAATGGCATCGATGCCGGTATTGTTGCGGCCGCCATGGGTAAAGACTTCCCACTTGCCGGGCGAGGTCTGCTTGGCATCGATCGCCACGACGATACACTGGCTACCGACCTTGTTCGAGGCTTCGGCCACGAGCTGCGGATTCTGCACCGCCGCCGTATTCATGCTTACCTTGTCGGCGCCGGCATTCAGAAGCCGGCGCACGTCGTCGACCTTCCTTACGCCACCGCCAACGGTGAGCGGGATGAACACCTGCTCGGCACAGGCCTCCACGATGTGCAGGATGATGTCGCGATCGTCGGAACTGGCCGTGATATCGAGGAAGGTGATTTCGTCGGCGCCCTGGTCATCGTAGCGGCGCGCGATCTCGACCGGGTCGCCGGCATCGCGCAACTCGACGAAATTGACGCCCTTGACCACGCGGCCGGCGTTGACGTCGAGGCAGGGGATGATGCGCTTGGCAAGCATGGCTGGGCCGTTCAGGCTGCGGGAGCCTTTTTGCCCTTGTCGGCTTCGGCCTGTGCCTTCTTGAAATCCAGGGTGCCTTCGTAGATGGCGCGGCCGGTGATGGCCCCCATGATGCCTTCGCTCTCGACGGCGCAAAGCGCCTTGACATCCTTCAGGCTGGCGATGCCGCCGCTGGCGATAACCGGTATACGCAGGGCTTGGGCAAGCTTGACGGTCGCCTCGATATTGACGCCGGAAAGCATTCCGTCGCGACCGATGTCGGTGTAGATCACCGCCTCAACCCCGTAGTCCTCAAATTTTTTGGCCAGATCGATTACGTCATGACCGGTCATCTTCGACCAGCCGTCAACTGCGACCTTCCCGTCGCGCGCGTCGAGCCCGACGATGATATGACCAGGGAAAGCTCCACAGGCGTCATGCAGGAATCCGGGGTTCTTGACCGCCGCCGTGCCGATGATCACGTAGCTGAGGCCATCGTCAAGGCAACGCTCGATGGTATCGAGGTCGCGGATGCCACCACCCAGTTGGACCGGGATCTCGTCGCCGACCTCATTCAGGATTTCCTTGATCGCGGCTTCGTTCTTCGGCTTGCCGGCGAAAGCACCGTTCAGGTCGACCAGATGCAGGCGACGCGCGCCCTTGTCTATCCAGTGTCTCGCCATGGCCGCCGGGTCTTCGGAGAAAACCGTGGCATCTTCCATCGCGCCTTGCCTGAGGCGCACGCAATGGCCGTCTTTGAGATCGATCGCGGGTATCAGCAGCATGGGAGTATATGCAGAACAGGTTACCGGCAAGTCCGGCGATCAGGGTTTCCAGCGCATGAAATTGCCCAGCAGGCGCAGCCCGCCCTGGGCGCTTTTTTCCGGATGAAACTGAACGGCGAAGATGTTATCGCGGGCAACCGCGCTGGTAAAGGGGATGCCATAGTTACTCGAGCCGGCGATTACCTCAGGGTCTGTCGGCTCGACGTAATAGCTATGCACGAAATAGAAGCGCGCGTCATCCTCGATGCCGTCCCACAAGGGATGGGGCTCGGCCTGATGCACACGGTTCCATCCCATGTGGGGCACCTTGAGGCGTGAGCCGTCGGCCGCCCGCATGGCCGCATCCGGAAATCGCGGCACCCGTCCGGGAAGAATCTCGAGGCCCGTCACATTGCCTTCCTCGGCGTGGCCGAAAAGCATTTGCAGGCCGACGCAGATGCCAAGAAAGGGCTTCTCTGCCGCAGCGCGAATCACGGCCTCGCGCAAACCGCGAGCGGCGAGTTCCCGCATGCAATCGGGCATCGCCCCCTGACCGGGAACGACGACGCGATCCGCGGCAGCAATCTGCGCCGCATCGGAGCTGACAAGAACCTCAGCCTCGGGCGCCACGTGTTCGATGGCCTTGGCCACCGAACGCAGGTTACCCATGCCGTAATCGACAACGACCACAGAACTCATCGGGGAACGCTCAGAGCGCGCCTTTGGTCGAGGGAATGGCGCCCGCCGCACGCGGATCGGCTTCCACCGCCATGCGCAGGGCGCGGGCAAACGCCTTGAACACCGTCTCGGCCTGATGGTGCGAGTTGTCGCCGCGTAAGGCATCGATGTGCACCGTGATGGCGGCGTGGTTCACCAGTCCCTGGAAGAACTCACGCACCAGATCGACGTCGAACTCGCCAATGGTGGCGCGGGTGAACGGAACATTGAACACCAGGCCCGGCCGCCCGGACAGATCGACCACCACGCGCGACAAGGCTTCGTCGAGCGGCACGTAAGCATTTCCGTAGCGACGCAAACCTTTCTTGTCGCCGACAGCCTTGCTCAGGGCCTGCCCCAGCGCGATGCCCACATCCTCGACGGTGTGGTGGGCGTCGATGTGCAAGTCGCCCTTAGCCTCGACGGTCAAATCGATCATGCCGTGGCGCGCGATCTGGTCCAGCATATGATCGAAGAAGCCGACGCCGGTCGTGAGCTTGGAAGTGCCGGAGCCGTCAAGGTCGACGACGACGCGAATTTGCGTCTCCAGGGTATTGCGCGTTATTTCAGCGTGCCGCATGGCGTCGGAACATCAAACAAGGGGTTAAGGCGTACATGATACCATCGGCCTAGTACCGCGCGCGACGCGCCCAACCGCCATTCCACCCGCCATACACCTTGCCATGAGCCGCTTCTGGAGCGATGTCGTCAAGGGCCTCACGCCCTACGTCCCGGGTGAGCAACCCAAGCTCGCCAACCTGATCAAGCTGAACACCAACGAGAACCCCTACGGGCCCTCGCCGCGCGCGCTGGAGGCAATTCGCGCGGCCGCCGACGAGTCACTCAAGCTCTACCCAGATCCCAACGCCGACGCCTTGAAGCGAGCGGTCGCCGGCCTTCACGGCCTGACTCCGCAACAGGTTTTTGTCGGCAATGGCTCGGACGAGGTTCTCGCCCACGTCTTCCTTGGTCTGCTCAAACATGAGCGTCCGGTGCTTTTTCCGGACATCAGCTACAGCTTTTATCCGGTGTATTGCGGCCTCTACCAGATCGACTATGAAACCGTGGCACTGGATGACGACTTCTCGATCCGGGGGTCCGACTACGCCAGGCCCAATGGCGGGATCGTCTTTCCCAACCCGAATGCCCCCACCGGGCGCATGTTGTCGCTCGATGAAATCGGCGACATCCTGCGCGCCAACCCCGACTCGGTGGTGGTGATTGACGAAGCCTATGTTGACTTCGGCGGAGAGAGCGCCATTCCCCTGATTGCCGACCACCCCAACCTGCTCGTGGTGCATACCTTTTCCAAATCCCGATCGCTGGCAGGCCTGCGCGTCGGGTTTGCGGTGGGGCAGCCGGAGTTGATCGAAGCGCTGGAACGCGTCAAGAACAGCTTCAATTCCTACCCACTGGATCGCCTCGCAATTGCCGGCGCCGTCGCCGCAATTGAGGATCGCGAGCATTTCGAAACCACGCGCCGCGCGGTAATCGCCACCCGGGAAACGCTGGTGGCCGATTTGTCGGCACTTGGCTTTGAGGTCATTCCTTCGGCCGCCAATTTCGTCTTCGCACGCCATCCACTGCACGATGCGGAAAAGTCGGCGCTGGCGCTACGCCAACGCAGCATAATCGTGCGCCATTTCAAGGCGCCACGGATCGATCAGTTCCTGCGCATCACGGTCGGCACCGATGCGCAATGTGAGGCCCTGATAGCCGCGCTAACGGAAATTCTCGGCTGAGGGGTCCCGCGCAACTCAGGATTCGCAGCGCAGTTCCGCCGCCCGCGCGTGCGCGGTAAGACCCTCGCCGTGCGCCAGGGTAGAGGCAATCGGGCCGAGCGCCTTCGCCCCCGCCGCCGAAACTTCGATCAGGCTGGAGCGCTTCTGGAAATCGTAGACACCCAGCGGCGAGGAAAAGCGCGCGCTACGCGAGGTCGGCAGGACGTGGTTGGGACCGGCGCAGTAGTCGCCCAAGGATTCGGAAGCATGGTGGCCGATGAAGATGGCACCGGCGTGGCGGATCTTTTCCACCAGCGGTGCCGGATCGGAAACCGACAGCTCAAGGTGTTCTGGCGCAATACGATTGGCAATCTCGCAGGCTTCGTCGAGACTCGCCACCTGGATCAGCGCGCCGCGGCCGGCGAGAGATGCGGAAATGACTTCGCGGCGCGGCATGGTCGGCAACAGCCGCTCGATGCTGGCCTTCACTCTCGCAATGAACTCGGCATCAGGACACAGCAGGATCGCTTGCGCCAGTTCGTCGTGCTCCGCCTGGGCGAACAGGTCGATCGCCACCCAGTCGGGATTCGCCGTGCAGTCGGCGATGATCAACACCTCGGAGGGGCCGGCCACCATGTCGATGCCGACAGTACCAAACACCCGGCGCTTGGCTGCCGCAACATAGGCGTTACCGGGACCGACGATCTTGTCCACCTGCGGCACGGTCTGCGTGCCATAGGCGAGTGCGGCAACTGCCTGGGCACCACCGATGGTAAATACGCGATCCACGCCGACAAGACAGGCGGCCGCCAATACCAGCGCATTTTTCTCGCCGCGGGGGGTGGGAACCACCATGACCAACTCGCCGACTCCCGCCACTTTGGCCGGCAGCGCATTCATCAGCACCGAACTCGGATAGGCCGCCTTGCCGCCGGGCACATAAAGTCCAACGCGGTCGAGCGGCGTGACCTTTTGCCCCAGGCGCGTGCCGTCGGCCTCGGTGAAGCTCCACGACTCCATTTTCTGGCGCTCGTGATAACTGCTTACGCGTTCCGCGGCTGTTTCGAGCGCCTTGCGCTGCGCTGGCGGTAGCCGATCCAGTGCGTGCCGCAATTCGGCGCGCGGCAATTCAAGCTCCGCCATGCTACCGAGTTCCAGCTTGTCGAAACGGCGCGTGTAATCGAGCACTGCCGGATCGCCCTCGCGCCGCACGCGGGCCAAGATTTCGGCGACGATCTTCTCGATGGCGTCATCGGTCGAATTGTCGAAGTGCATCAAGGCATCGAGGGTCGCGGCAAACCCGGAGTCGGCGCTGGACAGACGGCGAATCATTTGACGGCTCCTTCGATCGCCGCGATCACCGGCTGCAAGAGTTCGCGCTTGATCTTCAGCGCCGCCTGGTTCACCACCAGACGCGAGGAAATCTGCATGATTTCCTCAACCTCGACCAGGTTGTTGGCCTTCAGAGTCGCGCCGGAGGACACCAGGTCCACAATGGCCTCGGCCAAGCCCGCCAGCGGCGCCAATTCCATGGAGCCATAGAGCTTGATCAGGTCGACATGCACACCCTTGGCGGCGAAGTGCTCGCGCGCCACGGCAATGTACTTGGTGGCGATGCGCAAGCGCGCGCCACGCCGCACGGCCGCCGCATAGTCGAATCCGGTCGGCGCCGCGACGCACATTCGACAGCGCGCGATCTTGAGGTCGAGCGGCTGGTAGAGGCCGATGCCACCATGTTCGAGCAGCACGTCCTTGCCGGCGATGCCTAGATCGGCCGCGCCGTACTGTACGTAGGTCGGGACGTCCGAGGCCCGCACGATGACCACGCGCACGTCGTCGCGGTTGGTGCCGATGATCAACTTGCGCGACTTCTCGGGGTCTTCGGCTGGCACGATGCCGGCCGCCTTGAGGAGCGGCAGCGTCTCCTCGAAAATGCGGCCCTTGGAAAGGGCAATGGTGATTCCGTTCATGGGGTCATTTTACCCGGCGAACCCGGGCGCCCAGCGCCGCGAGCTTGTTCTCGAGCGCTTCGTAGCCACGGTCGAGATGGTAGATGCGTTCGATCAGGGTTTCCCCCTGCGCCACCAGGCCGGCGATGACCAGGCTGGCCGAGGCGCGCAGATCAGTAGCCATCACCGTGGCACCGTCGAGCTTGGGAACACCCTTGACGAAGGCGGTATTGCCGTCGATACGAATGTCGGCGCCGAGGCGGATCAGTTCCACGGCATGCATGAAGCGGTTTTCGAAGATGGTTTCCCGAATCACGGCAGTACCGTCGGCCACGGCATTGATGGCCATGAACTGGGCCTGCATGTCGGTGGGGAAAGCCGGGTACGGCGCCGTGCGTATGCTGGTCGCGGTGAGCCGTGGCGGCGCCTTGAGGCGTATCGCGTCACGCTCCGAGAGCACCTCGCAGCCGCAATCCATCAGCTTGTCGATCACGGCGTCCAGATAGGCGGACGAAGTCCCGGTAAGGCGCACATCGCCGCCGGTCGCCGCCGCGGCGCAGAGGTAAGTGCCGGTCTCGATGCGGTCGGGCATGATGCGGTGGGTTGCCCCATGGAGTGCCTCGACCCCTTGGATACGGATCACGTCGCCACCGGCACCCGAAATGCGGGCGCCCATCGCCACGAGGCAGTTGGCAAGATCCACCACTTCGGGCTCGCGCGCGGCGTTCTCGATCACCGTCTCGCCCTGGGCCAGACAGGCTGCCATCATCAGGTTCTCGGTTCCGGTCACGGTCACCATGTCAGTGAACAGGCGTGCGCCCTTCAGCCGGGTTGCCTTGGCGTGCACATATCCCTGTTCCACGGCGACCTCGGCACCCATCGCCGTCAAGCCCTTGATGTGCTGATCCACGGGTCGCGCGCCGATCGCGCAGCCGCCGGGCAGCGATACGCGGGCCTCGCCTGCACGCGCCACCAGCGGGCCAAGCACGAGGATCGAGGCACGCATGGTTTTCACCATTTCGTAGGGCGCTACGGCGTTATCCAGCCCCGAGGCATCCAGAACCACCGTGTCACCAGCGCCAGCGCTCTGCGTCCCCGCGGGAACTTCAGACTTTTCGCGACTCACCTTGACGCCCATCTGCGCCAGCAACCTGAGCATGGTGCCAATGTCATTGAGGTGCGGCACATTGGTGAAGGTGACCGGCTCCCTGGTCAGCAAGGCAGCGCACAGCAGCGGCAGGGCCGCATTTTTGGCGCCCGAGATGGCGATTTCCCCCGCCAGCGGAACGCCGCCGGCGATCAGCAGCTTATCCATTGGCCTTCCATTCTTCGGGGGTCAGGGTTTGCATCGAGAGAGCGTGCAGTTCGCCGCTATCGAAGCGCGACTTGAGAATGGCGTTGACCCGCTGCTGACGCTTGACGCGATTGAGACCTGCAAATTCGCCGCTGACGATCATGGCCGCAAAATGATGGCCATCGCCTTCGACGGTCAGGTGTTCGCAGGGCAGTCCGTCCGCGATCCAGGTTTCGATTTGCTTGGGGTCAAGCATGGTGATCTCCTCAGGCGCGCAGCTTGTAGCCGCTCTTCAGCAGGTTAAGGGTAAAAACGGTCAGGATCGCGAAGCAGCTGCCAACCACCGCCAGGCTGAGCCAGGGCGAGGCGTCGGAAACGCCGAAAAAGCCATGGCGAAAGCCATCGATCATGTAGAAAATCGGGTTCCAGTGCGAAAGTTGCTGCCAGAACGGCGGCAACGAATGCACCGAATAGAACACGCCCGACAGGAAGGTCAGGGGCATGATCAGGAAATTCTGGAAAGCCGCGAGCTGGTCGAACTTTTCCGCCCAGATACCGGCGATTACGCCCAAGCTGCCGAGGATGGCACCGCCGAGCACGGCGAAGATCAGGATCCACCACGGCTCGGCAAAACTCACCGGGGCGAACCACAGGGTCGCCAGCAGCACACCACCACCGACCACACACCCGCGCACCACCGCCGCCAGCACATAGGCGGCGAAAAACTCGAGGTAGGAGATCGGCGGCAGCAGGACAAAAACAATGTTGCCGGTGACCTTGGACTGGATCAATGACGACGAGGAATTGGCAAACGCATTCTGCAGCACCGACATGATCACCAGGCCCGGGATCAGGAAGGCGGTATACGCAACGCCATGGATCTTGACGTGTCCTTCCAGCACGTGGGAGAAGATCAGCAGGTAAAGCAGGGCCGTAAGGACGGGCGCGGCAACCGTCTGCGCAGCGACCTTCCAGAAGCGCAGCACTTCCTTGTAGAGCAGTGTGGAGAATCCGCCACGCATGTTTCAGCCCTGCCCCGCCTGCTGACCCTGCATGACCCGAACGAACACTTCCTCCAGGTCCGGCTTGCCGATTTCAAGATCGGAAATTCCACAACCCGCTGTACGCACCCGGGCCAGCAGGCCCTCGACTTGGTCGAAGGTATCGAAGGGAAGCGACCACCAGCCGCCGCTCTCGGTGCCTCCCGCCAGCAGCTCAGCCGGCATTTTGCGGTCGGTGCGCAGGCGCAGGCTGTGCGTGGAAAAACGGCGCAGGAGATTCCCTGTGGTATCAAGCGCCACGATGCGACCTGCCTTGAGCATGGCGATGCGGTTGCAGAGCATCTCGGCTTCTTCAAGGTAATGCGTGGTCAGCACGATTGTGTGGCCCGCCTGGTTGAGGCGCCGAATGAATGCCCAGAGCGTTTGGCGCAGTTCGACATCAACGCCGGCCGTCGGCTCGTCCAGCACAATCACCGGCGGCCGGTGTACAAGAGCCTGAGCGACCAAGACTCGCCGCTTCATGCCGCCCGAAAGCATGCGCATGTTGGCATCTGCTTTGGAAGTCAGGCCCAGATTCTCGAGAATCTCGTCTATCCAGGCCTCGTTGTCCGCGATGCCAAAGTAGCCAGATTGGATCTGCAGCGACTCCCGGACCGAAAAAAACGGATCGAAAACCAGTTCCTGGGGCACGACACCCAGTTGGCGTCGAGCGGCACGGTAATCTGCCTGGACATCCTTGCCCATAACCCGCAAGCGCCCGGAGTCGGGTCGGACCAGTCCGGCGAGCGCCGAGATCAGGGTTGTCTTGCCGGCCCCATTGGGCCCGAGCAAGCCGAAGAACTCGCCCTGAGCTATCTCAAGCTCGACGCCATCCAGCGCCTGAACGCTGCCAAAGCGCTTGGAGACCTGCTCAATGCGGATCGCGGAAGACATGGGACCTGGCAAAACGCCGCGGTCAGTGCTGCGGCAGCAGATCGCTTACGCCGTAAACCTCGGCGAGACTCAGCAGGTTCCGCGGGGGGTTGAGCAACTGTACCGTCTTGCCAGCCTTGCGGGCAGCACGCACCCAGCCAAAAATCACGGCCAGGCAGGAAGAGTCCATTTCAGTGACGCCAGAGAGATCAAAGACCGGCGGGTTCGCCAGAATCACCGCCTCACCCTCGGCCAGCAATGTGGCCGCACCAGCCATGGTCATCGGCCCGGATACCTCGACGCGATCAGCCAGGGTACGGATCATTTCTTGACCGAAGCAGCCTCGCCGGACTTGTTTTTTGCCTGCAGCGACTTGACCAGACCGTCGATGCCGTTGTTGCGAACCTCGGCGGCGAAGGACTCCCGGTAGTTGGTGACCAGGCTGATGCCGCCGACTTCGATGTCATATACCTTCCAGGCAGCTCCGGACTTTTCCAGGTAGTAATCCAGCTCGATGTTCTTGCCGGCACCCGATTGCTTGATCTCGGTACGGACCCGGACATCGGTTTCACCGGGCTTTGCAGTGAAAGGCCGGAAATCGATGGTCTGGTTTTTGTACTCGGTCAGTGCCTTCGAATAGGTACGTACCAAAAGGGTACGAAACTCGTCGGTGAGCGCCTTTTGCTGAGCAGCATTGGCCTGGCGCCAATCGCGAGCCATGGCGAGCTGGGTCATGCGAGTGAAATTGAAGTGCGGAAGCACCTTGCCCTCGACCAGTTCGATCGCCTTCCGGGTATTGCCGGACTGGATTTCCTTGTCCTTGCGAACGATATCGAGAACCTCGTTGGTCACATTCTTGATCAGCGCGTCCGGGGACAGTTCCTGAGCCGACGCTGAACCGGCAAACAGCAGGGCGCTAAACAAAGCGAAAAGGAATTTCATGTGGCTTTCCTGTGGATCGCCGGTACCGGAGAAATCCGGACCGGAAGCTGAGAATTATTACTGACTGTTGCCAACTGTCGATTCGGCCTGCAGGGCCAGAACCGGAACAGAAGACGCCGATGCACGGGGCCCAGAAAATGAGTCTGCCGGAGCAGCAAGCGGCGCCATCTGCTCGATGTCGGCATTGGCCTCAACCTCGCGCGGCGGGTTGCCGTCGTGGATAAGGTTGCGACGGCGCTGCAAATAGGCGTCGCGCATATAAGAGTACTTGTCCAGCGCAGCCTCCTCGACCACCTTGTCGGCAGGCAGGAGGTTGGCGCGATCGCTGATCGTGCGCAAAACCAGGGCGGCGTCACGCGTACGCTTGGGCCGATGATTTGCCACCGGATCGGCGGCGACATCCAGCACGAGGCCAACCGTATCGCGGGCAGTGCGGGGGCCGAACACCGGAATTACGACATAAGCCCCGTTGCCCACGCCCCAACGACCGAAGGTCTGGCCGAAGTCCTCTTCATGCTTTTCCAGGCCAGCTTCCGAGGCGACATCCAGCACACCCAGCAAACCGATCGTGGAATTGATGGCAACACGACCAAAGTCGTTGAATGCCTGGGGAATCTTCCCCTGAAGCAGATTATTTACGCCGATGAAAAGGTCGTCGATGTTGGCAAAGAAGTTTGTTACGCCGGTGCGGACTGGCGACGGGAGTACGGCTTCATAGCCTTTCGCCACCGGCTTCACGATTGCGGAATCCAAGCCCTCGTTGAAGGCGAACATCGCGCGATTGAAACCTTCGATTGGATCCTTGGGATTTCCCGAGGTCGCGCAACCGGCAAGCACTCCGACCGCCATTCCGGCAACGACTATCGATTTGAGTTGGGCTGTCAGCGTTGTTTTCATTGTTGTTCGGGCACCTATCCGCTACTACTTTTTGCCGCCGTCTTCGGCAGCCTTGTTAAACATGAACTGGCTGATCAGCTTTTCCAGAACCACGGCCGACTGCGTTTTCTTGATGGTATCGCCGGCCTTCAGCATCGCCGTGTCACCACCCACCTCGAAACCTATGTACTGCTCGCCCAGCAATCCCGACGTATTGATCGTGGCAAACGTGTCACGCGGGAACTTGTAACGCGCATCAAGATTTATGGTCACCACCGCAACATACGCCTCCGGATCAAACCGGATCTCCGTTACGCGCCCGACCACGACCCCCGCGCTTTTTACCGCTCCGCGCACCTTCAGGCCGCCGATGTTATCAAATTTGGCCTGGATTGCATAAGTATCCCCGCTGCTGGCCGAGGCCATGTTGCCCACCTTGAGGGCTAGAAACAACAGCGCACCAAGGCCGACCGCCACAAAAAAGCCAACCCAAAGATCCAAAGTCGTACGACTCATGTCACGTCCCTGTAAACATGAAAGCAGTGAGAATGAAATCCGCGGCCAGAATGGCCAGCGACGATGTTACAACCGTGCGGGTGGTTGCCCCGGAAACCCCTTCGGCGGTCGGCTCCGCATCGTAGCCCTCGAACACCGCCACCCAACTGACGATGATGCCGAAAACAAAGCTCTTGATCACACCGTTGAGGATATCTTCGCGGAAATCCACCGACGCCTGCATTTGCGACCAGAACGAGCCCTCGTCCACACCAATCAGCTGCACCCCGACCAGATAGCCGCCAAAGATGCCCATGGCCGAGAACAAGGCAGCCAACAGGGGCATCGAAATCACGCCACCCCAAAAACGCGGTGCAACCACGCGGGCGATCGGATCCACGGCCATCATTTCCATGGCCGACAGCTGCTCGGTGGCTTTCATCATGCCGATCTCAGCCGTGATTGCCGAGCCGGCCCGGCTGGCGAAGAGCAAAGCCGCAACCACGGGACCCAGCTCACGCACCAGGGAAAGTGAAACCAGAACGCCCAGCGCTTCGGTCGAACCATAGCGCTGCAAGGTATCGTAGCCCTGCAGGCCGAGCACCATGCCGACAAACATGCCGGAAACCAGGATGATGATCAGGCTCAGGACGCCGGTAAAATAAATCTCGCGTATCGTCAGGTTAAGTCGGCGCAAGGCCGTGCCGGAATGCAGCAGCATGGCGAGAAAAAACCGGCTGGCATACCCCAGGCGCCAGATCCGGGAGGTTACCTTCTGGCCAAGGCTGCGCAAGGCACCCAGAATCACTTTATCCACGAAGCGATGGCCTTTCCATGATTTCATCGCCATAGGGGCGCGCGGGATAGTGGAAGGGCACAGGGCCGTCGGCCTCGCCCCAGACGAACTGATGCACATACGGAACGGTGGAACGCTTGATTTCCTCGGCCGTACCTTCCGCCACGATCTTGCCGGCGGACACGAAATAGACGTAATCAACGATTTTCAGCGACTCCTGCACATCATGGGTAACCACCACGGAACTCGCGCCAAGAACATCGTTCAGCTTGCGAATGAGCTCCCCGATGATCGAAAGGGAAATCGGATCAAGCCCGGCGAATGGTTCATCGTAGAGAATCAGCATGGGATCGAGGGCCACCGCCCGTGCCAGAGCCACTCGCCGCGCCATACCGCCGGACAGTTCCGCCGGCATCAGGTCGTGAGCTCCACGCAAGCCCACGGCATGCAGCTTCATCATGACCAGATCGCGAATCACGCTCTCGGGAAGATCCGTATGTTCGCGCATCTGGAAGGCGATGTTGTCGTATACCGACATGTCGGTGAACAAGGCGCCAAACTGGAACAGCATGCCCATGCGCCGACGCAAGGCGTACAAGCCATCGCCGTCGAGCTCGTGCACTGCTTGCCCACCGACCGTGACTGTCCCGGAAGTGGGTTTCAGCTGCCCACCTATCACCCTCAGCGTGGTGGTCTTGCCGCAACCGGAACTTCCCATCACAGCCACCACCTTGCCCTTCGGAATCGTCATGTTGATCCCGGTAAGGACAGGCCGGCTGTCGTAGGTGAAGTTCAGATCGCGGATTTCGACGAGGGGTTCCTGGGACATGTCTGCACCGGGATCACCGGCTCGATTTTTGAGGCCAGATTTTAGCAGATCGCCCCTTCGCCATTTCCGGGGCAAACCCTGAAGTGCGGGGTAAACAGCATGCACAAACGACATTGCGCCACCCCAGGAATCAGCTAGCATGCCTGGATCGCACCTACCCTGCCGAAACCGACTTGAACGCTTCCGACAGCAAGATCGAATTGCTGATTGTCGACGATGATCCGTTGATCGCCGACGCCTTGGGGTTTTATCTCGGTCGCGATTACGCAGTCACCACGGCGTCCACCCGCGCCGAAGCGGTCCGTCTCCTGCGCGGGGGAAAGCAGGCGCCCGCCCTTGCCCTGATCGATCTGGGACTGCCCCCGACGCCGCACCGCCCGGACGAAGGCTTCGCCCTGATCGCCGACATCCTCGCCCACGCGCCTGGCACGCGCATCGTGGTGCTGTCGGGTCAAAGCGACGAGACCAATGCCCGCCACGCCAGGGCGCTGGGAGCAACCGAATTCGTGGCCAAGCCCGCGGATCCGGAATTCCTGCGCAAACTGATCAGCCGGGTGTTGTCTTTTAGCGACACATCGACAGGAAACGAAGACGGCCTGATCGGTATCAGTGCCCCCATGCAAAAGCTTCGGGCGCAGTTGCGCCAGTTCGCCAATTCACCCTTTCCGGTACTTATCGAAGGGGAGTCAGGCAGCGGCAAGGAACTGGCCGCAGCAGCGCTGCACAAGCTCTCGGATCGAAATTCCAGGCCTTACCTCGCACTCAACTGCGCCGCCATTTCGCAGAACCTGGTCGAGGCAACCCTCTTTGGCCATGCCAAAGGCGCGTTTACCGGGGCCAGCGGCCAGCGGCCTGGATACTTCGAAGAGGCCTCGGACGGCACGCTGTTCCTCGACGAAATCGGCGAACTGCCCCTCGACCTCCAGCCCAAACTGCTGCGGGTACTGGAGAACGGGGAATTTCAGCGCATTGGCGAAACCAACGCGCGGCGATCATCGGCACGGGTGGTCGCGGCAACCAATCGGGACCTCAAAAAAGAGGTTCGCGAAGGACGCTTCCGGGCCGACCTGTATCACCGCCTTTCAGTATTCACCGTCGCGATCCCCCCCTTGCGCGACCTTGGGGAAGACCGCGTCCTGCTGCTGGAGCACTTCCGTGCAATCTATGCGGCCCAGACCGATCTCCCGCAGTTTCGCCTCGACGCCGCCTCCCTGCAGCGTTTTCTTGCCTACCCGTTTCCCGGCAATGTGCGCGAACTGCGCAACATTGCGATACGCCTGACGACCAAGCATGCGGGCAAGGAGATCGGTGTGGCCGAACTGGAAGCCGAGCTCGACACGGCCAACGGCGGCGAAAATATCGCATCTTTGGCGGCTCCAGCCATGGCCAGCCGCACCGAACTGATCACCCTTGCGATGAATGACATCCAGGCGCGCGCCGATTTCAACCTCGATGCCACCTTGCGCCTGTGGGAAGAAGCCTACATCGAAGCGGCGCAGCGGCTGGCACGCGACAACATGAGCCAGGCCGCGCGCCTGCTCGGCATCAATCGCACCACGCTTTACAACCGCATCGACACGCTGGCACGCGAAAAGCGGGTCTCATCCCAGTAGCCCATAGGCGCACCGACGGACCACGTTCATGTACCTGGAACACTTCGGACTCAACGAACCACCCTTCCGCATCACGCCCCACACCGACTTTTTCTTCGATGGGGCCAATCGGGGCGCCACCCTGGATGCCCTGATCTATGCCATCACCCACGACGAGGGCATCGTCAAGGTCAGCGGCGAGGTGGGCAGCGGCAAGACCATGCTTTGCCGGGTCTTGATGGAACGGCTGCCGGATACCGTCACCATCGTGTATCTGGCCAATCCCTCCCTCTCGCGCGACGACATACTCTACGCAATCGCCGACGAACTCCAGCTCGAAATTCCCGAGAACTCACGCACGTCGATGGTGATGCGTGCTTTGCAGGATAGCCTGATCCAGTCCTATGGCGAAGGGCGTCAGGTCGTGGTCCTGATCGACGAAGCGCACGCCATGCCGGCCGAAACGCTGGAAGAAATTCGCCTGCTCTCCAACCTGGAATCCAATCACAGCAAACTGCTGCAGCTGGTCTTGTTCGGCCAACCCGAACTCAACGACATCCTGGCGCGACCTGACATGCGTCAGCTCAAGGAGCGCATCACGCACAACTTCGGCCTCGAACCGCTGGTCCGGGACGACATTGCCAATTACCTGGATTTCCGCATGCGCGCCGCCGGCTATCGGGGACCCAGCGTATTTTCGTTGCCGGCGCTGAAGCTGATTGCGCAGAGCTCCCTCGGATTGACGCGGCGCATCAACATCATCGCCGACAAGTCTCTGCTCGCTGCGTTCTCCAACGGCAGCCACCTGATCGGGGCCAAGGAAGCGCAGGCAGCAATCAAGGATTGTGATTTCAGCGATGCAACCTACCGCGGCAGATCGGGTAACAGGGTACGCCTGCTCTGGTTGGCAGCGGCAATCCTAGCCGCAATCCTGTTGGCTCTTTTCGTGACTGGAGTGGCGCAGCACGACAGCCCGCCGATTGCAATGCCACAAACCGCCCCCGCGATCGGCGACAAGCCCCTGGCACCGCCACCCGCAGCAAATCCGGCGCCGCTTTCCACACAAAGCGCGGTCGATCCGTCAACCAAGTCGCCCCTGGTTCCGCCGACCGGGTCGCCGTCCCCACCGTCCGGCGGCCCTGCTGCGGAAGGAGTTCCTGCGCTGGCTGCTCCCGCTCCCTCCGTCGCCGTGTCGCCAGCGCCGACTTCCACAGCGCCGGTAGCGATCCCCTCATCCGACGCCAGGGCGACGTTGCCCGCTGACGCCGGGGGTGCCAAACCAGACGCCTTACCCTACCCCAAGAAAGCGGGGCGCTTGACCCGCGAACGCATCGAGTCCAGCAGGGCTTGGCTGGAACAACTACCCAACGACCGCTGGTTCATTCAGATCTTTGCGGCAGATGCCGACCGCCACGGCGAGGTCGAGTCCTTGTTGCGTCGGCTCGTTGCTGGAGGTGAAGACTCGGATCAACTGCGTGTGTATTACTCGGAACTTAGCGGTCGACCGCGATACGGAGTAATCTACGGTGAGTATCCCAGCCGGGAAAAGGCTGCCGCCGCAATACGCAGCCTTTCGGCGCAGTTGCGCGCCAACAAGCCCTACCCCCGCCCCGCGGTCAGGCTACGTTAGGCAAATACAACACTTATGAAGATGGAACGATTCAATCAAATCATTGAGTTGCGCCGAAAACATAACGTGATAAGCTAAGTTATGGCCATTTCTTCCGATCGGGGACTCGTTTGCGCCCACCCGTGATTTCGCGGCTGCCTGCCGGCTTGGTTGCATGCCTGCTCCTGTCGGCGTGCAACACCCTACAGCAACAGCCGCCATCGGCCGGGCATATCCGCGCCGAGGATTTGACCGCGACCAATCCGGACATACCGGCACCGGTTGAGGCTACCCCCCTCCTACCACGCCCTCGCGCGGCGGCCAAGACGGAGTCCTACTCGGTATCGGTGCGCAATATCCCGGTGCAGGATCTGCTGTTTGCGCTGGCCCGCGATGCCAAACTCAACGTCGACATCCACCCGGGAATCAACGGCGTAGTCACGATCAATGCCATCGACCAGACGCTCCAGCAGATTTTGACGCGGATTGCCAAGCAAATCGACATGCGCTGGGAACTCGAAGGCCCCAACCTGCTGGTAATGCCGGATACGCCCTTCCTGCGCAACTACAAGGTCGACTACGTCAACATGTCGCGCGAGTTGTCCGGGTCGGTGTCGATCAACACGCAGATCGCGTCGACCAGCACCAGCGCCGCGGGTGGCGCCTCCGCCGGAGCAGGGAACAATTCGGCGACATCGGTGAAGAGTTCGGCACAGAACAACTTCTGGCAATCGCTGGAAAAGAACCTGAAGGACATCCTGCGCGAGAGCGACAAGATCCTGCCGGAAGGCTCCAGCGAAACCGTCATCGAGCGCTCCGACCAGCAGGCCACCACCGGTACTGGCGCCCAGGCAGCCCAATCCGGCTCCCGTAGCGGGGCCCAATCGGGCGGCATCGCCAACAGCCCCAATCCGGCCAGCGCACAGCAACAAGGCACCACTGTCGTCAAACGCACCACATTCCGCGAGGCGGCATCCATCATCGTCAATGCCGAGGCAGGAGTGATCGTCGTTCGCGCCACGGCACGCCAGCACGAAAAAGTCCAGGAATACCTCGACCTGGTGTTGGCAAACGCCAGGCGCCAGGTGGTGATTGAAGCGACGATTGCCGAAGTCAGCCTGAACGACGCCTTCCAGCAAGGTATCAACTGGCAGAGCCTGCGCAGCCTGCGGCCAGGCAACCCCCAGGCGGGATTCTCCATCGCGCAAAACCCGACCACCAACACCAATCCGCTCAACGCCACATCGGGATCGTTCGCGACCTCCACCACAGCCCCGACTTTCGGCGCATCGCCAGGCACATTCGCGTTCTTGCTGAACTATGTCGCCCCCGGACTCGGACTGGCCTCGACCCTCAGCCTGCTGGAGACCTTCGGCAAGGTCAAGGTACTCTCCAGCCCCAAGCTCAGCGTCCTCAACAACCAGACAGCGATGCTGAAGGTGGTTAACAACCTGGTTTACTTCGAGGTCAAGAACGACTCGACTACCACCACCACGGGAACCACCAACAATTTCACGGCCACGGCGAAGTCCATATCAGTGGGTCTGGTGATGAGCGTAACACCACAGATCAGCGAGAACGGCACCATCCTGCTCAACGTCCGACCGACCATCTCCAGCAAAACTGGGGACGTGCAGGATCCCACGCCCAATCTCGGGGCAGTAAACAACGTACCCGTGATCCAGACGCGCGAAATGGAATCCATGCTGCGCCTCTCGGACGGCGAAGTCGCCGTGATGGGAGGGCTGATGGAAGACAAGATCAGCAATACCTCCAGCCAGGTCCCGGGCTTGGGCGACCTGCCGGCGGTGGGTAATTTCTTCCGTAATCGCAGCGATACGCTATCGAAAACCGAGTTGGTGATCTTCCTCAAGCCGACGATCATCCGCGATCCAAGCATCAACACCGATTACCAAGCTTTCCGCGACCAGTTGCCAGGCAAGAATTTCTTCGGTGCAAAGTCCACGACCCCAGGAAAGGCTTCAGACAAGGACGGAGCCGAAGTCCGATGAGCCTCCTGATGGACGCTCTAAAAAAGGCCGAACTGGCGAAGCGCCAGGGTGGCAGCGATGCTTCGGGTTCGGGCGCGGATGACCAGGATTCAAGCGGCCTGGCGCTGGAACCACTGCCCGATGCCGCATATTCGCCGGCCTCGGCCGACGAAACGGCACCACGCTCCGAACCCGCGCTTTCCCTGGCGACGCATCTCGAAGAACTCGATGCGCGATTCCTGGAAGAGGCCGCCGCCGCAGCACGCCAGATTCCGCCGCCGTCGATCGCGGCAGAGCGTATCGAGCCCGCGCCACCCCCGCCTCCGACGCTGGCTGCAGTCGCTGCCGATCCGCCGCCCCGCAGCGAACCCTTCATCGAAGCGCCGTCGCGACGCATCTCGCCTGATCCCGACGCAGAAGCTCAGGTCAAGGCCGCCGCACAGAATCTGTTCGCCGCCAAACAACCGGAAAAACAGGAAAGCCGCAAAGGTTTTGCGATTGCCATCGGCGTACTGACAGTGCTGTCCGTCGCCGGCATCGGTGGCTATTTCTGGTGGCAGCTCCAGCCCAAAGGAGCAATGGTCGCCAAACCGGCTGTCCCGCCCCCGCCTGTGCAACCCTTGCCGGCCGCACCCGTCATTGCCGCCGTATCGCCAGCGCCGACTCCCATAGCCCAGCCAGCGACCACACCGGCCGCCGGCACACCAGCAAATCAAACCGTAGCGGCCAGTGGGGCCAAACCGACTGCACAGCCCAAGGCACGGGACGACGACGGCGACGACGACCTTGCCGCAGCCAGCTCACGGCAGACTCCTCGTGCTCGTCGGCCTGCCGCCCGTGTCGAACCCGATGATGACAGTCCGATTCGCGTCACGCGCGAACCCTTGCGGGTCGATCCGGCAATCACTCGGGGCTTCGAGGCATTCGGCAGGGGGGAGCTGACCATGGCCCAGCTCGAATACGAACGCGCCCGCAAAGCCGACCCTCGCAATCCGGACGTCCTGCACGGCCTGGCGGCGATCGCCTTGCGTCAGGGCCGCTACGACCAGGCAGAGTCCTATTACCGTCAGGTACTGGAGTTCGACCCGCAGGATTCGGTAGCCCTCGCCGCGCTCCTCAATCAACGCGGCCAAATGGACCCGGGCGCTACGGAGAGCCGACTCAAATCGCTTGCCGCCGCACAGCCCGATCTGGCGGCTCCGCATTTTTCGCTGGGCAACCTGTATGCGAGGCAGGCACGCTGGGCCGATGCGCAGCAAGCCTATTTCCGTGCCTATAGCGCCGAACCGGACAACCCCGACATACTCTACAACCTGGCCATCAGCCTCGAGCATTTGCGTCAGAACAAGCTTGCTGCGCAGTATTACGCGCAGGCGATCGCCGCGGCAGCCAGTCGTCCGGCCGGGTTCGACAAGGCACAGGCCACGGCCAGACTGAAGTCGCTGCAGCCCTGAACCACCCTCGCCGGGGCTTGCCCTCACCGGCAGATGCGGGATAATCACGTCAGTATGAACTCGCCCAGTCCGCGCCGACCGATAGGCCAGATCCTCATCACGCAGGGCGTGATCAGCGAGGATCAACTGCGTATTGCCCTGCTGGAGCAGATGAAGTCCAACCAGCCGGTGGGCAAGCTGCTGGTGGCTCTGGGTTTCGTTTCCGAAGCCACGCTGCGCGACGCCTTGGGCGAATCCCTGGGGCACAAGGCGGTCGACCTGTCGAAGTCGATCATCGATCCGGATGCGCTACGCATCGTGCCGCGCGATCTGGCCAAGCGCCACCTTTTCCTCGCCCTCAGCTATTCGCGCCGCGACCAACGGCTGAAGATCGCCATCGCCGATCCCAACGACATCGTCGCGCTGGACAAGCTGCGCACCCTGATCCACCCCGATCTGCTGATCGAAACCCTGATTGCCGGCGAATCCGAAATCGCCCGCGCCATCGACCAGTACTACGGCCACGAACTGTCGATCGATGGCATCCTGCACGAAATCGAAACTGGCGAAATCGACTATCGAAGCCTGTCCGCCTCACTCGACGAATACAGCCAGCCAGTGGTGCGCCTGGTCGACGCGCTGCTGACCGACGCCGTCAAGCATGACGCATCGGACGTGCACTTCGAGCCGGAAGCCAGCTTCCTGCGCATCCGTTACCGGATCGACGGCATCCTGCGCCAGATCCGCGCCCTGCACAAAACCTATTGGGCAGCCATGGCGGTGCGCATGAAGGTGATGAGTGGCATGAACATCGCCGAAACCCGTGCCCCGCAGGACGGCCGCATCTCGATCAACATCAGCGGCCGCGCAGTCGATTTCCGCGTCGCCTCGCAGCCGACGATCCACGGCGAAAACATCGTGCTGCGCATCCTCGACCGGCAGAAAGGCATCGTGCCGCTCGACAAACTCGGACTCGACGAGCAGCAGATGAGCTTGATGAAGCTCATGGTGGCGCGTCCCGAGGGCATCATCCTGGTCACCGGCCCCACCGGCAGCGGCAAAACCACCACCCTCTACTCGGTGTTGAACCACATCAACGAAGAGGGCGTCAATATCATGACGCTCGAGGATCCGGTGGAATATCCGATGGCGATGATCCGCCAGACTTCCGTCGCCGAATCGGCCAAGCTGGATTTTGCCAATGGCATTCGCTCGATGATGCGCCAGGATCCGGACATCATCCTGGTTGGCGAGATCCGCGACGCCGATACCGCCGAAATGGCGTTTCGCGCGGCAATGACAGGCCACCAAGTCTATTCAACGCTGCACACCAACTCGGCTCTCGGGGCGATTCCGCGTTTGCTGGACATTGGCGTCCTGCCCGACATCATGGCCGGCAACATCATCGGCATTGTCGCCCAGCGGCTGGTGCGCCGCCTGTGCACCCATTGCCGCAAGCCATACCCGGCCGAGGCGCATGAATGCAAACTGATCGGCGTCGCCAGCGGACAGCCGGCACCGATCATCTATCGCGCCGCCGGTTGCGACCACTGCGAATACCAAGGTTACCGCGGGCGCATCGCGATCATGGAACTGTTGCGCCTTGATCACGACCTCGACGACCTGATCAGTCGCCGCGCCCCGCTGCGCGAAATCCGCAACCAGGCGCTGGCCAAGGGCTTCCGCACTCTGGCCGACGACGGCCTGCGACGCGTGATCGACGGCTCGACTTCGATCGAGGAGGTCGGCCGCGTGATCGACCTCACCGAGCGCATGTAGGCGCGGAACGGCACTCGACACCGATGGCCCTCTATGCCTACAAGGCGATGAACAGCCAAGGCCGCATGGTGCTTGGTCGCCTTGAGGCGATCAACATGATTGACCTCGAAATGCGCCTCAAGCGCATGGACCTCGACTTCGTCAACGGCGACCCGGTGAAACAGGGCGGCCTGATGAACCGCGGCACCATCACCCGCCAGGAACTCATCAACTTCTGCTTTCATTTGGAGCAACTGGCGCGCGCCGGGGTATCGCTGATCGAGAGCCTGGCTGACCTGCGCGATACCGTCGAGAACCCACGTTTCCGGGAAATCCTCGCTGGCATGATCGAGAGCATCGAAGGTGGCAAGACGCTCTCGCAAGCCATGGCCGAGCATCCTCAGACCTTCGACGAAGTGGTCATCAGCCTGATCCGTTCCGGCGAGGAAACCGGCGCCCTGCCGCAAGTCCTGGCGAACCTGCTGGAGTCGCTGAAATGGCAGGACGAACTGGCCGCGCATACCAAGAAGCTGGTGATGTACCCGGCATTTCTCGGCACCGTGGTAGTGGCCATCGTGCTGTTCATGATGATTTACCTGGTGCCCAAGATGGCCGGTTTCATCCGCAGCATGGGCCAGGAAATGCCCACCCAGACCAAGCTGCTGATCGCGACCTCGGGCTTTTTCGTGAACTACTGGTACATAGTGCTCGGGCTTCCCTTTGTCATCGCCGGCATCATTGCCTTCCTGGTCAAGACCAACTTCAAGGCGCGATACCGCTTCGACCAGGTCAAGCTGAAGCTGCCCTATATCGGCGACATCCTGCACAAGATCATCCTTTCGCGCTTTGCCTCGGTATTTGCGATGATGTATTCATCGGGGATCACGATCCTGGATTCGATCAAGGCCACCGAGGACGTGGTGGGCAACCTGGTGGTGAAGGAAGGACTGCAACGTGTCGGTGCCCTGATCGCCGAAGGCCAGAACGTGACGGTCGCCTTCCAGAACGTGGGCATCTTCCCGCCCCTGGTGCTGCGCATGCTACGCGTCGGTGAAAACACCGGCGCCCTCGACACGGCCCTGACCAACGTGAGCTACTTCTACAACCGCGACGTGCGTGAGTCGATCGAACGCGTGCAGGCCATGATCGAACCCGTGATGACCGTAACCATCGGACTCATCCTCGGCTGGATCATGATGGCCGTGCTCGGCCCCATCTACGACATCATCACGAAGATGAAGACCTGATGGCCGCCAAACGCATCCTGCAGGCCGACGGCACCAATCTCACCGCCCATTGCTGGCAAGGCGGGCGCATCCGTACCGAAGCCGAATTCAGCACTGAACCCGCCGGAATCGAGGCACTCGCGGGCTACCTGAAGAAACATCGCTCCAGCCTTTTCTACCTGCTCGCAGATACCGCCGAAGAAGGCTTCCAGCTGGAGGACCTGCCCTATGTTCAGGGAGGCGATCGCAATGCCCTGCTCAAGCGGCGCCTGGGCCAGTATTTCTATAACACCCCGCTCGCCCTGTCCGTGTCCCTCGGGCGAGCCAAAGAGGGGCGCCGGGACGAAAAATTCCTGTTCGCCGCGCTAACGCGCGCCGAGGTGTTCACGCCCTGGCTGGATGCCTTGCGCGAAGCCGAAGCCATCCTCGCGGGCGTGTATTCCGTTCCCTTGGTATTGGCCCAATGCGGTCCGCAACTGCTCAACACCGATGACCCGGTATTGCTGCTGACGCTCAGCCGCGGCGGCGTAAGGCAGACCTTCTTCGACAAGCGCAAGCTCCATTTTTCGCGCCTGTCGCAACTTGCCACGCGCTCCATCGACGAGATCGGCCGCGTCTGCGCCAACGATTCGGCCAAGATATTCCAGTATCTCGTCGCCCAGCGCCAGCTACCTCGTGGCAGCGCCCTGCGCACCGTAATACTTGCCGAGGCTACGCAGATTCCCGCCTTGCAGAGCTACTGTCAAAGCGGCCAGGACATCCATTTCGAATACGCGGATCTTGGCGCCGAAGCGCGCAAGTTGAAGCTAAAGGACAGCCTGGGCGACAGCAATGCCGACAAGCTACTGTTTCATTGCCTGGCCAGCAAGACCCCCACGGACCAGTTTGCCCCGGCCACGGAAACCCGCTTTTATCGCCTGTGGCGCATTCGTTCGGCCCTCGCCAGTGTCGGCTGGCTGGTGTTTGCGGCCTGCCTGCTGTTCGCCGGCAAGACCGGTCTGCGCGTGGCCGAACTGCGCGATCAGATCGAACTCACCCGACTGGCCTCGGCGGAAGATGAACGGCGCTACAACGCAATCCTTGAAGGCCTGCCGAAAATCAACCTGACGCCGGACAATTTGCGAGCACTGACGGTGCGCTACGAGGCTCTGCAAAAGCGCATTCCGGGGATGGAACCGCTGCTGGTGCACTTGAGCCAGGCCCTCAACGAGCACCCGCGCATCGAGCTCAGTCGCCTGGCCTGGCGCATGGCGGACAGCCCCGATGCCGCTGCCAATACTGCTCCCGGGGCCCGCCCGGTCGGCGCCCCGGGGTCCGGCTGGACCGTCGTCGAGATCGAGGCACAGTTGCCGCTGGTCCTGGTCAGCGACCAGCGCGCCCAGCTTGACCTGATGGACAAGTTTGCCGCCCGCTTGAGAGCACCGCAAACCGACGTACGCATCCTCAGCCGCCCCTTCGACATCGAATCCGACAAACCGCTGCGAAGTACCGGCGACGCCCGCGCCCAGGGCGCCGATGTACCGAAGTTCTCGCTGCGCATAGCGCGTCCATTGTGAGAACCCGATGACCTCCAAAGCCTCCGATCTGGGTCGACTGAAGTGGGCGATAGGTCTCCTGGTCATCCTTTGCGCCTCCGGTGGCGGCGCCGTATGGACTACCCTGCAGTTGCAGAAGGCGGGCGAGAAGGCCTTCAAGGAATCCACCGCTGCACGCAATGACATTCGCACCAAATTGGCCAGGGCCCGCGACGAGCAGGCCGAATTGCGCGACAAGATCGGGCGGTTCAAGACACTTCAGGAACGCGGCTTCATCGGCCCGGAACAGCGTCTCGACTGGGTCGAGACCATGGCCAGGATCAAGGTGGCACGGCGCATCCATCGACTGGAATACGATTTCGCCCCGCAGCGGCCGGTCGACGCATCGATACTTCCCGGTGGCGCAGCGGCTGGCGGTTTCGATTTCATGGCCAGCCAGATGCGGCTCAACGTTCAGATGCTCCACGAGGGTGAATTGCTGGGCCTGATAGACGAAATTCGCGCGTCGGTGCGAGCCCTGATCCAACTGCGTTCCTGCACCCTGGAACGCATACCGGCGGCTCCCAACGACCGCGGCAACCCCGCGCAACTCAAGGCCGAATGCACCCTGGAGTGGATCACGCTGAGGGAAAGAAAATGAATCGGCTCCGACTCCTGCTGGCATGTCTCGCCGCCGGCCCTGGCATAGGTTCGGCCTGGGCCGCCGACACCGAAGCCCTCGGCAGGCTGTTCTTTAATCCGGAACGGCGCCTTGCGATGGAACGTCAACGCACCCACAACGTCCAGCAGGCCCAGGCACTGCAAGGCACGACGATGAGCCTCGACGGCGTGGTGTATCGGTCCAGCGGAAAATCGACGGTCTGGATCAATCAGCATGCGCAGAACGAAAACGACGCCCGACGTACCGGCGTCACCGCCACCCTTTCCCCCCGCGACCCGGGGCGGGCTTTGATCTCGCCCGGCGAGGATGTGCCGGCCAAGCTTAAAGTAGGCGAGGCCGTGAATCGCGCCACGGGCGAGCGCAATACCCGCCTCGGTGGCGGCGTAGTGACGACACCCGGGGACCCGTCCAGGAAGGCCCCTTAGCCAAGCGCGGCGGATCATGGCCACTTGTCAAGCCTCCGCGGGAGGACCTGGAGCTTCCCACGGCTTCGTACTGATCGCCTTGCTGGCCATGCTGGCCATTGGCGGCCTGTATTTCTTCGTCAGCAACCTTTCGCCCGAATTGCTGCGTGCCAAGGCGCAGCAACAAACAGGTGACTCGCTGTCGCAGGCGCGTGAAGCCCTCATCGGCTATGCGTTGCGACTACGGGACGACCAACTTAAGACGGGTACCAGCGGGATCGTGTACGGCTATCTGCCCATGCCCGACCTAGGCTCGTCACGCAACAACAATGCGGGATGCCTGCAAGAGGGCTGCGAGGCGGCAAACTTCGACGGCAACGCATCAAATACAACGGTCATTGGCCGTTTCCCATGGCGAACACTGGGAACCGGCCCCTTGCGCGACAGTAGCGGCGAATGCCTTTGGTATGCGGTCTCGGGCAGCCATCAGCGCGTGCAGCGCGGAACTCCAATGAACTGGGATACCCTCGGTCACCTCGACATCGTCGTCGCCAACGGCACGGCCGCCATGGTGAGCGCAATAACGTCCGCACATGACCGTCCGATCGCAGTGATCTTTGCTCCGGGGCCGCCACTTGCCGGCCAAAACAGGGGAGCTTCAACCACGGACTCGGTCACCGAATGCGGCGGCAATTACACGGCCAGCAACTACCTCGATCCGGTGACGAGCACCCAGCTCGCCGGCGTCACGAACTACCTCGCAGGCAGCACCAATGCTGCCAGTGGAGATGCTTCGGCGAGTGCCAAGAGCCTCACAGTTGCCGGTGCCGTATCGTCCCGATCCGGTGGAACCCTTTGGGCGGGCTCCTGCCCCGCTGGAAGCTCGGAGGCGTGCAGCGTGATTGCCAACGACAGCGGAGTCACGCTGACCAGCGAGCAATTGTTCCGTGTACTGCGCGGGTCGAGTTACTTTCGCGCCGATATCAATTCCATGCTGGATCGCATGACGGACTGCCTGCGCGACCAGGTGGCCGCCGGCGGCAGTTTCACCCCTTCCCCTCTGACGGGATTTTCCAGCCCGGGCGACAAGGCTGTAGGCCGGATTCCAAGCCATACGTGCTACGACGACGAACAACATCCGCTTGGTTATTTCAGCCACTACCAGGATCAGTTGTTCGTGCTCAAGCCCAACAGTGGCACGCTCAGCGTCACTGTCGATGGGGGCGCAGCGCAAAATTGCGCAGGCGCGCTGGTACTGGGAAGCCAGCGCGGCAGCAAGAGCCCGGCCCCCTCTGATGCGGGCGAGTCGACCATCCAGCTGCGAACCGCAACCGCAGTGTCGGCTACCAACGCGGTGCTGAATACCAACTGGCCGGCAAACTATCTCGAAGATTTGAACTTGTCCGCCTTTGGCACCTCATCCACCAGCCTGTCGGGCCAAAGCATGTTGGCCCAGGTATCGACCAGTCAGGCGGCAAGCCAGGACATCGTGCGCTGCATTCCCCCGGGAGCCAGCTTGACCCTCGTCGCTCCGACGGTATCCGCCGAGGCCGGCAACCTCACACTGGCTCGTTACGCACCGTCGACCGGGGTTCTTACCCTTGGCAGCGCCGACATCAATTCCAACTACGGCGCTAACGCCGCGGAACTATTCGCCTGCGCCTGGAACACCGAAGCACATACCGCGGGCACAGGATTTCGCAGTTATTTCCGCTTCCGCGTACGCCGCGTCGGCGAGGGATTCACCTTTGCCGTGGTGGATGGCGACCGCAATGGCACCGACGCCTGCGGCGCGTCACGGCAACACCTCGGCTATTCGGGCGACAACGGCAATGCCCTGATTCCCGAAATCGCTTGGCCCAAGCTCGCGATCGAATTCGATACCGCGCGCAACTGCAGTTCAGCGGGATTCGACGGCAGCGGGATTCCGTCATGCACATATACAGAATCCGGAAGTTCGCTTTCAAATGGTCGCAATGACCCCTGCTACACTACAAGTTGCTGGTCGGGCAGCCCGCTCTACCCGGGAACCAGCCAGGGGCTGGACAACAGCAGCCACGTCGGCATCGTGTACTGGGGGTATCGCGCGGCGAATGCCAGCGCCGGCGTCACCCTGCCGCTGCACGACGACAACTATCATGGTTTTCCAACGCCGCCCGACACCTCGACGCGCCCTGCGCCGCGCAATCCCGCGGCGCAGATGCCCTATCCGACGCCGGCACCAAGCCCCCCCGGCGGCGTGGCCCCGCTGGACCGCATGGGAAGCACCACGGTCGCCTTCCGCGAGTTCCACGCCCGGCTGGAAGTGACGCGCAGCTTTACTGCACCGACCGACGCGAAGAACGGCGTGACCTCGGTGCTGACCAAGTTTTTCATCGAAGCCCAGCCGGCCGCCAACATCTCGGCCATGAGCTACAACTCCGGCAGCCCGCCCACCTTGAGCGTTACGACGGCCACCGCGCACAGCCTGACCACGGGCGACACCGTGGTGATCAAGGACGCCGTTCCCACAGGCTACAACGGCGAATACGTGGTGACCGTCACCGACACGACGCATTTCACCGCAACCCTGCCGACCGGTACGGCCAATCCCGGCAAGTACATTTCCGCCATCAGCTGGACGAATATCGATGGCAGCACCGATCGCGCCACCGTCACGTCAGCCGGTCATGGCCTGGCTAGCGGTAACAACATAAGCATCTCCGGCGCATTTCCACCCGAGTACAACGTCACGCGGACGATTACCAAGATTGACGACAACTCGTATTACTTCGGCCTGGAGCTCGACTATGAACCGGGAACCATGACTCCGGCCGTCGCTACCCCCAAGACCCTGAGTACCCGCGCCAAGGCATTGGCCAATACCACACGTCCCATGAGTGAATTGGACGCGACAGCGGCACCCTTTGTCCAGGATACGGCAACGATTTACGACGAACAGATGAGTGCCTGCGCCGGCACCGCGCCGCTTTGCCCGACTGGTCAATCCTGTGGCTCGGACAACATGTGTTACAAGCCATCGTTCCGCAATCTGCGCCTGGGCTTCACGATGTCCGAGCGGCCGACGACGAATACCACCACGGCCCGGGGACAGTTGATCGAAATCCGCGACCGGTCGACCACCTGGTTGCAGTAGCCGGCCGTTCCGGTTACCGGCGGGCCATGTGGCACAATGGGCCCGTGTTGCCCCGAATCCGTGCGCTTGCTCTAGGTTCGCTATTACCATGTCATCAAGACAACCGCTGAACTTCAGTTCGGCATCGACTGATTCCGGATTCACGCTGATCGAACTGGCGGTCGTGATGTTCATCGTCACGCTGTTGCTCGGTGGCATGTTGCTGCCGCTGTCGGCGCAACAGGACGTACGTGCCTATGGGGAAACCCAGAAAATCTTGACCGAGGCGCGCGATGCACTGCTTGGCTATGCCATGGCCAACGATCGGCTGCCCTGTCCGGCCTCGAGCACCAGCAACGGGGTCGAGGATCCCGTCGGAGGCGGCACCTGCAACCATCCCTACGACGGCTTCTTTCCCGCAGCGACCCTCGGCCTGACGCCGGTCGATTCAAGCGGCTACCTGGTGGATGGATGGGGCAGCGATCCCGACAATCGGATACGCTATGCGCTGACGGCATCGAACACGAATGCCTTCAGCACCTCATCGGGAATGAAGAGCACCGGCCTCACGGTGCTCGCTCCCGACCTACAGGTCTGTTCCACGAGCACCGGCATGAGCAACGCCGAAACCGCATCGGCCGCCTGCGCTGCGACGACGGGGCTCGCCACCGATGGCGTCGCCGTCATTTACTCCTTAGGCAAGAACGCAGGCTCGGCAGGCTCGGGCAGCGAAGAAAACCATAATCCGAACCCGCGCTCGACCTTGGCGGCCGACCGTGCCTTTGTCAGTGCCCAGCAGGGCAGCGGATACGACGACCAGATGGTCTGGTTGTCGAAGAGCACGCTGTTCAACCGCCTCGTCGCAGCAGGCCGCCTGCCCTGAACAAAAGTCGGCGCCGGCGACACGGCGAATCCTCACTGCCACATGGTCGGCGCTTATGCCAGCCATCACAAATCCTGAATCCTGCTTGACCCACGGCCGGTAGAATCGCCGAATATCTTTCAGGGAGTCCGCCGTGGCCAGGAATTTCCGCATCGCCCCCAGCATCCTTTCCGCCAACTTCGCCCGCCTGGGCGAGGAAGTCGACAACGTGCTGCGCGCCGGCGCCGACATCGTGCATTTCGACGTGATGGACAACCACTACGTGCCCAACCTGACCATCGGTCCGCTGGTCTGCGAGGCGCTGAAGAAGCATGGCGTCACCGCGCCGATCGACGTGCACCTGATGGTCAAGCCGGTCGATCGCATCATTCCCGATTTCGCCAAGGCCGGCGCCACCTACATCACCTTCCACCCGGAAGCCTCCGAACACATCGACCGCACCATCGGCCTGATTCGTGAATGCGGCTGCAAGCCGGGCCTGGTGTTCAATCCGGCGACGCCGCTCGACGTGTTGGACTACACGTTGGACAAGCTCGACATGGTGCTGTTGATGTCGGTGAACCCCGGCTTCGGCGGGCAGAAGTTCATCCCCTACGTGCTCGACAAGGCGCGCAAGGTGCGCCAGATGATCGACGCCCGCGGCCTCGATGTCAGTCTGGAAATCGACGGCGGCGTCGGCCCGGCCAATATCCGCGAAGTGGCGCAGGCAGGCGTGGACACCTTCGTCGCCGGTTCGGCCGTGTTTGGCGCCGCGAAGGACAGCGACCCTAACCGCTACGACACGGTGATCGGTGCCCTGCGCGCCGAGTTGGCCAAGGCCTGATCAGGCCTTTTTGGTGCGGCGCTTGGCCGCCATTTCGCGCTTGAACTGCGCGCGCGCCTCGGCCAGATCCGCCAGCATGTCCTCGATGTGGCGCTTGCGCGAGGCAAGCTCGGCCATCGCCTCGTCGATGCGGCCAACCAGGTAATCGAGCTGGCGGCCACGCCCCTCGCCATGCTCACCGTAGAGCGAGAGGATGTGCTCGATCTCGGCCAGGGACATGCCAACCGCCTTGCCGCGCAGGATCAGGCCCAGGCGCACCCTGTCGCGCCGGGTGTAGGCGCGGCCGCCGTTGATGCGGCGCGGCGCCAGCAGGCCCTTGTCCTCGTAGAAGCGGATCGCGCGCAGCGAGATGCCGTACTCGCGCGCCAGCTCGGTGATGCCGTGGAGCTCGGCCTCGTTGGCGGATTCCGACGCTACGGCATTGCGTTGCGACCCTGTCTTCATGGCCGCGATCCTAGCACCTATATCAAGATCTATATGCCCTTTAGGCCAATATGTTGACGTTAACGTAACCACCGGCTAGGATTCCTCCCATCGAGCCGACGACGATCGGCCCCCGCGAGGAGTTCCGCAGTGAACGAAAGCCCCAGCTCGCCCTTTTCCCCCTACGCCAGCGTATTGCGACCCGGCCTCTTCGGCGGCGAGGTGCATTGGGTCACCGGCGGCGGCAGCGGCATCGGCCGCTGCGTCGCCCATGAACTGGCGGCGCTGGGGGCCACGGTGATCCTCACCGGACGCACTGAGGAAAAGCTGAGGAAGGTAGCCGCCGAAATCTGCGAGGACGGCGGTCGCGCCGACATCGCGGCCTTCGACATCCGCGTCGAGGAAGCCGTGCAGAGCGCGGTGCACGCCATGGTGGCGAAGCATGGCCGCATCCACGGTCTGGTGAACAATGCGGGCGGTCAGTTCCCAGCGCCCCTGATGGCGATTGGCAAGAAGGGTTTCGAGACCGTGCTGGCCAACAACCTGACCGGCGGCTTCCTGATGATGCGCGAGCTTTACCTGCAATCCATGCAGGCCCATGGCGGCGCGATCGTGAACATGACCGCCGACATGTGGAACGGCATGCCGGGCATGGGCCACTCGGGCGCCGCACGCGCCGGAATGGCCAACCTGACCAAGACCGCAGCCGTCGAATGGGCGGCGAGCGGGGTGCGGGTCAACGCCGTGGCGCCAGGCTGGATCGCTTCGTCAGGCATGGACACCTACAAGGGCCCGGTGCGCGAGATGATTCCCAAGCTCAGGCGCCACGTGCCCCTGCGCCGAATGGGCACCGAATCCGAAGTCAGCGCCGCGATCTGTTTCCTGCTCTCGCCCGGCGCCGCTTTCATCACCGGCGTCACGCTGGCCATCGACGGCGGCGCACCGCTCGACACGCCGCTGTTCCCGATCGCCGACCACAGTCGCTCTGCGCCCTACGACGGCTTCCACCGCAGCGTCATGCCGGACGTGCTGAAGGAAGACTGATGCCGGTCATAGAGTCGCAGGTCGACACCGCGTCGGCCACGTTCGCCGCCAACGCCGCGCGCATGGCCGAACGCCTGGCGGAAGTCCGCGCCCTCGAAGCCAGGGTGCGCGAGGAGTCGGCTTCCAAGCGCGACAAGTTCGACAAGCGCGGCCAGTTGCTGCCGCGCGAGCGCGTAGCACAGCTGATCGACCGCGGCAGCGATTTCATCGAGTTCTGCACGCTTGCCGGCCTCGGTATGCACGACGACGATGGCAAGGAGTCGGTGCTCGGTGGCGGCTCCATCATCGGCATCGGCAGCGTGGCCGGCAAGCGCTGCGTGGTGCTGGCCAGCGACAGCGCGATCAAGGGCGGCACCATTCCGCCCATGGGCCTGAAGAAGAGCCTGCGCGCCCAGGAGCTGGCGCGCGACAACAAGCTGCCCCTGATCTACCTGGTCGAAAGCGGCGGCGCCAACCTGCTCTACCAGGCCGAGATCTTCATCGAGGGCGGGCGCAGTTTCGCCAACCAGGCGCGCCTGTCGGCCGCCGGCATCCCGCAGATCGCCGTGGTGCATGGCGCCTCGACCGCGGGCGGCGCCTACCTGCCCGGGCTTTCCGACTACGTGATCCTGGTGCGCGGGCGCTCCAGTGTCTATCTCGCCGGCCCGCCGCTGGTCAAGGCTGCGATCGGCGAAGACAGCGACGAGGAGACCCTGGGCGGCGCCGAGACCCATGCCTCGGTCACCGGGCTGGGCGAATACCTGTGCGAGAACGACGCCCATGCCATTGCCACGGCGCGCGAGGTGATGGACAAGCTCAAGTGGGATCCGACGTCGGAACAATTGGCATTTGCTGAACCCCGGTATCCCGCGGTGGATCTGCTCGGCCTCGTTCCCGCCGACGAGCGCGAACCCTACGACGTGCGCGAAGTCATCGCCCGCCTGGTCGACGCTTCCGACTTCCTCGAATTCAAGGCAGCCTACTCGCCCGACACGGTCTGCGGTCATGCCCGCCTGCATGGCCACGCCGTCGGCATCATCGGCAACAACGGCCCAATCCAGCCTGGCGGCTCGACCAAGGCATCGCAGTTCATCCAGCTTTGCGACCAGAGCGGCACGCCACTGATCTTCCTGCAGAACACCACGGGCTACATGGTCGGCGCCGCGGCGGAACGTGCCGGGGCGATCAAGCACGGCTCGAAGATGATTCAGGCCGTGGCCAACGCCCGCGTGGCCAAGCTCACCGTGGTGCTCGGCGGCTCCTTTGGCGCCGGCAACTACGGCATGTGCGGGCGGGGCTTCGATCCGCGTTTCATCTTCGCCTGGCCCTCGGCGCGCACCGCCGTAATGGGCGCGGCGCAAGCGGCGAAGGTCATGGAAATCGTCGGCCGCGGCAAACAGGAACGCGCCGGCCAGCCGGTCAACGAAGCCGCGCTGGCGGCCATGAGCGAAGGCCTGCGGCGCAGGCTGGAGGCCGAGTCGACGGCGCTCTTCGGCACCGCGCGCTTGTGGGACGACGGCATCATCGACCCGCGCGACACCCGCCGCATCCTCGGCCTTTGCCTGTCGATTTGTGCCGAAGCCGAGGCACGAACCCTGCGATCCAATACCTTTGGCATTGCCAGAATGTAGGAGCCACCATGCAACTCACGACGGAACACCGCCAGCTTGCCGACACCGTCCTGCGCTTCGTACGCGAGGAACTCAATCCGCACGTCACGGAGTGGGAAGCTGCCGAGCAATTCCCTTCCCACGAGGTGTTCAAGAAGCTCGGCGATCTCGGCCTGCTCGGCCTCAAGTACGACCCGGCCTACGGCGGCCAGGGGCTGGACTTCTCCTATTCGATGGTGATGGCCGAGGCCCTGGGCGAATGCGCCTGCGGCGGCGTGCCGATGGCCATCGGCGTGCAAACCGACAAGTGCACCCCGGCGCTGGCGCGTTTTGGCACCGATGAACTGAAGCGCGAGTTCCTGGCCCCCGCCATCGCCGGCGATCGGGTCGGCTGCATCGGCGTTTCCGAAGTCGGCGGCGGCTCCGACGTGGCGGCCCTGAAGACCACGGCGAAGAAGGACGGCGGCGACTGGGTCATCAACGGCGGCAAAATGTGGATCACCAACGGCATGAAGGCCGACTGGTGCTGCCTGCTGGCGAATACCTCGGCCGAGGGCGGCCCCCATCGCAACAAGTCGCTGATCATGGTGCCGATGGATGCGTCGGGCATCAGCCGGCAAAAGATCATCAAGGTCGGCATGGATGCCTCTGACACCGCGCAACTCTTCTTCGACGAGGTGCGCGTGCCGGCCCGCAACGTGATCGGCCAGGAGGGCATGGGCTTCACCTATCAGATGATGCAGTTCCAAGAAGAGCGCCTGTGGGGCGCGGCGAGCAGCCTGCGCATGATGGACAACATGATCGACCAGACTATCGCCTACACGCGCGAACGCCAGATTTTCGGCAAGCCCATCCTCGACAACCAGGTGGTGCACTACCGCCTGGCCGAGCTGCGCACCGAGGTCGAGGCCCTGCGCGCTTTGACGTGGCGTGCGGTCGAAGACTATGTCGGCGGCAAGGATGTGACGCGGCTTGCCTCGATGGCCAAGCTCAAGTGCGGGCGGCTGGACCGCGAAGTGGCCGACGCCTGCCTGCAGTACTGGGGCGGCATGGGCTACACCTGGGACAACCCGGTCTCGCGCGCCTGGCGCGACGGCCGCCTGGTGTCGATCGGTGGCGGCGCCGACGAAGTGATGCTGGGCATCATCTGCAAACTCGAAGGCACGCTGCCGCGCGGATGAGCTTCAAGAAGATACTCATTGCCAACCGCGGAGAGATCGCCTGCCGCGTGATGCGCACGGCGCGGACTCTGGGCTACCGCACCGTGGCCGTGTATTCCGACGCCGATGCCGGCGCGCCGCACGTGACTCAGGCCGATGAGGCAGTGCGCATCGGGCCGCCGCCGGCTGCGGAGTCCTATCTGAACGTCGGCGCCATCCTCGATGCCGCGCTCCGCAGCGGGGCCGATGCCGTGCATCCCGGCTACGGCTTCCTCAGCGAGAACGCAGCTTTCGCCCAGGCTTGCGCCGATTCCAGGCTGGTGTTCGTCGGCCCGCCGACGTCGGCCATCGCCGCCATGGGCGACAAAGCCGGCGCCAAGCAGCGCATGATTGGTGCTGGCGTACCGACGGTGCCAGGCTATCTCGGCGAGGATCAAGGCGACGAAAGTCTAATTGCCGAAGCCAACGCCCTCGGCTTCCCGCTGCTGGTGAAGGCCGTCGCCGGCGGCGGCGGACGCGGCATGCGCATCGCCCATGCGGCCAGTGACATGCCCGAGGCGCTGGCCGGCGCGCGACGCGAAGCGCTGGCCGCCTTCGGCGATTCAAGGCTGATGCTGGAACGCCTGGTCGCGCAGGGACGCCACATCGAGATCCAGGTTTTTGCTGATGCCCACGGCAATGCGGTGCACCTCGGCGAGCGCGACTGCACCGCCCAGCGCCGGCGGCAGAAGGTGATCGAGGAAGCGCCCTCGCCCATCGTCACGCCGGCCATGCGCAAGGCCATGGGGCGCGACGCCGTGGCCGCCGCGCTGGCGGTCGGCTATCACGGCGCCGGCACTGTCGAGTTCATCGTCGATGCAGATCTGCGGCACTACTTCCTGGAAATGAACACGCGCCTGCAGGTCGAACATCCGGTGACCGAGATGATCACCGGGCTCGACCTCGTCGAGTGGCAGCTACGCGTCGCGGCCGGCGAGCCGCTGCCACTGCGCCAGGACGATATCCGCCATGAAGGCCACGCCATCGAGGCGCGACTGTATGCAGAGGATCCCTATTCCGGTTTCGCACCGCAGACCGGGCCGGTGCTGTATTTCCGCCCCGAGGACGTGCTGCGGCCGGGCCTGCGCATCGACGCCGGCATCACCGAAGGCGGCGAAGTCACCCCATGGTACGACCCGCTGCTGGCGAAGGTGATCGCCCACGGCCGCAGCCGCGAAGACGCCATCCGGCGCCTGGTCGCCGCGCTCCAGGACGCGCCGTTGCTGGGCGTGACGAACAATGGCCGCTTCCTGTGCGACCTGCTCGACCACCCGCGCTTTCGCAACTCGTCCATGCACACATCGTTGCTCGACGAATGGGCTGCTGGTGAGGAACCGATCCTGAAACGTCCGCAACCGACTGAAACCGACTGGCAATTGGCCGCCGCCATCATGGCCGGTACCCCGGGCTGGCGCGCGACCAGCGTGGCTGGCTTCGACCTGACGCTTGGCTGCGCTGGAGAAGTTCGAACGGCAAGAGTTATGCCTCCGGTGGAACCGGGGGCGGTATCCCTTGCGGACGGCGCTGGCGAGACGGCGATTAAATGGAATGTCGACACCAACGGCCACCTGCATTTCACGCAAAACGGTATCACCCGCCACGCGATCATCCACCGCGACGGCGACGCGCTCCACCTGGCACGCGACGCGACGGTCTTCGTTTTTCGTGAGGCCTCGCCGTTGCCCGTCAACGCAAATCGCAACGACCCCGCCATCGCCCGCGCCCCGGTGGCCGGCACCGTCGCACGCCTGGAAGTCGGCGCCGGTGACACGGTGATCGCGGGGCAAACCCTGGCCGTGATCGAAGCCATGAAGATGGAAATGCGCGTCACCGCCGCAGTCTCCGGCACCATTGCCGCGGTACGCGTGCTGGCCGGCAGCCAGGTCGCTGCCGGTGCGATCCTGGTCGAACTGAATATCGAGGAGTCCGCATGCCTGCCCATGACAAAGCCATCCTGACCTGCGCGCTCACCGGCGTGCTCACCGACCCGGTGCAGTATCCGGTACCGGTCACGCCGCAGCAGATGGCCGCCTCGGCGGGCGAGGCCTTCGACGCCGGCGCCAGCATCATGCATGTGCATCTGCGTCAGCAGGCGCCGGGCAAAGGCCACCTGCCCTCCTGGGACCCGGCGGTCGCCGCCGAAATCGTCGACGCCATCCGCGCTGCCTGCCCCGGCGTGATCATCAACCTGACCACCGGCGTGATCGGGCCCGACATATCCGGTCCCGCCGCCTGCATCCGCCGCGTGAAGCCCGAGATTGCCGCCTGCAACGCCGGCACGCTGAACTACCTGAAGCTGCGCGATGACGGCCGCTGGGCCTGGCCGCCGATGGTATTCGACAACCCGGTGGAAAAGGTGCAGGCTTTCCTCGACTTGATGCATGAAACCGGCACCCGCCCCGAGTTCGAATGCTTCGACGTCGGCATCGTGCGTTCGGTCGCCATGTACCGCAAGGCCGGGATGACGAGCCATGCCGGCTGCAACTTCGTCATGGGCGTCGCCTCCGGCATGCCCGCCGACGCCGACCTGCTGGCCCTGCTGCTGCGCTGGATCGAGCCGGGTTCGCACTGGCAAACCACGCTGATCGGTCGCGCCGAGGTCTGGCCGCTGCACCAACGCACCGCCGAACTGGGCGGCATGCTGCGCAGCGGCCTCGAAGATACCTTCTACCTGCCCGATGGCTCCAAGGCCCCGAGCAACGGCGCGCTGATCGAGGCCCTGGCCGCTTGCGCGCGACGCGCCGGACGCGAGGTGGCGAGCCCGGCCGATTCCCGTCTGATGCTTGGGTTGCGCAGCACCTGAAACCCCACCGGCATCCACGATAAATCCCCGCTATGCCGCCATCGGCGCCGCTTGCCGGCCTCACGGCGCGGCCATGCTATCGTCGCGGCATGACTACGATCCGCTCCGTTACCGTCGACCTCGACGGCACACTGCTCGACACCATCCCCGATCTTGCCGCCGCCGCCAACGCCATGATGCGCGAGTTGGGGCGCCCGGAGTTCCCGCTGCAAACCGTCGCCAGCTTCGTCGGCCGCGGCATTCCCAAGCTGGTCGCGCGCTGCCTGCCTGATCTTGACGAAGCCGCTGTCGACGCTGCGCAAGCCATCTTCCGCCGCCACTATGCGATCGAAAATGGCAGATGCTCTACCGTCTTCCCCGGCGTGGTCGAGGGCCTGCAAGAAATGCGCGATGCTGGCCTGCGCCTGGCGGTGATCACCAACAAGGCGGCAGCCTTCACCGAACCGCTGCTGGTGGCGACCGGGCTGGCGCCCTGGTTCGAGTTCGCCGTTTCGGGCGATACCCTGGCGCACAAGAAGCCGCATCCGGCCCAACTGCTGCATGCCTGCGAGCGCATGGGCACGCGGCCCGGAGAGAACCTGCACATCGGCGATTCGCACCACGATGCCGTGGCCGCGCGCGCCGCCGGCTGCCCGGTGTTCATCGTTCCCTACGGCTACAACGAAGGCATGGACGTGCAGGGAATTGATTGCGATGCTATAGTCACGTCGCTCGCCGAGGCGGCGCAACGCATCCTCGGCAACGACTCCCGAAAGACCGCTTGATCCTCATGCTCCACCGCAACCTGCATACGACAAGGAAACACGCCCTCGGGGCGGAGGCCTGGCCCTGGCGGCCCTGGCCCGCTTTCGCGCTCACGCGCCGCTGATCCTTACCGCGCCGGCCCACGGCCCGCGCCCGTCGTTGCAGACCCGTTTTCCGGAGCTTTACCCATGACTGAAATCGAATTCAACCGCCTTGCGGCGGAGGGCTACAACCGCATTCCGGTGACGCTCGAGACCTTCGCCGACCTCGACACGCCGCTGTCGATCTACCTCAAGCTGGCCAACGACCCCTACTCCTACCTGCTCGAATCGGTGCAGGGCGGCGAGCGCTTCGGCCGCTACTCCTTCATCGGCCTGGCCGCCGGCACTCGCATCGCCGTGGTCGACGGCGCGATCATGGTGCTTAGCGGCAACCGCGTCGCCGAGCGGCGCGACCATACGAATCCGATGAGTTTCATCTCCGAGTTCATGGCTCGCTTCAAGGTGCCCGACCTGCCCGGCCTGCCGCGCTTCTGCGGCGGCCTGGTCGGCGTCTTCGGCTATGACACAGTGCGTTTCGTCGAACCGAAGCTCGCCAAGACGCACAAGCCGGAAGCCGCCGGCCTCGAAGGCGTGCCCGACATCCTGCTGCTGCTGTCGGAGGAAATCGCCATCGTCGATAACCTCTCCGGCAAGCTGAGCCTGGTGGTGTATGCCGAGCCCGGCTTCCCCGGCGCCTGGAAGCAGGCTCAGGCGCGCCTCAAGGAGCTGCTCGGCCGCCTGCGCGCGCCGGTGAGCATTCCCGAGGACGTGCGCGTAGCGTCGGCGCCAGCCGTTTCGGAATTCGGCGAGGCCGAGTTCAAGGCCGCGGTGCGTCGCGCCAAGCAGTACATCGTCGATGGCGACATCATGCAGGTGGTGCTCTCGCAGCGCATGAAAAAGCCCTTCGCCGCCAGCCCGATGGCGCTCTACCGCGCGCTGCGCACCCTGAACCCCTCGCCCTACATGTTCTATTTCAACTTCCAGGATTTCCACGTCGTCGGCGCCTCGCCCGAGATCCTGGTGCGCCTGGAAGATGCCGGCGAGGATCGTACCGTCACCGTGCGCCCCATCGCCGGCACGCGCAAGCGCGGGGCCAATGCTGCGGAAGACGAAGCGCTGGCGGCCGACCTGCTGGCCGACCCCAAGGAGCGCGCCGAGCACCTGATGCTGCTCGACCTCGGCCGTAACGACGCCGGGCGCGTCGCCAAGACCGGCACGGTGCGCGTCACCGACCAGTTCAGCATCGAGCGATATTCGCACGTGATGCACATCGTCTCCAACGTCGAGGCGACGCTGAAGGACGACGAGGGTGCGACAAGCGTGCTCAAGGCCACCTTCCCCGCCGGCACGGTGTCCGGCGCGCCCAAGGTGCGGGCCATGGAAATCATCGACGAACTGGAGCCCAGTAAGCGCGGCATCTACGCCGGCGCCGCGGGCTACCTCGGCTTCAACGGTGACATGGACCTCTGCATCGCGATCCGCACTGCGGTGGTCAAGGATGGACATATCTTCGTTCAGGCCGGCGCCGGCATCGTCGCCGACTCCGACCCCGACAGCGAATGGCAGGAAACGCTGAACAAGGCGCGCGCCCAGCTGCGTGCCGCCGAGATGGCCGAATCCGGCCTCGATACGCGTTTCGAATGAGGGGGCCATCATGCTGCTGATGATCGACAACTACGACAGCTTCACTTACAACCTGGTCCAGTATTTCGGCGAGCTTGGCGAAGACGTGCGCGTGTATCGCAACGACGCCGTCACGCTGAAGGAAATCGCCGCGATGCAGCCCGCCCGCATCGTGGTTTCGCCCGGGCCCTGCTCGCCAGCAGAGGCCGGCATTTCGGTGGCGGCGATCCGCGAATTCGCCGGCAAGGTCCCGCTGCTCGGCGTCTGCCTTGGCCACCAGAGCATCGGCGCGGCCTTCGGCGGCGAGATCGTCCATGCCAAGCAGCTGATGCACGGCAAGACCTCGCCGGTGCATCACGAAGGCAAGGGCGTTTTTGCCGGCCTGCCGAATCCGCTGACCGTCGTGCGCTACCACTCGCTGGCGATCCGCCGCGAGAGCCTGCCCGACTGTTTGGAAGTTACCGCGTGGACGGACGACGGCGAAATCATGGGCGTGCGCCACAAGGAATTCGCACTGCAAGGCGTGCAGTTCCATCCCGAATCGATCGCCACCGAAGCCGGCCACGATCTCCTCAAAAACTTCTTGAAAGCCTGAGCCATGATCACCCCCCAGGAAGCCCTGCAGCGAACTATCGAGCATCGCGAAATCTTCCACGACGAGATGCTGCACCTGATGCGGCAGATCATGGCCGGGGAGATTTCGCCGGTGATGACGTCGGCGATCCTCACCGGCCTGCGCGTGAAGAAGGAAACCATCGGCGAAATTTCCGCCGCGGCGACGGTGATGCGCGAGTTGTCGACCAAGGTCGACACGCCGCACAACCCGCACTTCGTCGACATCGTCGGCACCGGCGGCGATGGCGCCCACACCTTCAACATTTCCACCACCACCATGTTCGTCGCGGCCGCCGCGGGCGCCACCGTCGCCAAGCACGGCAACCGCAGCGTCTCGTCGAAATCGGGCGCGGCCGACGTGCTCGAATCGCTGGGCGCCAACATCATGCTGTCGCCGCAGCAGGTTGGCGAATGCATCGAGGCCATCGGCTGCGGCTTCATGTTCGCGCCCAACCACCATCCGGCGATGAAGAACGTCGCCCCGGTGCGGCGCGAGATGGGCGTACGCACCATTTTCAACATCCTGGGCCCCCTGACCAACCCGGCCGGCGCGCCGAACACCCTGATGGGCGTGTTCCATCCGGACCTCGTCGGCATCCAGGTGCGCGTCATGCAGCAACTCGGCGCCGACCACGTGATGGTGGTCTGGGGCAAGGATGGCATGGATGAAATTTCGCTCGGCGCCGCGACCCTGGTCGGTGAGTTGAAGGACGGAAAGATCACCGAATACGAAATCCATCCTGAGGACTACGGACTCTCCATGGTCTCCAACCGCGGCCTGCGCGTTGCCGATGCCGCCGAATCGAAGGCGATGATGATCGAGGCGCTGGAGAACGTCCCCGGCACGCCGCGCGAGATCGTCACGCTGAACGCCGCCGCCGCACTTTACACGGCCAACCTCGCCGACTCGATCAGCGAAGGTATCGCCAAGGTCCGAGACGTGATCGCCAGCGGCGCGGCGCGCAAGAAGTTGGACGAGTTCGTGACCTTCACCAAGAAGTTTGGCTGATGGCCGCCGACATCCTGGAGAAGATCCTCGCCGTCAAGCGCGAGGAAGTCGCGGCGGCGAAGGCGGCCAGGCCACTGGCAGCACTGCGTGCCGAGGCTGAGGCCCAGGCGCCGGCACGCGACTTCGCGGGCGCCGTCGCTGCAAGAGTCGGCGCTGGTAGTACGGCGAAATGCGCGGCGGTGATCGCCGAGATCAAGAAGGCCAGCCCGTCCAAGGGCGTAATCCGTGCCGATTTCCGCCCGACCGAAATTGCCGCGGATTACGAGAAGCATGGCGCCACCTGCCTCTCGGTGCTGACCGATGCGCCTTTCTTCCAGGGTTCCCCCGACTACCTTCGGCAGGCCCGTACCGCCTGCGCGTTGCCGGTGCTGCGCAAGGACTTCCTGGTCGATCCCTATCAGGTCTACGAGGCGCGGGCGATGGGCGCCGACGCCATCCTGCTGATCGTCGACGCCTTGACGCTGCCGCAGATGCAGGAGATGGAGGCGATTGCCTTCGCGCTCGGCATGTCGGTGCTGGTCGAATGCCACGATGCTGCCGAACTCGACATCGCGCTGCAACTGAAGACGCCGCTGGTCGGCATCAACAACCGCAATCTGCGCACCTTCCAAGTTGACCTCGACACAACCCTATCGCAGCTGGGCCGCATCCCCGCAGACCGCATCGTGGTCACCGAATCCGGCATCCTCGCCCCGGCCGACGTGGCGACCATGACCTCCCGCAACGTGCGCGCCTTTCTCGTCGGCGAAGCCTTCATGCGCGCGCCCTCGCCGGGCGCGGAACTGGCCAGGCTGTTCGCCTGACGCCGGGCGCCTAAAATCGGCGCCCGCTACACGGCGACTATTACTTTAGGCGCAGCTGTTGCCGGTGCTTTCCGGCACGCCCAGCTTCTTCAGGATGGAGTCCAGCGGGCAGAACTTGGTGAAGCCACTCTGGAACAGGTTGGCGCCGACGAAAGCGGTGAACCACAGCCAGGACAGCTTGCTCATGTCTACCTGGCCCATGACGTGGGCGAGGACCAGCGAGGTCATGATGAAGAAGCCGGCGACGATGCGGACGATCTGGTTGACGGTCATGTGAATCTCCTTAGTGGGGTTTGGCGATGCGGTCTTTCATGACCGCGTAATAGAGAACCGGGATCACCACCAGCGTCAGCAGGGTGGAGACGAGGATGCCGAAAATCAAGGAAAGTGCAAGGCCCGAGAAGATCGGGTCGTCGACGATGAACAGCGCGCCAAGCATCGCGGCCAGGCCGGTCAGCACGATCGGTTTGGCGCGAATCGCGGCAGCCTGGATCACCGCCTCCGCGAAGTCCATGCCCCCAGCCACCTGCTCGTTGATGAAATCGACCAGCAGGATGGAATTGCGCACGATGATGCCGGCCAGCGCGATCATGCCAATCATCGAGGTCGCCGTGAATTGCGCACCGGCAATGGCGTGGCCGGGCATCACGCCGATGATGGTGAGCGGAATCGGCGCCATGATGATCAGCGGCACCAGGTAGCTTTTGAACTGCGCCACGACCAGCAGGTAGATCAGGATCAGGCCGACGGCGTAGGCGGCGCCCATGTCGCGGAAGGTCTCGTAGGTGACCTGCCATTCGCCGTCCCACTTGACCGCGTACTGCGCGTAGGGGTCCTTCGGCTGCCTGATGAAATACTCTCCCAGCGTGCCGCCCTGGGGCAGCTTGAGGTCGGCGAGCTTGCTGCGGATGTCGAACATGCCGTAGAGCGGACTGTCCAGCTTGCCGCCCATGTCGCCGGTGACGAAGACCACCGGCAGCAGGTCCTTGTGGTAGATCAGCTTCTCGCGCAGCTGGCGGCGGATCTCGACCACTTCCGACACCGGCACCAGTTGCCCATCCCGGCCGCGCACCTTCAGTTTGAGCAGCTGGTCGATGCTGTTCTGGCGCTCGGCGGGCAGGACGATGCGCACCGGGATTTCATACTTCGCGTCGCCGTCATGCACCGGCGTCACGTCCTCGCCGGAAAGCCCCATGCGCACCACCTCGACCACGTCCTTCTGCGCCACGCCGAGCAGCGCGGCCTTGGCCTGGTTCACCTTGAGCACCAGCTTTTCGGCGTCTTCGTCGATCGAGTCGTCGACGCCGATGATGTCGGCCGTGCCCTCGAAGGCCTTGCGCACCTGCTGTGCGACAGCGATCTGGCCAGGGTAGTCGGGACCATAGACCTCGGCGACGATGGGCGACATCACCGGCGGTCCGGGCGGTACTTCGACCACCTTGGCGTTGCCGCCGTGCTTGGTCGCCACCGCGACAACTCGGTCGCGTACCGAGACCGCGATCTCGTGGCTCTGGCGGCTGCGGTGCTTCTTGTCCACCAGGTTGACCTGGATGTCGCCCTGCTCCGGCATGCTGCGCAGGTAGTACTGGCGCACCAGGCCATTGAAATTGATCGGGCTGGCGGTGCCGGCGTAGGCCTGGTAGTCGGCGACTTCGGGCACCTGGGCGATCTCGGCCGAGATTTCGCGCAGCACCTTGGCGGTCTCTTCGAGCGGCGTGCCCACCGGCATGTCGAGTACCACCTGGAATTCGCTCTTGTTGTCGAAGGGCAGCATCTTCAGTACCACCAGCTTGAAGAAGCCGAGGCTGACCGAGGCGAAAATGGCCGCCAGCACACCGATCCACAGCTTGCGCCGAGCCGCGCGGCCGGTCTGCGGATCGAGCAGCGGGCTCATGATGCGACGGAACAGGCGGTCGAGCTTTTGCGTTGTGGCATCGCCGCCATGGCCATGACCGTCTTGTGTCGCCGGCTTCATCAGTTTGAGCGCCAGCCAGGGCGTGATGACGAAGGCGATCGCCAGCGAGATAAACATGCCCATCGAGGCATTGATCGGGATCGGGCTCATGTAGGGCCCCATCAGGCCGCTGACGAAAGCCATGGGCAGCAGCGCGGCGATCACGGTGAATGTGGCGAGGATGGTCGGTCCGCCGACTTCGTCGACCGCCGGCGGGATCAGCTGCCACAACGGCTTGCCCGGCTCCAGCTGCTGCCAGCGATGGATGTTCTCCACCACCACGATGGCGTCGTCCACCAGGATGCCGATGGAGAAGATCAGCGCGAACAGCGAGACGCGGTTGAGCGTGAAGCCCCAGGCCCAGGAAGCGAACAGCGTTGCCGCCAGCGTCAGGGTTACGGCTGTGCCGACGATCACCGCCTCGCGTCGGCCCAGGGCGAACAGCACCAGCAAAACGACGAAGGCCGTGGCGAAGACCAGCTTGCCGATCAGCTTCTGCGCCTTGTCGGTGGCCGTGGCGCCGTAGTTGCGCGTCACCGAGAATTCGACGCCGTCGGGGATCACGGTACCGCGCAGGGCTTCGGCACGGCCGATCACGGATTCGGCGACGTCGGCGGCATTCACGCCCGGCTTCTTCGACACCGACAGCGTCACGGCCGGAGACTCACCCTGCTTGCTGCCATGCCAGACGTAGCGCGAGGGCTGATCGGGGCCGTCGACCACCTGGGCGACGTCGGCCAGGTACACCGGGCGGCGCTCGAAGACGCCTACCACCAGGCGCTTCACGTCGGCGGCGGATTCGATGTAGGTGCCGGTCTGCACCAGGATCTCGCGGTTGCCGGCCACCAGGCTGCCTGCCGGCTGCGAGGCGTTCGACACCTGCAGGGCGGCCTTGAGGTCCTGCGCTGTGATGCCGTGTGCGTTCATGCGGTCGGCGTCCATCACCACGCGGATCACGTGACCGGGACCGCCGAGGGTAGTCACGTCACGCGTGCCGGGGATGCGCTTGAGGTCGATCTCGGCGGCGCGCGCCACCTGCTGCATCTCGAAGGCAGACTTTAGCGGGTCGGCGCTATGGAAGGTAAGGGTGACGATGGGCACGTCGTCGATGCCCTTCGGCTTGACGATGGGATCGAGCACACCTAGGTTGGGCGAGAGCCAGTCCTTGTGCGAGTTGATGGTGTCGTAGAGCCGCACCAGGGCCTGGATCGGGTCCTCGCCGACCTGGTACTGGACGGTGATCACCGCCATGCCGGGACGCGACACCGAATACACGTGCTCGATGCCGGCGATGCGCGACAGCACCTGCTCGGCCGGCCGCGCCACCAGGGCCTCGACATCCTTCGCCGCCGCGCCCGGGAAAGGCACAAAGACATTGGCCATGGTGACGTTGATCTGTGGTTCCTCTTCGCGCGGCGTGACCAGCGTTGCGCCGATGCCCAGCAGCAGCGCGATCAGCGCGATCAGCGGCGTCAGGGAGTTCCTGAGGAAATACTCGGCGATGCGGCCGGAAATACCCAAACCCGTGCCCATGGACGGCCCCGGCTCAGCGTGCTGCGGCGGACGCCGCAGCCTTGGCTTCGATGCCGGTCTTCTGCGGCGTCAGGCTCACCCGCTCGCCCGCGTTGAGACCGGCCAGCACTTCGAGTTCGCCGCCGGCTACCGCTTCGCCGAGGCGCACCTGGCGCAGGCGGGCGACGCCCTTGTCATCGAGCACATACACGGCGGTGATCTCGCCCCGGCGCAGGATCGCGGCCGGCGGCACGGTCATCTTCTTCGCCTGGCCGAGGGTGAAATGGGCACGGGCATAGGCGCCCGGCACCACGCCCTCGGTGTTGTCGGGCAGGTAGAGGCGCGCCGTGGCGGTATGGCTGCGCGGATCGACGGTGGGCAGGATCTCGATCTTCGCGACGTCGATCCAGCGCCCGGATTCGGGCAGTTCGATGCGTGCGCGCGCCGATTTCTTCAGCTCCGCCAGCTTGTACTGGGGCAGGCTGGCGAGCACGCGCAGGCCCTTGGGATCGTAGATCGTGACCAGCGGCTTGCCCGGCGTGGCCATCTCGCCGGCTTCGGTGTGGCGCTGGGCCACCAGGCCGGAGATCGGTGCCGTCACGGTGCCGTGCGACGCGCCGGCACCGGTGCTGACCGCCGCGCCTTCGGCGGCCTTGTAAGCGGCCTCGGCCTGATCGAGCGCGGCTTTGCTGACGAACTTCTGCGCGTACAGGTTTTTGGTTCGCTCGTATGCCGCGCGCGCCTGGGCCAAGGTAGCCTTCGCCGCCGCATCGGAGCCGGCCGCCTCGCGCGCGTCGATGCGCATCAGCAGCTCGCCCTGCTTCACGCGCTGGCCGGCGTCAACGCGCACGTCGAGCACGCGGCCGGGCACCTGGGCCGCGACCGTGGCCTGGCGCACGGCTTCCACCGTGGCTTCGACCGGGAAGGCGAGATCGACTTCGCGGGCCTGCACCACGAAGCTGCTGGCAGCCTGATCGGCGGTGCCTTGCATGCCGGGACTTCCGCCTTGCGCAGCGGCAACAGAAAAACTCGCCGGCATTGAGCCGGCGAGAACGGCAAGGGCGGAGAGGAGGAGAGTGCCCTTGCGGGAGAGACGAGAGGGTTCGTTCATGTATATCAGTATATGCTTATATAGAAGAAATTCAAGTCCTTCGGGGCAAGGAAAGTCTGCCAGACGAGGCCCCGAGCGCGCCAGCTCAATTTTTCTGGATTGACCGGAGTCAACGATTCGGGAATTTGTTGGGGGCATCGTGCGGCCTCGAACAAGCTTTCATTTCGTTTAAATATCCAATACATACAAAGGGGAGACCATGAGGATACCGCAAGTTTCGACCACTCTCGGCGCCATTCTGGCGCTTGGCCTGGCGCTGCCGCTCGTCACTTACGCACAGGACCGGGCCAAGCCCGGCGTGACCGACACGGAAATGAAATACCAGGCCGGCGACTCGCCACTGGGCAAGGTTGAAATGCATCAAAACATCAATCCGAAGGCACCGCCGATGACCAAGGTCGAGTTCGAGCAGGCCAAGGAGATCTATTTCCAGCGCTGCGCCGGCTGCCATGGCGTGCTGCGCAAGGGTGCCACCGGCAAGCCCTTGACCACCGACAAGACCCTGGCCTCGGGCACCGAGTATCTCAAGGTCTTCATCAAATATGGCTCGCCCGCCGGCATGCCGAACTGGGGCACCTCCGGCGAACTGACCGATGAACAGGTCGACCTGATGGCGCGCTACGTGCAGCAGGAGCCGCCGACCCCACCCGAATGGGGCATGAAGGAAATGATGTCCTCGCTCAAGATCGCAATCCCGCCCAGCCAGCGGCCGACCAAAAAAATGAACGATCTTGACCTCGCCAACCTGTTCTCGGTCACCCTGCGCGACGCCGGCGAAATTGCCCTGATCGATGGCACCAGCAAGAAGATCGTCAAGATCCTGAAAACCGGCTACGCCGTACATATTTCGCGCATGTCCAAGTCCGGCCGCTACCTCTACGTGATCGGCCGCGATGCGCGCATCAACCTGATCGACCTCTGGATGCCCGAGCCGGCCAACGTCGCCGAAATCAAGGTCGGCCTCGAAGCGCGTTCGGTGGAAACCTCCAAGTACAAGGGCTACGAGGACAAGTACGCGATCGCCGGTACCTATTGGCCGCCGCAGTTCGTGATCATGGAAGGCGACACCCTGAAGCCACTTAAGATTGAATCGACACGCGGCATGACCGTGGATACCCAGGAATACCACCCGGAGCCCCGCGTCGCCGCCATCGTCGGCTCGCACTACAACCCGGAGTTCATCGTCAATGCCAAGGAGACCGGCAAGATCCTGGTGGTCAATTACAAGGACCTGAACAACCTCAAGATCACCAGCATCGACGCGGCGCGCTTCCTGCACGACGGCGGCTTCGATTCGTCCGGCCGCTACTTCATGGTCGCCGCCAACGCCTCGAACAAGATCGGCGTGGTCGATACCAAGGAAGACAAACTGACCGCGCTGATCGATGTCGGCAAGATCCCGCACCCGGGGCGCGGCGCCAACTTCATCCACCCGAAGTTCGGTCCGGTCTGGGCCACCAGCCACCTCGGCGACGAGACGGTGAGCCTGATCGGGACCGATCCGAAAAAGCACAAGGACAACGCCTGGAAAGTGGTGCAGACGATCAAGGCGCAGGGCGGCGGTTCGCTGTTCATCAAGACCCACCCGAAGTCGAAGAACCTCTGGGTCGATACGCCGCTGAATCCGGAAGCCAAGGTCAGCCAGTCGATCGCGGTGTTCGACATCAACGCCCTGGAGAAGGGCTTCGAGGTGCTGCCGATCGGCGACTGGGCCGGCATCAAGGATGATGGCGCACGGCGCATCGTCCAGCCCGAGTACAACAAGGCCGGCGACGAGGTCTGGTTCTCGGTGTGGAGCGCCAAGGACAAGGCCTCGGCCCTGGTAGTGGTGGACGACAGGACGCGCAAACTGAAGGCGGTGATCAAGGACCCGAAGCTGATCACGCCCACCGGCAAGTTCAACGTGCACAACACCCAGCACGACGTGTATTGAGGCTTCGCCGGGACGGATGGGCGCTCGCGCCCCGTCCCGGCTTTCCCCAACCTGAACTATGATTCAGTCGACACCATGAGAGATCCGCATCCAAACCAGATCGGTCGCAACCTCAGGCGCGCCCTGGGTGAATTGCCCCTGTTCGCCGAACTGGCGCCATCGACTCTTGACGAATTGGCGCAGGGAACCTGTTACGTGATCTACCAGAAAGGTCAGGCCATCTTCCACGCCGGTGACCCGGCGACGCAACTGCATGTGCTGGTCAGGGGGCAGGTGAAGCTCTCGCTGAATTGCCGCAATGGCAACGAGCGCATCCTCGAATTGCTGGAACCCGGCCACAGCTTCGGCCAGGCCGAACTCTTCATCCCGGGCAACTATGTGGTTTCGGCATTCGCGGTAAAGCCATCCGAAGTGCTGGCCATCCGCCGCGATTCCCTTTTCCGGGTCATGGCGCAGGACGCCCGCATCGCGCGCCGCGTGATCGAAGTCCTGGCGCGCAGGCAACTGGAGACCGAGGCTGACCTGGTGGCGCAGAACGCCTGGTCGCCAGGCCAGCGCCTGCTCGGCTACCTGATCGAGCTTGCCGGCCCCCTGCGCCAGGCCCAGGGCGAAACCACGGTCACCCTGGATACCAGCAAGAAGTTGCTGGCCTCCCGCTTCGACATGCAGCCGGAGACCCTGTCGCGCAACCTGCGCGACCTGAGCGAAGCCGGCTTGATCGTGGTCGACCGCAAGCAGATACGCCTGCGCAACAGTGAAATCGAACGCTACCTGGTGGCGCGCGGCGATCCCACCCTCGGCGACCGCGACAGCCTGCGCCGCGCTTGCAACCGCACGCCCGGCGCAAGCAGCGAAGCCGGCAATGAGTCCTGGTCGCGAGCGGGATGGGTCAATGGCGCCGGACGCCAGCGCGCCTTGTCACAACGCATGGCCAAATCCTGGCTGATGCTGGAGCAAGGCCTGCTCTCGCGACAGTCGCGCACCATCCTCAGGCAATCGGTGAATCTCTTCGACAGCCGCCTGCGCGAGCTCGAAATCCAGGCCACCGACGCCGACAATGCGGCGACCTGCGCCGAACTGGCGCGCCTCTGGTGCGACTACCGCTGCCTGATCGAGGCATCGCCCTCCGCCAGCGAAGCCGAAAAACTGTTCGGCATTACCGAGGAGGTCCTCGAAGTCGCCGACCTGCTGGCGCGAGGCTTTGCTCGCACGGAGGGCACGACCAAGGGCCAGCTGGTGAACCTGGCGGGACGCGGCCGCATGCTGACCCAGCGCGCCGCCAATCTCTTCATGTTCGGCCAGCGCGGCATCCACGTCACCAAATGCCGGTCGCGCCTCGATGAGGCCAATGACGAATTCCTGTCCACGCTGCAACGGCTCAAGGCAGATACAGTGGCCGTTCCCGAACTCGCATCGCGACTGGATTCCTCGATCGATGTCTGGCAGCTGTTCCATTCCGCGATGAACCTGCGTTCTGCCAGCGACTTTCCCCAGACAGCGCGCAAGGTGTTCCGCATCAGCGAGGACCTGCTTAACCGCATGGATGCGATCATCGAGATCTGCGTCGGCCTGCCCGGCATGACGCGTCCCGGCAACTATTCCGCGAGCGGGCCCGCTCCTATCGCATAGTCGGCCATCGCCGCCAGTACCGACTCGGCCTCGCCCACCGGCGCCGCAAGTTCGATCAGCAGTCCGGCGTGTCGATCCATGGCATCCGCGGCGAGGCGCGGCAGATCCTTCTTTACGTGGCTGCCGGCGGCCATGAAGATCGGCACCACCATGATGTGGGTGGCACCCTGGTCCACCAGGCACGCCACGCCCTCGTCGAACGTGGGCCGCATCAATTCGAGGAATCCGGGTTCCACCAGCGCCTTGGGATCGCGCGCCTTGATCGCATCGCGGATGCGATGGAAAGGTTGCGCCCATTCCGGATTGCGCGCGCCGTGGCCATATAGCAGGATGGCTTTCATGTCTTCATCTCGTGGTAGATGTTGCGGCAGCCGGTTTCGCGCACGAAGAGCACCGCGATCCAGCCGGCGACTGCCGAGGCCGTCATCAACAGCAGGCCATTGTGCCAGTCCGCGGCCGAATAAATGCGCACGCCGGCCTCGACGCGACCATCCCAGCTGCGTTCCATGAGCCACCCCACGGCGGGCTGCAGGATCGCCGGACCGAAGAAGACGCCGACATTGACCACGCTGGTGGCCATGCCCGAGAGCAGCGGCGGATTGACCTCCTTCGCCGCCGCCCAGGAGAGCGTCAGGCCGGCCGTGGCCAGGCCCATAGCGGCGCATAGCGAGTAAGTCATCCAGCCGGCCTGGACGGCGCCAGAGAGCCACAGCCCCCACCCCAGGGCATGGGCACCCGAGACGACCAGCATCACCGGCTTGCGCCGCCCGACGCGGTCCGAGACGTTGCCCCACAGCATCGAGCCGATGGCAAAGCCGATGAAGTAAATGCTCACATGGCTGGACGCCTCAGTGCGGCTCATGCCGTAAATCTGGATGAAATAAGGCACGGCCCACAACCCGGCAAAGGCGAAGAAGGCCCCGGCCAAGCCCGTATTGGCGAAGAAGCCAGGCCAGGTGGCGCGGTTTTTCATCACCGTCAGCAGGCCCATCAACCAAGCCGTCCTATCCACCTTGCCCGCGGGCGTGTCGAGCACCCAGGCGCGGGCGGCGAAGGCCATCAGCAGGGAGAGGATGCCCACCACCACAAACACCGGGCGCCAGCCCGCGGCCTGGGTGGCCCAGGCCAGCGGTGCGCCGGCGAAGATCGAACCGAGGTTGCCGATCAGCATGCACATGCCGGTGATCGACGCGAAGCGCCTTTCCTCGAAGCCCAGCGCGATCAGCTTGAGCATGGCGATGAAGGCTACGCTGACCCCGAGGCCGACCAGGGTGCGGCCGGCGAAGGCCAGTTCGAAGCTGGGCGCCACGCCAAACAGGATGGAACCGATGCCGGCCACCAGCCCGCCCCAGAACAGGATGCGGCGCGGACCAAGGGTGTCGGAGAGCACGCCGGTGGGGACCTGCATCACCGTATAGACGTAAAAATAGGTCGCCGCCAGGGTACCGAGTTGGGCGCCACCGATGCCGAAGCTGGACTGCAGGTCGCCGGCGATCGCCGCCGGCGCCACGCGGTGGAAGAAAGACAGCAGATAGGCACCGATCGCGACGCCGAGGCCGAGCAGCACGCCCTGGCGCGAGACCACCGAATTCATCGCCAGGCTTCGGGATTGATCAGGTTCGGCGGGCGCTGGCCCGCCAGCGCGGCGATCAGGTTATTGGCCGCCGTCATGGCCATGGCCATACGGGTAGCGCGCGAACTGGAGCCGATGTGCGGCGTCAGGGTGACGTTGTCGAGTTCGAGGAAACCGGGATTCAACTTGGGCTCGCCTTCGAACACGTCGAGCGCCGCGCCCGAAAGTCGGCGCTGGCGCAACGCCGAAATCAGCGCTGCATCGTCCACGATGCCGCCGCGGGCCACGTTGATCAGGTGCGCGCTCGGCTTCATCAAGGCCAGTTCGGCGGCGCCGATGATGTGGTGGCTCTCGGTCGAATAGGGCAGCAGAAGGACCAGGAAATCGGCCTCGCGCAGCAGCGTTGCCTTGTCTACCCAGGTGGCGCGGCAAGCGGCTTCCTTGTCGGCCGGCAACTGGCTGCGGTTGTGGTAGATCACCTGCATGTCGAAGCCCAGCGCACGCCGCGCCACGGCCTGGCCGATGCGCCCCATGCCGAGGATGCCCAGCGTCGCGTGATTCACGTCGCTGCCCAGCCAGTCGGTCATCTTGAAGCCCTTCCAGTGCCCGGCGCGAAGCCAGTGCTCGGAGGTCTGGATGTGACGCGCCGTGGCCATCAGCAGGGCCCAGGCCAGGTCGGCCGTGGTCTCGTCGAGCACGCCCGGCGTGTTGGTCGCCAGGATGCCGGCGCGGGTGCAGGCGGCAAGGTCGATGTTGTTGTAACCGACGGCGAAATTGCAAACTGCCTTGAGCTGCGGCGCGGCAGCGATCACCTCGGCACTGATGGGATCGCTGACCGCGCTCATCACCCCAACCTTGTCGGCCAGCCGCTGCTTCAGCCCTTCGACCCCGAGAATGACATCGGCCTGGTTGTCGTCGACCTCGAAATGCGGACGCAGGTAATCGATGACCTCGGGAAACACCTCCCGCGCCACCAGTATCCTCGGCTTAGTTGCCATACAGCACCCTGGGCAGCCACATGCCGATGTCGGGGAAGATGTAGAGCAAGGCCAGCGCCACGACCTGGATGCCCATGAAGGGCAGCATGCCGGCAAAGATCTGGTTCAGCGTCACGTGCGGTGGCGACACGCCCTTGAGGTAGAAGGCCGCCATCGCCACCGGTGGCGAGAGGAAGGCCGTCTGCAGGTTGAGCGCCACCAGCAGGCCGAAAAACAGCGGATCGATGTGGAAGTGCGCCAGCAGCGGAATGAAAATCGGCATGAAGATGACGATGATCTCGGTCCATTCCAGCGGCCAGCCAAGGATGAAGATGATGAACTGGCTGAGCAGCATGAACTGCAGCGGCGTCAGGTTCATCGACAGCACCCACTTCTCCACCAGTTCCTGGCCGCCGAGCAGGGCGAAGGCGGCCGAGAAGATCGAGGACCCAACGAACAGCCAGCAAACCATGGCCGAGGTTTTGGCGGTAAGGAACACCGACTCCTTGATCACGCCGAAGTTCAGCTGCTTGTAGGCGGCCGCCAGCACGAAGCCGCCGGCGGAACCGATGGCCGCCGCTTCGGTCGGTGTCGCCAGGCCGAAGACGATGCTGCCCAGCACGGCAAGGATCATGACTGCCAGCGGGAAGAACGAGGACAACAGCATCTTGAAGACTTCGAGCCGGACGAAGGTGAAGATGGCATAGAAGCCGACCGCGGCAGCCAGGCTGACGCCGGCCAGGATCCAGTACCAGGTCGGAATCGGCAGGCGCTCCTGCTCTTCGGCGGCCGGCGCAGGCGGCACGGCAACCGCAGCCGGCGGCGCCGAGGTCCTGGCGGGTTCGGCGACGGCGTCCTTGGCCGCGGAAGGCTCCTTGGCGCCTTCCGCCGGCGGCTCCTTGACACCGTCCTGCGGCGGCTCCTTGACTCCTTCGGCCGGAGGTTCCTTGACGCCGTCGGCTTGATCCTCGGGGGGCTCCTTGACGCCCTCGGCCTCCTCCTTCGGTTCCGCCACGCCCTCGGCCTTGGGTTCCTGCGCTCCCCCTTCGGCCGCGGCGGCGTCGGCTTCTTCCACAGCACCGCCCATTTCCACCAGGCCGGCGGTTTCCACCTTGGCTTCGGGCTTGGTCGCGACGTGCCACATGACGCCGAGGAACAGCACCAGGGTGATCGCCGGCAGCAGCGCGACAAAGCCCTGCTTGGCGATCTCGCCGCCGCCGATGCCGAGGTTGCGCGAGCCCTTCAGCGCGCCGATCAAGCCCGGGATGACGCGGTGGCTCACCGCGTCGCGAATCTTTGCCGTCGTCGGCGGCAGGTCGATGTGGCGCTCTTCCATCGACAGCGGCGGCGCCAGGTGCGGCTTGAGCTTGGCCACCACGATCACATAAACAATGTACAGGCCGGCCAGCATGATCCCGGGGAAGAAGGCGCCGGCATAGAGCTGCACCACCGACACCCCGGCGGTGGCGCCATACACGATCAACATCACCGACGGCGGGATCAGGATGCCGAGGCAGCCGCCGGCGGTGATCACGCCCGCCGAGATCTTCACGTCATAGCCGGACTTGAGCATTGCCGGGAAGGCCAGCAGGCCCATCAGCGTCACCACCGCGCCGACGATGCCGGTGGCGGTGGCGAAGATGGCGCAGGTGACCAGGGTCGCCACCGCCAGAGAGCCGGGTACCCTGGCCAGCGCCAGTTCCAGCGAGCGGAACAGTTTGGCGATCAGGTTGGCGCGTTCGACCAGGTAGCCCATGAAGACGAACAGCGGGATCGAGATCAGCACGTCGTTGCTCATCACCGCATAGGCGCGCTGCACCATCAGGTCCAGGGTCTGCCGTACGGCGATGTCGGGGTTGCCGCTGCGATAGGCAAACCAGGCGAAGATCACGCCCATGCCCATCAGCGTGAAGGCGGTGGGAAATCCGAGCATGATCGCCACCACCACCAGCGACAGCATCAACAGGCCAAGGTGGCCGTTGCTGAGATTGCCCCAGGGCATGAAGATGGCGGTGGTAAGCAGGATCGCCGCCATCAGGCTGAAGCCGAAATACAGGTCCTTCTTGATCTTCATTTCGCCGCCCCGTCGTGTTGGTGGTGGGCGGCTTCCTGGGCGACGACGAACTTGTCCAGCGCGGCGATGTCCTCGTCCTTGACGTGCACCATTTCCTTGAGCTTTTCGACGTCGACTTCCTCGACGTCATGTTCGCGCGACGGCCATTCGCCGTCGCGAATGCAGATCACGCAGCGGATGATCTCGACGATGCCTTGCAGCATCAGGCCGAATCCCGCGGCCGGGATCACGAACTTGAAGGGATAGAGCGGCAGCGGCTCGGGCGAGAAGGTCTGCTCGCGGATCGCCAGCGACTCATTGGCATAGATCCAGCCGGCATAGGAGAGGGCGAAGATGCCGGGCAGGAAGAATACGATGTAGAGCACCAGATCCCAGATCGCCTGGGTGCGCGGCTCGAAGAAGCTGTAGAGGACGTCGCCGCGAACGTGGCCCTCCTTGGACAGGGTGTAGGCGCCCGCCATCATGAACAGCACGCCGTAGAGCATGATCTGGGCGTCCTGCACCCAAGCGTGCGGAGTGTTGAACACGTAGCGCGAGAAAACCTCCCACGAAATCAGTGCGGTCAGTACCACGATGGACCAGGAAAATACCTGGCCGGCCAGTGTGGACGCCCGATCCACCCACAACAATGCCTTTTGCATTGACGTCCCCCGTCAAATGAAAAAGCGGCCGCCGGCTGTCCGCCCGGCGGCCGCGCTTGCCTGCCGATCAGCCCTTCTTCGCCGGCGCCTTCTTGGCGGCGAAGAAATGGTTGTAGGCCATCTTGTAGTCGACCATGGTGTCGTTCTGCCAGCGGCAGGACCGTTTGGCAAAGTCGCGCATCGAGTCGAGCACCTTCTTGAAGGCCGGGTTCTCGGCGCCCTTGGCGGCGATGATCTTGTCCCAGGATTCAAGCTGGGCGCGCAGGATCGGGTCCGGCGTCTTCCAGAACTTGATGCCCTGCTTCTCCTGCATCTCGATGTAGTCCTTGGAATAGCGGTCGATCGCCTTCCAGCTCATGTCGGCCGAGGCGGCCTGCACGGCGTAGTCGATGATGGACTTCATGTCCGCAGGCAGGGCGTCGTAGCGCTTCTTGTTGAACAGGATCTCGAACTGCTCCGAGCACTGGTGGAAACTTTGCAGCATGCAGTGCTTGGTCACGTCGGGGAAGCCGAGCAGTCGGTCGCTGGAGGCGTTGTTGAACTCGGCGGCATCGATCAGGCCACGATCCAGGGCGGGAACGATTTCGCCGCCGGGCAGCGGATTCACCGCCAGGCCCATGTCCTTGTACATGTCGACGGCAAGGCCCACCGTACGGAACTTCATGCCCTTGATGTCGGCCACCTTGGTGATCGGCTTCTTGAACCAACCGAAGGGCTGGGTCGGCATCGGCCCGTAGAGGAAGGACTGCACGTCGAGGTTGAGGCCCTTGTAGATGTCGGCCAGCATTTCCTTGCCGCCGCCATAGTTGTGCCATGCCAGCACCATGTTCGGGTCCATGCCGAAGGCCGGGCCGGAGCCCCACAGCGCCACGGCCGAATTCTTGCCGTACCAGTAGGCGACCACGCCATGACCTCCGTCCAACGTGCCCTTGGACACCGCGTCAAGCAGTTCGAAGGCCTTGACCACGGCACCGGCCGGCAGCACTTCGATCTTGAGGCGACCACCCGACATGTCGTTCACCTTCTTGGCGAAATCGAGCGCGTATTCGTGGAAGATGTCCTTCGCCGGCCAGGTCGATTGCCAGCGCATGGTGATCGGCGACTGGGCCACCGAGATCATCGGGAAGCCGGCGGCGACCGCACCGGCGGTACCGGTGGCGGCGGCGGCGAGGAATTTGCGGCGTGAAGGCTGCTGCTGTTTGGTGTCGGACATGGTGTCTCCTCCAGTAGTTGTTTGGGTTTGTCCGCCGCCGGAATCTGGCTTCCGTGCGGCTGGCTGTCCTGGTGTCCGGCGAGGGACACCGAAATCGACCCGGCCACTTTACCAGAAACGGAATTTGTCTGACAATAAGACAACACGACTCGTTTTCCCATGCCCGCCACCAAGCCCAGCCCCGCCGACGCCAGTGGAGAATTGAGCCGGATTACCCGGCCGCTGAGGCTATCCGAAGAGGTATCCGGCGACCTGCAGCGCCGCATTTCACGTGGCGACCTGCGTCCCGGCGACCGACTGCCGACGGAAAAGGCGCTCGGCGAGGCTTTCGGCGTCAGCCGCGCGGTAGTGCGCGAAGCCATCGCCCGGCTCAAGGCCGACGGCCTGATCGAAACCCGGCAGGGCTCGGGAGCCTTCGTCGTCGAAGCCCCCAAGGCGATCAACCTCCGCTTCTGGAAAGGCGCAGGACCGGAGCTCGGCGAGCTGCGCGACATCTTCGAACTGCGCGTGATGGTCGAAAGCGCGGTAGCGGCGCTCGCCGCCCGGCGCCGCAAGGCGGCCGACCTCAAGGCCATGGCCACTCACCTCGACGCCATGGAAGCGGCCATCGAATCCGGCAGCGACGGCGCGGAGGCCGACGACAATTTCCACATCGCCATGGCGCGGGCGACGCGCAACGCCTACATCGGGCGCCTGGTCGAGTTCCTCGGCCGCCATTTCTCCGATTCGCGCAAGCTGGCCTGGCACGGCACGCGCCGCCAGCTGGCGCATCCCGAGGAGGCGCAGCGCGAGCATCGCGCGCTGTTCGAGGCAATCGCGCAAGCCGATCCCGAAGCGGCGCGGCGCTTCGCCCAGGAACACCTCCGGGGTACCGCGGGGCGGCTCGGCATCAAGCTGGCCCTCGACCTGGATCGCACGCCCGAGCCACCACCCAAGGCGCGCAGCGCACGCTCGCGCTAAACTCCGCCCCGACTCAACCCCAGAACCCCTTTCGCCACCATGCTGGACATCTCCACTGCCGCCTTCTGGATCGCCGTTGCCCAGATCATCCTGATCGACATCCTGCTCGGCGGCGACAATGCCGTGGTGATTGCCCTGGCCTGCCGCAAGCTGCCCGACGAGCAACGTAACAAAGGCATTTTTTGGGGCGTGGTGGGTGCCATTGGCCTGCGCATCGTGCTGATCTTCTTCGCCCTGCAACTGCTCTCGATTCCCTGGCTCAAGGTGGTCGGCGCCCTGCTGCTGTTCTGGATCGGGGTCAAGCTGCTGCTGCCCGAGGACGATGGCCACGACAACGTCGAGGCCTCGACCTCGCTGGCCGGTGCGATCAAGACCATCATCGTCGCCGACGCAGTGATGAGCCTGGACAACGTGATCGCCGTGGCCGGCGCCGCCAACGGCAGCATGCTGCTGGTGGTGTTCGGCATCCTCGTCTCGATCCCCATCGTGGTCTGGGGCAGCCAGCTGGTATTGAAGCTGATGGACCGCTATCCCGTGGTGATCACCGCTGGCGGCGCCCTGCTGGGCTGGATCGGCGGCGGCATGATCGTCACCGACCCGGCGCTGCCGAAAGATCTGCTGGCCGGCATTCCCTATGCCAAGACCATCGCCGCCGTGCTCGGCGCGATCCTGGTCGTGGCCATCGGCAAGTGGCTGGCCGCGCGCGCCACGCCGCCCGCCGCCGTCGAAATCACGGATTCATCGAAAGGCTGAACATGACCCAAAAATGGCTGCTGCCGATCGACGGCTCGGAAAATTCGCTGCATGCCGCGCGCTGGGTGGCCACCCACGTCAGGGACTTGCGCGAGTTGCCCGAACTTCACCTGATCAATGTCCAGGCCTTGCTGCCCAACGACATCGGCCGTTTCATCAACGCCGATACGATCAAGGAATTCCATCTTGAAAACGGCATGAAGGCACTGGCCGCTGCGCGCGACGAGCTTACCGCCGCCGGCCTGGCGCCGACGCTGCACGTGCTGATCGGCGATCCGGCAAGCGCCATCACCGAATTTGCCGCCAGCCATGCCTGCGACCAGATCGTGATCGGCACCCGCGGCCACAGCGGCCTCACGGGCACCCTGCTCGGCTCGGTGGCAATGAAGCTGGCGCATCACGCCAAGGTACCCGTGCTGCTGGTGCGCTAATTCACCGTCTAACCAGCGCCGACTTTAAGTTTTCCTCTGCCGCCGCAGGCGGCCTGACTTGGTCACTCCCTTTCCTGTAAATGGGGCCGGGAGGATAGTGCATCCAAAGCAATTCCCACCCATCGCTCCGCGATGGGTGGGAAGTCCGCCGATAAGCCGGGTTCTGTCGTGGGCAACCATTCCTCTGGGACCGCCGTTACCGACGGCCTCTAGCAGCCTACCCGGGAGCGACGCGGGCCGCGCCAATGCTCCCCTATTTGGCCTTGCTCCGGATGGGGTTTGCCGTGCCGTCCGTGTTGCCACGTCCGCGGTGAGCTCTTACCTCGCCATTTCACCCTTGCCGGTTCTTGCGAACTTGGGCGGTATCTTTCTGTTGCACTTTCCGTCGCCTTCATCGTCCGACTTGCATCGCACGACTTATAGCGCCCGGCCGTTAGCCGGCATCCTGCCCTGTGGAGCCCGGACTTTCCTCCAATCGCTTGCGCGATCAGCGGTTGCCTGGCGAACTTCCCGCCGCCATTCTACGCGGCGGGCGGAACTGCCGCGTATCGTCGTAGTAGGCGGGATCCTCGTTCTCCGGCGTGGCGCCGGGAATGCCGAGCAGCGGCAGCGGTTGCCAATCGCTTGGAGCGAACTCGCCTGTTTCAAGCCGCGCTGCCAGCCGCGTATCGAGTTCCGCCAATGCGGCCTCCGCCGACAGATCCAGCCAGGTGGCATCGACGTCGATGAACAGCGCCTTGCCGCAAAGGCCGACAAAAGGTTCGCCCAGCAGGTCATGGCTGGCGTGGCCGAAGACAACGAAGCGCGTCGTACGCAGCAGTTCGGCGCGACGCAGGACGAAGACCTCGCGCCAGCAATGGTCGCGTAGCCGGAGCCAGAGTTCGGGCGCCGTTCCGGTGACGATGACGCCGCATTCGTCGAACTGGGTCAGGGCATCGCGCAGCGGACCGCGCACGTCGCTGCCGGCGGCGCGCGCCGCCAGCAGCGCCTCGTGATGCCGCCGATTTATCGCTGCCTTGCTGCGCGGGAAGGCGAGCCAGATCAGTGCATTGAAGAGATCGTGGCGGTTGTCGACGCGCGTCGCGACTTCCCCGCGATGGTAGGCGCGCTCCTCGTAAGACTCGCCATCCTCGGCGGGAGAAACAAAGCACAGCGGCGCGCCGCCGCCGGTCCGGATGCCGCGTGCGGCGGCGAGGCGATTCAGGGCGGCAAGATCGGGAACGCCATCCCGCAGCCAAGGAGCAAGGAACTCCGACAGCGGATGCAGGTTCAGGCCGTCGAACCCCAAAGGCGCGGCGATCAGGCCAGTCGCCAGGCCACGGTTTCGCCCGCGCGCAAGGGCACCAGCCGGTCGCCGGGCAAATAGTCGAGGCTGGCCGGAACCACCTGCGCCTCGCGCTGCAGCGTAATCGTTCCGGCATTGCGCGGCAGGCCGTAGAAGGCGGGGCCGTTGAAGCTGGCGAAGGCTTCCAGCGTGTGCAGCGCGCCGGCGGCATCGAAAGCCTCGGCGTACAGCTCGATGCCGGCATTGGCCGTGTAGCAGCCGGCGCAGCCGCAGGCGGCCTCCTTGGTGCTTTGCGCGTGCGGCGCCGAATCGGTGCCGAGGAAGAATTTCGGATTGCCGGAAACTGCGGCGGCGAGCAGCGCCTGGCGGTGGGTTTCGCGCTTCAGCACCGGCAGGCAATAGTGGTGCGGGCGGATGCCGCCGGCGAAGATGGCATTGCGGTTGAGCAGCAGATGGTGCGCCGTCAGCGTGCCGGCGACATTGGCCCCGCACGCCTTGACGAAATCGACGCCGTCCCGGGTGGTGATGTGCTCCAGCACCAGCTTCAGCGCCGGGAAGTCGCGCAGCAGTGGTGCCAGCACGGTGTCGATGAACACCGCTTCGCGGTCGAACACATCGACGGCCGGATCGGTGACCTCGCCATGCACCAGCAGCGGCAGGCCGAGCTTTTCCATGCGCGCCAGCGTGGCGGCACAGCGCCGGAGGTCGCTGACACCGGCATCGGAATTGGTCGTTGCTCCGGCCGGATACAGCTTCACCGCGTGGACGAAACCGCTGGCCCGGGCGGCGTCGATCTCTGCCGGAGCCATGTTGTCGGTGAGGTAGAGCGTCATCAAAGGCTGGAAGTCCAACCCGGCCGGCAACGCGGCGAGGATGCGCTCGCGGTAGGCGGCGGCCAGCGCCACCGTGGTCACCGGCGGCTTCAGGTTGGGCATGACAATGGCACGGGCGAAGCGGCGTGCGGTGTCGGGCAGTACGGCTGCCAGCGCCGCGCCATCGCGCAGGTGCAGGTGCCAGTCGTCGGGGCGGGTAAGGGTTATCGAGTCCATCGCCGGATTATACGAGCCGCCCTACGGTGGCCCCCCCGGTCGGCCTCTAGTCGCCTTTGAGCTCCAGGGCCCTGGCATACAGCGCGTTCTTCGGCTGGCCGGTGATTTCGGCGGCGAGCTTGGCCGCCTGCTTTACCGGCAGCTCGGCCAGCAGGGTCTTCAACACCCGCTCGGCTTCGGCATCCATCCCCTGCCGCGGCGGTGGCGCCGACACCAGCAACACGAATTCGCCGCGCTCGCGATTGGCATCCGCCGCCAGCCAGGCCGGCGCCTCGGCCAGCGGCATGACCTCGATCTGCTCGAAGAGCTTGGTCAGCTCGCGGGCGATGACGATGCTGCGTTGCGGATCCAGCAGCTCGGCCAAATCGGCAACGGTTTCGCGCACCCGGTGCGGCGCTTCATGGAACACCAGCGTCGCCTCGATCGCCGCCAGTTCCGTAATCGCCGTCCTGCGGGCGCCGACTTTTGCCGGCAGGAACCCGACGAAGAGGAAGCGCGGATCGGGCAGACCGGCGGCCGACAGCGCAGCGACCGCCGCATTGGCGCCGGGCACCGGGACCACCTTGAAGCCGGCGCGCCGCACGGCAGCGACGGCACGCGCCCCGGGGTCGGAAACCCCCGGCGTGCCGGCGTCGGAAATCAAGGCCACGCGCCTGCCGGCGGCGAGCTGCTCGACCAGCTTGTGCGCCGCCTGGTTTTCGTTGTGCTGGTGCAGCGCGAGGGTGCTCGCCTTGATGCCATGGTGATCGAGCAGTTGCCGCGCATGGCGGGTATCTTCACAGGCCACCAGATCGACCTCGCCCAGGATGCGCAGCGCGCGCAGGCTTATGTCATCGAGATTTCCGATCGGGGTGGCGACGACATACAATGCGGCTTCCATGGGCGGCATTCTTGCATGAACAAGCGACAAGCCAAAGGCGCGGCAGGCGAACAACGCGCCGCGGAGCACCTGCAGGCGCGCGGCCTGCGGCTGATCGAACGCAACTTCCGCGTGCGGGGCGGCGAGATCGACCTGATCTGCCAGGACGGTGCCATGACGGTGTTCGTCGAGGTCAGGAGCCGCACCCGTTCCGACTACGGCGGTGCCGGCGCCAGCATCACCGCCGCCAAGCGCGCCCGGCTGGTGCTGGCGGCCCGCCACTGGCTGGTCCGCCATGGCGAACGCCCCTGCCGCTTCGACTGCGTGCTGATCGACGGCCCGCAGGGTGAAAAACTTGAGTGGCTGCGCGATGCGTTTGCGGCCGATTGAACTTCTTGCCCTGCTCTGCGCGCTCTGGCTGGGCATGGCCAATGCCGGCGAGGTACGCATCCTGGTGCAAAGCTCGCCGCTGGCGGGCTTCAAGTACCACGCTGGCGAAGACCTGTGGCCCGAGCTGCGCGAAGGCGACCGGCTGGACCTGGTGCGCGAACCGCAAAACGACTACGACGCCAATGCCGTGCGGGTTGAATGGCGCGGTCGCAAGCTGGGCTACCTGCCGCGCAAGGAAAACCGGGCAGTCGCCGCAGCGATGGATAATGGTGACAAAGTTGACGCCCGGATCGCGAAACTTCGCCAGCACCGGAACCCCTGGCAGAGAATGCTGATCGAAGTATTTGTCGTCCTCTAAGCCTCTTATTCACGGCTCGCTGGGCCGGTTTGGGAGGCTATCCTTTTGTCTGCAATCCCTTTTCTGGAAGTTTCATGACCCTCGCCTCACGCATCCAGCAGCAATTCACCGACAGTGCCCAAACCAAGCAGGCCGCGCTCGCCGCCATGGCCGCCCCGATAGAGGCCGCCGTACGCGCCATGGTCGCCAGCCTCAATGCCGGCGGCAAGGTGATGACCTGCGGCAACGGCGGCTCGGCGGCCGATTCGCAGCACTTCGCCGCCGAATTGCTGAACCGCTTCGAGAAGGAGCGCCCGCCGCTGGCGGCCGTCGCCCTGACCACCGACACCTCGACCCTGACCTCGATCGCCAACGACTACCGCTACGAAGACGTTTTCGCCAAGCAGGTACAGGCACTGGGGAAACCGGGCGACGTGCTGCTGGCGATCTCGACCTCGGGCAACTCGCCCAACGTCATCGAGGCCATCCACACGGCCCATGCGAAAAGCATTACCGTGGTTGCGCTCACTGGCAAGCAGGGCGGCAAGATGACGGCGCTGCTCGCCCCGACCGACATTCACCTCTGCGTGCCGGCCGAGCGCACGGCGCGCATCCAGGAAGTCCACCTGCTCACCATCCACTGCCTGTGCGACGGCATCGATGCCCTGATACTGGGAGAAACCGCATGAACATCAAATCCGCTTTCCGCCAACCGCTGCGCAACCTGGTCGCAATCGCCCTGGCCGTCCCGATCCTGGCCGGTTGCTTCGGTGCCGCGGCGGTCGGCGTCGGTGCCGGCGCGCTGGCGCTAACCGATCGCCGCAATCTGGAGACCAACGCCACCGACCAGGGCATCGAGCTGCGCGCCGGCAACCGGATCGATGAAAAATATCGCGACAAGGTGCATGTCAATGTCACCAGCTACAACCGCATGCTGTTGCTGACCGGCGAGGCGCCCAGCGCCGAAATCAAGGCTGACATCGAGAAGCTTGCCTCCGCCGTGCCCAACGTCAAATCGATCAGCAATGAGCTGGCCATCGCCGGGCCGTCCAGCCTGGGCGGGCGCAGCAACGACACCTACCTGACCTCCAAGGTCAAGGCCCGTTTCGTCGATGCCAACAAGTTCTCGGCCAACCATGTCAAGGTCGTCACCGAAGCCGGCGTGGTGTTCCTACTCGGACTCGTGACCCAGGCCGAAGCCAACGACGCCGTGGAAATCGCACGCACCACGGGCGGTGTGCAAAAGGTCGTGCGCGTCTTCGAGATCGTCAGCCCGGAGCAGGCCCGATCACTCGACAATCGCCCGGCACCGGCACCCGAAGCCAAACCTGCGCCGGTCAAGTAAGGACAAGTCTCCTTGACCTATGCTCCGCCGGCCTTCGAGGCCAAGATCGTCGCCCCTGAAAACCTGGCCGCCCGCATTGCCGAACTGCCGCGCCCGCTGGTGTTTACCAATGGCTGCTTCGACATCCTGCATCGGGGCCATGCCACCTACCTGGCGCAGGCCCGATCGCTCGGCGCCGCGCTGATCGTCGCCGCCAATTCCGATGCCTCGGTGCGGCGCCTGGGCAAGGGCGACGATCGGCCGGTAAACTCCCTTGCCGACCGCATGGCGCTGCTGGCGGCACTGGAATGCGTGTCACTGGTGACCTGGTTCGACGAGGACACGCCGATCGCACGCATCCACGACTGCCACCCCGACGTGCTGGTCAAGGGCGGCGACTGGCCCGTGGAGAAGATTGTCGGCTATACGGAAGTCACCGGCTGGGGCGGCAGCGTGCATTCCATCCCCTTCATCCACCAGCGCTCGACCACCGCCCTGCTGGAAAAAATCCGCCGGCTCTAGATCTCGAAAGTCGGCGCCGGCGATACGGCGCCACGATCGGCTCAGGCCTGTGTCTTGCGCAGAATGACGTCGCGCACCAGATCGATGTGGGCGCGCAGCGTGTACAGCATGTCGGAAAAGTTCAGCGGCGTGCGGATGCGGCTGGCATCGCGCTCGATGGCTTCGAGGCGCGCCAGCCATTCGGCGCGGCTATGTGCCGTGGGGTTCTCGCCCACCTGGTTCTCGAGGAACTTCAGTTCGCCGTAGCGCCGGTAGATGCGCGACCGCACCCGCCAGCCGTAGATCATCGGCGCGAACTTGAACAGCGGCACCAGTACCGCCAGCAACGGCACGATCATCACCACCATGCGGTCGATCAGGGTCGCCGCCCAGAACGGCAGGTAGCGTTGCAGGAAGGGCTTGCCGGACTTGTAGTAACGCTCTGCTTCCTTGGAGAGCGGAAATTCGCTGTGCCCGGGCCGGGGAAATTCCCGCGGCCGCTGGAAGGCGCCCGCCTCGCCGTGCACCTCGGCAGTGGCCTGCATCAGCAGGTCGATCAATGCCGGATGGGTTTCCTCGCGCACCAGCAACGTCGCCATCGGCGACACCAGGTGCGTGTCCTGGGCCGGGATCTCCTGCGTCAGGTCGATGGCGCCGCGCGGCAACACCAGATGGGCCAGGTAAGGCAGTCGGCGGGTATAGGCCTCAGCATGGGCCAGGCTCATCAGGCGGATGCCTGGCGTATATAACAAGGACCAGACCAGTGACGACTGTGTCGGCCCGACCACGAAGGCCGCGTCGACTTCGCCTTTTTCGAAGCGCTCCAGCACCGCCATGCCGCCAACCTGGATCAGGCTGGCGTTCTTGGCATTGATTTCGTTTGCCTCGAGCAAGGCGGTCGCCAGGTGGTTGGTGCCACTGCCGGGACCGCCCACGGCGATGCGCTTGCCCTTGAGGTCGAGCAGCTTGTCGGCATGGCGCAGCGAGGCTTCGCGATAGAAGATCCACAGCGGCTCGTGATAGATGTCGCCCAGGGTGTAGAGGCTGTCGTCAGCCATCAGGCGTGCGGTACCGCCCTGTATGAATGCGACATCGATCGCGAATTCCGGATCGCGCAGGCGGGCCAGGTTTTCGGTAGACCCGGCCGAGGGCTTTTCGACCAGCTTGATGCCGTAGCGCTCCAGCACGTCGCGGTAGCGGGCGGAAAAGCTCTGATACGCCCCACCCTCGCCGCCGGTGCCTATCACCAGGGTATCGGGGGGTGCCGGCTTGACGAACTGCGCAGCCAGCCAGAAGGCGCCGATCAGGAGCAGTAAGGAAGGCAGCGCGATGGTGAGGAAATCGCGCCAGGACAGCAGTTTCAGCTTTTCAGGCATGGGCTTGACCTTGCCCGCAGCGCGGCATCATTCGCCTGCCCGTCGCCGCGGTGACGAACTCAGAACGGAATGTCGTCCTCGAAATCATTGAAGCCGCCACCGGCCGGCTGGGCCGCCGGTGCCGGGCGGCTGGCGCCGCCACCGCTGTCTCGGGGTGGCGCGTCACCCATGCCCTGGCGGCCGCCCAGCATCTGCATGCGGTCGCCGCGAATCTCGGTCGAGTAGCGGTCCTGGCCTTCCTTGTCCTGCCACTTGCGGGTGCGGATGGAGCCTTCGACGTAGATCTGCGAGCCCTTCTTCAGGTACTGGCCGCAGACCTCGGCCTGACGGCCGAAATAGCTGACACGATGCCACTCGGTGGCCTCCTGCTTGTTGCCGTCCTTGTCCTTCCAGGTGTCGGTCGTGGCCAGACGCAGGTTGGCGACAGCCTCGCCGCTTGGCAGGTAGCGGATTTCCGGGTCCGCGCCGAGATTGCCCACCAGGATCACCTTATTTACCGAAGCCATTGTCGTTTCTCCCCTCAGGATTTAGTCTCAAGTATGCCATGGCCAGACGACGCCGATGCCGATGCCGTTGTCGCGCTTCGTCGCGCCGGCAGCGGTGGCATGCTCAACGCCGCCACCAGCCAGACCAGCACCATCAGGACATCGCACATGAATACTGCCGCGGCATCGAAATGCTGCACCAGCCAGCCGCCCAGGGCGCCGCCGACGAACAGGCCAAGCGCCTGGGTGGTGTTGTAGATGCCCAGTGCCGCGCCCTTGGCCCGCGCCGGCGCAATGCGCGAAATCAGCGAGGGTAGCATGGCTTCCAGGATGTTGAAGGCGACGAAGAAGCTCAGCAGGCCACCGGAGATGACCAGGAAACTTGTGCTGCCGGCCCACATCGCCAGCAGGGTGAGCAGCAACAGGACCACGGCGCCGACAAAAACCGGCTGCACCTTGTTACGCTTTTCCGCGACCACGATCGCCGGCACCATCAGCACGAAGGAGGCCAGCACCGCCGGCAGGTAAACCTTCCAGTGGCTGGCCACCGGCATGTCGCCGTAACGCACCAGCAAGCCGGGAACGACAACGAACATGGCCATCTGCACGGCATGCAGGGTAAATATGCCGAGATTCAGGCGCAGCAGGCTGGGGTTGAACATCACCTCGCGAAACGCGGGCTTCGGCCCCGGCGGCAGGGGCGGCGCCGGCGGCACGACATGGGTCACCAGACCGATCGCCGCCAGCGCGAGGATGGCCGTCAGCCAGAAAATCCCGGCCATGCCGATCGCCGCATAGAGTGCCGGCGCAGCCACGAGGGAAAGCGCAAACATCAGGCCGATCGAGGAGCCGATCATGGCCATCACCTTGGTACGGTGCTGTTCGCGCGTCAGGTCGGCGGCCAGCGCGGTGACCGCCGCCGAAATGGCGCCGGCGCCCTGCAGCACGCGACCGAGGATCGACCACCAGATGTCCGCAGCCAGCGCCGCGACCGCTGAGCCGAAGGCGAACAGGACCAATCCCAGCACAATCACCTTCTTGCGCCCGTAGGTGTCGGCCGCCATGCCGAACGGGATCTGGAACATTGCCTGGGTCAGGCCGTAGGCGCCCAGTGCGATGCCGACCAGGGTCAGGTTGTCGCCGCCAGGGATGCCCTGGGCATGGATGGCGAACACCGGAAGGATCAGGAACAAGCCCAGCATGCGCAGCGCGAATATCGACGCCAGCGAGGCGCCAGCGCGAATTTCTTCGCGGCTCATGGCATCGGGTGTGGGGGAAAGCATGGGTTCGCTCGTCGGGACCGGGCGCGGAGGCTCCGGCGCGGGGCGGACATTAGACCACGAATGAGCGACCGTCGCCACCGCCCGGCCCCCACCTCCGCCCCCACCTCCGCCCCCACCTCCGCCGCCACGGCGGCCTGCCGGGCGGCGACCCCCTACCCTGCCACGACTCCGCGTCGCCTCAGTCGGCGATCATTGCAGCCAGCTTTCCGGTAAGGACATCCAGCGCATCGGCCAGATGATGAACCTGCTCCTGCCAGTCCTCATGCTCGACGGTGACCGCCCGCTCGACGTGGGCGGCAAATCCGCCGAAGCGTTCGGCCCCGACGTAGGGCGAACTTCCCTTCAGCTTGTGGGCTATCGCCCGCAAGCTTTCCCGGTCGTTGCCGCGCGCCTGGTCGCGCAGGATCTCCGGCATGTCCCGGTAATGCTCTAGGAACTGGCGAATCACCGCGATCATGCGCTCCGTCTCGCCCATCGCATAGCGCAGGGCGAGATCCTCGTCGATGTGATCGAGGCCTTCGCGCGTCGCCGCAAGAGTCGGCGCCGGCGACACTGCGCGGCGGGCCTCAAGAGGCTTCAGCCAGCGTTCGATGCGGCTCATGAGGGTGGGGAAATCCACCGGCTTGGTGACGAAATCGTTCATTCCCGCGGCCAGGCAGCGCTCCCTTTCCTCCGCCAACGCATGCGCGGTCATGGCGATGATGGGCAACTCGTCTGCCGTGCGCCGCGTGCGAATCGAGCGACTGGCCTCGATGCCATCCATTTCGGGCATCTGGATGTCCATCAAAACCAGGTCCCAGCGTTCGCGCTCCACCGCCGCCACGGCCTCGCGTCCGTTGTTCACGATGACCAGCGTCGCCCCTGTCAGCGCGATCTGGTCGGCGGCGACGAACTGGTTCAATGGATTGTCTTCCGCCAGCAGAATGCGCGCGCCACTGAAGTCGGGCCGCGCAGCGGCAAGCCCGTCGTTCGGCGACAGGACCGTACCGCCGGACAGGATGCGGACCAGGGTTTGCTCCAGGCCGCGCCGCGTGACCGGCCGATGCAGAACCTGGACGCGCGTCGAGCGCATGCCCAGTTCGGTGCCGAAAGGCGCGATGAGCAAGACGGGCACCCCGGCAACCGCTGCCAGCATCTGCCGGGCTTCGGCCTCACTGCCCGCGATCATGAGCTGCGGGGTTTCGCCGCGGCCAACCGGTCGGCCGCCGATGCCGGCGATCAAGCCGGATAACTGTGCCGCCAGCCCCGGATCGGCTTCGCCAATGCGAACCGCGACGCCAGCCAGCGCCGGCTCGGGCTCGAAGTGAGCGGCCCATGCCGGATCCAGGATGAAGTAAAACTCGCTCCCCTGCCCCGGCGTACTGCTGACGCGGACTTCGCCGCCCATCAGGGCCACCAGCCGCCGGCAGATCACGAGCCCCAGCCCGGTGCCTCCGTACTTGCGCGTAGACGAGGTATCGGCCTGGGCAAAGGCGTAGAACAGTCGCCCGATCTGCTCCTCGGTGAGTCCGATGCCGGTGTCACGCACCGAGAATCGCAGGGCAGTCGGCGACACCTCGCTGGCCGGCGCGACGGCCAGCACGACTTCGCCGCGCTCGGTGAACTTGATCGCGTTGCCAACCAGGTTGCTCAATACCTGGCTCAGGCGCAACGAGTCGCCGCGGATGCGGCGCGGCAATCCGCCGCCGACCTCGACCCGCAGCTCCAGGGGCTTGCCCAGGGCCATCGTCGCGCCCAGGCCGACCACGCGCTCGATGACTTCATCGAGGTCGAATTCGATGTCTTCCACCACCAGCTTGCCGGCCTCGATCTTGGAGATATCGAGGATGTCGTTGATGATGCCGAGCAAATGCTCGGCGGCGGAATGCGCCTTCGCCACATAGTCGCGCGGCTTCTCGGGCATCGCCTCGCGCAAGGCCAGCGTGGTCAATCCGAGCACGGCATTCATCGGCGTGCGGATCTCGTGGCTCATGTTGGCGAGGAATTCGCTTTTCGCCTGGGTTGCGGCCTCCGCTGCCGCCAGTGCGGCAGCCAGGCGCCGGGTGTATTCGCACTGGCGACGCGCGGCCCGCTCCAGCAGGATATAGATCAGCGTCACCGCCATGGCCGATCCGGCCAGCATCAGGATCAGTATCTTCTTTGCATGGAGGCGACCCGCCGCTTCGGCGCTATCCACATCCAGCGCAAGAACGGCCGTAGCAAACCGGGTCCCGGCGGCATCCTGCAGGCTTATGGCGCGCAGCTGATGGCCGGGAATCTCCCCACGCTCGCCGCCGCTGGCGACGAGTTCGAGTATCCGGTGCAGTTCCGCCACGGGAAAATCCCCGGCGCTGACTTCCAGGCTGGGTTTTGATTCTGCCTTGCCGCGCAGGCGGAAGATGCCGAAGGCGGTGTCGCCCGGCTGGCCGTGGGCGGCATGCTGTTCGGTTTCGAGACGCAGCAGGGCATTCACCGTATCCAGCTTGGCATTGAGGCTGGTCGACAGCAGCAGATAGGCGATGATCCGGCTTTGGCTGTAGACCGGGCTGACGTGGAATACATGCAGATGGGCATCCTCGTGCATGTCCATCCCGTGGGCCAGGCCGCCCTTGCGTCGGGCGATCTCGAACACCGCGGGCAGGCTTCCCCGCATCCCGCCGTGGTTGCCGAAGAGCCGTTTGCCTTCGGGACTGAGGATGTCCACCCCGTCCACCAGGCCCAGCGAACTCTGCTCGATAGCCTGGGCGCGCCGGTCAAGCATTGCCACCTGATCCGTCTCGATGGCGGCGACAAGGGACGGGTCGCGGGCGTGGATTTCGCCGACCAGTGCAAGCTTTTCCGCCGCCGCCTGTTCGTGATCGCGCAGCAGGGACTGCATCATGACAGCGGTATGCTCGGTATTGCGCCAGATCGATGCGCGGGCGTCGTCTTCGATCTGACGACTGGTGATCAGCGATCCGAACAGCAGCAGCACGGCGAGCAGCAACGCCAGCGAGCGATGCCCGCCGCCGGCGAAGGCTTCCGGAATGGCCTTCAACATCTTTCCCTCCTTCTTGATCGCAGCGTCTTCTGGCGGAAACTGTCGATCAACCCAAACCCCAGGCTGGCAAGTATCGCCAGGGTGGGCCACGGCTTCAATCCGTAGAAGCCGCAGCATCCAATTCCCGAAATCGAGAAAATAGCCATTCGGCATCCTTGCGGGGGCTGGCCGGCAGGCGTCATGGGGCCGGGTTAAGATCGGCCATGCCCCTTGCTCCGGAACTTCTCGCCCTGGTCTCCGCCGTTGCATTCGCCTCGGCCATAGTCGGCGGCATGGGCGGTTTCGGCACCGGCATCATCCTTACCGCCACCCTCACGCCCATCCTCGGCATCAAGGCCGTGGTACCGCTGCTGGCACTGGCCGGCATCATCATCAACTGCGGGCGATTCTGGTTCTACCGCCGCGACTTTGACGCCCGCGCAGTGCGGCTGGTACTACCCCCGGCGCTGCTGTTCCTGGTCGCGGGCACCCTGCTTTATCGCCGTCTCGACCCCGCGCCCCTCTCCATCGTGATCGGCATGGTGGTGCTGGCCGCGCTGCCGGCACGACGCTGGCTGCATGCCCACCAACTGCACCTGGGCGGCACCGGGCTGGCGGTCGGCGGCGGCCTGTTCGGCTTCCTCAACGGCATCGCCTCGGGCATGGGCGTAGTGCTGATCTCGCTGCTGCTGGGTGCCGGGCTGACGGGCACTGCGGTGCTGGCGACCGACACCCTGATCACCATCGTGGTCGACATCACTCGTTCGCTGATCTACGGCCGGCTCGACCTGCTCGACGGTTCAGGCGTGCTGCTCGGCGGCCTGATCGGGCTGGCTTCGCTGCCCGGCTCCTGGGTGGCATCGCTGCTGGTAAAGCGCATGGGGCACAAACTGCACATCGCCATCATCGAGGTTCTGATCGCGATCGGCGGCCTGAGCATTCTGTACCACGGACTGCGCGCACTCTGATCGCCCCACCAAGACACTACCGGAAGCCGCAAGCCTTGCCGCCGGCGCTGCCGACACGGCATTCCGCCCAAGGAAAACCGGCGGTCGCTTTGGCACGCGCAGCGGCGTATATTTGCCGGTTCCCCAAGCCGAAACTGCACCATGGAAAACCTGAAGATTCGCGGCGCGCGAACGCATAACCTCAAGAACATCAACCTCGACCTGCCGCGCAACAAGCTCACGGTCATTACCGGCCTGTCCGGCTCGGGTAAGTCCTCACTCGCGTTCGACACCTTGTACGCAGAAGGCCAGCGCCGCTACGTCGAATCGCTTTCGGCCTACGCCCGGCAGTTCCTGCAGCTGATGGAAAAACCCGACGTCGACCTGATCGAGGGCCTCAGTCCGGCGATTTCCATCGAGCAGAAGGCCACCAGCCACAACCCCCGCTCGACGGTCGGCACGGTCACCGAAATCCACGACTACCTGCGCCTGCTCTACGCTCGTGCCGGGACCCCGCACTGCCCGGATCACGACCTGCCCCTGGAAGCGCAGAGCGTTTCGCAGATGGTGGACCACGTGCTGGCGCTGCCGGCGGACACCAAGCTGATGATCCTCGCCCCTGTGGTGGCCAACCGCAAGGGCGAGCAGCTCGACCTCTTTGCCGAACTCAAGGCGCAGGGTTTCGTCCGCCTGCGTGTCGATGGCACCGTGTATGACATCGACGCCTTGCCCAAGCTGGCCAAGACGCACAAGCACAGTGTCGACGTGGTGGTGGACCGGCTCAAGGTGCGCGAAGACATGCGCCAGCGCCTCGCCGAGAGTTTCGAAACGGCCTTGATGCATGCCGAAGGCCGCGCCCTGGCGGTGGAAATGGACACCGGCAAGGAGCACCTGTTTTCTTCCAGGTTTGCCTGCCCGGTGTGCAACTATGCCTTGCAGGAACTCGAGCCGCGCCTCTTCTCCTTCAACAACCCGATGGGCGCCTGTTCGGAATGCGACGGCCTCGGCCAGATCCAGTTCTTCGACCCGGCGCGTGTCGTCGCCTATCCGCATCTTTCCCTGGCAGCCGGCGCGATCAAGGGTTGGGACCGTCGCAACCAGTTCTACTTCCAGATGCTGGAGTCCTTGGCGGCGCATTACCGCTTCGATCTCGACAAGCCCTTCGAAAAGCTCCCCGAGGCAGTGACGCGCATCGTGCTGCAGGGTTCGGGCAAGGACCAGATCAAGTTCCGCTACCTCAACGAAAAAGGCACCCGTTTCGACCGTACCCACGCCTTCGAGGGCATCCTCCCCAACCTCGAACGCCGTTATCGCGAAACCGACAGCCTGGCGGTGCGCGAGGAGCTTTCCAAATACCTCAACAACAAACCCTGTCCCGAATGTAACGGCGCGCGCCTGCGGCGCGAGGCGCGCCATGTCTTCGTCGGCGGCAAGACCGTCACCGAGGTCAGCCGACTCTCGCTGATCCACTGCCGCGACTTCTTCAACCTGCTGCAACTCACCGGGCACAAGGCCCAGGTCGGCGAGAAGATCCTCAAAGAGATCACCTCGCGGCTTTCCTTCCTGATCAACGTCGGACTTGACTACCTGTCGCTCGACCGTTCGGCGGAGACGCTGTCCGGCGGCGAGGCGCAGCGCATCCGCCTCGCCAGCCAGATCGGCTCTGGCCTAACCGGCGTCATGTACGTGCTGGACGAGCCCAGCATCGGCCTGCACCAGCGCGACAACACACGACTCCTGAAGACCCTCTTCCACCTGCGCGACCTCGGCAACACCGTGATCGTCGTCGAGCACGACCTCGAAGCCATCGAGTCGGCCGACTACATCGTGGACATGGGTCCGGGCGCCGGCGAGCACGGCGGACGCATCGTCGCCGAGGGCACGCCAGCCCAGGTGGCCGCGAATTCGGCCTCGGTGACCGGCGCCTTCCTTGCGGGGCGGCGCGAGATCGCCACGCCGGCCACGCGAACCCCGCCCAACGCCTTGCGCGAACTGAAAGTCAGGGAAGCCAGCGGCAACAACCTCAAGCACGTCGACCTCGCCATTCCGGTGGGCCTCTTTACCTGCATCACCGGCGTTTCCGGCTCGGGCAAGAGCACGCTCATCAACGACACGCTCTACGCCGCCGCCGCGCGCCACCTCTATGGCTCGGCGGTCGAGCCGGCGCCGCACCGCGAGATCGAGGGCCTGGAATTCTTCGACAAGGTGATCAACGTCGACCAGTCGCCGATCGGTCGTACGCCGCGCTCCAATCCTGCCACCTACACCGGCGTGCTGACGCCGATCCGCGAGCTGTTCGCCGGCGTGCCGAGCGCGCGCGAACGCGGCTACAGCCCGGGGCGCTTCTCGTTCAACGTCAAGGGCGGTCGCTGCGAAGCCTGCCAGGGCGACGGCATGATCAAGGTGGAGATGCACTTCCTGCCCGACATCTTCGTCCCCTGCGACGTCTGCCATGGCAAGCGCTACAACCGCGAAACCCTCGAAATCCGCTACAAGGGCAAAACCATCCACGAGGTGCTGGAAATGACGGTCGAGCAGGCGCGGGAATTCTTCGACCCGGTGCCTGTGGTGGCGCGCAAGCTGCAGACCCTGGTCGATGTCGGCCTCTCCTACATCCAGCTCGGCCAGTCGGCGACAACGCTCTCCGGCGGCGAGGCGCAGCGCGTCAAGCTGGCGCTCGAGCTTTCCAAGCGCGACACCGGGCGTACCCTCTACATCCTCGACGAACCGACCACTGGCCTGCATTTCCAGGACATCGAAATGCTGCTCTCGGTGCTGCACCGGCTGCGCGACCATGGCAATACCATCGTGGTGATCGAACACAACCTGGATGTGATCAAGACCGCCGACTGGATTGTCGACCTCGGCCCCGAGGGTGGCGACGGCGGCGGCCGCATCCTCGCCACGGGCACGCCGGAAGACGTGGCCGCCGATCCGGCCAGCCATACCGGGCGCTACCTGGCGAAATTCCTTGCGGCACGCGCCGCCCCGCCGAAAAAACCGGCGCGCAAACCGAAGTCCGCCGGATGAGTGCCTTCGAAAACTACGCCCGCGAAGCGCGCAACATAGAGCACGAAATCCAGACCAAGGGCGTGATCCTCGGCATCGACTGGAACGATCCGGAGCAATTGCGCGACATCGCACGCCAGGCGCTCGACTGCCACCTCGGCGCCGTCGATTGCGAGCCCGACGACCCGCGCGACCGTGCCCGACTGGAACTGTTCGGCCTGATCCAGCTGATGCTGACGGTGATGAAGGAAAGCGCCGACGACCAGATCCACACCCACGGCGGACCGCTATGGAAGGCTCTGGCACGCGCCTTGTGGGCCGAGCACCGGGCACGACAGGCCGACTGAGCGACGTTTCTGGCGAGCTTATTCCTTGAGCAGTAAGGGAATTTTTATAACCATATTATTTTCATGGGTTCCTCGGTCAATTCCGCGTCAACCTGGCGGCGGGCTCCCGCGTTAGTGCTTCCGTGCCCGCCATTTCGGCGTCACACCAATCATTTTCCCAGGAGATCTCCATGAGCAAGCTGCTTTCCATCCTCGTCGCCGCCGTGTTCGCTTCCGTTTCCGCTGTTTCCTTCGCCGCCGACGCGCCCAAGAAGGAAGAGCCGAAGAAGGAAGAGAAGAAGGCCGAGAAGAAGGAAGAGAAGAAGGAAGAAAAGAAGGCCGAGAAGAAGGAAGAGAAGAAGGCCGAGAAGAAAGAAGAGAAGAAGGCCGACAAGAAGTAATTCGGGCTTCCAGCAACACGGAAAAGCGGGCTGCGGCCCGCTTTTCTTTTGTGCCTAGGCCCGCCGCCAGACGCTCGCCAGCCAAGGCTGCTGCTCACGCGGCAGGCCAGCGGGGCGATAGTAGTGCTCCAGTTCCGTAAAACCCACCCCGGTCAGGTAGGCGGCCCAAGCCGAAAAGTCATAGTAGGCGCCGTAACGCTCGCCATTGATGGATTCCTGGTTGTCGCCGCGCGGATTGGAGCTGAACAGCACCCCACCGGGCCTCAGGCTCGCATGGAGCTGGCGCAGAATGCGCGGCAGCTCCGGGCGCGGCACATGGAATAGGGAGGCATTGGCAAAAATGCCGTGAAAGTGGGCGGCGGGCAAGTCGAGCTGCAGGAAATCCTGTTCCCAGACCTCACAACCGCTGTACTTGCGCGCCATTTGTGCAAGCGCAGATGCGCCCTCCAAGCCGACCGGACAGTGGCCGCGACGGCTGAAGTCGCGCAGGTCACGCCCGGGACCGCAGCCGAAATCGAGGATCAGGAACGGAGGCTCGGCATCGATGTGCCGCAACAGCGCCTCGATGTTCTGGCTCACATCGTGGTCGCGCGTGCCCTCCCAGAACGACTCGGCGCGCGCCTCATAATGCCCCAAGGTACGCTTTGCCAGTTCCTGCGGGGAAACGGAAGGCTCACTCATTTCCGGCTGTCCTCCCCTTTCGCCGTGTCACCGGCGCCGACTTTCAGTTCCAACGGATAACGCCCGCGCCGTCGGCGCGGACATGAAAACGCCACGGCGCACCGTGGCGTTCTGCCGCACTCAGCTGCCTCAGGCGCCCTTCAGCGCCACCAGCACCTCGTCCAGCATCTTCTTCGCGTCGCCGAACAGCATCCGGTTGTTTTCCTTGTAGAACAACGGATTGTCCACGCCGGCGTAGCCCGAGGCCATGGAGCGCTTCATCACGATCGAGGTCTTGGCTTTCCAGACTTCGAGCACCGGCATGCCGGCGATGGGGCTGGTCGGGTCGTCCTGCGCCGCCGGGTTCACGATGTCGTTGGCGCCAATCACCATGGCGACGTCGGTATCCGGGAAGTCGTCGTTGAGTTCGTCCATTTCCATCACGATGTCGTAGGGTACCTTGGCTTCGGCCAGCAGCACGTTCATGTGGCCGGGCATGCGGCCCGCCACCGGGTGGATGCCGAAGCGGATATTGACACCCTTCTCGCGCAGGTGTTTGGTGATTTCATACACCGTGTGTTGCGCCTGCGCCACCGCCATGCCGTAGCCGGGAACGATGATCACGCTCTTGGCTTCCTTGAGCAGTTCGGCGGTTTCGGCGGCGCTGACGGGCACCACTTCACCGGCGGGCTGCGCCGCCTCGCCCTTGGGCGCCGTCGGTGCACCGCCTCCGGTGCCAAAACCGCCCGCAATGACGCTGATGAAGTTGCGATTCATGGCACGGCACATGATGTAGGACAGAATCGCGCCCGAGGAACCGACCAACGCTCCGACCACGATCAGCAGGTCGTTGGAGAGCATGAAGCCGGTCGCCGCCGCGGCCCAGCCGGAGTAGCTGTTGAGCATCGACACCACCACCGGCATGTCGGCGCCGCCGATCGCCATCACCATATGGATGCCGAACAGCAATGCGATCACCGTCATCACCAGCAGCGGCATCATGCCGTCGCTGACCGAATGGGCGCTGATGAACTTGCCACCGAACCAGATCACCACCAGCAAACCGACCAGGTTCAACCAGTGGCGCGCCGGCAGCAGCAGCGGCGAGCCGCCAATCATGCCGTTCAGCTTGCCGAAGGCAATCAGCGAACCGGAGAAGGTCACCGCACCGATCAGGATGCCTACGTAGATCTCGACTTCGTGGATGGTCTTTTCGGCGCCGGTAAACTGGATCGAGGTATCGATGTAGCTGGCAAAGCCCACCAGGCACGCGGCCAGGCCGACCAGGCTGTGCATCAATGCCACCAGTTCAGGCATCTGCGTCATCTTGACGACCTTCGCCGCATAGAGGCCGACGCCGCCGCCGACCACCATGGCACCGATGATCCAGGGGATGCCCGCCGCCGTGACACGCGGCCCGAAGACTGTCGCCAGCACCGCGATGGTCATGCCGACCATGCCATAAAGGTTGCCGCGCCGCGAGGTCTCGGGATTCGAGAGGCCACCCAGGCTGAGGATGAAAAGAATGATTGCTCCGATGTAGGAGACGGTAGCCAGATTTCCAGACATGTCGTGTCTCCCGGATTATTTGCGGAACATGTCCAGCATGCGCTGGGTCACGGCGAAACCGCCGAACATGTTGACGGCGGTCAGCACAATGCCGCCGACGGCCAGCCAGCGTATCCACGGGTCGGGCGGCAAGGCGCCGCTCAGCGGCGGTGCGATCTGCACCAGGGCACCGATGGCGATGATGCTGGAAATCGCATTGGTCACGCTCATCAGCGGCGTATGCAACGCGGGCGTCACGTTCCACACCACCATGTAGCCGACGAAGCAGGCCAGCACGAAGACGGTGAAGTGGGCGAGGAAGGCTGCCGGCGCGTTGGCACCGACGAACCAGAACAGCGCAGCTGCAACGCCAAACATGATCGCCAGCTTGTTGCCGGCCATCGGCTCGGACGCGGCACCGTGGCCGTGCCCGCCCTTCTTGGCCGGCGCCGCAGCGGCGGCCGGCTTGGGTGGTGGGGCCGCCGGCAGCTTGGGCGGCGGCGCGGGCCAGGTGACCTCGCCCTCCTTGATCACGGTGAGGCCGCGGATCGCGTCATCTTCCATGTTGACGTTGATGACGCCATCCTTGGTCTTGCAGAGTTCCTCGGCAAGGCGGAACAGGTTGGTGGCATACAGCGTCGAGGACTGCTTGGCGAGGCGCGAGTTGAGGTCGGTGTAGCCGACGATGGTCACGCCATGCTTGACCACGGCCTTGCCCGGCTCGGTCAGTTCGCAGTTGCCGCCACGCTCGGCCGCCATGTCGACGATCACGCTGCCCGGCTTCATACTCTGTACCATCTCGGCGGTGATCAGCCTCGGCGCCGGCTTGCCGGGGATCAGCGCTGTGGTGATGATGATGTCCACCTCCCGCGCCTGCTTGGCGTACATTTCGCGTTGCGCCTGCTGGAAGCCCTCGGACATGACTTTGGCGTAACCGCCGCCACCCGAGCCTTCTTCCTCGTAATCGACCTTGACGAATTCGCCGCCCAGCGAGACGACCTGGTCAGCTACCTCGGCGCGCGTGTCATTGGCGCGCACGATCGCGCCCAGGCCTGCGGCCGTGCCGATCGCGGCAAGGCCGGCGACGCCGGCGCCGGCGATGAAGACCTTGGCCGGTGGCACCTTGCCGGCGGCCGTAATCTGACCGTTGAAGAAGCGGCCGAAGGCGTTGGCCGCCTCGATCACCGCGCGATAACCGGCAACGCCGGCCTGCGAGGTCAGGGCGTCCATCTTCTGCGCGCGCGACAACTGGCGCGGCAGGGCATCGATGGCCAGTACCGTGGCCTTCTTTGCCGCCAATTGCTGCATCAGCTCCGGGTTCTGCGCTGGCCAGACGAAGCCGATCAACGTGCCGCCTTCGCGCATCAGGCCGACTTCGGCCGCGGTCGGCACCGCCACCTTGAAGACGATGTCGGCAGCGGCCCACAAGGCGGCGGCGCCTTCGATGACGGTGGCGCCGGCGGCGCGATAGCTGGCGTCGTCGCAGTTCGCGGCCTCGCCGGCACCGGATTCGACCGCCACGGCAAAGCCCAGCTTGCTCAGTTTTTCGACGACCTCCGGCACCGTGGCGACACGCTTCTCGCCGGCGAAGGTTTCCCGGGGAACTCCAATTGTCAGCGCCATGATTCTCCCAATCAAATGTCGTTTGATTTTGTCCGCGGACATGCCGCGCCATCGGCGGCTATCCTGCCCGATCCGGCCTTGCGGCAGACGGGACTGGCCACCGGTATCATACCGTCTTTCCCGCGCCACCGAGCCGCCCGCCATGCCGAATTCCAAGCCGAATCGCGCCCGCGCGCGCGCTGCCCGACGTCTCTCGAATGCTTCCAAGGTCGGCATGGCACCCGGTGCACTGGTGCACCTCGGTGAGCGCAAGACCGCACAGGCGGCAATTTCGCTGATCGAGTACGGCGCCGGCGAGATCATCGAGCACCAGTTCAGTTCGCTTGCCGAGTCGCAGACTTACCAACCGCGCCTGCCGGTGCTCTGGCTCAATGTGCATGGACTGCACGAACCCGAAGTCATGGCTGAAATCGGCCGGCGTTTCAAGTTGCACCCCCTGGTGCTGGAAGACATCCTCAATACCGACCAGCGGCCCAAGGTCGATGATTACGGCGACTACCTGTTCGTGGTTGCCCGCATGTTCGAAGTCGACCCGGAAGCCGGCCAGATCGTGTCGGACCAGGTGAGCCTGATCCTCGGCACGAATTACGTACTCAGCTTCCAGGAACGCCCCAGCGGCCGCTTCGACCCGGTGCGCGAGCGCCTGCGCCAGGATCGCGGCCAGATCCGCAAGCAGGGCGCCGATTACCTTGCCTACTCATTGCTCGACACGGTGGTCGACCGCTATTTCACGATCCTCGAAAACATCGGCGAACGCACCGAGGAACTCGAAGACATGATGCTGGAGCGGCCGCGCCCCGGCGCCCTGCAAACCGTGCACCAGCTGAAGCGGGAAACCCTTAACCTGCGCCGCTCGATCTGGCCGTTGCGCGAGGTCATCAACAGCCTGACCCGCGCCGACGAACGCTTCTTCCGAGCTGAAACCCGCCCCTACCTGCGCGACGTCTATGACCACACGGTGCATGCGATCGAATCGCTGGAGGCCAATCGCGACGTGATCGCCGGCCTGCTCGACATCTACCTGTCGGCCGCCAGCAATCGTGTCAATCAGGAAGTACGCGCGCTCACCGTGGTCGCCATCATCTTCATGCCGGCGACCCTGATCTCGGGGGTATTCGGCATGAATTTCAAGTCCATGCCGCTGCTCGAGCAGCCCAGCGGTTTCATGATCGCGATCGGCCTGATGGCGACCGTGGCCACCACGCTGTCGATCATCTTCTGGCGCCGGCGCTGGCTGAAATAGGCGCGCCCGCTCAGGACGGCGGATGTCCGCCGTCGTGAAACACGCGCTTGGCCGCCGCCACCAGGGCAAAGACCTCGGGCGCGGACAGGCCGGGGAAGTTCTCGTGCAAAGCACGATAGGCGAGATGCTCGTGGCTTTTCCCGCCCCAGTCGTTGGCCGGATCGAAAAAGGGCTTCAGCAGGTCGTAGGCCTCGACGAAGATCTTGCGCAGGTGCAGGTTGCTGCGACGGTCAGCGCCGCTCACCGGATCGGTCATGATGGCTTCGCCTTGGCTTCGTCACGCTGGCGCAGGATGCGCCGCTGCACCTTGCCGGTGGTGGTCATCGGCAGGGCGTCGATGAATTCGATGATTTTGGGATATTCGTAAGGCGCCAGGTACTTGCGCACGTGGTCCTGCAGCGAGGCTTCGAGCGCGCTCGAGGGCGCCTGCCCGGGCTGCAGCACGATGAACGCCTTGACCACGGTGCCGCGGGTCTCGTCCGGCGCGCCGATCACCGCAGCATTGGCCACCGCCGGATGCTTGACCAGGCAGTTTTCGATCTCGCCCGGGCCGATGCGGTAACCGGCGCTCTTGAACATGTCGTCCGAGCGGCCCTGGTACCAGAGCACACCGTCCTCATCCATCCTCGCCAGGTCGCCGGTGCGGCCCCAGGCCTGCGGGTCGTCGATGCCGCCGCCAAAGAATTTCTCCGCCGTGGCTTCCGGGTTCTTCCAGTAGCCAAGCATGAACACCGGGTCCATTTCGCCGTTGCAGCTGCGCTGCACGCAGACCTCCCCCATCTCGCCGGGCGCCACCGGATTGCCTTCGTCATCGAGTACGCCGAGCCGGTGACCCGGATAGCCGCGGCCCATGGCGCCGAACTTGGGTGGCGTCACCGCGGCGCAGTTGCCGACGATGTAATTGATCTCGGTCTGGCCGTACATTTCGTTCACCGTGACGCCCAGCGCCTCCTTGCCCCATTGGCAGACCGCCTCGCCCACGGTCTCGCCGGCGCTCATGATGCTGCGCAGGGCAAGGTCGAATTTCTCCGCCGGCTTCGGCACGGCCTTCATCATCATTTTCAGCGCAGTGGGAAACAGGAAGGAATTGCGCACGCCGTACTTTTCCATCAGCCAGAAGGCCTTCTCCGGGTCAAAGCGGCCGCGGTAACCGAGTATCGGCTGGCCCAGCGCCCAGCTCGGCAGCAAGGCGTCGAACAGGCCGCCGGTCCAGGCCCAGTCGGCCGGCGACCAGAACATGTCGCCGCGTTGCGGATAGAAATCGTGCGAACAGATGAAGCCGGAGAGGTTGCCGATCAGGCTGCGTTGGGCGATCAGCGCGCCCTTGGGGTTGCCGGTGGTACCGCTGGTATAGATGATCAGCGCCGGATCGTCGGCCGCCGTGTCGCGCGGCGTGTAGCGCGACGAAGCCAGGGACAGCAGGGTGTCCCACTCGCGCACCCAGGATTCGCGCGCGCCATCGACGCCGATAACGTGCTTGAGACCCGGCAGCCTGTCGCGCACCGCGCCAAGCTTTTCCAGCCCGCCTTCATCGATGATCGCAACCCGCACTTCGGCATGCGCGAGGCGGTACTCCAGCGCATCGGCGCCGAACAGGTGCGATATCGGCAAGGCGATGGCGCCCATCTGGTAGCAGGCCATGTGCGCGATGCCGGTTTCGGGGCGTTGCGGCAGGATGATGGCGACGCGGTCGCCGGCCATGACGCCCATCGCGCCGAGCACGTTCGAGAGGCGGTTGGCCGCCTGCTGCACGTCCCAGAAACTCCAGGCTTCGCTGTGCCCGGCTTCATCCTCGTAATACAGCGCAAAGCGGGATCGTTCGTCGGCCCAGCGCCCACAGCAGGCCCGGGCGATGTTGTATCGCGCCGGCGTATTCCAGCGGAAACTCGAATGCAGGGAGTCCCAGTCGCGCGCCGCGGCGTCGAGAACGATGTCGCTCATGTCAGGCCGACAGGCGGGCGTCGATCAGTTCGATCCAGTGCCGCACCGGAATGTCCGCACCGCTGCCGATGTGGCCGATGCAACCGACATTGGCGCTGGCGATCGCCACCGGCCGCCCGGCTGTCAGGGCGTGGACCTTGTTGGCAAGCAAGCGCTGCGAGATTTCCGGTTGCAGCACGGAATAGGTACCGGCCGATCCGCAGCATAGATGCGAATCCGCCACCGGCGTCAGCGTATAGCCCGCCGCGATCAGCAGGGCTTCGATCGTGCCTCGTATCTTGAGTCCGTGTTGCAGGCTGCAGGGGCTGTGGAAGGCCAGCAGGCGCTCGCTCTCCGGCAGCGGCGGGCAGGCAGCAAGCAGCGCCTTCAGGGCTTCAGTTTCGGCGGCGATGACTTCGCTGACATCACGCGTCGCCAGCACCACGCGCGCCGACTTGGTCGCGTAGTCGGGATCGTCCTGCAACAGGTGGGCGTAATCGACTACCTGGGTGCCGCAACCCGAGGCGGTGATCACCACATGCTCGGCGCCGGCCTCCAGCAACGGCCACCAGGCGTCGATGTTGCGCCGCGCATCCGCACGTGCGCCCTCGTGCTCGTTGAGGTGCATGCGCACTGCGCCACAGCAGCCGGCGCCCCTGGCTTCGACCATCTCGATACCCAGGCGGTCCAGAACGCGCCGCGTCGCGCCATTGATGTTCGGAAACATTGCGGGCTGCACGCATCCGGCCAGCGCGATCATCTGACGCGCATGGCGACGCGAAGGATGCGGCCCGGCCGAGCTGATCGGCGGCACCTTGGCGCGCAGGGCGCCGGGCAGCGCCAGGCGTACCGACTGCCCGAGTTTCATTGCCGTGCCGAACAAGGCCGGCCGCGGCAACAGGCTGCGCAGCGCGCCGCGCATCAGGCCATCCATGCCGCTGCGGGGAACCTTCGTTTCCACCACTTCGCGGCCGATGTCCAGCAGGCGCGAGTAATGCACGCCGGAAGGGCAGGTGCTTTCGCAGGAACGGCAGGTCAGGCAACGATCAAGGTGCAGGCGGGTCTTTTCGGTCGGCTCCGCCCCTTCCAGCACCTGCTTGATCAGGTAGATGCGGCCGCGCGGACCATCCAGCTCGTCGCCGAGCAGCTGGTAGGTCGGGCAGGTCGCGGTGCAAAAGCCGCAATGCACGCAGCGGCGCAGGATTTCCTCGGCCTCGCGGCCGGCCGTGGTGTCGCGAATGAATTCGGCGAGATGGGTTTCCATGGCGGCGGTTCAGAACTCGGGGTACAGGCGGCCGGGATTGAACACGCCATAGGGATCGAAGCGCTGTTTCAGGCGGCGATGGATCTCCATCAGCGACGGCGCCAGTGGCGTGAATACTCCGCCGGCCCGCTGTTCCGCACTGCCGCCACGGAACAGCGTGGCATGGCCGCCCGAGCGCGTAGCCACGTCGCGCACCGTAGCTGCCGGGGCATCGAGGCGCAGCCAGCGCTGCGCGCCCCCCCATTCGATCTGGGTCGCGCCGGGCAGGTCCAGCGGTGGCGCCACGGATGGCAACGACAGCCGCCACAGCGCCGCCGGGGCATCGGATGCGGTAAAGAATGCGGCGGTCTGCTCGCGCTGCCCACGCCAGAATTCGCTCGCCGCTGCCTCGCCCATCACCTCGCCGCCCAGCTTTCGGCACGCCGAGTTCACTGCCGCCTGCGCGCCGGCGAGGCGGGCAGTCAGCACGTTGCCCTCCCAAACACTGGCGACCAGCGGCAACGGTTGCCCGGCCCAGCGATTGAGCGCCTCGAGCGCCTTGTCCTGCGGCAGATCGAAGCGCAGGCTGGCATCACCCGGAGGCAGCGGCAGGACCTTGAGCGAAACCTCGAGCATCAGGCCCAGGGTACCCAGGCTGCCCGCCAACAAGCGCGACACATCGAAGCCGGCAACGTTCTTCATCACCTCGCCGCCGAAGCGATGAATGCGGCCCTCGCCATCCATCAGCTTCACGCCGAGCACGAAGTCGCGCAGGCTGCCCACTGCCGCGCGGCGCGGCCCCGAGAGCCCGGCCGCGACGGCACCGCCGACCGTGGCCGCACCAAACACAGGCGGCTCGCAGGCGAAGAATTGCCGCCGTGCCGCCAGCGCCGACTCCAGTTCCACCAGCGGCGTACCGGCGCGCGCAGTGACTACCAGTTCGGTCGGTTCGTAATTGACGATGCCGGCATGGCCGCGCGTATCCAGCACCGCCCCGGAGATCGGCCCGCCGTAAAAATCCTTGCTGCCGCCGCCGCGGATGCACAGCGGCTTGCGCTCGAGGATGCGCGCGCGAAAGCCCTCGATCAGATCGTCCTGGTTCACAGGCGCTCCAGTTCCGGAAACTTCAGATTGCCGCCATGCACGTGCATGCGGCCGAACTCGGCACAGCGGTGCAGGGTCGGCACGCCCTTCTCGGGATTGAGCAAGCCCTGCGGATCGAAGGCGCTCTTCACGGCGTGGAACAGGCGCAGTTCGTCGCTGCCGAACTGGTCGCACATCGAGTTGATCTTCTCGTAGCCAACGCCATGCTCGCCGGTAATGGTGCCGCCAAGATCCACCGAGAGCTTGAGGATCTCTGCACCGAAGGCTTCGGTGCGTTCCAGTTCGCCCGGCACGTTGGCGTCATACAGGATCAGCGGATGCAGGTTGCCGTCGCCGGCATGAAACACATTGATGCAGCGCAGGCCGTATTTCTTCTCCATCTGCGTGATCGCCGTCAGCATCTCGCCCAGGCGCTTCCGCGGAATGGTACCGTCCATGCAGTAGTAATCGGCGGAGATGCGCCCCGCCGCCGGAAAGGCCGCCTTGCGCCCGGCCCAAAAGCGCAGGCGCTCGGCTTCCGACTGCGAGACGCGCAGGTCGGTGGCGCCGCAGTTTTCCAGCACCGCCTTCATGCGCGCGATTTCCTCGGCCACCTCGTCCGCCGTACCGTCCGATTCGCACAGCAGGATGGCTTCGGCATTGAGGTCGTAACCGGCCTTGACGAAGGGCTCGACTGCCGCCGTGGCGGGCTTGTCCATCATCTCGAGGCCGGCCGGTATGATGCCGGCGGCGATCACCGCTGCCACCGCTTCGCCGGCCTTCATGACATCGTCGAAACTGGCCATGATCACCTGCGCCAGTTCGGGCTTCGGCACCAGCTTGACGGAGACTTCGGTGACGATCGCCAGCATGCCCTCGGAACCGATGGTCAGCGCCAGGAGATCGTAGCCCGGCGCATCGAGGGCGTGATTGCCGATCTCGACCACTTCGCCGTTCATCAGCACGGCCCGCACACGCAACACGTTGTGCACCGTCAGACCGTACTTGAGGCAATGCACGCCGCCGGAGTTCTCGGCGACATTGCCCCCGATCGAGCAGGCAATCTGCGAACTCGGATCGGGCGCGTAGTAGAGGCCAAAGGCGGCCGCGGCCTCGGAAATGGCCAGGTTGCGCACCCCCGGCTGGACCACGGCGACGCGCGCCACCGGATCGACATGCAGGATGCGCTTCATCTTGGCCAGCGACAGCACCACGCCCTGCGGATGCGGCAGGGCGCCGGCGGAAAGTCCGGTGCCGGCACCGCGCGGCACGATGGGCACGCCGGCGGCGGCGCAGGCCTTGAGCACGCCGATGACCTGAGCTTCGGTCTCCGGCAGGGCCACGGCAACGGGCATCTTGCGGTAGGCGGACAGGCCATCGCACTCGTAGGGCTTGAGATCTTCGTCGGCATGCAGCAGCGACGTGGCGGGCAGCAGCCGCGCCAGTTCCGCTATCAGCGTGGTTCTGTCGGCGTCGGCAAAATCCTGGGGCGTATCGGCGGAATGTTCGCGGGGTTTCATGGCGAGCTCACGGTTGTTCGACGAGGATGGCCCGAAAGTCATTGACGTTGGTGCGTGTCGGCCCGGTGACCACCAGATCGCCGAGGGCGGAGAACACGCCATGGGCGTCATTGTCGGCGAGCCGCGCGCGCAAATCAATTCCGGCGGCAAGTGCACGCGCCGGACTGTCGGGCAGGAGCAGGCCGCCGGCATTGTCTTCCGAGCCGTCGATGCCGTCGGTGTCGCCGGCAATGGCATGGATGCGATCATGGCCATCCAGGGTCAGCGCCAGGCCGAGCAGGAATTCCAGGTTGCGCCCGCCGCGCCCGCCGCCCTTGACCGTGACCGTGGTCTCGCCGCCGGAAAGGAGCACGCACGGCCCCGCCAGCGGCACGCCGTGGGCGGCGCAGGACAGTGCGATGCCGCCCAATGCGCGGGCCACTTCACGCGCCTCGCCTTCGATCGCGTCGCCCAGCACCAGCGGCACCACGCCGCGCTGGTGCGCCAGTTCGGCGGCAGCGGCCAGCGAGCCCTGTGCCGTGGCGATCACATGCGACTCGCAACGGGAAAAGCCAGGGGCATCGGCCTTCGGTGATTCTGCCGCACCGCTTGCCAGCGCTTGGCGCGCAGTGGCGGGCAAGGCAATGCCGTAGCGATCGACGATTTCCAGCGCGTCGGCGCAGGAGGTCGGATCGGGCACGGTCGGCCCCGAGGCGATGGTTGAAAGATCGTCGCCCGGCACGTCGGAAATCGCCAGGGTGACCACGCGTGCCGGTGCGGCCGCCAACGCCAGGCGCCCGCCCTTGATTGCCGAGAGGTGCTTGCGCACGCAGTTGATCTCGCCGATGTTCGCGCCGCAGGCCAGCAGCGCCTTGGTCACGGCGCGCTTATCGTCGAGCGTGATGCCGGGCATGGGTGCGGCCAGCAAGGCTGATCCGCCGCCAGACAGCAGCACCAGGACCAGGTCGTCCGCCGTCAGCCCCTGCACCGCCTGTAACAGGCGCATGGCCGCCTGCTGGCCGGCCGCGTCAGGCGTCGGATGGGAGGCCTCGACCACCTCGATGTGCCGCGTCGGCATGCCATGCCCATAGCGGGTGACGACCAGCCCGGACAGCTGCCCGAAGTCGCCACGCCAGTGCGTTTCCACGGCGCGCGCCATGGCCGCTGCACCCTTGCCGGCGCCGACCACGACGGTGCGGCCCCTGGGCGGATCGGGCAGCCAGCCGGGGATGCAATGCGCCGGATCGGCGGCGGCAACGGCCGCATCGAACAGGTCGCGCAGCAGTGCGCGCTGGTGCAGGTAGCTCACCGCGCGGCGTCCATCCAGGCGAAACTGCCTTCGGTCGCCGCGCTGGGCTTGTACTCGCAGCCTATCCATCCGGTATAGCCGAGGCGATCGAGGTGGGCCAAGAGGAAGGGGAAATTGATCTCGCCGGTGCCGGGCTCGTGGCGCCCGGGGTTGTCTGCCAGCTGGATGTGGCCGATGCGTGGCAGGTTTTCTTCCAGCCGGCGCGCGAGGTCGCCCTCCATGACCTGGGCATGGTAGATGTCGAACTGGAGTCGCAGATTCTCATGCCCGACGGCGGCGATCAGCGCCAAACCGGCCGTGCTGGTACTGACCAGGAAACCCGGCGTGTCACGGGTATTGAGCGGTTCCAGCAACAGTTCGATGCCCGCCCGGCGCGTTACAGCGGCGGCGAAACGCAGGTTCTCGACCAAGGTCTCGCGCGCCTTCTCCGGGCTGATGCCCTCAGGCACAATCCCGGCCAGGCAGTTCAGGCGCGGGCAACCCAGCAACTTCGCGTACTCGATGGCCAGCCCAACGCCATCCTGGAATTCGGCGATGCGGCGCGGATGGCAGGCGATGCCCCGCTCGCCCGCCGCCCAGTTGCCGGCCGGCAGGTTGAACAGCACCACGTCGAGGCCTGAGGTGAGGACCACCTCGGCCAGGGCTGCGCGGTCAAATTCGTAGGGAAAGTGAAATTCGACAGCCGCAAATCCGGCCATCCGGGCCGCCGAAAAGCGCTCCAGAAACGGGCGCTCCGTGAACAAAAAGGAAAGGTTCGCGGAAAAGCGGGGCATCGAGCGATTGTATATGTCCCCGACCCGGTCGGGGACGGAACACTCTTGGTGGATATGCCCATGAATACATCATGGTCGAGCTTTCCGATCCGAAATAGTTCCTTGGGCACGAACTTTTATTGTTGCCGACAGCGCAGCAATCAATTGAAGTCGCAAGGATTTTTCCGGCGCGTCGATCCACGTAAAGTTCGGCTCTCGCAAACAGCATACGTGCAACGACCGATCATGAGCTTCCCTGACAGCCTGCCGGCTTCCGCCTATACCCGCACTGCCATCGGCCTGCACTGGCTGATCGCCCTTGCCCTGGTCGGCACCTTCGGGCTGGGCATCTACATGCACGAGCTGCCGCTTTCACCGCAGAAGCTGAAGCTCTATTCGTGGCACAAGTGGGCCGGCGTCAGCATCTTCCTGTTCGTGATCCTGCGCCTGGTGTGGCGCCTCGGCCATCGTCCGCCGGCCCTGCCGGCAGGAATGCCGCGCTGGCAGGCACGGTTGGCGGAAGGAACCCACCACCTGCTCTACCTGCTGATGTTCGCGGTGCCCGTGTCGGGGTGGCTGATGAGTTCGGCCAAAGGCTTCCAGACCGTCTGGTTTGGCGTGCTACCCCTGCCCGACCTGCTGCAAAAAGACAGCGAACTCGGCGACCTGCTGCAACAGGTGCACATGCTGCTCAACTTCAGCATGGCCGGCCTAGTCCTGGCGCATGCCGGTGCCGCCATCAAGCATCACCTGATCGACCGCGACGATGTCCTGACGCGAATGCTGCCCTTCCTTGCCCACCGCGGAGCCAAACAATGAGAACCACCCTGTCGAGCCTCGCGCTCATCGCCAGCCTGCTGACCGCCGCACCGGCCCACGCCGTCGAATACACGCAGTTCCAGGCAGCGAAGAGTTCGCTGTCCTTCGTGTACAAGCAGATGAACCTGCCGGTTGACGGCCAGTTCAAGAGCTTCCGCGCGAAAATCGCCTTCGACCCCGCCCAACCTGCCGCCACCAAGGCCGAATTCGAAATCGACCTGGCCAGCATCGACGCCGGCTCGAAGGATGCGAACGATGAAGTCGCCGGCAAGGCCTGGTTCAACACCAAACAGTTTCCGGTGGCGAAGTTCGTCACTAGTTCGGTAAAGCCCTTGGGCAACAATCGCTACGAGGTGGCGGGCAAGATGAGCATCAAGGGCAAGACCCTCGATCTCGCCACGCCGGTCACGGTCACCCAGCAGGGCAACAGCGCCAGCTTCGACGGCAGCCTGGTTTTGAAGCGCGCCGACTACGCCATCGGCGACGGCATCTGGGCCGACTTCGGCACCGTCGCCAATGAAATCCAGATCAAGTTCCGCCTTGTCGCATCCAGCAAGTAACCCCATCCACCCAGGAGAAAACCCATGAACAAGCTGATCCTTGCCACCGCCCTGTCCGCCATCTCGGCCGCCAGTTTCGCTGCCCCCGAAACCTTCAACGTCGAGCCCACCCACACCTACCCGCGCTTCGAGTACAGCCATTTCGGCTACTCGAACCAAGTCCAGCGTTTCGACAAGACCAGCGGCAAGATCGTGCTGGATCGGGCGGCCAAGACCGGCTCGGTCGATGTGACGATCGACGCCAAGTCGATTAATACCGGCTATGCGCTGTTCAACCAGCACATCCAGGCCGAAGACTATTTCCACACCGAGAAATTTCCCAGCATCGGCTTCAAGTCGACGGCCGTGAAGTTCGACGGCGACAAGCCGGTGGCGATCGAAGGCACCCTGACGATCAAGGGCGTGAGCAAGCCGGTGACGCTGACGGTGACCTCCTTCCACGCCATGCCGCACCCGATGCTGAAGAAGGACGCCATCGGCGCCAACGCTTCGACCACCGTCAAGCGCTCCGAATTCAACATGGGGAAGAACGTGCCCTACGTCAGCGACGAGGTGAAGATCAACATCGCCGTCGAAGCCATCAAGGAATAAGCCGGGCGCTCCGGCGGCGAAACCTACAGGGCGATGCTGCCGACCTCGTGCGAGAGCGCCTCGATGGCGCTCTCGTCCATGGCGAGCAGGCGCTTGCCCAGCGCGGAGAAATGCGCCTGTCCGGACGCCACCGCCGCCAGCATGGCCACCGTGTCGCCGGCGCCGACTTTTGCGGCATAGGCCGCCTGCAGTTGCGGAAACATCTCGCGCCGCAGGCCATCGAAGGTCGAAAACCAGAAATGCAGCGAATCGTTCGATTCGCGGCATGCCAGCTCGGGCAGCGTGACCAGGCAATCCGCCAGGTTGTCCTTGATGGCGCGGGCGAAGATTTCCGCGCGCTTGCCGCCAAAGCCTGCGATTTTGGCCTGCCAGTCGGCACCAAGCAGGCGGCCGGCGGCGATTTCGCCTTCCTCGTGGAGTACCAGGGTGGCGATCTCGCTTTCGGTCATGCGCTCGATCGCGCCCTGCGGATCGACGTCATAGCCGTAGGCCAGCAAGGCCGACTTGAGCGCACCGTCCTGCTGCTTCTGGTTCCAGCCCTCCGCCTTTTCCCACAGCCACTGGCGCAGAGCCTCGCGCCGCACGATCAGCGTCGCGCCTTGCGAAGCGGCCGGAATCGCGGCGACGTCACGCGCATATTCGCAGCCGCAGACCAGCAGGCGCGCATCGCCGCGGCGCTCCTCGCGTGCCAGCTCGCCGAGGAAGAAATGCGGCTTGCGGAAGCGGCCGATGCCAGCCCCATAAACCAGGCCGCTGCCGGCCAGCGCGGCATTCACGCCATCGGCGTCAAAGGGATCGAGCGCCTGACCGGCGACCGGCAAGGCGACAAAGTCGTCCTCGGCGATGCGCTCCCAGCGCTGCTCGCGTGCCGCAATCCAGCGCCCGACGTCTTCCCGCGGCGGCGCCACGCCATGGGGCAGCTGGTGTTCCCAGCGATAGAACTCGCGCATGCCGAGCAGGTAGGTGCACAAGCTGACATCGCGCGCATGGCGCGCGTCGGCAATGTCGCAGTTGGTCTGCACCGCGCCCACCAGGGCCGCCATGCCGGCGATCATGGTGCTGGCCCGCCGTGTCGCCGGCGCGGCTTCCAGGCGGCGACGCCCTTGACGATCTCGGAGAAGGGCAGCGCCTCCAGCTCGCCGTGCTGCTCGCATGCGAGGCGCAACAGGCGACGCACGTTAGGCGCCAGCGCTTCCGGATCGAACACCGATTTCATGCCCAGCAGGCCGCCGCACTGGATCTTCATCATCATGGCGTGCGGCAGGATGCGCTGCGTATCGGTAATGCCGAGGGCAAAGGCCGATTTCTGGCGCAACAGTTCTGCCAGCTGTTGGCACTCGCGATGGGCCGCCGATTGCGAGCAGGCAAAGGTCTCCCGTTCCGCGATCTGGTGCGCCATCGCCAGTTCGCACACCGCATTACGCGCCAGCAAGGCGCGCTCGAACACGCAAGGCAGGCGATTGATCTCGCCCTTGGCGCTGCGGTAGGCGGTTTCGTCCACGACCCGCCCTAGTAATCCTCGCCGGTGGTGAGGTCTTCCTTCGGCGGCTGATTGAGCAGTTCCTCGGCTTCCAGCTCGTTGGCGGCGAACATGGTCTTGATCGCCTCGCCAGGGGACAAATCGGTTTCTCGGCGCAGGCGCTTGGCTTCGTTGGAGGCTTCCTTGAAGACGTCGAACTGGGCAAGCTTGTTCAGTTGCCGGATCGGGCCGAGGGGTGTGACGCGGTAGATGTAGTAAGGCATCGCGGATGTTTCCTATTCGACGTAGCGCTTGCTGGCCTTGCGCCGGCCAGGCTGGGATTTCTGGATGATCACGCCCTTGATCGGCGCCAGGTCGACGATATCTGCCGCCGGGTAGGCAGGATTCAAGGCCTGCAGGCGCCAGGCCTCGCCATGGCGCACCAGCTGGCGGAAGATCCATTCGCCATCGAGCTGGGCCAGGACAAAGGAACCGTCGGTGGCCAGACCCTCGGGCTCGATCAGGATGATCTCGCCTTCGACGAATTCCGGGGCCATGCTGTCGCCCAGCACCATCAAGGCAAACGCTTCGGCGGCTGCGCAGGCCTCCAGCGCCGGATCCTCGCCCTGCGGCAGTATGGGAATGCTGCGTCGTGGCGTGGTCATGGATTACAAGGCCTCGACATGCAGTTGCGCTGCCGGCAGGCCTCGCGCGAGCATTACCTGCGCCAGGCCGTCGACCAACCTGGCCGGGCCGGCAAGGTAGATGTCGGCCCCCTTCACGCCCTCATCCGACGCCAGCGCGCCATCGAGTGCGGCGAGATCGACGGGCCGATAGTGGAATTCATCGAGCGCCGCCGCCCAGGCACGGCACTGGTTCGGCAGGTACTGCCCATCGGGGCGCGAGGCGGCCCAGTAAAGCGTGATCGATTCCGCCGCATCGACGGCGATGGCGTGCTCGATCAAGCTGTTGATCGGTGCGAACCCCTCGTCGATCGCGATGAAAACGAGCGGGCGTGCGGATTCGCGTTCCAGCACGAAGCGGCCCCAGGGGCCCCAGACCGAAACTTCGGCACCGGGCTTGATGCCGCCTGCAAACAGGGCGGCGGCGAGCGCTCCGGAACCGCCGTCCTGAAAGTCGGCGCTGGCGGGACGGCGAACATGGAAAATCAGGTTGCGGTCATCGCAGGGGCAACTGGCCACTGGCAACTCTGCGTGCAGGTCGCTGGCGCTGGCCACGCCGGCGGGGAGTCCCAGTGTCACGCGCTGGCCGGCCAGAAAGCGCAGGCGGTTGCTGCGCGGCGTCTGCAGGTGCAAGCGCAGGACGTCGTCGGGCAGCATGTCGACGGCGCGCAGCTTGGTCACGATGCGCTGCTCGGGGATGTCTTCGGGCAGCCCGGCTTCCAGCACTTCGAGCACCAGATCGGAACTGTGCACCGTACAGGTGCACATCAGGACATGGTTCTGCGCCTTTTCGGCTTCGGAAAAACGATAGTCGGACGGCGCCACGGCGCGCGCCTCTCCCGCCACGACGCGCGCCTTGCACAGGCCGCAATTGCCGTTGCCGCAGCCGTAATTGGGGGCCAGGCCGGCGCGCAGCGCCGCCTTGAGCAGGGTTTCCGAACCTTCGACGAAGAACTCGCGACCGGAAGGCTTGACCGTAACGTGGGCCGACATGACCCTCAGCATAGCATCGAGCGCGCGCAGGTCCTCCGCCGGGGGCGGCAGCGAGATCGCCTCCGCCAGGCCCTCATCGACCAGGGCCCCGAGATTGCCCGCCAGCGACGGCGGCAAGCTCTCGAGACGAAGGCGCAGGTCGTCGATCAGCCGATGGTAACGAGTCAGGGTACGCTGCAGTTCGGCCAGTTCCTGGCTCTGAGCAAACACCCGCTGCGCCAGTGCCTCCTGCGAAGGCAGCACGCGTTCGCGCAGACGTTTGGCAAACGCGTCCTCGCGAATGGCGCGGGTCTTTTCAAAGCTGCCCGAGTCATCAAGGTCGAGCTGCGGCCAGGCGCGTTGCAGTTGGTCTGCATCCACCATGCCATCGAAGGACGGCAGTTCGCCATCGCGGATGCGCTTTTGCAGCGCCACGCGCGAAATGCCGAGCAGGTGGGCAGCGCGGGAAAGGGTCAGCCATTGGGTCATGGCGACAAGCATAGCCAAGCTCAGGGCCGCCGCTGTTTGAATATTTTTATGCCCCATCTACTGGGGCATCGGAGGAACTCCTTCATGAAGCACCGACGGCACGCTGGGGGCACGTCGCCCGATGCCGAGCATGCCGAACACGTCGACTTCCTGCGTCAGGCGGGCCCCGGAGGTTGACGCATAGGTCTGCTGCTTGATCATGGTTTCAAGTTGCTCAAACTGGGCCCGCGTCAGGGCCGGCAGTTCATCCCAGACCAGGGTTTGCGGGTGTCCGTCAGGCCCGATTAGCAAGGTCACATCCACTACTCCGGGGCCTCGCCTTGCACGGGTTCGCACCGGGCTTGAGGCACTCGGAGACGCAACCGATTGCGTCGAAACCTGGGGCGACACCACTCTGGCGGGTGCCGGTTGAACGCTTTTCGCGGCCGGCTGAACGCTGGTTGCTGGGAAGGACTGCAGGATCGCCGGGCTGATCGGCACCTGGGACCGGGCGGGCGGAGGTTCCGGATCTTGGGCACCAGAGTTCACCGGACTCGATCGAAAGCTGACGTGCAACGCGCCGCCGGCCCCAGATTTGCGCAGGGGCTCGACGCCCTTTACGTAGCCGAGCACCAGGACATGAACCAGGATCGAAGCGAGCAGCGCATGCGCAAAGCGTTGTTCCTCCTCATTGTCAATGAACAGCATTCATCACACCGATGGCAGCTTCCTCAGTACGCCTCGAATTCGCGCCACAGGCCCCGCTTGCTCTGGAAGGTGGTAGATCCCGCAGTGACTGCCGATACCGGTACTGACAGCGTTTCCTGCTTGTAGTCTGAACGTGTGGCGATGGCTTTGTACTCCCCCGTACTCAGGCGAATGACCGTCAGGCCAACCACCAGCGCGCCTGAAATCTTGGATGATGCGAACTGCTCGATTGCCATGCCGTTCGCCGCATCCAGGAAGTTGAACCACGCGGTACCGCCCACGGTGCAACTGCTGGCACCCGGTATGTTGGAGGCAAAGATCAGGGTGCCGCGGACGATGCGGGGATCGACGTTGACCCTTTCACCGGAGTCAGGCAACTCGGCATACCAGCCCCCGTAGATTCCATAATCAATCGTTACCGGGTCAGTGTTGTTGCAGGCGTAGGTTTTGTTCGGGGCGGTACCGGAGGCACTGACCGTAGATGTGGCTCCGGCACATACCATCCGGTAATCGGTTACCACCCCGAAACTGTCGGTGCGGGTAATCTGGTTACCATCGGTATCGAAACTGATCAGCTTGCGCTTGTAGAACGTCTTCTTGGTCGGGTCGCTAGGCAATGTATCCGCTACCGGATCCCAGGTTTCCTGGCCTGCGCCTCCCTTGTTGGCCGCGCCCATGGTGTCCTTGATGGCGTAGATAGACTGTACCGAGGTGTTGGTCAGGTCGCTGACCTCGAGATACTTCCCGGTACCAACCATGACGAGCCGAACATTGCCTTCCAGCAGCGTTACCTCTGGCTTGGTGGTGATCGGCTGGGCCACGCCCCCGGTTTCGAAATGCGCCAACTTGAATACCGCCGTACCGCTATGCCCGGTTGCCGACGGATTCAGGTCGAAACGCCATAGGTCGCCGTTGGTATCGCCTGCATATACAACCTCGGTGAGGTTGTTGGTCGCCGGATGGTCAGCCCACGGCGTCAGCCGGCCCAGGTTGCTGGGCGTAGCGCTCGTGCCGGACAGGTTGGTCATCGGGAAGCCGGTGATCAGCGCGCCAGTCTGGGGATTGACGGCATATAGATACCCCACGCCATCGCCTCCGCTGGCCGTATTGTTGTAGCCTGAGGTGAACAGCACCGTCCATTCACCGCTCGGCAGCTTGGTGATGGCCGCGTTACTGAAGGTCTTGCCGAGGTTGGCATGACTGAACTCCCAGAGGAACTTCGGATCGGTGGGATCGGTGATATCCAGGGCGTAATACGAATTGCCACCGGAACCAAGCCCCCCCACGGCGATGGTCCGCCAGTTATTGCTACCAAAGTCGACGTCGCCCACGGAAATAAGGCCATCGGCATAGAAACGGTGGGCGTAATTCGCATCAGCCAACCATTTCAGACTCTGCATCGCCTCGGTGGGTATGAAGGCCCACATTTCCTCGCCTGGACCCACCGAAGTGCCATTCACGGTGACAGTACCGGAATAGGCATTTATGGCATGCAGCATGCCATCCTGGCCTGATACCAGCACCAGGGGCTTACGCCCAGCCTGCGCCGTCTTGAACGCGTCGTAACCAGTATCGATATAGGAAGCACTTGGCTTCTTGACGAAGATAGGCTGGGTATTGACGATATCGCCCAGCACATGCGAACGACGGCGCCATACCTGGGCATGCCCCACTTCACCGTCCTGTTCCAGGCCACGGTTTCCGCGCAGGAAATTGACCAGGTTGGTTGCCGACATCTCCGGTACGGCGGTAACGCCCCCCAACGAGCAGTACTGGCTCAGATTGGTGGTCGGAGTGGGATTGGCAGCACCAACGCACGCGTCCGGCCCAGGGTTGAACCAAGCTTGTTCGGCGCCGCTCAGATTGGCGTAGGTGAACGCACGGAGTGGGTCACCAGAGGCACCTGAACTCGGCTTGACATAGATGCGCCGCGCCGACCAGGTCATGTTGTCGACCTTGCTTTGCGCTGACCATTGGCATCCGTACTTGAAGGTGCCGGTACCTGAGACGGCACCGGTATTGACCGCCGACAAGGTAATACCGCCAACAGTAATGGCCGTGATGACGGCACCGGTGGCAATCCCGGTTCCGCTCACCGCTGCACCGACCACCAGATCGGTCGAGCTGCCAACCGTAATCGTGTTCGAGCCAGCAGTGCCCGAAATCGTTGTCTGCACTCCCGGATTGCTGCAGTCGGTCAGCGGCGAGACATCGCCGGTACTGACATTGATCGAGCGGGATTGCAGGTCGCCGGTCCAGTCCAGGGTCGTATAGCTGGCGACATAGGCAAAGTTGTCGCCCGGCACAGGCTCAAGGTTTGAGGTCGCCGCCGCCGCCGCCGATCCGACACGGGCACCGATCTTGTTCAAGGCTTCGCGAAGACCTGCGACCACGTTGGGCACATTGCGTGCGCTGAAGTACTTGCCACGACCATTGACAGTGGCATGCCACAGGTCATCGACACCGGTCGGATCGAGGTTCGCCACCGCCGGCCAATTCTTGCTGCCTGCGATGATGTCGGCGTAGTCGCCGAGCCCGGCGGTCAAGTAGTCCGACCGGAAGGCGAGCTTGCCATCGATTCCCAGACCCATGGCAAAGAAGTTCATGTGCTGCGCGGTATTCTTGTCGTCGACCGTGGTCAGCACGTTGTTGGTGGCCACATCACGGCTCAATGCCGTATTGGTCTCGTTGCCCAGCGCCGTGGTCCGCAAGTCGGTACTGTAGTAATGATAGGCAATGTCCGCCAGGGTACGGCAGGAGGATGCCGCGCTACGGGTATTGCCGACCGTTGGGCACGTGGTTGACGACTGCGCGCCATCGTAATATGGACGACCAGCTGTCGTAAGGCTGTTGTCCGTGTTCCCAATATCGGTTCCGTCCACCCGCTTGATGGAACTGCTGTCGGTTTCGTTCCAGTAACCGTCTGTCACCAGCAGCATGTAGTTCTGTTGGCAGGAGTACTCCATCGGATCAGCCTGCGTGGTATTCAGCTTGCGCGCGAAGTAGCGGCCGATTTTCGCGGTTTCGGCACGAAGCGGCGTCGCACAAGAAGGATTGGCACTGGTCAGACTGGTCCACCAGGAGCTGCGCGCGGCGCCTTCGAACTGGGCGACCGGGTTATCAACGGTCGTTCCCGTGGCCTGGCAGATGTTGTCGAAGCCAACTCGATAGTTGCCGTCAAGCTGGGTAAAGGCCAGCGTGGTCGCCGACTTCATCATCAGCATGCGGGTGCGATAGTAGCTGTACCAGTTGGTGAAGTTTTGCATCTCTTCGGTATAGGTACAGGTCGCCCCGGCGCAATCGGTACGTCCCGACCCGCGGGTAAAAGTGCGGCCATCGTTGATGATGTCGACCCGCTTGAAGATCCCGAGATCGGTCCAGCGATTGGTGCTCGTATTCGCATTCGACCCGCCGCCCATGGTCAGCACATTGGGTGCCGTACCGGTGGCATTGGTCGAAATCGCGTTAATCGACGAGGAGGCGCCGTTGGTCATTGCCACGGTCGTGGTGCCGATGGTGCCGACGTTCGTGCTGGAAATCTGGGTAATCGTCGTGCCCTGGCTCGGGGCACCGCCAGAGAACGCGCTTACGGTGTAAAGGTAGGGTGCAAAGTCATCTACGGCGGTGCTTCCGGAACTGCCATTGCTCGTGGCAGGAATGCAAGAGCGCCAGGTTCCGCTGTTGTCCGGACTGGTCATGCCAGTGGCGCTCAGCGCTATGCCGCTTCCATCTTCGTTGCCGTTGTATTTGAAGCTCAACGACCCAACGCCGCAGTTATTGCTGTCGTCGGTATCGGTCCCCTGACAAGCGTTGGTTCCGGCAGGTCCCGTGATGGTGCACGCAGACGAAGGGGTTCCGGTAGTAGCTGTCGAACAGGAAATTGTGTAGCCGCCCTGCGCATTGGACTGCAATGCCGTACGCAGATTGTTGATGCGATCAACGTCGCTGCTCGTAGCCGTACCCGTGTTAACGGTATCCACCGTGATGGTATTTACCCCGCCGCAGGTAATCGAGTTGAACAACTTGCTGTCGGCCGTCGCGGAATCGATATCGAAACGCCAGGTAGCGGAATTGGCAGGGCTGACGGCGGAGCAGGTTTGCGAAACGTTATTGTTATATTCAGTATTGATCGAAGACGACTTGGTAATGCTGAGCGTGGTGCAGGCGGCAGCAGCGGTCGGTCCGGTAACGGTACAGGTCAGCCAATTGTTGGAACTATCAGCGGTACAACTGTAGGTGTAGCCGTTGGTATCGTTGGCATTCAGTTTCGTGGCAAGCTGGGAGCGCCGGTCGTCGCCATTGCCATTCCCCGCATCCACGGTATTTGGGCTGATCGTGTTGGTACCGCCGCAGGTAATGCTGCTGATGGTATCGCCATCAACACTACCGCTTAAACGGAAGGTCCAGGTCGGAGCGGTAATCGCCGGGCAGGTCAAGGCCGCCGCAGCGGTTTTGACGTAGTTCTTGGTGGTGATGGTGGCGTCCTTGGTGAAGCTCAGGTCCCCGGTGCAGGCGCTGACGCCAGTCGGCCCGGTAATATTGCAGCGCTGGTCATCAGCAGTGCCACCCACATAACTGCAACTATAGGTAAACCCGTTGGTGTAGTTTGCGTTCAGTCCGGTCGCCAGGTTGTTGGTACGCTGGCGAGCCGAGGTATAGGCCGTGCCTGTGCTTGCGTCGGAACTGAGAACGTAGATCTCGTCACCGCTGTTGCTGTCCGACGCATCGCAACGAATGTAGTCAATCGTAGCGTTATCCGCGGTGGCTGCCGTGATGTTGAAGCCCCAGGTCGGGCTGGTGGCCACACCGCCAACGGTGGCGGTGCCGTTCTGGAAGGTAAATGACTGTCCGTTGTAGGTCGTGCCGGCCGGTGCAGTGACAACCATGTTGTAGGTGCCATCGCCATTTGCCGTGGGGGCCGCGGCAGTAAAGCCATGAGTGCCGGTGCCGTTGTTGATCGCAGTACGCAACGACGTTGCATTTGCCGAAACCGAAGTTCCATTTGTGAGTGTACCGGACGTGACTTGGCCTGCCACGCTGGTACCGCCGACCTGAATGCCGCCAAGATCCGCGCCATAGGTATGGCCGGTACTGGTCACCTTGAGGGTACCCGTGGCCTGTGTGCTGCTGGAACTCACCGCTAGCGTGCCGGTGCAACCGGTAATGGTCACAAGGTTGCCGGAGGCGGTGGCGGTGCAACCACCGTTGCCGGTGAGCTTGGCGGCCAGGGAAGTGGCAATCGAGGTCGTCTGTGTCCCGTCCGCGATCGATAGCGGAGGCGAAGTCATGATCGAGACGCCGTCCTTGGTGACGTTGGTGATGCTGGTGGCGCCCGCAGTTGAATTGATCTGGATCGAGCCGGAACTGATGGTTGCTGTGGCCGGCCCCGTGACCGCGATGGCCTGGCCATTGTCCGTGGTGTCAGCCGGAATGCGCTTGATCTGCACATAAGCGTCGGCATCGGTTCCGCAAACTCCATAAGCATAAGTGTTGGCGGCAGCGCCGGCCTGGGAACCGGAACGCGCGATATAGACCCCCTGCTGGGCTCCGGAGTTGATCGCCTCGCAAATCATGCGTGCGGTATTGGCCTGGCTGCCGTCCGCCGTGATATTGGCATTCAGCAATTGATTGCCATGGATGGTGATGGAGGTAATGGAGAGTCCGGCCGTGGCGGTGGTAACACGAATCTCGCCCGTGGAGTTGACCGCGGCTCCATCTGCGGGACCGGTGGCGAGCACCGGCAGGCCGTTTGCCGTCTCTCCTACCGCAGCAGCCTGGATCGTGACCGTGTTGGTAGTCACCGCGCAGCTATAACCGGTGCTGGCGGTATTGGCCTGAATGGCGGTACAGATATTGCTAGCAACCGTATTCTGGTCACCATTGGCGGCCGACGTAAACGTGGTGGATCCGACAACGCTGACGCCACCAACGGTCACCGAATTCAATTGCTGTCCTGCAGTAGTAGCGTTGATCACGAGATTCGCCGTAGCCTGCACCCCCGTCGCGCCGGCGGGACTGACCCAGCCGCCCAGGTAGTTCGGAATGTAGTGATCCAGATCGCGTCGTCCCTGGCAGGCGCCGAAGGTCTTGGATTTCGGGTTGTAGTACGAGCACCAGCGATAGTAGGAAGGGACGTTGAACGTAACGCCACCGACGACGAAAGCGGGAACCGCACTAAGTGCCGAGCTGGCAGAAATGCAGTTGGTATAGTCGGTACTGGTGCAATACTCGGACGGCTCCATGGTGTGGTAATAGGCTGCACCGCTGTAGGTCTTGCGGAAGGTATAGGTGACGTTCGGATACATGTTGTTGTTGCTGGTATCCGAGTTTTCTTTGCACTGGGTATGGGTTGCGATATTCGCCGCCGTCGGTGTCGGACTGGGCGTCGCGACACTGCACCAGATTTCATGCTCGTAGGATGTCGTCAGATTGGTGGAGCCGGTACCCGCAAATCCGTCAGTCTTGGCCGCGGTGGAGACACTCGCCGTATAGGTCGTACCATCGGCACGCAACGGCAGTTGGTAACGCACGGTCGGGTCGTAGTACTGATAATTCACCTTGGCCGTCGAATAGGGCATCTGGGAACGTGTGCTGCAAAGCGGATTGGATGACGAGTCCTTGGGCGAACCCCCTTGATTGCTGGCCCCTGTGGTGCCCCAGCACATGCCCCAACCCGAGGTTTTGAGTCCACCCAGGAAGGTGACATAGGTACTGGCTGCGGTATATCCGGTGCCGCCGCTGGTGATGTTCACCGACGCGATGGTGCGGTTTGCGTTCATGGTCACGGTTGCCGCAGCGCCATTGCCATCGCCCTGGATAAGTACAGTCGGCGTCGCATGTTCATAGATGTTGCCGCCTACGGCAGAGATCGCCGTGATGACGCCACCGACGATAGTCACGTTGCCGATGTCGCCGGATGAGCCGTTCGGACCATAGAGTACATTGGTCGGATCGGTAATCGGATTGTCGTTGATGTAGTCGGGCGTATAGTCCCAGCCCATCGACCCGGAGTCATCAAGCACATACATCAGGTTCGGACGAACCACGCTGGTGGTCGTGGCGGCAAGGGGCGTTGCCGCCAGGTTCAGCGTCGCCGCCTGTACGACATTGCCTAAACTGAGCAGGAAAATCAGGAGCCAGGCGATCGATTTGCGCATGGATTGGCTGTTCATGACGACACCTCTGGATATTTCCGGGCCAGCCTAGAAAATGAAGCCCTGAATGTAGCGATTGTTCTGGCGCGGTCCTGCCACCTTGACGGTGATTCGGTAATACACGGCAGAATTGGTGCTGCTGCTTGACGAAAGGATCGCGGCCGTCGCGTCCTGAGAGGACCCGGTCTGCGAAGATGATGTCGCGGAAACAGCGGGGGCAATGCAACCGGCGGTCGGGCAGGTTCCGCAGCCTGCCGAGCCTCCCGCCGCAAGGCATGCCGTCTCGGTGGTATTCGCCATGCGATGGACCACGTAGTACAGGGTATAGCCCGCCGGATTGCCTGGCACCCGCCCGGCACATGGGAACCCGTCGGCACCGGTGATCGTGTCGCTGAATCGATAGGAAGTCGGCGTGAAGGCATCGGCGGCGCCATCCTTCTTGCATCCCGAATCGGCGCCATTCATGGTCGCGTAATACCGCGGAGTGGTGGTCGCGGCAGCAGTAGTGGCCGGAGCAAGATTGTTGTTGAGCGCCGTCGCGGATACGCTCAGGATCTGGTTGGCAACCCATTGGTAGGCAGTATCCACTGCCACGTCCGCCGTCCGTGTTGCCGCCTGGCGGAAGGCGATATTGGCCGATGCCGATATCCCGCCTCGCAGGCTGACAACCATCGCTATCGAAGACAAAGTCATGATGATCATGATGATCAATGCAACGATCAACATGAAGCCGCCCTGAGTGCGCGGCAACGTGGGAACACGCCGGCGCATGGGTCGCGTGGCACCGGATCGGTTGTTGGTCAGCGGCCCCATATCACGTTCTTCAATGGAATGATGGTCGAGTAGGCACGGTAGCGCATGGAGGTATCAGGCAGCGTATAGGTGACCGCCGCACCGGTGGGCGGACTGCCGCTTCCGATCTGGGGCAGAACCGTAAGCGGATTTGGCTGATCCACGGATTCCTTGGCGGACTGGGAACTACGAGCTACTACCCCGATTCGCACGGCGACCACGCAGGCAGGATGGACTGCCGCACCCGAGCAACTGCTGCCTGTCAGCGCAGTGGCGCCACTGACCCAGCTGGTCACGGTTGCCGGACTGCCGGTGATCGAACTCGCCAGCCCGTATTGCGCCTTCATGAATACGATGTTGTCCACCAGGGTGTTGGTCGCAAACCCCGGATAGTCCGCCACCGTCAATCCTGTCGTTCCGATCGCGTACTGGCGGTTGAAAAATTCGCCCGGCTGACCGAAGGACACCAGGAAGCCAGCCGATGTGGAGCTCGGCAGCGCGCTGGTATAGCTGTAACCGAGCGCGGTAGCGGAAACGCTGGTCACAGAAGTCATGGCGCAGGTAAGGGTGGCAGCGACGATATCGTTCACCGAAAACCCAAGCGTTGATCGAACGTTGTACTGGCTGCCAGTCATCGACGCCGAAAGGCCGCCATTGTTGTCGAGCTCGGTACCGGGGATTCCGGATGTCGAATTCACGCCCTTGACCGTGATGACATCCGACGCCCCGGTACCGCCGTCGGTAATCACCAGGGGATACGGTGTAAACGACGGGCTGGCACCATTGGCGATCGTCGCGCAAGAAAGCAAGGGCATCAACGCATAGCCGGCCTGCCCTGCATCACGCTCGAGCCGGTATAGCGCCATCACTCCGTTGTCCTGGGCGGCGAGGGTCTGCGTGATGCCGGTGCGCTTCTTGGAAAAGGTCATCATCATGGTGGCCACAGCCGCCAGACCCATCAAGCTGATAACCACGCCGATCATCAGTTCGATCAAAGTGAACCCCCGGCTGCGCCGGGCGATAAGCTCGCCCCGAAACAGATTCCGACTCATTGGGAGTTTCTCGAGATCATGCTGCTCACCTGATAACGGCGCGGATATGCAGAATCGCGGCGATCAGTCCAACTGATGCATACCGTAACGGGCTGGGAGGTCCCGACCGCGACGGAAGATCCGGTCACGGCACCGGAGCACACATCAGCGCCACTCGTGGCGAGACAGTCACAGTTCGCGTAAAACACCGATGCCGTGGCATCCGGCAGCACCGTTCCCAGGCGCGTGCTCCAAGTATTGATATCCACGGTACCGCTTACCCACATTTCTGACAGCAGTTCGCCGGCCAGATAGCTGGCATCGTTTCTGGCCTTGGATTGGCCGACCTGGTTGAGTGCCTGTGCGGAGAGCGACATCAGCGAGATCAGCCCCACGGCAAACAGGATCAGGCTGATGATGGCCTCGATGATGAAGGAACCTTGCTGGAATAGGCGATGCTTCATGGCGTCGTTCCGCTCTATGCGCAGGGGCAGGCCGAGGTGCACATCCGGGTGGTGCCATTGGAATTGACCTGCACGCAGTAGCTACGGCCGGTAACCCCGGTGGCGGGAGCAATCAATACCGAATACGCGGGCGAGCCCGCGGGCACCGCACCTTCGAGGTTGGCCAGCAGTTGCCCGAGCGCGCCAAAGGTAACAATAAAGCCGGCAGGGGTTCCCATGGTCGGCGTCGCGGTGACATTGATGTCCGGCACCCGGTCTGCCGGACTCTTGTAGGCAATGAAAGGATCGGTCACACAACTTGCGGCCGTGGGCGGGGTGGCCGACGTATTTACTGTATAGGCAGGAGAGGCTGGACAGGGTTCCTCCTGATCCGGAGGCACATAGGCCGCAACATTGCAGGCACCGGCAGGAACCCCTCGGGTGTTTGCCGGTGAAGTGAGGCCGGTGTACTGCGTAACCACCCACAAGCGCGAAGTAGAACTGGCTGTGCAGCTTGCATCCAGGTTACTGACCAGTTGAAACCGCATCGGGGCATTGCGGTTGATCGCATCCGAACGCGCCTTGATCAAGCCGAACTGTATCGACTCGGCGACACCCCGCGAGCGGCTATTCACCAAAGTTTCCTGGAATGAGGGAACGGCAATCGCCAAAATGATGCCGGCGATAGCCACCACCAGCAGCATTTCGATCAGGCTGAAGCCGCGTGGGCGCATCAGCAAGTTCCCGCCTTGGTCTTAACCCAGCAGGTTGCCGGGGAGGGAACAGTCCAGCCCGACACCGGGGTCGCCGTCGCCGCAGTCGTCTTGGCACCAGACTGATCGACGGTAAAGACATAGCCAAGGCCCGAGGTGGCCGCCGGCGTAGCCGTGCAGGTAAAGGTCTGGTTGGCATTCGCGGTAGTACAGGTCGCGGTCCAGTACTGCCCGGTAGTGCGCGGCGTCATGCCACTGACGTAGGCCCTATTGTCCTGGTAATACTGCTCCTGGCGCACCTGCAATTCGGAAAGCATGGAAATTCCTTCGGCAATGCGTCCGCGCGCAATGTAGGCGTCGTATTGGGGTACGGCAATCGCCGCAAGTGCGCCGATGATCAGAACGACCACCATGATTTCGATCAACGTGAAACCCCGGTTGGCGCGCAGCTTGAATGACATGGCAACTAACTCCTGTGCTGGTATCGGACGGACGGAACAGGGAATGGCGATCATTTCCTTCCGCGTACGATTGCAGTTTAGGAATCGAGTTGATCGGCATCCATAGGGCAAAGCCGATTCAATTGCGGCCAGATCGATAAGGCAGTAGATTTCCTACTACACAAACAGAAGCTGTATTTCTGCCGGCATCTGCCATGGCCTCCAATTTCCGCTGTCTATAATCAGTCGGCTTATTTTCGGAAGATCCCGCACTTGTCGATCGCCCACGCCGCCGAGAACATCACCATCGCCTCGTCAAGGCAGCTGACCCTGTCGGCCATGGTCCTGATTGCGGTCATGCTGGCGCTGACGATGGGCTTTGCTTTCTGGTCGTGGCGACGACGCCAGGGGCTCGCTTCGCAACGGCGCCAGGCCGAGATTGCCTTGCGCGCCTCGGAAGACAGGCTGCGCCAGGTCACGAGCCAGCTGCCGCTGGCGATCTTCGAGTACCTGCCTGGCCCCCCGCCGCATTTCGCAACCATCAGCGAAGGCATCGCCCGGTTGCTGGCGACCACTCCGGAACAGATCCTCGAGGATCCGGAGGCCTTTTTTTCCGGGATCGATGTTGCCGACCGATCGGGCCTTTTCTGGCGCGATCCCTCGCGGCAAGGGCTTGCCGATTTCGAATGGGTAGGGCGCACCGTGGCTAACGGCGCCGGCCAGCGCTGGTTGCAGATCCGCGCCACCACAGGCGTCACGGCCAATGGCGAGCGGGCAATCCACGGCGCGATGCTCGATGTCACGGCACTGAAGCAGGCCCAGCAGGACCTCGAGCGCTCGCGCGAGGAGTTGCGCCGACTGGCCAGCCACCGCGAGGAACGCGTGGAACAGGAGCGCGCGCGCCTGGCGCGGGAGTTTCACGACGAACTGGGGCAGGTGCTGACCACGGCACGGATGCATGCCCAACTGCTGGCCCGCCAGTTGCCGGTCGAGGCCGAGGCCGCACGTACTGCCGCACAGGAGATCGAGGCCATGATCGGCGAGGCCAGTCGCAGCGTCAAGGCGATTGCATCCGACCTGCGGCCGGCGGCACTCAACCTCGGGCTCGCCGCTGCGGTCGAATGGCTGGCGGGGCGCATGCTCGCGCCGGCTAGCGTCGGCTACCAGGTGTCGATCACCGCAGCGGCGGACCATCTTGAAGACAGTCATGCCATTGGCCTTTTTCGCATCGTCCAGGAATCCTTGAACAATGTCGTGCGCCACGCCGGGGCAAAACAAGTGCATATCACGCTGGGACGGATCGACGCCGAGTTGCACCTACTGGTGGAAGACGACGGCCGGGGATTCGATGCAAGCGGAGTCGACCACGCGGCCCACTTCGGGCTGCTCGGCATTGCGGAACGCGTCACTGCTCTGGGGGGCAGCCTGGAGATCGACAGCAGTCCCGGCAACGGCACCCGGCTATCCGTCAGCTTGCCGCTAAGCGTCGCGCAATCCGACCAGGCAGAAGGGGCCGCCCCGTGATCCGGATCATCACGGCCGACGACCATACCCTGTTCCGGCTCGGACTGAGGCAAATGCTGCATTCCTTCGCCGGGCTGGAAGTGGTCAAGGAAGCAACCGATGCGAGCGAGGCGCTTGCGGCGGCGAAACGCGGCGGCGCCGAAATCATCATCCTCGACCTGACCATGCCGGGCGCTACCGGCACCAGCCTGATCGAACAGATCCGCCACGCCTGCCCGACCCTGCCGATACTGGTGCTGAGCATGCACGATGAACCCGGAACCGTGAGGCGGGCATTGCAAGCCGGCGCCTCCGGTTACATCACCAAGGGCTCGAGTCCCGACGTGCTGTTCATGGCGGTAAGCCGCGTCGCCGGCGGCGAGCGATTCGTCGATCCGACGCTGGCCGAGTCCCTGGCGCTGGAATCGATCGCGCTCGACCGCGACGATCCGCAGAAGCTCTTGAGTCCGCGCGAATGGCAGGTGCTGGCCTTGATCGCCAAGGGCCTGGCGCTGGCGCAGATCGCCGAGCAATTGCACCTGAGCCCGAAAACGGTAACCACGCACAAGGCCCATCTGATGGAAAAGCTGGGCATCGAGAACAATGCCGACCTGATTCGGTATGCCGTCGAGCACAAGCTGGCCGGCTAGGTCCGGCGCACCGGAGGACCGCACATGAACCCAGATACCCGCGGCCTCGGACTGGCCCCGGCCACCGCCGCCGACTACCGCGAGCTGGCACGACAGCGCCTGCCGCGCCACCTCTTCGACTATATCGACGGCGCCGCCTACGACGAAGTCACGGCCGGCGAAAACCTGCGCGGCTTCCAGCGCCTGGCGCTGCGCCAGCGCGTGCTGCGCGATGTGTCGCGGCTGGCGCTGACCACCCGCGTTTTGGGGCAGGACCTGGCGCTGCCGCTGGTGCTGGCCCCGATCGGCATCGCCGGCGCCTTTGCCCGGCGTGCCGAGGTGCAGGCCGCACGCGCGGCCGAAGCTGCCGGCATTCCGTTCTGCGAATCGACGGTGTCGATCTGCTCCATCGACGAGGTGCGCGCTGCGACCAAGGCAGCCTTCTGGTACCAGCTTTATGTCATGCGCGACCGCGGCTATGCCCGCGAGCTGATGCAGCGCGCCCAAGCCGCCGGCTGTCCGGTGCTGGTGCTGACGGTCGACCTCGCCGTGATGGGCGCGCGTTACCGCGACATCCGCAACGGCATGGCGGGCGGACTATCGACCAGCGGTGCGCTGTGCAAGGCCTGGGACGTCCTTTCCCATCCGCGCTGGCTGCTCGACGTGGCGATCAAGGGCCAGCCGCTAACGTTCGGCAACCTCATGCAGGCGGTGCCGAATGCGCGCAGCCTGCCGCAGTTCAAGGCCTGGGTGGACAGCCAGTTCGATCCTGCCGTGACCTGGGATGACATCGCCTGGGTGCGCGAGAACTGGCCGGGGAAAATCCTGCTCAAGGGGGTACTCGATGTCGAGGATGCACGCCAGGCCGCCGCAGTCGGCGCCGATGGCATCGTCGTGTCCAATCACGGCGGGCGCCAGCTCGATGGCGTGGAGGCGAGCATCCGTGCCCTGCCCCGCATCGCCGACGCGGTCGGCGATCATCTCGACATATTGATGGACGGCGGCGTACGCAGTGGGCTCGACGTGGTCAAGGCGCTGGCGCTTGGCGCCAAGGCCTGCCTGATCGGCCGCGCTTGGGCCTATGCCGTTGCCGCGCGCGGCGAGACCGGCATCGCGCACGTGCTGGCGACGATGAGGAAGGAAATGGAAGTGGCGCTGGCGCTGACCGGCAGCACCGATGTGCGTACCCTCACGCGCAACGCCCTGCTGGAATGAAAGTCGCCGTGCCGTCGGCGCCGACTTTTGGCCTTGCGCCCTACTTCGCCTGGCGCACTGCGGCGAGGATTCCCTGCATCATCGCCAACGGGGTCGGCGGGCAGCCGGGCACCCGCACATCGACTGGCAACACGTCGCTGATCGCGCCGCAGCTGGCGTAGCTCTTGCCGAACACGCCGGCATCGCAACCGCAGTCGCCGATCGCCACTACCAGCTTGGGATCGGGCGTGCATTCGTAAGCGCGCAACAGCGCGTTTTCCATGTTCTTGGTCACCGGCCCGCTGACCAGCAGCATGTCGGCATGGCGCGGACTGGCGACGAACTTGATGCCGCGCCCTTCGAGGTTGTAATAGGGATTATTCATCGCATGCACTTCCAGCTCGCAGGCATTGCACGAGCCGGCATCGACTTCGCGGATGGTCAGGGCACGGCCAAGGATGCCAAGCAGTTCATCGTGCAGGCGCTCAAGCTCGCGTTGCGGGCCCTCGTCCGGGGCTTGCAGCGGCTCGGTCAGGATGCCGGTGCGAAAGATGTGGCGCAGCAAGGGGATCACAGGTCTACCCCCGAATAGGACAGGTTGAAGGACTTGTTGATCAGCGGGAAGTCGGGAACGATGTCGCGCAGCACGGCAAACTCCAGCGCCGGCCAAGCCTGCCACGAGGGATCATGGGGATGGACCCGCGCCAGCCGGCCTGCGGCATCGATCTCGACCCCGACTGCAACCTCGCCGCGCCAGCCTTCGATCACGCCAAGGCCCGCACCGCCGGCTACCGGGGCGACCTCGACGCGCAGTGCGCCGCCCGGCAGGTCGACCGCCAGCAAGCGCAACAGGCGCAGGGATTCGAAAATTTCGTCGAAGCGCACCGCGACGCGCGCGGCGACGTCGCCGCGCTCGTCGGTGGCCGGACGCACGCCCAGTGCCATATAGGGCGGGGGCGGGGTGTAGCCCTGGCGATGGGCGCGGCCGTCGAGCAGCATACCGGTAGCACGCGCCGCCAAGCCGGAGAGCGACAACTCCTGCGCCAGGTCGCGATCAATGATGCCTGTGGTGACGAAGCGATCCTGCAGGCCGGGATGTTCGTCGTAGAGCCCGCGCAATTCCTTTACCGCAGTTTCGATCGCGCCGCATTGCTCGACGATGGCGGCCAGGCCAGCCGCGTCGACGTCGACGGCGACGCCGCCGGGCACGATGCGATCGAACAGGAAGCGATGGCCGAAGAGCCGGGCGTTGAGCCGCACCCAGTCCTCCTTGAGGCGCAGGAACTGGGTCAGGCCGAAGGCGAAGGCGGCGTCGTTGCCCAGCGCACCGAGGTCGCCGAGGTGGTTGGCGACGCGTTCGCGCTCCAGCATCAGGGCGCGCAGGGCCAGCGCGCGCGGCGGCGCGGCAGTTTCGCAGGCGGCCTCGACGGCGTCGGCGTAAGCCCAGGCATAGGCGCAGCTCGAATCGCCGGAAACACGGCCGACGAGCTGCGCACCGCGCGCAAAGTCAGCGCCGACGAACAGCCGTTCAACGCCCTTGTGCTGGTAGCCAAGGCGCTGCTCCAGCTTGAGCACGCGTTCGCCGACCACCGAAAAGCGGAAGTGGCCCGGCTCGATGATGCCAGCATGGATGGGGCCGACCGGGATCTCATGCGCGCCCTCGCCGCCGACCTGGACGAACTCGTAGTCGGTCGGCCGGTTCTGGAACGTCGGCGGCTCGCCAGCGTCGTGGCGCAGCGGATACCAGCCCTCCGGCCAGCCGCCGTGGCGCAGCCAGGGGCGCTGGTCGCCGCCGATAGTGGCGATGCCGACCATGTCGCGCGTGGCGCGCTGCATGCGGTTGGCGGTACTGAAGAGGTCGGCCAGGTCGGGATAGCTCGGCGCCTCGGCCGGCAGGTCAAGGCTCAGCCAGGCGTGGCCGGACTCGATGCCGAACACGCATTGCAGCCGGTAACCCTGGCCCTGGGCGCGACGGTCGCTGCCCCAGATCGCCGTAATGCGGGCGCCGACTTCCCGGGCGGCCCGGGCGAAGGAGTGCAACTCGTCGCCGTTCGCCGCCCGGCCGCGCCACACCGGTGCGCCGACACCCGGCTGGCGGTTGAAGTCGATGGCGGGGAAGGAACAGAGCTGCATGGCCTAGCCCAGCATGCGCGCGGCTTCGTGGAACCAGCGCGTCAGGTAAGGGGGAATGTAAAGGCCCAACATCAGCACCAGCCCGAGATGCAGGAACACCGGGGTGATCGCCGGCGCGTGCGGCAGGCGCTTGGCCGTGGTCTCGCCGAAGACCATGGGCTGCACCTTGCCGAAGATCGAAGCGAAGGCCACCCCCAGCGCCAGCAGCAGGATGGGGATCGCCCAGGGGTAGTGCTTCATGGCGTGGGTCAGGATCATGAACTCGCTAGCAAAGACACCGAAGGGCGGCATGCCGAGGATGGCCAGGGTGCCCAGCATCAGTCCCCAGCCGATCAGCGGGTTGATGCGGATCAGACCGCGGATCTGCTCCATGAGCTGGGTGTCGGTCTTCTGCGTGGCATGGCCAACGGCGAAGAAGATCGCCGACTTGGTCAGCGAATGCATGGTCATGTGCAGCAGGCCGGCGAAGTTGGCGATCGGCCCGCCCATGCCGAAGGCGAAGGTGATCAGGCCCATGTGCTCGATCGACGAGTAGGCGAACATGCGCTTGACGTCCTTCTGCCGCGACAGGAAGAAGGCCGCGACCAGCAGCGTGAATAGTCCGAAGCCGATCATCAGCTGGCCGGCGTAGCCCTCCGGCAGCGCGCCGTCGGCGAGCACCTTGCAGCGCAGGATGGCGTACAGGGCAACGTTCAGCAGCAGGCCGGAGAGCACCGCCGACACCGGCGTCGGGCCTTCGGCGTGGGCGTCGGGCAGCCAGTTGTGCAAGGGCGCCAGGCCGACCTTGGTGCCGTAGCCGACCAGCAGGAAAATGAAGGACAGCGCCATGATGGTCGGTTCGAGCTGGGCCTTGACGTCGACCAGGTGGGTCCACAGCAGGGCATTGCCGGCGGCGCCGAGCACGCGCTCGGCGGCGAAGTAGAGCAGCACGGTGCCGAACAGCGCCTGGGCAATGCCAACGCCGCAGAGGATGAAGTACTTCCAGGCGGCTTCCAGGCTGGCCGGCGTGCGGTAGAGCGAAACCAGCAGCACCGTGGTCAGCGTCGCCGCTTCCATCGCCACCCAGAGGATGCCGAGGTTGTTGGTGGTCAGCGCCGCCAGCATGGTGAACATGAAGAGCTGGTACATGCTCTTGTAGAGGCGCAGGCGTGGCTTGGAAAGGCGCCCGCGATCACGCTCGTTGCGCATGTAGGGGCCGGAGAAAATGCTGGTGGTGAGGCCGACGAATGCCGTCAGGCTGACGAAGAACACGTTCAGCGAGTCGATGAAGAACTGCTCGCCGAAGGCGAAGCGCGGCCCGTTGGCGACGATCTCGGCGGTAAGGCCAACGGCCGCGAGGAAAGTGCCGAGGCTGGCAACGACATTCAGGTTCGGCGCCCAGTCGCGCTCGCCCACCACCGTCAGCAGCGCACCGCTGACGAGGGGAATCGCGAGCATGAGGATGAAGAAGTCCATCGCCTCAGTTGTCTTTCAGTTTTTCCATGTGGCGGATGTCCAGGCTGTCAAACTGGTCGCGGATCTGGAAGAAGAACACGCCGAGGATGATCATGCCGACCAGCACATCGAGCGCGATGCCGAGTTCGACCACCATGGGCATGCCGTAGGTGGCGCTGGTCGCGGCAAGGAACAGGCCGTTTTCCATGGAAAGGAATCCGACCACCTGGCTGATCGCCTTCTGCCGCGTGATCATCATCAGGAAGGCCAGCATCACCACGGCGAGCGCAATGCCCAGGGTGCCGCGGGTGATGGTGTGCGACAACTCGGAAATTGGCAGCGCGACATTGAAGGCCGCCATCACCAGCACGATGCCGACCAGCATGGTGGTGGGAATGTTGATCAGGGCTTCGACCTCGCCCTTGATGTTGAGCTGGCGCACCAGGCGGTAAAGGATCCAGGGCAGGGCGATCACCTTCAGCAGCAGCGTCAGCCCTGCCGAATAGAACAGGTGGCTCTGCCCGGTGGTCACGGCGGCGGTGAGCGTCGCCAGGAACAGGCAGAAGCCCTGCGCGGCAAACAGGTTGACCAGCGACAGCATGCGGCGCTGCGCCAGCATGGCGAAGGCCAGCAGCAGGATGACGGCCGCGAACAGGTTAATCAGCTGGGCGGACAGGGGGATCGCGGCGTTCATGCTGCCTCCGTAGGGCCGCCCCAAGGAGGCAGCGAGCCATCGACCGGAACTCGCGCAACGCGCGACTGAACCGAAGTCACCCCTTTCCACGGGAAAGGGGCCGGGGGATAGGTGGTCATACCTTCACCTCCAGCAACAGCCTCACCAACAGGCCAAGTACCGCCAGCATGAAGGCGGTACCAAGGAATTCAGGCGCGCGGAAGATGCGCATCTTGGCATTCACCGTCTCGATGGCGGCCAGCAGGAAGCCGCCGATGGCGAGCTTGAGCAGCAGCAACGGGATCGCCGCCGCAAGGGCAAGGATGTTGTCGCCGGGGGCAATGCCCCAGGGGAAGAACAGGGCCAGGCCAAGGCAGGAATAGGCATACAGCTTGAGGCTGGCAGCCCACTCGATCAGCGCCAGGTGGCGGCCGGTGTATTCGAGGATCATGGCCTCGTGGATCATCGTCAGTTCGAGGTGGGTGGCCGGGTTGTCCACCGGCACACGGGCGTTTTCGGCCAGCGAGACGAAGGTGAAGGCAACGCCGGCGAAGGCCAGGCTGGGATAGATGATCAGCTCGCGATGGGCCAGGGTCTCGACGATGGTCGCCAGCGAAGTCGACTGGGCGATCATCGCCAAGGTGAAGAAGACCATCAGCAGCGCCGGTTCGGCGAGGAAGCCGACCAGCATCTCACGCCGCCCGCCGAGGCTGCCAAAGGCCGTGCCGACATCCATGCCGGCCAGGGCGATGAAGATGCGCGCCAGGCCGAAGATGCCGACCAGGGCCAGCGCATCGGCCGCCGGGGCAAATGGCAGGTCGGTCGACAGGGTAGGCACGATGGCGCAGGCCAGCAGCATGCAACCGAAGATGACGAAGGGCGCGGCGCGAAACAGCGAGGAGGCGTTGTGCGCCAGCACCACGTCCTTTTCGAACAGCTTGCGCAGCATGTAATAGGGCAGCAGCAGCGGCGGCGCCGTGCGGCTTTGCAGCCAGGCGCGGCACTGGCCGACCCAGCCCGAAAGCAGCGGTGCCAACACCAGCGCCAGGGCGATGGCGAACAGTTGTGCAAGGGCGCCGGAAAAACTCATGGCCTGGCCACCAGGAGCAGCAACAGCAGCGTGATGAAGCTGTACATCAGGTACACCGCGATGCGCCCGCCCTGCAGCGCCACGATCATGGCGGAAATCCAGTTCGCCAGGCGCGCGATCGGCAGGTAGCACCAGTACCAGAAATGATCCTCGACCTTGACGCTGTAATAGGGCTGCTTGTCGCGGGCGGCGGGGAAATGGCGCTGCATGCGGAACATTGGCTCGAAGATGCGGCGGATCGGCTGGCTGAAGCCCTCGGCCGTGTCCTGGGCGCGCGGCCCCTCGAAGTGGTAACCGCAGTCCCAGGGCGAACTGCGCCGTACGCGGCCGTGGAACAGGCTGCGCACCAGCCAGCGCGAGGCGAGCAGGGTCACCGCGATGCTCACCAGGACGATCAGCGGCTCGTAGCTGGCGCGCTCGGCCGAAATCGGCGCCAGCATCCACCAGCCTTGCTGTTGCAAGGTATTGGCGAGGCCGGCACCCAGCAGTTGTTGTGTCGCGGCATCGAGGCGCAGGATCACCGTCGAGGGCAGCACGCCGAGCAGCACCGTGATCAGCGCCAGCCAGACCAGCCCGGCCCGCTCCCAGGGGCCGGCATCGTGGGCGTCCTTCAAGGCCGGTTCGCGCATCTGGCCAAGGAAGATGATGCCGTAGAACTTGACCATGGCGAAGCCGGCCAGCGCCGCCACCAGCACCACCAGCGCGGCCGCCACCGGCACCACCATGTTGAGCCAGGGATGCGGCAGTCCGGGCGAGAAGAGGAAGCCTTGCAGCAACAGCCATTCCGAAACGAAGCCCGAAAGCGGCGGCAGGCCGGCGCCGGCGATGATGCCGGCCAGTGCCAGCCAGGCCACCCAGGGCATGGGATGGATCAGGCCGCCCAGCTTGCCAAGGCTGCGCTCATGGGTGGCGTGCAGCACCGAGCCGGTGCACAGGAACAGCAGGCTCTTGAAGCCGGCATGGGCCAGGCAGTGGTAGAGCACCGCGGTGAGCGCCAGCGCCGCCAGCGCATCCATGCCATAGGCATGGAAGATCAGGGTCAGGCCGATCGCGACGGCGATCAGGCCAATGTTCTCGATCGAGGAATACGCCAGCAGGCGCTTCATGTCGCTTTGCACCGTGCTGTAGAGCACGCCGAAAATCGCGGTGAGCAGGCCGATGACCAGGGCGACCACGCCCCACCACCAGATCGTCGTGTGCAGCAGGTCGAAGCTGACGCGCAGCAGGCCATAGATCGCCGTCTTCAGCATCACACCGGACATCATTGCCGACACCGGCGACGGCGCCGCCGGGTGGGCCTCGGGTAGCCAGACATGCAGGGGTACCAGGCCGGCCTTGGCGCCGAAGCCGGCCAGCGCCAGCAGGAACGCGGCTGAAGTCCAGGTCGGCGTCAGTTCCACCGTGCGCATTGCGGCGAAGTTGTAGTCGCCCTCGCCACCGGTCATCACGCCGAAGGAAAGCAGGATGGCGATCGCGCCGATATGGGCGATCAGCAGGTAGAGGAAGCCGGCACGGCGGATCTCTTCATGCTTGTGGTCGGTGGTGACCAGGAAGAAGGACGACAAGGCCATGCATTCCCAGGCCACCATGAAGGCATAGGCATCGTCGGCCAGCAGCACCATCAGCATGCTGCCGAGGAACACGTGGTATTCGAAACACAGCGGCCCCAGGCCCGGTGTGTCGCCCTTGGCGAAATAGCCGGCGGCGTAGATCGAGATCCCCGCGCCGGCGAAGCCCAGCAACAGGGTGAATACCGCCGATAGATTGTCCAGGCGCAGGTGGAAAGGCAGGTCGGGCAGTCCGATGGCGAGCACCGCCGTTTGCGTTGGCGCACCCAGCGCATTGAGGCCGAGCAGGCCGACACCGATGCCGATCACCGCACCCAGCGGAAACAGCAGGCCGGCGATGAAGCCGGTCGCGCGACCGGCAAACACGCCGAGCAGGCCGGTCACCAGCCAGGCGCAGGCGGCCAGAATCAGCAGGTCGAGGGTCAGGAGGCCGGACATCGGATCAGTTGGAGCCACGCGGCTTCCGGTTCTGCGGCCGGATCAGGGGGCGCGGCAAGATTGAATACATCGTTGATATTTTAACGTTCGATAGCCCTGTTGGGCACAAGGATTCAGGCAAAGCGCTCCTGCGGCACGGGACGCAGCGGGCTGGCGGCATGGTCCTCGCCACGCGCCGCTGCCTCGGCATGGATCGCTTCCAGCGCGGTATCCGCCGTGGGGAAGAGGCGCGCCTCGCCGATGAAGGCCAGCAAGCCGGTGGCACGCATGACATCCACCACCTGCTTCTTCAACCCGGAAAAGGCCACCTCGATGCCGGCATCGCGCAGGTGCTGCACCACGTGGTGCATCACCTCCTCGCCCGAGGCATCGATCTCGTTGATGCCCTCGCCCACCACGAGCACCGCGCGTGCCTCGGGGTTGGCCGCCACGGCTTCGAGGATGGCGTCCTCGAAATAGGCGACGTTGGCAAAATAAAGGCGGCCGTCGAAGCGCACCGCAGTGACCACCTTCGAGGGCGGCAGGTCATGCACTTTCGCATCGCGCAGCGTGCCGTCGGGATGGCGGCCGAGGATGGCCACCCGCGGCGTCATGGTGCGATAGAGGTAGAGGCCGATGGCCAGCCCGGCGCCGACGATGATGCCCTTGTCGAGATGGGGTGCAAAGGCCAGTGTCGCCAGGAAAGTCACCACCGCAGCGATGCCGTCGTGGCGATTGGCCTGCCAGGCATGCTTGACCGCCGCGAAATTCACTAGGCCGATCACCGCCATGATGATCACCGCCGCCAGCACCGCCTGCGGCAGGTGGTACAGCAGGGGCGTAAGGAAGAGCAGGGTGAGCAGCACGAATACTGCCGTGATCACCGACGACATGCCCGTCTTGGCCCCGGCATTGATGTTTACCGCAGAGCGCGAAAATGAGCCCGAAACCGGAAAGGCCTGGCTTGCCGCCCCCACCAGATTGGCTAGGCCCTGGCCGATCAGTTCCTGGTTGGGATCGATCTTCTGCTTGGTCTTGGCGGCGATCGCCTTGGCGATGGAAATCGCCTCCATGAAGCCAACCAGCGAAATCACGATCGCCGCGCCCAGCAGGCTGCCAAGCATGTCCCACGAGAACTTGGGCAAGCCGATGGACGGCAGGCCTTCCGGCACCTTGCCCACCACTTCGCCGCCACCGGTCAGCTTGAGGCTGCCGCTGGCGGCACGGGCGATGCGCCAGTGGCGACCATCGGATTTCGCTCCGGCCGGCAGGCGGCCGCTGGCGTAGTAGGCCACCGGTCCACCGTCCACCGCAATCTGCTCGAAGACGATGCTGCGCACGGCGCGGTTGCGACGGCGGTTCTCGTCTTCACGGTCCTTCAACTGGAGGCGCAGCAATTCGATCTCATAGTTCAGCGTTGCGACCTCATGCGCCGACTCGCTTCCACCCTTGCGCAGCGCCTTGAGCTCATTGCCCTTGTCCAGCATCTGCTGGTTGATCTCGCGGATGCGCGTTTCGGTACGGACGAACTCGACCAGAAGCGCCTGCGCCTCGCTGTCGCCAATCTGTTCCAGCGTCGCCGTGGCATTGCGCTCGAATCCAAGCTGCCAGGACGCGACGGTGGTCACCGCCACGGCAATCAGCACGCCCGGCAAGCTGGGCGCCTTCTTGCGTATCACCCAGATCAGCGCAATCGCCGTCGCGCCCATCGCCAGGGTTGGCCAATGGGTATCGCCGACCAGCAAGGCCACGCCCCAGATGTCGGCAATGAAGGATTCGGAACGGCCCATGGGCACGCCGATCAGCTTGTTCACCTGCGACAGGGCAATGATGATGGCAGCCGCATTGGTGAAGCCGACAATCACTGGATGGGAAAGAAAGTTAACCACCACGCCCAGTTTGAATACCCCCAGCGTGAGCTGGATGACCCCGACCAGCAGTGCCAGCAGGATCGCCAGGGCGATGAAGTTTTCCGAACCCGGCGCCGCCAGCGGCGTCAGCGAGGAGGCCGTGAGCAAGGATGCCACCGCCACCGGGCCGGTGCCGAGCTGGTTCGAGGATCCCCACAGGGCCGCTACCGCCACCGGCAGGAAGGCGGCGTACAGGCCGTAGTAGGCCGGCATGCCGGCCAGTTGGGCGTAGGCCATGGACTGCGGCACCAGCACCAGAGCCACGGTGAGGCCGGCGAGGAAGTCGGCGCGCAGGTTGGCGCCGGAATAGGGAAACCAGCGCAGGAAGGGCAGGAATCGTTGCAGTAACGGCGGAAAGCTCATCTCGGGCATGGCGAATTGCGCCACAGGCAGGTGGCACCTCCGCTCTTCACGCTCTCTTCACGAAAAGGGGATGGTAACAGCGCCAAATACCCGCGCGACAACAAGCTTTTTATTCTTCAATCAGCCCTTCCAATCCCGCCGGGCACATCCGGAAGGCGAGCATGCCGACTTCCTTTGCAAAACACCGTGCCGCCAGCGCCGACTATTCGTTTGCTGGCAGATAATCCGAGGATGAACACCCGCCTCAAGATCCTCGTCGTCGAAGACAATCCCGATCTTGCCGCCAACCTCGCCGATTACCTAACGGCGCAGGGACACCTGGTCGATATCGTCGGCAACGGCATCGGGGGCTTGCAACTGGCATCCCGTACCGACTTCGATCTGATCCTGCTCGACCTGATGCTGCCGGGGATTGATGGAATCGCACTTTGCCGGATGCTGCGCGAAGATCTCGGCAAGGCGACGCCGATACTGATGCTGACGGCCCGCGATACCCTCGACGACAAGATACTCGGGCTCCAGGCCGGCGCCGACGACTATCTGGTAAAGCCTTTTGCCATGCGCGAAGTCGCCGCGCGCGTGCAGGCCCTGGTGCGGCGCGCGCGGGCCAACGTGGTGCCGCGGGTCCTGGTGGTGGCCGATCTGCGATTCGATACCACGGCCTTGCGCGTGCAACGCGGCGACCACGAGATCACCCTGCCGCCCATTCCTTTGCGTTTGCTGGAAGTCCTAATGCGCGCCTCGCCCCGCGTGGTCTCCCGCGAGGAACTGGAGCGGGTCGTCTGGCAGGACCGGCCGCCGGATTCGGATGCATTGCGCAGCCACCTGCACCTGCTGCGCAGCGCCATCGACAAGCCATTCGCGATACCCCTGCTGCATACCCTGCGCGGCCTGGGTTGGCAACTCGCCCAACCTCGCACCGAAACCGGCGATGCGGCGTCCTAAGCTGCGCCTTCGCGTTGCGATTGCCTTCGCCGTGATGGGCGCGGCGCTCGGGTTGCTGCTGATCGTGGGCATCTGGTTTGCCGCCCACGATGTGTCGCAACGCCTGATGGACCAAACGCTGAAGGCGGAACTGGAGGACTACATGGCGCGCCGCGCCAGGAATCCCCTTTCGCTGCCGCCGGCCACCGCCAGCTTGCGGGGCTACTACGCCGGCCCCGATGCCCCGCTCGACAACCTGCCTCCGGAGCTGCGCACGCTGCCGCCGGGGCAGCACGAGATCACTCTGGACGGCCTGCCCTGGCGGGCGGCCGTCGCCGAAAAAGAGGGCCGGCGCTACCTCGTCCTCTTTGACGAAGCCCGGCAGCGGCATCGCGAGCGACGCTTTCTGGCCTACCTGCTGGTGGCTGGCGGCCTGATGACGCTGCTTGCATCACTTGGCGGCTGGTGGTTGGCCGGGCGCGTCATCGCGCCCGTCTCCGATCTCGCGCAGGCCGTGGCGCGCGCCGCCCCGGAACGCCCACCCCAACTCGCCGGCATCGCTGCCGGAACCGGTTCTGGCGACGAAATCGACGAACTTGCGCGGGCCTTTGACCGCTATGTCGCACGGCTGGACGCTTTTGTCGAACGCGAGCGCAACTTCGCCGCTGACGCCAGCCACGAGCTGCGCACGCCACTGGCGGTAATTAGCGGAGCGGCGGAAGTGCTGGCCGACGACCCTGGCCTGGACCCGTCCCAGCGCGAAAGGATTGCCCGCATCCAGCGCGCCGCCGAGGAGATGACACAGCTCACTGCTGCGCTGCTCACGCTGTCCCGTGAGGAACCGGCAAGTGACGCGGAAAGCTGCGACGGCGCACGGCTTGCCGTGGAATGCGTCGAGCGCTATCGCCCCCTGGCCGCGTCCCGCAACACCCGGCTCAGCATCGAGTCACCGCCCTCCCTGCCGCTGCCAGCACCGCCGGCCTTGTTTGCCATGGTGCTGACGAATCTGGTGCAGAACGCCGTAGCCCACACGCGCGACGGAGAAATACGCCTGCAACTGGATCACACGGGCCTCAGCGTGCGGGACAGCGGCAGCGGGATGGACGATCATGCGCTGCAGCGCGTATTCGAGCGCCACTATCGGGGCGCGGATAGCCAGGGCAGCGGCATTGGCCTGTTCCTCGTGAAGCGGATCTGCGACCGCCTTGGATGGCAGGTAGCCCTGGAGAGCGATCCCGCGCGGGGAACGACGGCGAATTTGCGCTTCACCCGATCTTGACGCTGGCTTCACGCTGGTCCCGCTAGGATCGGCTTCCCGGCAGGCAATGCCCTGCGCGGCTTCGCATCGAATTCAAAATCATCATCTGCTAATATTCAAGTTCACGTCATGCCCCTGTCCGCCTCCGGACCTCTACCGTCCCAATCCATGACACCGACCACCGGCTGGCTCATTCGCCTGCTCCCCTTCCTGCGCTGGTGGCCACTGGTCAACCGTAACAGCCTGCGCGACGACTTGCTGGCCGGCCTCACCGGCGCGCTGATCGTCCTGCCGCAGGGCGTCGCCTTCGCCACCATCGCCGGCCTGCCGCCCGAATACGGCCTCTACGCGGCGATGTTGCCGGCCGTGGTGGCCGCCCTGTTCGGCTCCAGCTGGCATCTCGTCTCCGGTCCGACGACGGCGATTTCGATCGCCATCTACGGCGCCGTGCACCACCTGGCAGAGCCGGGCACGCCCCAGTACGTGGGCCTGATCCTGACCCTGACGCTGCAGGTCGGCATCTTCCAGATGGCCCTGGGCCTGGCGCGCATGGGTGCGCTGGTGAACTTCATCTCGCATACGGTGGTGATCGGCTTCACCACCGGCGCCGCGGTGCTGATCGCGGCCAGCCAGATCCGCAATTTCTTCGGCATCGAGATCGCGCGCGGCCTGCCGTTCTACGAGGTACTGCACCAGTTCGGCCTGCAATTCGACCGGATCAACCCCTGGGCCACCGGCGTCGGCATCGCCACGCTGGCCGCGGGCATCGCCACCCGCCGCTGGTGGAAGAAATTCCCCTACATGATCGCCGCGATGCTGGTTGGCAGCCTTGCCGCGGTGGCCCTGAACAGCCTGTTTGGCCAGGAGGCCACCGGCATCCGCAGCGTCGGCGCCCTGCCAGCCGGGCTGCCGCCGCTGTCGCTGCCAGACTTCTCCTTCGCCGCGCTGAAGAAGACCTTTGTCCCGGCCCTGGTGATCACCATGTTGGCGCTCACCGAGGCAGTGTCGATTGCCCGCGCCATCGCCGTGCGCTCGGAGCAGCGCATCGACGGCAACCAGGAGTTCATCGGCCAGGGCCTGTCCAACATCGCCGGCGCCTTCTTTTCAGGCTATGCCTCGTCGGGTTCCTTCAATCGCTCCGGGGTGAATTACGAGGCCGGCGCGCGCACGCCGCTGGCCACCATCTTCGCCTCGGGCTTCCTGGTGCTGATCCTGCTGGCCGTCGCGCCGCTCGCCGCCTACCTGCCGCATGCGGCAATGGCCGGCATCCTGTTTCTGGTCGCCTGGGGCCTGATCGACTTCCACCACATCGCTTCGATCTGGCGCACCAGCCACCAGGAATCCGCCGTGCTGTGGGTGACCATCCTCGGCACCCTGCTCAACCTCGAAGCCGGCATCGTCGCCGGCGTGCTGCTCTCCCTGCTGCTGTACCTCAACCGCACATCGAAGCCCGGCATCGAACCGATGGTCCCCGTAGAGGACGCCTCGGGCTATCACTTCGAGGACGCGCGCGGCAAGCCGGAATGCCCGCAGCTGCGGGTGGTCCGCATCAACGGCTCGGCCTACTTCGGTGCGGTGGACCACATCCAGAACAGCCTGCAGCAGATCGACGTCGACAACCCGCGCCAGAAATCGGTGCTGGTGATTTCGCTGGGCATGAACTTCATCGACGTTGCCGGTGCCGAAATGTTTGCCCAGGAAGCGCGGCGGCGCAAGCGCATGGGTGGCGGCCTGTATTTCTATCGCCTCAAGGAAGAGCCCTGGCGCCTGCTGCGCCAGGGAAACTACGTCCATGAAATCGGCGAAGGGGCCTTCTTCCCCGTCAAGTCGAAACCGACCGAGGCGCTTTACTGGACGCTCGATCCGGACATCTGCCGCCACTGCCGCACGCGCATCTTCGCCGCCTGCAGTTCCGGCCGACTGCCCGACGGGGAACGGCGCCTGCGCCTGATGCTGGCGGCCGACGCCGGGCAAGCGACGGGACCGGCGACGACAACGGCGATCGCCCTCGCCCGTCGCCTGGGCGTGGCCCTCGACGTGGTGGCGACACGCGGCCAGGGCGAAGCCGACGAGTCCTTCGGCGACCGACTCGCGGCGCTGCAACGCGCGGCCATGGTGGCCGACGTGCCGACCGAATTCCACCGCCGCGAAGGTCGCGACACCGCCGCCGAGATCAAAGCCGTGGCGCGCGAGGCGGCCGCCCAACTGCTGGTGCTGGAACGGCGCGGCGAGCCGAAATCCGCGGCGCCGCTCGATCCCCTGACTCAGGGCATCCTCGGCAGTGCGCCTTGCAGCGTTCTGCTGGTGCCGCCCGGCGCCAGCCTGTGGATGCGCCGCATCCTGGTCGCCTTCGACGGCAGTCCCGCCGCGCGCGCTGCCTTCGATTTCGCCGTGCAACTGGCCAAGCCGGGACGCACGCCGGTAATGCTGTTTTCCGTCACGGATCGCGACGGCAAGTTGCCACCATCAATCACCGAGGAGGCCGCTCTGGCAGTCGCCGCCGCGCAGATGGAAAACGTGGATGCGGAGTTCCGCCACGCCGGCGGCCACATCGCCGGCGCCATCCTGGCCGCGGCGGCGGAACACGGCGCCGACCTGATCGTGCTTTATCGCCATACCCGGGGCCAACTCGGGCGCGGCCTGCTGGGAAGCGTCAGCCGCGACGTGATGCAGCGCGCCACGGTCCCCGTGTTGCTCAGCGGAAACGCCGACCGGATCGAGGGCGAAACCGGCTGATTCTGGAATAATCGGCGGATCGTTTCCGCACAGGACCACCCGCCATGGGCTACCGCCTTTCCAAGATCTACACCCGCACCGGCGACGCCGGCACCACTGGCCTCGGCGACGGTTCGCGCGTCGGCAAGGACGCCCCGCGCGTCAGCGCCCTGGGTGACGTGGATGAACTCAACTCGGTGCTCGGCCTGCTGCTTTGCGAACCGCTTCCGGACGAGGTGCACCTGCTGATGACAGGCATACAGCACGACCTGTTCGACCTCGGCGGCGAACTTTCCGTCCCCGGCGGGAACTTCCTCAAGGAGAGCCAGCCCGGCCGGCTGGAAGCCGCCATCGACCGGTTCAACGCCGATCTTGAACCGCTGAAGGAATTCATCCTGCCGGGTGGCACCCGCGCTGCCGCGCTGACCCATCACGCCCGTACGGTCTGCCGCCGCGCCGAGCGGGCGGTGGTATCGCTGGCGCACAACGAGGCCGTGTCCGATGCTTCGCGCCAGTACCTGAACCGCCTCTCCGATCTGCTGTTCGTCCTCGCCCGCTGGATCAACAAGGCTGCCGGCAGCGGCGACGTACTTTGGCAAAAGGGCGTGAATGCCTGACCCGCAGCGCTGATGCGGCGCACAAGATCGGCGAAAGCTGATCCGAGTCAATTTTTTCGCGGCGATGATTGCGCATAGTGCGGCTTCCCCCTCGACAGCACGGAAGCCCACCATGCACATCCACCTCTCACCCGATTCGATCTACCCCTTCGATGCCCGTGGCATCGCCAAGCGCTTTCGCCACGCCGCAATCTTCGGCGCACTGGATGCCCTGCGCGCCGGCGAAACCATGCGCTTCGTCAATGACCACGACCCGCTGCCGCTGCTCGACCAGTTAAGCCAGCGCTACGGCGAGGCGGTGGAGATCGGCTATCGCCAGCGCGAGCCGGGCAGCATCGTGATCGATTTCGTCAAGAAGCAATAACGCCGCCGATGGCCTTTCCGGCCTTCTATGACGAGGTTCGCCGCCTCGTCGTCTACGACCCGCTGGCCGACTTCCTCGGTGCCGCCGAGGGCGGCCGCATCGAGTACGGTTATGCCGATGCGGTCAGGCTGGCCGGGCACTCCTGCCCGACCGTGGCCTCGGCCTACTGGATGACGCTGAAGGCACTGGAATTCCTCTATCCCGGTGCGCTGCCGCAGCGCGGCAACATCCGCGCCGATTTTCGTGCCGACCGCCTGTCCGGCGTCACCGGGGTGATTTCCAGCGTGGTGACGCTGCTCACCGGCGCCACCCACGATACCGGCTTCAAGGGCCTGGCCGGACAGTTCGACCGGCGCAAACTGATGTACTTCCTGGCCGATATCCGCGACGAAATCCGTTTCACGCGCCTCGATACCGGCGCAGCGGTAGACGTCCGCTGCGATCCGCAGAAAGTACCCTTCGCGCCCGGGACGCCCGACCTAATGCAGAAATGCCTCGCCGGCACCGCCAGCACCAAGGAGGCTGCCGAGTTCAAGGCCAACTGGCAGGCCAGGGTGCGCACCCTGCTGCTCGAGTATGGCAATGATCCGGAGGTGTTTTTTATGCGGCCGGTGTAAGCCGGCCGAGTTCAGCGGATGCGCGAGCGGCGCGCTTCCATGCACTCCATCAGCTGCGCGCTGACGCTGCGCAGGCGCTGGTTCAACAGCATCAGCAGTTCCATCATCAGCTTGACGCCGACGCGCGGCTCTTCGGTGAGGATGCGCGACAGGGCTTCGCGATCGAGTACGGCGAAGGTCACCGGCTCCAAGGCCACACAACTGGCAAAGCGCGGCTCGCCGTCGATCAGGGACATCTCGCCGAGGGTCTTGCCGGGCCCGGCCGAACCCATGATCTGCGCCTGTCCGCGAACATCTTTCTTGACGATCTCGACGCTGCCTTCGAGGACCAGCAGCATGAAATCGCCCTGGTCGCCCTCGCGGATGATTTCGGCGCCCAGCGGCGCGCGATAACACCGCATGTAGCGGGCCAGGGCCTCAAGTTCCTGCGGCTCGAAATCCTCGAACAGCTGGATGACCTCGATGATCTCGCGGATACGGCCGACATACGGTACGGCATCGCCGAGTGTTTTGATATCCGGGATCCTTTCGATCGCACTTTCCATGGTCACGTCATTGTAGCCTAAGGCCGCCCAGCAACAGAATCACCAGGGCCAGCCAGCCGGCTGTCGCCGCCAGCAGGTGCGGATCGCGCAGCAGTTCCTGGGCCGGATCGCCGCCGCCGCCGCGGGCATGCAGTTTCCACAGGTAGCGCAGCATGCCGTAGAGCACGAAGGGCACGGTCGCGATCAGGGCGCGCGTGCCGTGCAGGGCGACAGTCTCGGCACTGACGGTATAGAGCGCATAGGAGATCAGCGTGCCAGCCGCAGCAATGCCGATGAACTGGTCGAGCATCGACGACGTGTAGTGCTCCAGCACACGGCGATGGCCGGCACTGTCGGCCTGCAGCGCCGTCAACTCAGCGCGGCGCTTGGCGAAGCCGAGGAACAGGGTCAGCATCAGCCCGCACAGCAGCAGCCATTGCGAAGGCGCGATGCCGATTCCCAGTGTGCCGGCCAGAATGCGCAGCATGAAGCCGGCGGCGATGATGAAGACGTCGAGGATCACCACGTGCTTGAGGCCGAAGCTGTAGCCAACGTTGAGCAGCACATAGGCGAGGAAGACCCAGGGCGCCGAGCCCGCCAGGAACCAGGCGATCGCGCCGCCGCCCAGCAGGCAGGCGACGGCCAGTGCCTTGGCCGCGCCCGGTCCGACGGTACCGGCGGCCAGCGGCCTGTCCTTCTTTTTCGGGTGCAGGCGGTCCTGCTCGCGATCGACCAGGTCGTTCATCACATACACAGCCGAGGCCAGCAGGCTGAACGCGGCGAAGGCCCACAGCGCCTGCGCCAACTTGACCGGGTCGGCCCAGGCATGGCCGAACAGCAGGCCGAGAAAGACGAAGCCGTTCTTCAGCCACTGGTGCGGGCGCAACAGGCGAATCAGCGGCGGCATGGCTCTCCCGGGAAATAGCGGTCGCACATATAGCAGGCACGTTGCGGCAACCAGCTCGGAATCGCATAGTACTTGCGCCGCGCTTCGGCGAGTACCCCCTCGCGATACGCCGCGTAGTCGAAGCCTTCGCCCCTGACGCGCCAGAAGCGGGCGCCGCGAACTTCGAAGCTGTCGCTGGCAACGCTGCGGAAATAGCGCCGGTAATCCTCCGGATTCGGTTCGGATTTGCGCAGGATGACGAAATTGCGTCCCTGCAGGGCGCGGAAATCGGTGACCAGGTCGTCATGGCGGGCATGGCTCGATGCCGGGCCGAACACGGCCACGTACTGGCGCAGGTTGTAGCCCAGGGTAACGGCATTGGAATAGCCGTCCATCGCCAGCACCCAGTCCTTCCTGTAGGGTTCCAGTTCGCCTGCGATGGCCTGGTGCTCGAAGGTCAGCACGATGCCGTCATAGAGCCGGGTCTTCTGCCAGGTTTCCAGCGGCAGGCGCGAAACCACGAGGATGGCGGCGATGTGCAGGGTGGCGAAGCCGGCAAAGAACAGGCCAAGCTTTTGCAGGGTTGCGGGTTGCAGGCACAGTGTCAGCCAGATCAGGGTGAAGGGCACGAAAGACAGCAGCCAGTGCAGGCCGATCTGCTTGACGCCCGAGAGCAGGGCAAACAGCAGGAAGGGCAGCCAGGCCAGGGTACCCAGGGAAGCCGGCAGGTCGGAGTCGGCGCTGGCTCGCTCTGCGTGCCCGGGATTCCGCTTCGCGGGCGAGCAACGGCGATTTTTCAAGGCCAGCCACAGCACCGGTGGCCCCAGCACATAGATCAGCGTCACGGCATAGAGCAGGGGCGTCTTCAAGGACCAGCCGGCATCGCCGTGGCGATTGACGAAGTTGAACATGTAGTTCGGCCAGCAATTGGCGCTGTTCCACCAGGCCATCAGCGCCAGTGCCGGCAGGGTGCAGGCGTAGGCGATGGCGACACCGGCCACCGCACCGACGCGGCGCCGGCGCAGGGCATCGACCAGGTAGGCGAAGCCAAGGATGGCGGCGAAGTACTTGGAGAGCACTGCCCCGGCCAGCAACAGGCCGGCCACGGCATACCAGCGCGGACTGTCGTCGCGCGCCGCACGGATCCAGGCCAGCCCAGACAGGACACTGAAGTAGATCAGCGGCGTGTCGGTGGTGATGAAGACGTTCCAGACATTCACCGGCGCCAGCAATACCAGGGTCGCCGCCCACAGCCGGCGCGGCTCGCCTACCCCGTCAACCAACCGGGGCAAGGCCCAATACACGGCCAGCGCCAGCAGCGCCGGCTGCACGATCACTGGTAGGCGCAGCCACCATTCGAGCTTGCTGACCGTCGACAGGGCGGCGAGCCACCAGCCGATCATCGGCGGGTGGTCGTAAAAGCCCCAGTCAGGCATCCAGCCCCACCAGACGAAATAGGCCTCGTCCCCCGTCATGGGGAAGGCCGCGCCCAGCCAGAAGCGGAAGGCCAGCGTAAGGACCAGCAGCGCGGCAAACAGGCGGCCGGTCATGAGCGGGTTTTACTTTTCTGCGAGGGCGACGCGACGCGAGCGCGCCGCGTCGGCGAGTATCTCCAGCGCGGCGAGGCTATCTTCCCAGCCGATGCAGGCATCGGTGACCGAAACGCCGTAGTCGAGAGGCTTGCCGGGCTTGAGATCCTGGCGCCCTTCCTTGAGGTGGGACTCGATCATCACGCCAAAGATGCGATCCTCGCCCGCCGCCATCTGCGCGCCGACGTCGCGCGCAACGTCGAGCTGTTTCTTGAACTGCTTGCTGCTGTTGGCGTGCGAAAAATCGATCATCACGCGGGAGGCGAGGCCGGACTTGGCCAGCTCGGAACAGGCAGCCTCAACCGCCGTCGCGTCATAGTTGGGCGCCTTGCCACCACGCAGGATGACGTGGCAGTCCTCGTTGCCGTTGGTCGAGACGATGGCCGAGTGGCCCGCCTTGGTCACCGACAGGAAGTGGTGCGGGCTGGCCGCTGCCTTGATCGCGTCGACCGCGATGCGGATATTGCCGTCGGTGCCGTTCTTGAAACCGACCGGGCAGGACAGGCCCGAGGCCAGTTCGCGGTGCACCTGCGATTCCGTGGTGCGGGCGCCGATCGCGCCCCAGCTGATCAGGTCGGCAGTGTATTGGGGTGTGATGGTGTCGAGGAACTCGGTGCCGCAGGGCAGGCCCAGTTCGTTGATCTCCCACAGGAGCTTGCGCGCCAGGCGCAATCCTTCGTTGATGCGGAAGCTGCCGTCCATGCGCGGGTCATTGATCAGGCCCTTCCAGCCCACGGTGGTGCGCGGCTTCTCGAAATACACGCGCATCACCACCAGCAGGTCGTCGGCAAAGCGCGTTGCGGTCTCGCGCAGGCGCCGCGCATACTCCATCGCCGCGTCGTAGTCGTGGATCGAGCAGGGGCCGATCACCACCACTAGGCGGTCGTCGGCGCCGTGCAGCACGCGATGCATGGCCTGGCGGGCCTGCCAGGTGGTTTCCGCCGCCGCATCGGTGGTGGGAAACTCGCGCAGGATGTGGGCGGGGGGCGAGAGTTCCTTGATCTCGCGGATGCGGACGTCGTCGGTAATGTGTTTCATGCGGCAGCCTGGAAGCGGTCAAAACCGTGATTCTACCGGCCCCGGCAGGCCCGACGGGCCGCACATCGCCGGCGCTGCGGTTTTCCGCAGTTCCCATCCGGCCGCGCTGGGGGTAAAGTCGTCGCGCAAGCAAAAAAACCAAGGGGGAATCATGTTCCAGGTTCGAATTCACGGCCGGGGCGGTCAGGGCGTCGTCACGGCGGCCGAAATGCTCTCCATCGCGGCCTTCGAGGAGGGCCGCCATGCGCAGGCCTTTCCCAGTTTCGGTTCCGAGCGCACCGGCGCGCCGGTGGTGGCTTTCTGCCGCATCGCCGACAAGGAAATCCGGCTGCGCGAGCCCATCATGGAGCCCGACGCGATCATCATCCAGGACCCGACCCTGCTGCACCAGGTCGATTGCTTCGCCGGCCTGAAGAAGGACGGCTACATCCTGATCAACACCACCAAGACCTTCGAGCAGTTGGGCCTGGGCGATTTCGTCCGCGACTGGCACCCCGAGCGCCTTTGCACCGTGTCGGCCACCGAGCTCGGCATCAAGCATGTTGGCCGCCCGGTGCCCAACGTGCCTCTGCTGGGCGGCTTCGCCGCGGTGTCGGGAATGATCAAGCTGGAATCGGTGGCGATGGCCATCCGCGACAAGTTTTCGGGCAAGGTGGCCGAGGGCAACATCGCCGCCGCCACCGAGGCCTACAACATCGTGGTGGCCGAAATGAAGGAGGCCCTGACCCATCATGCTTAAGCAATGCGAAGGTTCCCACGCCGTCGCCGAAGCCGTGGCCCTGTGCCGGCCCGAGGTGATCTGCGCCTACCCGATCTCGCCGCAGACCCACATCGTCGAGGGCATCGGCGAGATGGTCAAGGACGGCTCGCTGAAGGACTGCGAGTTCATCAACGTCGAATCCGAATTCGCCGCCATGTCGGTGGCCATCGGCTCCTCCGCCGCCGGCGCCCGCACCTATACCGCTACCGCCTCGCAGGGCCTGCTCTACATGGTCGAGGCTGTCTATAACGCCTCCGGCCTCGGCCTGCCGATCGTGATGACCGTGGCCAACCGCGCCATCGGCGCGCCGATCAACATCTGGAACGACCACTCCGATTCGCTCTCGCAGCGCGATTGCGGCTGGATTCAGTTGTTCGCCGAAACCAACCAGGAAGCGCTCGACCTGCACATCCAGGCGTTCAAGCTTGCCGAGGAAGTCTCGCTGCCGGTGATGGTGTGCATGGACGGCTTCATCCTCACCCACGCCTACGAGCGCGTGGACATGCCGACGCAGGAACAGGTCGACGCCTACCTGCCACCCTACGAGCCACGGCAAGTGCTGGACACCGCCGAGCCGGTGTCGATCGGCGCCATGGTCGGCCCCGAGGCCTTCATGGAAGTGCGCTACCTCGCCCATGCCCGCCAGATGCAGGCGCTGGAACGCATCCCGCAGCTGGCCGCCGAATTCAAATCGGTCTTCGGCCGCGAGGCCGGCGGCCTGGTGCGCCCCTACTGCTGCGAGGATGCCGAGACCATCGTCATCGCCATGGGCTCGGTGCTGGGCACGTTGAAGGACACCGTCGACCAGCTGCGTGACGCGGGGCAAAAGATTGGCGTGCTGGGCATCACCAGCTTCCGGCCCTTCCCGCTGGTGGCCGTGGCCGCCGCGCTGAAGAACTGCAAGCGCTTCGTGGTACTGGAAAAGAGCCTCGCCGTCGGTATCGGCGGCATCGTCGCCACCAACGTGCGCATGGCGGTCACCGGCATGGGGCTCAAGGGCTACACCGTGATCGCCGGCCTCGGCGGCCGCGCCATCACCGTCAAGTCGCTGGGCGGCATGCTTGAAAAGGCCCACGCGGACGCGCTGGAACTGGTGACCTTCCTCGACCTCGACTGGAAGGCAGTGAACAAGCAGCTCGAACTCGAAAAGACCAAGCGCCGCAGCGGCCCGGTGGCCGAGGCCCTGCTGCGCCACGCCGGCATCGTCGGCGCGCGCAACTACTGAAAAGGACAGGACGATGAGCGCACAACAAACCGTCAAGTTCTACCAGACCGGCACCTTCACCGTGGGCAACCGCCTGCTCGCTCCCGAGGAGCGCAGCGTGCAGGCCAACATGCAGCGCACCAACTCGATCAACTCCGGCCACCGCGCCTGCCAGGGCTGCGGCGAGGCGCTGGGCGCGCGTTATGCGATCGACGCGGCGATGAACGCCACCAACCGGCAGCTGATCGCCGCCAACGCCACCGGCTGCCTCGAAGTCTTTTCCACGCCCTACCCCGAGACCTCGTGGCAGATCCCCTGGATCCACTCGCTGTTCGGCAACACGGCGGCGGTGGGCACCGGCATTGCCGCCGCGATCAAGGTCAAGCGGCAGAAGGGCGAACTCAAGGAGGACGTGCGCGTGGTCGCCCAGGGCGGCGACGGCGGCACCACCGACATCGGCTTCGGCTGCCTCTCCGGCATGTTCGAGCGCAACGACGACGTGCTGTACATCTGCTACGACAACGGCGGCTACATGAACACCGGCGTGCAGCGCAGTTCCGCCACGCCGCCGGCGGCGCGCACGGCAACCACCATGCCGGTCGGGCCCGAGCCGGGCAACCCCTTCGGCCAGGGCAAGTTCGTCCCCGCCATCGCCATGGCGCACGAGATTCCCTACGTCGCCACCGCCACGGTGGCCGACTTGCGCGACCTCGAAGCCAAGGTCACCAAGGCCATGGGCATGCGCGGCGCACGCTACATCCACATCCTGGTGCCCTGCCCGCTGGGCTGGGGCACGGCCTCGCACGACACCATCCGCATGGCGCGGCTGGCCAAGGAAACCGGAATCTTCCCGGTGTTCGAGGCGGAATACGGCGAAATAAAGTCGGCGCTGGCGATACGGCGGCAGCTGCCGGTGGAGGAGTACCTGCGGCCGCAGAAGCGCTACGCCCACCTCTTCGGCAAGCAGCCGGCAGTCGCCACCATCGCCCGCATCCAGGCCATTGCCGACAAGAACATCCGCAAGTACGGCCTTCTGGCCGCGCAGGGACAGTGAGGACGACGACATGGACAAGCCCTTTGCCATCACGCTGAACCCCGGCTCCTCGCTGGCTAACCACACCGGCTCCTGGCGCACCGCGCGCCCGGTCTACCTCGACCGCCTGCCACCCTGCAACAACCAGTGCCCGGCCGGCGAGGACATCCAGGGGTGGCTGTTCCACGCCGAGTCCGGCGACTACGAGGCTGCCTGGCGGCACCTGACGCGCGACAACCCCTTCGCCGCCATCATGGGCCGCGTCTGCTATCACACCTGCGAGTCGGCCTGCAATCGCGGCAAGATCGACGAGGCCGTCGGCATCAACTCGGTCGAACGCTTCCTCGGCGACGAGGCGATCAAGCGCGGCTGGAAGTTCGCCGCACCGGCGATGGAGACCGGCAAGAAGGTGCTGATCGTCGGCGCCGGCCCCTCGGGGATGTCGGCCGCCTACCATTTGCGTCGCCTCGGCCACGCCGTCACCGTGATGGATGCCGGCCCCTTCATGGGCGGCATGATGCGCTTCGGCATTCCCAAGTACCGCCTGCCGCGCGAAGCGCTCGACGCCGAGATGCAGCGCATCGTGGACATGGGCGTCAGCGTAAAGCTCAACAGCAAGGTCGACAACATCCTCGAGCAGATGAAGGCCGGAAGTTTCGACGCCGCCTTCCTTGCTGTCGGCGCCCACATCGGCAAGCGGGCGATGATCCCCTCCGGCGACGCGGCCAAGATCGTCGACGCGATCTCCGTCCTGCGCAGCATGGAAGGCGAGGACAAGCCCATGCTCGGCCGCCGCGTGGTGGTCTATGGCGGCGGCAACACCGCGGTCGACGTCGCCCGCACGGTCAAGCGCATGGGCGCCGAACCCATCATCGTCTACCGCCGCACCCGCGATAAGGCGCCGGCCCACGACTTCGAGATCGAGGAGGCGCTGCAGGAAGGCGTCATGATCAAGTGGCTGTCCACCATCAAGCAGGCCGGCGACCACCAGATCACGGTCGAGAAGATGCAGCTCGACGACAAGGGCTTCCCGCAACCCACCGGCGAATTCGAAACACTCGAAGCCGATTCCGTGGTGCTGGCGCTGGGCCAGGACGTGGATCTCGGCCTGCTCAACGGCGTGCCTGGACTCGAAGTAACGAAAGACGGCGTGGTCAAGGTCGGCCAGGACCTGATGACAGGCCACCCTGGCATCTTCGCCGGCGGCGACATGGTGCCCGCAGAGCGTAACGTTACAGTCGCCGTCGGCCACGGCAAGAAGGCCGCGCGCCACATCGACGCCTGGCTGCGCGGCGCAAGCTACGCGCCGCCGCCCAAGCCCGAAGTCGCCCAGTTCGAAAAGCTCAATCCCTGGTACTACATGGACGCGCCGAAGACCGTGCGCCCCATGCTCGACATCATCCGCCGCCAGTCCACCTTTGACGAGGTGCAGGGCGGGCTGGACGAAGGCAACGCGCTGTTCGAGGCGCGCCGCTGCCTGAGTTGCGGAAACTGCTTCGAGTGCGACAACTGCTACGGCGTCTGCCCCGACAACGCCGTGATCAAGCTCGGTCCTGGCAAGCGCTTCCAGTTCAACTACGACTACTGCAAGGGCTGCGGCGTCTGCGTCGCCGAATGCCCCTGCGGCGCGATCAAGATGGTGGCGGAGGAGATCTAAGGAGAGTCAGAGCCTGAGGGACGGCGGTATGCGAATGCGATTTTGAATGGACATTGCCTTCGAGACGTTGGTGGAGCGACAGGTCTTCGGGTCACCGGCGATGTTCAAGGTGTTGGCGGATCGGCGAAGGCTGATTGCTCGGGCTGGATCATGGTGCTGCGCACGGTACCAGCCGCAGCGTCGAACAGCACGATCATGCGCATCGGCGACGCGAAGCCCTCGATGAAACGCCAGTCCCAGGCCAGTTCGTCGCGTGCCGGAAAGTAGGCGCTGAGCCTTTCGTCGGGTGGGCCGAGGGTACGCAAGACCTGCTCCTTGCTCATGCCCGGGCGAACCCTGGCCAGGTGAACCTGGTAAAGCACGTTTTCAATCGAGCGCAGGCGGCCATCAGGCGCCAGCATCACCATGAAGGTATGGAAGCCGGCCGGACCGCGCGGATAGGCGAACTGCTGCGCGCCGTCGGCATCCTGCCAACGCAGCGCGGGTTCGCCCATCAGCGCGATGACGTCTTCGCCACGCGATTCTCCGGGCCTGAGGCCGCGCCCGTCGTAGGAAGCACAGGCCGCCAGCAGTGCCAAAAGCAGCAGGCCCAGACTGCGCATAGATGACGCCTAGGCCGACGCCAGGCTGCGTGCCCGCAACTGCCCGCAACCGCCTGCCACGTCCTGCCCCGCGGATTGGCGCAGCTTGGCCAGGATGCCGTGGCGGTACAGGTGCAGGGTCATGGCCTCGCAGCGTTCGCGCGAAGGACGACGATAGCCCTCGCCCTCGACTTCGTTGAAGGGGATGAAGTTCATCACCGCATACTTGCCCTTGAGCAGGCGCACGATGGAGTCGAGTTCATCGTCCGTATCGTTGACGCCTGCCAGCAGGGTCCATTGGTATTGCACCGGGTAGCCAGTGGCCTGCGAATAGGCATCGGCGAGTGCCACGAGTTCCTCCGGCGCGATGGCCTGCGCCTTGGGCAGCAGCTGCGCGCGCAGCTCGGCGCGTGTCGTGTGCAGCGATAGTGCCAGGGCCGGCTTCACGCCAGCCTGTGGCAGGCGTTCGAACACGCGGCGGTCGCCGACCGTGGAAAACACCAGGTTCTTGTGGCCGATGCCGCCGGCAGTGCCGAGCAGTTCGATGGCATCCAACACGTTGTCCAGGTTGTGCGCAGGTTCGCCCATGCCCATGAATACCACCTTGGCCACCTTGCGTCGGCGCCGCGCCAGCACTACCTGGGCAACGATCTCGGCGCTGCCGACCTGGCGCAGCAGGCCGCTGCGCCCGGTCATGCAGAAGCGGCAGCCGACCGCGCAGCCAACCTGGGTCGAGACGCACACGCCATCGCGCGGCAGCAGCACGCTTTCCACCATTTGCGCGTCGGCGAGTTCGAGCAAGAGGCGGGACGAGCCATCCTCTGCCGAGTGCTCGCTGCGCAGGCGCACCAGGCCATCGAGTTCCGCTGCCAGCACGGGCAAGTCGGCGCGCAGCGACGCCGGCAGGAACTGTTCGGGCGCCACCGGCCCATGATCAAGCGGGTGGCCTTGCGTCCACGCGCGCAGGATGCGTTCGGCATGGACCGGCCGGGCACCGGCAGCGGCAAGGCGGGATCGGATGTCAGCGATGCGCATGGGCGCAATCCTAGCCGGCACGGCTCGCTGTGTCACCCGCGCCGACTTTCGGACCGGCGCGGTTAAAACCGCTCAGACGCAGCCGGTCGGCTTGGGCATGCCCGCGTAACGCGCGGCCTGCTTGGCCGGGCCGTAGGGGAATAGGTCGAACAGGTACTTCTTGTCGGCGAATTGTTCGCCCAGCGATTCGCCGATGGTCTTCGACATGACGCGCAGGTTGGGTGCGGTGCCGTATTCCGAGTAGTACTCGCGAATCCAGCGCAATACCTGCCAGTGCTCGTCGCCGAGCGTCAGTTCGTCGCGCTCGGCGAGGAAGCTGGCGACGTCCTCGCTCCAGTCGTCCAGGGTCTGCAGGTAGCCTTCAGCATCGGTTTCGATCTCGCGGCCATTGACGTTGATCATGTGGATTCTCCGTTGGGGTTGAGGTGAGAGCGCAAGCAATTACTTGAGTAATTTTGTCGGATTATAAGCAAATCCTTAAACGCCTGTAAACCCCCACCGCTATGGACGTCCCTGCTGCAAATCCGGATAATTCGTTGCGATGGCCTGTGCAGGGGGCATCCCCGCACAGGTCACTTTTTTCTCTGGAGTATTTATGGCCGCTGTCATGCCCAATCCTGCCGCCCAGCGGCTCCTCCTTTCCGGCAACGAGGCTGTCGCGCGCGGTGTCTGGGAAGCCGGTACCCGCGTCGCTGCCGCCTACCCCGGCACGCCGGCAACCGAGATCCTGGAAACCCTGTCGCGCTTCCCCGACCTGCACGCCGAATGGTCGGTGAACGAAAAGGTCTCGATGGAAGTCGCCCTTGGCGCCTCGATGACCGGCGCGCGGGCCTTCTGCGCCATGAAGCACGTCGGTCTCAACGTCGCCAGCGACTGCCTGATGACCATGACCATCACCGGCGCCTATGGCGGCCTGGTGATCGCGGTGGCCGACGACGTCGGCATGTCCTCCTCGCAGAACGAGCAGGACTCGCGCTTTTGGGGCCGCTTCGCCCACATCCCGGTGCTGGAGCCGGCTGACTCGCAGGAAGCCTACGAGATGGCGAAGCACGCGTTCGAACTCTCGGAGAAATACGAAACCCCCGTGCTGCTGCGCCTGACTACGCGCATCTGCCACGTCAAGGGCCTGGTCACCGTCGGCGAGCGCGAGGCGCACGAGCCGGCCGGCTTTGTGAAGAATCCGCAGCGCTGGGTGATGGTGCCGGCGCACGCCAAGGTGCGCATCCCCGCCCTGTTCCAGCGCGACGAGACGCTGCGCGAAGTTGCCGAAACCACGCCGCTCAACGTGCTGGAAGCCGGCAGCGACCGCAGCGTCGGCTTCGTCACCTCGGGCCCGGCCTACATGCATGTCCGGGAAGCCTTCCCCGATGCGCCGGTGCTGAAGCTCGGCCTCTCTTACCCCTGGCCGCCCCAGAAGCTGCGCGAGCTCGCTTCGATGTGCGACAAGCTGGTGGTGGTCGAGGAGACCGAAAAGATCCTCGAAACCGAACTCAAGGCCGCCGGCATCGCCTGCCACGGCAAGGACTTCCTGCCCAGCCTGGGCGAACTCTCGCCACAGGTGCTGACGCCGGCGATCGACCGCCTGCTGGGCAAGCCGGTACCGCCGCCGGCGCCGGCCGCCGCGCCGCCCAAGCTCTTCCCGCGGCCGCCGACGCTGTGTGCGTCCTGCCCGCACATGGGCATGTACTACACGCTGTCGCAGATCAAGAACCTGATCATCTCTGGCGACATCGGCTGCTACACCCTGGGTGCCGGCCACCCATGGAACGCGCTCGACACCACCATCTGCATGGGCGCCACCATGGGCGTGGCGCTGGGCATCGACAAGGGACGCGGCGCGGTCGACAAGAACAAGCGCATCCTGGCCGTGATCGGCGACTCGACCTTCATGCACATGGGCATGCAGGGCCTGCTCGACATCACCTACAACCATGGCAATGTCACGGTGCTGCTGCTCGACAACCACACCACCGGTATGACCGGCGGCCAGGCGACGCCGGCCTCGGGCAAGGACATCCACGGCAAGGAAGCACCCAAGGTCGACCTGTTCAAGATCGTCGAGGCGCTGGGCGTGCCCAACGAGCGTATCAAGGTAGTTGACCCCTACGAGCTACCGGTGCTGTTCAAGACGGTGCGCGAGGAAATCAAGATCGAGGGGCCATCGGTGATCATCGCCCGCCGCCCCTGCGTGCTGATCGATGAATTCAAGCCGACCCGCCCTTACCTGGTCGAGGAAGACAAGTGCACCGGCTGTGGCAACTGCGTCGAAGTCGGCTGCCCGGCGATCCACGTCACCAAGCGCGACAAGGTGGTCAAGCCGTCCGGCAAGGAAGTCGAACTGGCCTTCGTTGAGATCGACAGCCAGGCCTGTACCGGCTGCGGCCTCTGCGTCCAGCCCTGTGCGCCGGATGCAATCCAGCACGTCTCGCGCCGCGACATCCCGATCCACATCGTCAAGACCACGAGCAGCTCATGAGTGCGAACGACATCACCAACATCCTGGTTTGCGGCATCGGCGGCCAGGGCGTCATGACGGCGACCGAGATCCTCGCCGAGGCGGCCATCGCCCAAGGACACGACGTCAAGAAAACCGAAGTCGCCGGCATGGCCCAGCGCGGTGGAGTGGTCACCTCGCACCTGCGCTTCGGGCGCAAGGTGCTGTCGCCGCAAATCGAGCCGGGCACGGTGCAGGTGCTGCTCGGATTCGAGGGCGCGGAGGCCCTACGCTGGTCGCACTACTTGCGGCCCGACGGCCTGGCCCTGGTGAATACCGCGCGCCTGGTGCCGCCGGTGGTCGAGCTCGGCCTGTTCGACTACCCGGACGATCCCACCGGAAAGATGCGCGACGCGGGACACAAAGTCGTGGCCTTCGACGCCATGAGCATCGCCCGCGACCTCGGCGAAATCCGCCTCGGCAACACCGTGATGCTGGGCGCCATCGCCGATTACCTGCCGTTCTCGCCCGACGTGCTGATGGCCTGCATCGACAAGCGCTTCGCGCGCAAGGGCGAGAAGGTGGTCGAGGCCAACCGCCAGGCCTTCGCCGCCGGCCGCGATGCCGTGGCAAAACAACTTGCCGCCACGCCGGCCTAACAATCACGAGCCCATTCATGACTGCACGAATCATCGACGGCAACGCCCTTTCCGCCGAAGTCCGCGGCCAGCTCGCCGAGCGCGCCGCCGCCTGCAAGGCCAAGGGCGTCACGCCCTGCCTGGCCGTGATCCTGGTCGGCGAAGACCCCGCCTCCGCCGTGTATGTGCGCAACAAGGTGGCCGCCTGCGAAAAGGCCGGCATGCGCTCGCTGAAAGATGTGTATGCGCCCGACGTCGATCCGGCGGTGGTGTTCAAGCGCATTGCCGAGCTCAACGCCGACCCCTCGGTGCATGGCATCCTGGTGCAGCTGCCCCTGCCCAAGCACTTCGATTCCGAAGCCGTCCTGGAGGCCATCGCTCCCGAGAAGGACGTCGACGGCTTCCACGCCGAGAACGTCGGCGCGCTGATGCAGGGCAACCCACGCTTCATCCCCTGCACGCCCTACGGCGTGATGAAAATGCTCGAATCCGCCCAGGTGCCGCTGAAGGGCGCCGAGGCCGTAATCGTCGGCCGCAGCAACATCGTCGGCAAGCCGATGGCCATGCTGCTGCTGGCGCAAAGCTGCACCGTCACCGTCTGCCATTCGCAGTCGAAGGACCTCGCCTTCCATACCCGCCGTGCCGACATCCTGGTCGCCGCCGTTGGCCGGGCAAAAATGATCACCGGCGACATGATCAAGCCAGGCGCCACCGTAATCGATGTCGGCATCAACCGCACCGCCGAGGGCAAGCTCTGCGGCGACGTCGATTTCGAGTCGGCGAAGGAAGTGGCCGGCGCGATCACCCCGGTGCCCGGCGGCGTCGGGCCGATGACCATCACCATGCTGCTGGCCAATACGCTTGAATCGGCCGAGAGGTGCATCAAATGAAACCACTGGTCGGCATCGTCATGGGCTCGGATTCGGACTGGCCGGTGATGCAGGCCGCCGCCGCCATGCTCAAGGAATTCGGCGTGCCCTACGAGGCGCGCGTGGTCTCCGCCCACCGCACGCCGGACCTGTTGTTCGACTACGCCGCCGCTGCCCAGGAGCGCGACCTGCGCGCCATCATCGCCGGCGCCGGCGGTGCCGCCCACCTGCCCGGCATGCTGGCCTCGAAGACCATCGTCCCGGTGCTCGGCGTGCCCGTGCCCTCGAAGCACCTCAACGGCCTCGATTCCCTGCTCTCCATCGTGCAGATGCCCAAGGGCGTGCCGGTCGCCACCTTCGCCATCGGCGAGGCCGGCGCCGCAAATGCCGCGCTGACGGCGATCGCCATCATCGCTACCGCGAACGACGACTATGGCCGCGCCCTCACGCTCAAGCTGGAACAATTCCGCAGCCGCCAGAGCGAGAAGGTGATGGCGATGAAGCTGCCGGATCCCAAAGACGCCTGATGGACATAGCCCCGATCCGGGACTACTTCACCGGCCTGCAGGATCGCATCGTCGGCGAATTGGAAGCCGCCGACGGCAGCCCCTTCCTGCGCGACGCCTGGGATCGCCCGCAAGGCGGCGGCGGAATCTCCCGCCTGATCGAGGAAGGCAAACTGTTCGAGCGCGGCGGCGTTAATTTCTCACATGTCATGGGTGAGCAAATGCCGGCCTCGGCCACCGCCCACCGGCCCGAACTCGCCGGCCGGCGCTGGGAAGCGATGGGCGTTTCGCTGGTGCTGCACCCGCGCAATCCGTACTGCCCCACCGCGCACATGAACGTGCGCTTCTTCGTCGCCCTGCCCACCGCCGAAGCAGGGCAGCCGATCTGGTGGTTCGGCGGCGGCATGGACCTGACGCCCTACTACGGCTTCGAGGAAGATGCCCGGCATTTCCACCGCTGCTGCCGCGATACCCTCGCGCCCTTTGGCGCCGAGGTCCACGCACGCTACAAGAAATGGTGTGACGACTACTTCTACCTCAAGCATCGCAAGGAAGCGCGCGGCGTCGGCGGCGTGTTCTTCGACGACTTGAACGAGGCCGGCCAGGGCGGTGAAACCGCGTTTCAGCGCTGCTTTGCGCTCACGCAAGCAGTCGGCAACAGTTTCACCGCCGCCTACCTGCCGATCATCGCGCGCCGTCGTGACATGCCCTACGGCGAACGCGAACGCGACTTCCAGGCCTACCGCCGCGGCCGCTATGTCGAATTCAACCTGGTCTGGGACCGGGGCACACTGTTCGGCCTGCAATCCGGCGGTCGTACCGAGTCGATCCTGATGTCGCTGCCGCCCATCGTCAAATGGCGTTACGACTGGCAGCCGGAGGCAGACAGCGCCGAGGCCAGGCTTTACACCGACTTCCTGCCACCGCGCGACTGGCTCTGAGTCGCCGTTGCTTGCCCGCGAAGCGGAATCCCAAGCACGCACAGCGACGCCAGCGCCGACTCTTGTCAATGACGCACAGCTACAACTACTGCCCGCATTGCGCCTCGCCGCTACGCCTGCTGACCCAGGTCGAGGATGGCGGGCCGAAACAGCGCCTGCGCTGCGCCGCCTGCGGCTGGACGCACTGGAACAATCCGACCCCGGTACTGGCGGCGATCATCGAAATGACCGACCGCGACGGTCAGGTGCTGCTGGCACGCAACGCCGCATGGCAGGGCCGTATGTTCGCGCTGATCACCGGTTTCATGGAGGCCGGCGAAACCGCCGAGGAAGGCATCGTGCGCGAGGTATTTGAGGAAACCGGCCTGCGTACCGAAATCCCGACGCTGGTCGGCGTCTACGACTTCCAGCGCATGAACCAGCTGATCGTCGCCTACCACGTGCAGGCGCAAGGCGAGATCGTGTTGTCGCCGGAGCTGGCCGAATACAAGCTTTTTCGCCCGGAAGGCATTCGTTGCTGGCGCGCCGGCACCGGCTATGCGCTGGCCGACTGGCTCAGCGCGAAAGGCATCACGCCGATGTGGATGGACCCCGCCTGAAGCGATGACAGGCGGCTAGAGCACCGCTGCGCTGCGATAGTGGCGTGCCGCCAGCGCCGACTCTTCAAGCTGCTCCAGCAATTGCGCCAGCTCGACATGCGCGGCGCGTGACGGGGCGATGGCCAGCGCTGCCTCCAGGTAGCTGCGCGCCTTGCCCCACAACTGCTGCTGGCGGCACAGACGGCCCAGCGTCAGCAGCAGCTCGCCGTCGCGCGGCAAGCGCTGCAACCATTTCTCGGCACGCGCGATGCGCCCCAGTACATCGCCGGCAGGTTCGCCGGGCTTGCCACAGTCGCCATAGGCCAGTACCAGCGAAGCGTCCCAGTTCTCCTCCAGCGCGTCTTCGATCACACGCTGTGCCTCGCGGCAATCGCCCGCCGCCATCAATGCCCGGGCGGTCTCCAGTGCCAGCGCCGGGTGCGCGCGATCGGCCTCGTCAAGTTCGCGCCAATAGCGCATCAACCCGGTGGCATCGTCGCGCAATCCGCGCAAAGCTTCGCGCAGGGCACGGGCGCGAATCGGCACCGCCTGCTCGGCCGTCAGCGCCTGGTGCTTTTCCAGTAGGCGCACCAGGCGCGCGACTTCACGCCAGTTGTTCAGGCCCTGCTCGGTGCGCAGGGAAAGGCGCAGCGCGGCGATGTGGCGCCCCTCGCGGGCGGCGAACTGTTGCAAGGCGGCGCGTGCATCCTCGAAGCGCCTGTCATCGAGGGCAAACTCGGCCTCGGTCATCAGTCGGGCGGCTTCCAGCTTCGGATCGCCCGCCGCACGCAGGCGCGCCGCCCATTCATCGCGACGCGCTGTGTCGCGCATGGCATGGGCCGCCTTCCAGCCGGCCAGAGCCAGGATGCCGGCGGATGGATCGTCGGCGGGAATCTTTTCGGCGGCGCGCAAGGCATGGCCATAGCGGCCTTCTTGCAGCAGGCGCCAGGCATCGCGCAGGGCCTGCGATGCCTTGTCCTGCTGGCGCCGACGCCGGAATTCGGCCACCGCGCGCGGCAACGAGAGGGTGTGGCTGACAGCGCGCGCCAGCAGGTAGATGACGAAGAAGCCGGCGGCACTCAGCAGCAGGAACAGGTTTAGCGACACCTCGGCACGCCACGGCGGCAGCACCAGCAAGACGTAGCCTTCGTTGTAGCGCGCCGCCAGCGCCAGGCCCACGGCCAACGCGGCGAGCAGCAGCAACCAGAACACCGCGCGCATGGCTGGCTTACTTGCCGCCGGTGCCGCGACGTTCGCGCGCCAGCTTGAGATTGCGCAGGGCATTGAGCGTTTCGGTCATGCCCGGCAGGTCGAAGCTGACATCGGTTGCGGCCAGCGTTCCCAGGGTAGATTGCGCCGCCAGCACCGACTTGGCGCGGCTGTCGAAGTAGCGATCGAGATGTTCGCGCGACTGGCGGATTTCCTCACGGAATACGCGCCCGTCGCGCTGCAGCAACGCCAGCCGCGCGTTGAGCAGGCGCAGCTTGAGGTTCTCGCGCAGGAAATAGCTCTGCTGCGGCGCCAGCAGCGCCGGATCGCCATGCTCGATGCGCTCGACACGCACCAGCTGGCGGAGCTCGCGCCAGAGGTCAGCGCCCAGCTCGCGCCAGAAATCGACGCTCGCCGGCCTGGGTTCCGCGGCCGGCCGCTTTGCGGATGCGATCGGCCGTTGCTCAAAGGCCAGCGGCAGGCCATCGACGGCGGCCACCACGCTTTCGATCTTGAGCGAAAGTCCGCTGATGTTGGCGCCCGGGATGCCCTTCAGCCGCTCGATGTCGCGCGCAATCAACTTGCGCGCCAGTAGGAACTGCGGCTGCACCGAGCGGCCAAAGCGTGCCTCGGCACCCTGCAGCGCGATCAGCGCCGCCTCGACGTTGCCGGAGAACTGCAGCTGCTGCATGGCGATGACGACCGCCTGCTCGACTTCGGCCAACAGGCGCTCATCGCGACTGCTCGACAACTCCTGGTACATGGCCTCGAGCGCCACGGCCTGGCTCTGGGTTTCGGCCAAGCGGGCCTCCAGCACGCCGACCTTGGCCTGCTGCGCGGCGAGCGCTTCCTGCATCTGCTGCAACTGGGCACGCCCGGCCTTTGCCGTTGCGTCCACGTCGGCGGAACGGCGCGCGACTTCGTGCTGCAAGCCGGACACCTGCATTCGCGTATCGACCCATTGGGCGACGATCACCACCAGCGCGACGAGGGCGACACGCACCACGGGCCGACGCAGGGCTGCGCGCCATCCACCTTGTTCCGGCTGAACTTCAGTTTGTTGCGGAGTTTCCATTGGATGCGAAGTATTGCATGAGACCAGCCATCAATCCGTCGTCGCCGGGGCCGGTCGGGATCACCCGTCCAAGGCCCAGCGCCTGCGCCTGCTCGGCGATGCGCGCATGCGGCACGAAGGCGGGCGTCTTGCGCAGCCAGGCCTGGCCGAGCCTCCCGACCATGTCGAAGAAATTGCGCAGGCCTTCGCTGCTGGTGAGCGTGACGGCGTCAAGCCGACCCTGTTCCCAGAGCTTGAGCAAGGGTGCCGGGTCGAGCTGCGGACGCCCACGCCGGTAGCAGCTCAGGTATTCGATGCTCGCCCCGCGTGCCTTCAGCGTATCGCCGAGGACTTCACGCCCGCCGTCGCCGCGGAAGATGATCACGCGCTTGCCCGCCATGTCCATCAGTTCGGGAAGTTCCAGCAATGCCTCGGAATCGAAGCGCAGCGGCGGCGATAGGACATCGACGATGCCGTGACGCGCCAGTTCGCGTTCGCTGCTCTTGCCTATGGTGGCCACGCGCAGGTGGACGGGCCAGCTCCGGCGCGCCAGGATCACCGCCAACGCCTTCTGGATCGCATTTGGGCTGACGAATACGGCCAGGTCGAAACCGTCGAGCCGGATCGCGGCGTCCAGGAGGGGCGAAGGGTCTTCGATGTCGCTGATCTCGAGAACCGGAAAGAGCACGGGGATCGCTCCGGCTTCGGTCAGGGCGGTGGCAAAGTGCGCGGCCTGCCCCGCCGGGCGAGTCACCACGACATGGCGGCCGGCGAGGGACACGCTCAGGAGCCGAGGGACGCCAGGATCTCGCTGGCGCCCTGGCACCGCAATTCGTCGGCGAGTTGCAGGCCGAGCGCTTCCGGATCGGTACCGTTGCCGGTCAGTTCTGCACGCGCCATGCGCGTGCCGTCGGGCGAGGCAACGAAGCCGCGCAGGAAAACCTGGCCGCCCTGCATCTCGGCATAGGCCCCCAAAGGCACTTCGCAACTGCCGGCGAGCGCGCGCGAGACGGCACGTTCGGCACGCACGCAAGCGGCGGTGGTCGGATCATTGAGCGGAGCGACCCAGGCAGCGACCTCGGGCCGCGAACTCAGGGCCTCGATGCCCAGCGCGCCCTGCCCGGCGGCCGGAAGGGAATCGGCAGCTGGCAAAACCGAGCGAATGCGCGCGCCGAGGCCAAGCCGCTTGAGCCCGGCGGCCGCCAGGATGATGGCGTCGAACTGGCCTTCATCCAGCTTGCGCAGGCGCGTGTCGAGGTTACCGCGCAGTGGCGTCACCGCCAGATAGGGATAGCGGGCGTGCAACTGGGCTTCGCGGCGCAGGCTCGAGGTGCCGACCACCGCACCCGGCGGCAGGTCGTCGAGGCTGGCGTACTTGGATGAAACGAAGGCATCGAGCGGAACCTCGCGCGGCCCGATCGCGACCAGGGCAAACTCCGGCTCCATCTGCATCGGCACGTCCTTCATCGAATGCACGGCCAGGTCGGCCGAACCGTCGAGCAGGGCGGTTTCCAGCTCCTTGACGAACAGGCCCTTGCCGCCCACCTTGGCCAGCGGCCGATCGAGGATCTGGTCGCCGCGGGTGGTCATGCCCAGCAGTTCCACGCTGCACGCCGGGTAGAGCGCGCGCAACAAATCGCGCACATGTTCGGCCTGCCAAAGGGCCAGGCGCGATTCACGGGTGGCTATGACAATGCGTTGCGGCGGAGAAACGGGGGAAACTGGATTCACGGGTCAGCCCATTGGACGTTGGCGGAACCGGCCGGAGGGTGGTTCCGGCCGCTGGCAGCGACCTTGCAGCCGCATGATTTCGCTGGTGATTCTATCAGCCGGCGGGGCCTCGCGGCTTGCTGTGCAGCGGCGTCGAGGGGCCAAAAACAAAACGGGCCACCGCTGAGTGGCCCGTCAAGCAGGGGCGGCGTCAACCCGCCGTGGGTCGATTCAGTGAGGCGCTTTCAACCCAGCGCTTGATGCGATTCGCATCGCCGATGCGCGTCATCTTGCCCCAGGAGTCGAGCAGCACGATGATGGTCGGTTTGTTGTTGAGCCAGGCCTGCATCACCAGGCACTTGCCCGCTTCGCTGATGTAACCGGTCTTGGAAAGGCCGATTTCCCAGGTCGGGCTCTTGACCAAGGTATTGGTGTTGCGGAATTGCTGAGCGCGACCGGCAATGCTGAATTCGCCTTCCGAGGTGGTGGAGAATTCGCGGATCAGCGGATAACGATGGGCCGCATCGACCATTTTGGCGAGATCGCGCGGACTGGAAACGTTGGCGGCCGTGAGCCCGGTGGGATCCTGGAAGCGCGTGTCGCTGAGGCCCAGGGCCTGCGACTTCTGGTTCATCGCCGCGATGAAGGCCTCGCGTCCGCCCGGATAGTGGCGCGACAGTGCCGAGGCGGCACGGTTTTCCGAGGACATCAGCGCCAGGCGCAACATCTCTTCGCGCGAAAGCTGGGTACCGACCTTGAGCCGCGAGCGGGTGCCCTTCAGGATATCGACGTCTTCATCGCTGATGGTCAGGGTTTCGTTGAGGTCGGGCTGCGCATCGAGCGCGACCATGGCGGTCATCAGCTTGGTGATCGACGCGATCGGCAGCACCGCGTTGGGATTTTTCTCCAGCAGGACGGCGCCCGTGGCCTGGTCCTGCACCAACACCGCCGAGGATTGCAGGGCAAGCCGATGTGCGTCGTCCATGGTCGCGCCGTGCTGTACGGCCTTGGCCTTGCGCGGCGCCTTGGCGCGCGGTGCCGTGTGCTTCTTGGGCGTGACGGCTTTCTTTTTGCTGGCCGCCAGCGCGTCTGTCGGCATCGCTCCTACGCCGAACAACGCCCCAGCCAGCAAGATCATGAGCAGATTTTTCATGTGCAGGCCCATTCCTTAATCGTTCGATTCTAGCAGAGCAAACCTGGTCTGCAAGCGGTTATTCGCGAACTTCACGTTATGAATAAGTCACTTGCCATGCAAACATGAGCTAGAAGATTAATTCAAGCGGAAGAATCTGCGCACTTCGTCGCTTCGCGCCATGGTATCGGCATGGCCCAAGGCAATCAGGGCGCGGGTGTAGTCGCGTTCGAACAACAAATAACTGGTCAATGCGCCGCCATTCGTGTTCATGGCACCGACCCCACGCAACAGTGTGCGCACGGGCCAGGGCAGTGCGTCGGCATGACTGGCCGCAAGGTGGTCGAGACGCTGCGAAGGCGCAATGACCAACAGCTCGATCGGCCGCAGCGCAAGCGCTGAATCTTCGCGGGCCTGCTGGGGAATCAAGGCCAGGGTGCGGTTGATCCGGTTCATGCGCTCCAGATCGACCGACATGCTGTCAAGGAAGATGCTCGACAGGGCGTGGCCGGCGATCTGCGCCAGCGAAGGATAGCTGCTGCCCTCCGGGCGCAGGTTCTCCTCCGACATGCGCCCGGCGCCGATCACCAAGATGCGGTCGGCACCTAGGTGGATCGCCGGGGACACCGGGGCGACCTGGCGCATCGACCCGTCGCCGAACCACTCGCGATGGATATGCACGGCGGGGAAAATGAAGGGGATCGCGCTCGACGCCATCAGGTGGTCGAGCGTGATCCGCGCCGGTACGCCGACACGCTGGCTGCGGCGCCAGGCGTCGAGGCCGGCGCGGCCCTGGAAAAAGCTCACGCTCTGGCCCGAGGAATAGCCGGAACAGGTGATGCTCAGCGAATGCAGGGCGCCGTTGTCGATAGCGCGCCCGATGCGATCCAGGTCGAGGCTGGTCTGCAACAGGTGCCGCAATGGTGCGTTGTCGAGCAGCGACCGCGGCGCGCGGCGGGTAATCCAGCCGATGGCCAGAGTCGCCAGCCAGCGCGCTCCGGCAACGCCTATCCCCGCGGCGTCGGCTCGATACACCTGATGGGCGCTGAAGTTCTCCCAGACCTGAAGCAGGTTGGCTACCGCGGCGTCGAAATCCTCGGCCCACACCGCCAGCATGGCAGAGTTGAGCGCACCGGCGGAGGTGCCGCAGAGGATGGGAAAGGGGTTGGGGCTACCCGCGGGCAGGATCTCGCGGATCGCCTTGAGCACGCCGGCCTGATAACCGGCCCGCGCACCGCCCCCGGTAAGAATCAGGGCAGTGCGCGGGCCGTTCATCGGCTGACGGCGCTCAGGCGCATGGCAGGCACACGGTGGCGTCCCCGTTTCAGACGGCAGCCCTGGCCTGCTGCTGCGCTTCCACCGAGAGCAGGGCGGTGACATTGACGATGCGCCGCACCGTCGCCGTCGGCGTCAGGATATGCACCGGACGCGCCGCGCCAAGCAGCATCGGGCCGACGGTGAGCCCATCGCCGGCCGACGTCTTGAGCAGGTTGAAGGCAATGTTTGCGGCATCCAGTGTCGGCATGATCAGCAGGTTGGCCTGGCCAGTCAGCGTCGAGTTGGGGAACACCTGGCGGCGGATCTCGGCCGAGAGCGCCGTGTCGCCGTGCATTTCGCCGTCGGCTTCGAGGTCCGGAGCAGTCCGGCGCAGGATCTCCAGCGCGCGCCGCATCTTGATCGCGGTCGGTGTGTCTTCGGCACCGAAGTTCGAATGCGAGAGCAGCGCGGCCCGGGGCGTGAGGCCGAAGCGGCGCACCTCTTCGGCGCCGAGGCGCGTCAGCTCCGCCAATTGCTCGGCGGTCGGGTCGTAATTGATGTAGGTGTCGCCGATGAACAGTGTTCGTTTGGGCAGCACCAGCATGTTCATCGCGTAGAAATGCTCGATCCCCGGCTTGCGCCCGATCACGTCGGCAACGTAGCGCAGGTGCTGCGAATGTTTGCCGAAAGTGCCGCACAGCATGCCATCCGCGTAATTGTGGCGCACCAGCATGGCACCGATCAGCGTGGTGCGGCGGCGCATTTCGCGCTTGGCGTACTCGATGCCGACGCCCTTGCGGCAGGTCAGTTCGTAATAGTCCTGCCACAACTCCTTGTAGCGCGGATCGGAATCGGGGTTGACCAGTTCGAAATGGTCGTCGGCGCGCATGCGCAGGCCGTAGCGCGCGATGCGCTGGCTCACCACTTCCGGACGGCCGATCAGGATCGGCCTGGCCAAGCCCTCATCGACCACGGCCTGGACCGCGCGCAGCACGCGCTCATCCTCGCCTTCGCAAAAGACGATGCGCGCAGGCGCCTTTTTCGCCGCGGCGAACACCGGACGCATCAAGAGGCCGGTGTGATAGACGAAATCATTGAGCTTGTCGCGGTAACGCTCCATGTCCTCGATCGGTCGCGTGGCAACCCCGGAGTCCATCGCCGCCTTGGCCACCGCCGGCGCCACCTTCAGGATCAGGCGCGGATCGAAAGGCTTCGGAATCAGGTATTCAGGACCAAAGGCCAGATCTTCCGTGCCATAAGCCGCGGTCACCACTTCCGACTGCTCGGCATGCGCCAGCTCGGCGATGGCGCGCACGGCAGCAACCTTCATCGCCTCGTTGATGGTGGTGGCACCGACATCCAACGCGCCGCGGAACATGAAGGGGAAGCACAACACGTTGTTGACCTGGTTCGGATAATCCGAACGGCCGGTGCCGATGATGGCATCGGGCCTCACGGCCTTGGCCTCCTCGGGACGAATCTCGGGGTCGGGATTGGCCATGGCGAGGATGATCGGGTCGCGCGCCATGGTCTTGACCATTTCCGGTTTCAGCACGTCTGCGGTTGACAGGCCCATGAAAACGTCGGCCTCGGGCATCGCGTCGCCCAGGGTTCGCGCATCGGTCTTCTGCGCATAGCGCGCCTTGGAAGGATCGAGATTCTCGCGCCCGGTATGGATCACGCCCTTGCTATCGACCGCGAACACGTTCTTCGGATCTAGACCCAGGCTGACCAGCAGGTCAAGGCATGCGATGGCCGCCGCACCCGCTCCGGAGCACACCAGCTTGACCTTGGCAATGTCCTTGTTCACCACACGCAAGCCATTGAGTACCGCGGCGCTGGCGATGATGGCGGTGCCATGCTGGTCGTCGTGGAAGACCGGGATCTTCATGCGCTCACGCAGCTTGGCCTCGACATAGAAGCACTCCGGCGCCTTGATGTCTTCCAGGTTGATGCCGCCGAAGGTCGGCTCCAGCGAGGCGATGATGTCGACCAGCTTGTCGGGGTCGTTCTCGGCGACTTCGATATCGAACACGTCGATGCCGGCGAACTTCTTGAACAGCACGCCCTTGCCTTCCATCACCGGCTTGCCGGCCAGCGGGCCGATGTTGCCCAGGCCCAGTACCGCCGTGCCATTGCTGATCACGGCGACAAGGTTCCCGCGTGAGGTGTAGAGGGCGGCAGTGGCCGGGTCGCGCACGATTTCATCGCAGGCGGCCGCCACGCCCGGGGAGTAGGCGAGTGACAGGTCCGCCTGATTGGTGAGTGCTTTGGTGGGCGTGACCGCGATCTTCCCGGGCTGGGGAAGGAGGTGATATTCAAGCGCGGCGGCGCGCAGGCGTTCGTCCATGTTCTGCTCCGAATGTTGTATTTGGGGATGTACGTCCGATTGTAGCGCCGTGCCGCCAGCGCCGACTTTCGGGCAAGCCTGCAATTTCCAGTGCAATTCCCTAAAAACATGGGGAAATCGGAAATTGCGCAATGCCCGCGAACGCCCTCGATCGCCGCCGGTCGGGCGTCTGGCGGTCGAATGTGGGATAATTCTAGGCTCACCAGATCCGCGAAACGACTACCCGTCGAACCGTAGCGGACGGCCACCAGACCCGTCGATCGCCACCCGTAGATCGACCGCCCGGCCAACACAAACTCACTTTTCGCCTGGAGACTTTTTCGTCATGAACCAGCCCAAACAATTCCCCGCACCCGCCCATGTCAAGCACGCCAGGCTGATCGCCTGGGTTGCCGAGGTGGCCGCGCTCACCCAACCCGATGCGATCGTCTGGTGCGATGGCTCGCAGGAAGAATCCGACCGCTTGTGCGAACTGATGATCGCCGGTGGCAGCATGACCCGGCTCAACCCGGCCAAGCGCAAGAACTCCTACCTGGTGCTTTCCGATCCGTCCGACGTGGCCCGGGTCGAAGACCGTACCTTCGTATGCACGCCGGACGCCGACGACGCCGGCCCCAATAACAATTGGGAGCATCCGGACAAGATGAAGGAAACGCTGCGCGGCCTGTTCACGGGCTGCATGCGCGGTCGCACCATGTACGTGGTTCCCTTCTCGATGGGGCCCATCGGCTCGCCCATCGCGCATATCGGCGTCGAGCTGTCCGACAGCCCCTATGTCGTGGTCAACATGCGCATCATGACCCGCATGGGTCGTGCCGTTCTCGACCAGCTCGGCGCAGACGGCACCTTCGTGCCCTGCTTGCACAGTGTCGGCCATCCGCTGGAGCCTGGTCAGAAGGACGTCAAGTGGCCCTGCAACAAGACCAAGTACATCTGCCACTTCCCCGAGACGCGCGAAATCTGGTCCTTCGGTTCTGGTTACGGCGGCAACGCCCTGCTCGGCAAGAAGTGCTTTGCGCTGCGCATCGCCTCGACCATGGCGCGCGACGAAGGCTGGTTGGCCGAGCACATGCTGATCCTCGGCGTCGAATCCCCGCAGGGTGAGAAGTCCTATGTCGCCGCGGCCTTTCCCTCGGCTTGCGGCAAGACCAATTTCGCCATGCTGATCCCGCCGCAAAGCCTGGGTGGCTGGAAGGTCACCACGGTCGGCGACGACATCGCCTGGATCAAGCCCGGCAAGGATGGCCGCCTGTATGCAATCAACCCCGAGGCCGGATTCTTCGGCGTCGCCCCGGGCACCAGCGAGAAGACCAACTTCAACGCCATGGCCACGCTGAAGGAAAACGTGATCTTCACCAACGTGGCCCTGACCGATGACGGCGACGTCTGGTGGGAAGGCATGAGCAAGGAGCCGCCCGCACACTGCATCGACTGGCAGGGCCAGGACTGGACACCCGCGATCGCCAAGGAAACCGGGCGCAAGGCGGCACACCCGAACTCGCGCTTCACCGCTCCCGCGGCGCAATGCCCGTCGATCGACAAGGACTGGGAAAGCCAGGCCGGCGTGCCGATTTCGGCCTTCATCTTCGGCGGCCGACGCTCCACCACGGTGCCGCTGGTGTTCGAGGCCTTCAATTGGAATTACGGCGTCTATATGGCCGCCACCCTTGGCTCGGAAACCACCGCGGCCGCGGTTGGCGCCCAGGGTGTGGTGCGCCGCGACCCCTTCGCCATGCTGCCCTTCTGCGGCTACCACATGGGCGATTACTTCAATCACTGGCTGCGCATCGGCCATCAGGTCGAGCACGCGCCGCGCATCTTCACGGTCAACTGGTTCCGCCAGGATGCCGAGGGCAACTTCATGTGGCCGGGCTTCAGCGACAACATGCGGGTGCTGAAGTGGATCGTCGGCCGTTGCGGCGGCAAGGCGGACGCACGCCAGACCGCCCTGGGCTGGATGCCACGCTTCGAAGACCTCGACTGGAGCGGCAGCGACGATGTCAGCCGCGAGCAGTTCGACCAATTGACCACGATCGATACCGACGCCTGGCGCGAAGAGCTGAAGCTGCACGGCGAATGGTTCGAGAAGTTGAAGTCGCGCCTGCCGCGCTCGCTGACGCTCAAGAAGGAATTGTTCGAGCTGACGCTGGTGGATTAAAAGTCGGCGCTGGCAACACGCCGAAATGGCGGCCGCCCTGCCCTGCGCACGGCGGCCGCTTTTTTTCTGGAGGCGGAAATGAATATCGCGGCACGGATGCGGGAAATCGCGCCCTTCCATGTCATGGAACTGATGGCAAAGGCGGCTGCGCTGGAAGCTGCGGGTCGATCCATCATCCACTTCGAAGTGGGCGAGCCGGATTTCGCGACCGCAGAGCCCATCGTTCGGGCTGCGCAGGAGTTCCTCCGCGGCGGACACGTGCATTACACCGCTGCGCTCGGCCTGCCGCAACTGCGCGAAGCGATCAGCGTCCATTACCGGGATCGCCATGGGATCGACGTTTCTCCGGCTCGCATCGTCGTTACCGCCGGAGCTTCAGGTGCTCTGCTGCTGGCGCTCGGGATGCTGGTCAGTCCCGGCGACGAATGGCTGCTTCCCGATCCGGGCTATCCCTGCAATCGGCATTTCGTGCGCCTGCTCGAAGGTAGGCCGCAGCCGCTGGCCGTGAATGCAAAAGGTAACTTCCAGCCGACCGCCGACGCCGTGGCGCGCAGTTGGCGAAGTACCACCAAGGGGCTGATGATCGCTTCGCCGGCCAATCCCACGGGAACCTTGATCGATCCCGGCGAACTGGCCGGGATCGCCCGCCTCGTGAGGCAAAACCGGGGCAGCCTGATCGTCGACGAGATCTACCATGGTCTGACCTACGACTGCGATGCCAACACCGCGCTTGGCCTGGGCGAGGACATCTTCGTCATCAACAGTTTTTCCAAGTACTTCGGCATGACAGGCTGGCGCCTGGGCTGGCTGGTCGCCCCCGAAGCCTGCGTACGCGACATCGAAAAGCTGGCCCAGAACCTCTACATCGCCCCGTCAACCGTGGCTCAGCATGCCGCGCTTGCGGCTTTCCGCCCGGAGACGATCGAGATACTGGAGGCCCGGCGCCTGGAGTTCCGGGCGCGCCGCGATCTGCTGCAGCCGGGTCTGGAGCGCCTGGGATTCAGGATCGCGGCGAAACCTGCGGGTGCGTTTTACCTCTATGCCAATTGCAGCGCCCTCACCTCAGACAGTCAAACACTGGCTGAGCGCCTGCTCGAGGAGGCCGGAATTGCGGCTACGCCGGGTCTGGATTTCGGCAGCAACCAACCACGAGCACACATGCGCTTCGCGTACACCATAGCGCAGGAAAAGATCGCCGACGGCCTGGCCAGAATGGAAGGCTTGCTAGCGTAGCAGAGCTTGCGCTATGCGGCGAGCACAGGTAGGGAGCGCCGATTGGTTCGGCAAGGTAGCGCCATCAAAAGAAAACGCGTGCCAAAAAGACACGCGTTTGCAATCCGACGAACCCCGCACCCAATCCTGAAGGACTGGATGCGGAATCGAGCTTCCGTCAGGGACGGGAGCCGGTCGGGAACGGCCAGGCCGCAGCCGGGTTCAGCGACGACTTGATGCCAGGAGCGGCAGCGGTCGAAGGTGCAGCGGCAGCAGCAGGCTTCGCAGCGGCCTTCTTCGGCGCAGCCTTTTTCGCCGCAGGCTTGGCAGCAGGCTTCGCAGCAGGCTTTTTGGCAGCAGGCTTCTTGGCAGCGGGCTTCTTGGCAGCAGGCTTCTTGGCAGCAGGCTTCTTCGCTGCGGGCTTCTTGGCAGCAGCCGGCTTCTTGGCAGCAGCCGGCTTCTTGGCAGCAGCCTTCTTCGGTGCAGCCTTCTTCGCCGCCGGCTTGGCAGCAGCCTTCTTCGGCGCCGCCTTCTTCGCCGCAGGCTTGGCAGCAGCCTTCTTCGGTGCCGCCTTCTTCGCCGCAGGCTTGGCAGCAGCCTTCTTCGGCGCAGCCTTCTTCGCCGCAGGCTTGGCAGCAGCCTTCTTCGGTGCAGCCTTCTTCGCCGCCGGCTTCTTGGCAGCAGGCTTCTTCGGGGCCGCAGCTTTCTTAGCGGCGGGCTTGGCCGCTGCCTTCTTTGCGGCCGGCTTCTTGGCTTTAGCTTCTTCAGCCATGTTGAACCTCCTTAACAAATTAACAGGAAAGAACCACCACTACATTTACTGCAACCCGTCTGGGTTAGCACGGATTATCCAACGCCCCGATTGCATCGAAAGCGCAGAATTCCTTACGTTTCACCGTCCATCAATTCGTTTTGAACGCCTCGATGACAAAGGCACGACGAATCATATGTCATTTTCAGATGAGCGACTTTGTGACGGCCACTGGCCCGCCGCGTGGTCGGCAATGATTCGACAGCACCAATGCACGAGTTTCCCAAGCGAACGGACGCAATCCTGAAACCAGCCCCCGAGATTCGGGACCCAAGCAAACACTCAATAGGGAAAAGTAGCGGATCTGCAAAGCTAACTCGGGCGGAACCAACCGGTAGGTAGTTGCGACTGCCCGAAGTCACCTGCATGCAGAACTCCTGTCTTGTACTTCTTTTGGTCCGCATGGACCAGACGCCAGCAGCATCCGATCCGTTCCTGATTTTTGGGACGACCTACTATATCTAGTGGGTCGCGTCCAATCTGGAACTAATTGTAGTAGGTGATTTTTTCTACTGCAAGAGTTTTCTTTCGTCAACGCAAAATAAATCGTTGCGACGCCGCGACACTTATGCCGGATTGACGTTCACTCGCGCCCAGTCGAAGCAGGGGCCCGGATCTGTTTTCCGCCCAGGCGCAACATCGCTATGTCCCACCACGTCGACAATCGGATAGCGTGCGCGCAGCTGCTCCAGAAGACGATTCAGCGCTGCGTACTGCGGCTCGGCAAATGCCACGGTGTCACAGCCTTCAAGCTCTATGCCAAGCGAGAAGTCGTTACAGGCGCTTCGGCCACGCCAGGAAGAAACACCGGCATGCCAGGCCCGCTGGGCACAGGATACGAACTGCACCACTTCGCCATCACGTCGGATCAAAAAATGGGCGGACACTCTCAGGCCTTCGATGGCCGCGTAATAAGGATGCGCTTCGGGATCCAGGCGATTGGTGAAGAGTTCCAAGATCCCAGGTCCGCCGAACTGGTCCGGCGGCAAACTGATGGCGTGAATCACGATCAAGTCAACAGGGGTGCCCGCTGGTCGCGCATCGCTATTGGGTGAATGCACGCGCCGGACGCCCGGCAGCCAACCTCGCTCGTCGTTGTCGGGCTTGTCCGCCGGCACCGTACTCAATCGTTGAGGTTCAAGCGCGCCATGCGGTAGCGCAGGGAACGAAAGGTCACGCCCAGCAAGCGAGCGGCTGCCGTGCGGTTACCGTCGGACTGTTTCAGGGCGTCCACGATCGCCTGGCGCTCGACCTGGTCCAGCAGGTCTTGCAACGAACCGGAAGCAAGGTTTGTCCCGCCTCCAAGTTGCGCGGGGACGAGGTTCAGGTCGGAAGCTTCGATGCGATCGCCGGCCATCAGCGCCAACGCTCGTTCGAGTACGTTTTCCAGCTCGCGGACATTACCGGGGAACGTATAGGCTTGCAGCGCCCCAAGCGCATCGGAGGCTATGGGGGGCACGCTGCCGCCCGAGGCGCGCGACAGACGGGACACGATGTGGCGAGCCAGCGTCGGGATGTCATCCCGACATTCGCGCAACGACGGCATCCGCAGTTCGATCACGTTGAGGCGATAGAAAAGATCCTGGCGAAAGCGGCCTTGCTCGACCAGTTGCTTCAGATCCTGGTGTGTCGCGCAAATTAGGCGCGTATCGACGGCAGCCTCGGTAGTGGCTCCGATCTGGCGAACCCTCTTTTCCTGGATCGCACGCAACAACTTCACCTGCATCGACAGCGGCAGTTCGGCAACTTCATCGAGAAACAGCGTGCCACCGTTAGCCGCCTGGAAAAAACCCTCCCGATCGTCATTGGCTCCGGTGAACGCACCCTTCCGGTAGCCGAAGAACTCGCTTTCCATCAGGTTTTCCGGAATCGCTCCGCAATTCACGGCGACGAAAGGCTTATCACGCCTTGCGCCAAGATTGTGGATCAGGCGTGCGGCAAGTTCCTTGCCGCTGCCGGACTCACCGGCGATGTGTACCGGCGCTTGGCTGCGCGCAACCCTTTCGATCAATGCCCGAACTTGCTGGATCGCCGGCGAATCACCAAGCAAGCCGGTTTCGACGCTGCATCCGGCAGTCGGCTCCGGGTCTGGCAAATCCAGGGCTGACTTGACGATGCCGCGCAATTGATCGAGCGAAACCGGTTTCGCGATGTAGTCAAATGCTCCGGCCTTGAGCGCCGACACTGCGTTCTCTGCGCTGCCATGCGCAGTGATCACCGCCACCGGCAAATCGCCGACCGTATCGGCGATATGCCGCACCAGATCGAGCCCAAGGCCGTCGGGCAAACGCATGTCGGTCAGACAAAGCTGGAAACGCTGCGTACCGAGCAGCGCACGGGCTTCAGCGAGGGAGCCGACACAGGCCGTCTGCAAACCCATGCGGGCCAGTGTCAGGTCGAGCAGTTCGCGAATATCCGCTTCGTCGTCCACCACCAATACGCGCGTTGCCTCGCCGCGCTGACGCGGCCGCTTTTCAGATTTCAACGACATGAAGTACCCTCGGCCCGAATACGGAAGTGCGCCCCGGGCGCCTCGTCAAGCAACTCCAGGCTGGCGCCATTGGCTTCGCACAATTCACGTGCAATATACAAGCCGAGCCCCGTCCCGGCGCCATGAGTGGTGAAGAAGGGCTCGAATACCTGGCTGCGAGACGGTTCATCGACACCGGGACCGTCATCGCTCACGAGCACTTCGACGGCGGTACCGATCGGTGACATGCGGGCCTGCAGTCTGACGGCGCCGTCATCCGCGCTGGCATGGCGCAGGGCATTGACTACGAGGTTCCAAAGCACGCGATACAAATGCCCCCGGTCGAATTGCAGGTCGACATCGCCCTCGGCCACCTGCACGCGCCGCGCCGAGGAGGGATCATGCAAGGCAAGCTCGTCGAGGAACCCCGACAAAAAAGCGGACCAGCGCAAAGTCTCCGGCTGTGCGCGATCGCGCCGGCCCAGTTCCAGCACCTCCGTCACCAGCCTGTTCAAGCGCTGCGTGTTGTCATGAATGATCCTGCCCAAGCGCTGATGCAGGGGATCCCGCTCCTCTTCCGCCAGCAGTTCGGCGGCATGGCTGATGGCAGCGAGCGGATTGCGAATTTCGTGCGCCATGTTGGCGGTCAGCCGCCCCAGGGCGGCCAGCTTCATCTGCTGTGCCTGGGCCTGAATCTTCTCCATGTCCTCAAGATAGATCAGCGAGTGCCCGCCGGACTCGGCAGCCGGCAAGTAACGTATCCGCAGCTGGTGCTGGTCCTGCCGTCGCAGCATTTCCACCACTTCGACCTTTTGCTGTTGCCAGTGACGAAAGCGTTCGGCCAACGAAGTTGAAAGCGTGGCGAGCGTTTGGCCGTCTTTGACCGAGGCATCGAGCATTGCTCCAGCCTGCAAATTCTGCAAGCGAACACGGCCCTCGGCATCGACCACCAGGACACCATCATCCATGTCGCGGATGATGCGTTCGCTGATGCGTAGTTGTTCGTCGAGTTGCCGCCCGCGTTCGCGGGCAAGGTTTTCGTTGGCCACCACCCGTCGGGCCAGAAGCCGGGCAATGATGGCCGTACCGAAGAAGGCAATGCAGATCATGCCCGTTCGAACAAAATCCGCGGGGTCGGCCTCGCGGGTCAGCGCGCGCCAGCTTTCCTCCAGCAGCATGGCCACCGAGGCCAGCGCTGCATAAAACAAGGTCATGCGCCCCTGGCCTACCAGTCCGGCCCCGGCGACCACCACCAGCAGCAACACGGCAATGCCGCTCTTTTGGCCACCACTGGCAAACATCATTACGGTCAGGGCCAGGATATCGGCGGCGACCTGCACCGAAAGCTGAAGGTTGAAATAGCGGGGGCGCAGCAGGAGGCTGACCAGAAATCCAACCGCGGCAAGCAGATAGAGTGAGGCGACCCGTCCAAACAGGCGGGCATCCTGCGTACCTAGGCTGATGGTGTCGCCGAAAATCAGTACCGCGGCGAGGAAAAGGATGGCGACCGAGAGTCGATAGATCGAGAAGAACCAGAGCGAACGCCAGAATGAATCGATCGCCTCAGGTTCCCGCCGCCTCGCTTCCGCCGTGTTCAACCACCTGCTCCCAGGCGGCGATGTTCGTCGCTGCAGTAATCCTTGCCATCCCGGCGGTGAGATTCGGAGCGCGGAAAATGGATCTGGCAGTGAGCACACCGAGTCATTTCCTCGGTCCCGGAATCTCTGCGAACCCGTTCCTGAGGTTTGCCACTACGATTGGCAGCCCGGACCACCAGATAGATCACGGAAACAACAGCCAGAAAGAGCAGGAACTTTGCCATGGCCTCAGCGACCTGGGAAAGGTGGCTGGTCGGGGCGAGAGGATTCGAACCTCCGACTCCTGCGTCCCGAAGACATAGTTAAATATGTTTTCTTATTTAATATCAGCAGGATAGTACACACAAATCAATAAGTAGTACACAAAGTAGTACAGTAAGAGAAGCGCCAAGCGGCCGAAAGGCTCATCTTACCCCACCCTACATACTGTTAATCCAACATCCGCCATAAGTACCAAGCGCCAACGGTTCGATATGGCCGCCACTTTTCAGTGAGTGCGAGCATTTCGTCTTCGCTTGGTCGATCCTTTAGGTCGCAAAGAAGCTGAAGGCCTCTACGTGTCCGCGCCGAGTGAATTTTGAGCCGTGCTGCCGACTTTAGAATGAGCCGGGGCTAAATGCCGACCGGATGACGGTTGGCTTGTGTGAGTGTAAGGCTTTTCCGGGTGGTTGGTTTCCTTTGCGTGAGTGATGCTCGCGG
>CAIVQO010000097.1 GCA_903908065.1 uncultured beta proteobacterium | reverse complement strand
TGGTCGGCGGCCTGCTGCTGGGCCTGGTCGAGGCCCTGGGCACCGGCTACATCGGCGAGTACACCGATCTGTGCCGCTGGCCCGGCGCCACCGATGGCGGCTGGATGGGCGAGCGTTGCGCCGACGGCGCCCACTTCGTGCTCTTCGGCAGCAACTACCAGGACGTGTTCGCCTTCCTGATGCTGATCCTGGTGCTGGTGTTCCGCCCGTCCGGCCTGCTCGGCGAACGCGTTTCGGAGCGCGCCTGATGGGCTGGACCACGAAAGAAAAAGTCGGCCTGGCCTGCATCGCGGCAGCCCTGATCGCCCTGCCCTTCGTGCTTGCGATGGCCGGCACGGCCTGGGTGCGCATCACCAACTTCGCCGTGCTCTTCGTCCTGCTCTCGCTCGGCCTCAACATCGTGGTCGGTTTCGCCGGCCTGCTCGACCTCGGCTACGTGGCCTTCTTCGCCGTCGGCGCCTATGTCTATGCGCTGCTGGCCTCGCCCCACTTCGGCCTGCACCTGCCCTTCTGGGCCATCCTGCCGATCGGCGCGGCGGTGGCCGGCATCGCCGGCGCCGTGCTGGGAGCGCCGACTCTTCGCCTGCGCGGCGACTATCTCGCCATCGTCACCCTGGGCTTCGGCGAGATCGTGCGTATCTTCATGAACAACCTCTCGGCGCCGGTGAACATCACCAACGGGCCGAAGGGCATCAACCTGATCGACCCCTTCCGCATCGGCGACTTCAGTTTTTCGGCGAATTCCGGCGCGCTGAGCGGGCCGATCAAGTACTACTATTTCCTGCTGCTGGTGCTGCTCGCCGTGATCGTGATCAACCGGCGACTGCAGGATTCGCGCATCGGCCGCGCCTGGGTGGCGATCCGCGAGGACGAAATCGCCGCCAAGGCCGCCGGCATCAACACGCGCAATATCAAGCTGCTGGCCTTTGCCATGGGCGCCTCATTCGGCGGCATCGCCGGCGGCATGTTCGCCGCGATCCAGGGCTTTGTCAGCCCGGAAAGCTTCATCCTCAACGAGTCGATCATGATCCTGGCCATGGTGGTGCTGGGTGGCATGGGCAACATCTGGGGCGTGATCGCCGGCGCCGTGCTGCTCTCCTTCATGCCCGAGCTGTTGCGCTATACCGTCGAGCCAGCGCAGAAGGCCCTCTTCGGCAAAATGCTGGTCGACCCCGAAGTGCTGCGCATGCTGATCTTCGGCCTCGCCCTGGTGCTGACCATGCGCTTCCGCCCCGCCGGCCTGTGGCCCGAAACGCGGCACAAGCGCGAACTCGACGCGGACCGAAAATGACCGAGGTCCTCCTCGAAGCCCGCAACATCGGCAAGAAATTCGGCGGCGTGCAGGCGCTGAAGGACGTCTCGCTGACCATCCGCCGCGGCGAGATCTACGGCCTGATCGGGCCCAACGGTGCGGGCAAGACCACGCTGTTCAACGTGTTCACCGGCCTCTATCCGCGTGACGGCGGCGAGGTCCTGTTCGCCGGGAAGCCGCTGACGCTGGAAAGCCCGCACACCGTGGCCGCCGCCGGCATCGCCCGCACCTTCCAGAACATCCGCCTGTTCGGCAACATGACGGCGCGCGAAAACGTCATGGTCGGCCGCCATGTGCGCACCCGGGCCGGCGTCGTCGGCGCGATCCTGCGCACCCGCGCCGAGCGCGCGGAGGAAACCGCGATCCGCCGTCGTGCCGACGAACTCCTGCATTACGTCGGCATCGCCGACCGCGCCGACGCCCTGGCGCGCAACCTTTCCTACGGCGACCAGCGCCGGCTCGAAATCGCCCGGGCACTCGCCACCGAGCCGCAGTTGCTGGCGCTGGACGAACCCGCCGCCGGCATGAATGCCACGGAGACCGCCGGCCTGCGCCAGCTCATCGAAGGCCTGCGCAAGGATGGCCTGACCGTGCTGCTGATCGAGCACGACGTCAAGCTGGTAATGGGCCTGTGCGACCGCGTCGCCGTGCTCGAATATGGCGAGAAAATCGCCGAGGACGTGCCCGAGGTGGTGCGCAGCAATCCCAAAGTCATCGAGGCCTATCTTGGCACGAGCGCTCATTGAGGCCCTGAACCTCGAGATCCACTACGGCGGCATCCGTGCCGTGAAAGGCATTTCCTTTGCCGTCGAAGAAGGCGAGATGGTCTGCCTGATCGGCGCCAACGGCGCCGGCAAGACGTCGACATTGAAAGCGCTGGCACGAATACTGCCCGCCCGGGGAGAGATCCACTACGGCGCCGAGCGCATCGACACCATGGCGCCGCATGAACTGATACGCAAGGGCCTCGCCCTGGTGCCCGAGGGCCGCGGCATCTTCGCCCGACTGACGGTTGCGGAGAACCTCGCCATGGGCGCCTACCATCGCGATGACAAGGCCGGCATCGCCGCCGACCTCGAGCGCATCCACGCCCTGCTGCCACGCCTGAAGGAGCGCAGCGGCCAGGTCGCCGGCACGCTCTCGGGCGGCGAACAGCAGATGCTGGCCATCGGCCGCGCCCTGATGGGTCGACCAAAACTGCTGTTGCTAGACGAGCCCTCGATGGGCCTGGCGCCGCTGATGGTGGAAAAAGTCTTCGAAGTGATTCGCGCCGTGGCCGCCGAAGGCATGACGGTGCTGCTGGTGGAACAGAACGCGAAGCTGGCGCTCGAGCTCTGCGCACGTGGCTACGTCATGGAAAGCGGCGCGATCACGGTCGCCGATACCTCGGGGGCACTGCTTGCCGATCCGCGGGTGCGCGCGGCCTATCTCGGCGAATGAGGACCGGGGCCAGGACGGCCGCCTTTGCCAGCACATGCCGGCTCCGGATTGCCGGGTCGATTTTCGTTCACATATCACTACTGTCCGGTTAAAAATCGAAGAGAAACAACTGGTTGACCGAATTGGGCTGATTTTCGAGCGATGCGGATGTCGTGAAGGCTTGCTGCAAGGGCATTTTCTCGAAAAGGGTGACCGACAGGATCTGTAGCAGGGTGTAGAGCGAAGCGTCGAGATTCAGGCGCTTCTTGATGATGGCAACGAGGACATAGACCGACACGGCGATCCAGATTTGCGACTTCACCGCATTCTCGGACGTGCCGAAAAACCGCTTGATACGAAGATGCTGCTTGATCCACTTGAAGAACAGTTCCACCTGCCAGTGGCTCTTGTAGAGCGCGCAGATGGTGGCTGCCGGCAACAGGAAGTTGTTGGTCAGGAAGACCAGCGTCTTGCCGGTCTCGGCATCCTTGAACCGGATGCGCCGCAGATGCTCGGGGTAATCCTGGCGGGTGTAGAAGCCGTCGAGTGCAATGGTCTGGTCGCAAATGATGCCGCTGGCCCGATCCGTGGTCGCCGAATAGACACGATGGGCATCCATGTTCGACTTGGCGCGGGTCACGAAGAAGCTGCCCGCCCGATGCAAGACATGCAGCCGGGCGAAGTCGAGGTAAGCCCGATCCATCACGTAGATCGCGCCGGGCTCGGGAATCAAGAGGTCGAGGGCATTCACGTCGTGCAGCTTGCCGTCCGAGACGTGGATAAAGCTCGGGATGCTGCCGCGCAGGTCGAGCAGCGTGTGCATCTTCACCGCCGCCTTGGTCGAACGGAAATACGCCCAGGGGAATACCGACAGGCACAGGTCGATGGTGGTCGAGTCCAAGGCATAGACCGTGTTGCTCAGTTCCAAGCCCAGATCGTCCCCGGCATAGAGCTTCCGGGCTTGGTCGATCAACCGTTGGGCGAAGTCGGCATGGATGCGCCAGTCGCGCGATTCGTTGGCATCGGCCAGCGTCGAGCGGCGCACTGGCTCGCGCAACCCCATGTGGTAGAGCTTGCCGGCTTGCGCCGCCAGGCAGGCTTCGATATCGCGCAGGCTCTCCCGGTAGGTCAGTTGGGCGAAGGCCATGACGCGATATTGCTCGGCACAGGGCAGCGTCCGAATGCCACGGTCGCCCCCATAGCGCTTCACATAGCGGGCGAAGGTGCTCCACGGCAGGAAGTCCATGAGCTGGGCGAACAGGGTCTTGCCTGTGTTCATGGCGATCTCCGGGGAAAAACCCCGAAGACTGCCCGAACCCGCTTCCGCCGTTCAAATCGACACCACCCTTCATCGCTCGGAATCCCGCATCAGTCATGGCTTTCAGCATTTCGACCCTTCATTTAACCGGACAGCAGTGTTCACATATAATGGATTTGCGGGATCGTTGCCTGAGGTGCTTCCGGTCTAGCAAGCTCTTCCAGATGCCTTTCCTCCCCATCATCGAATAGGTACCCCAGCCATGACTGCCAAACCTTCCGCCGAAGAGAAAGAAAAGCTCCTTTCAGAATGCGAACTCTTCAAGCCTCTTTCGGCCGATCAGCAACTGGAACTTTTCGACGCATTCGAGTGGGTCACGCTGGAGGGCGGCAAGGAGATCATCCATCAGGGTGAACTCGCTGACTTCCTGCTTATCGTGATATCCGGAGTCCTCGAGGTCTACAAGAAGGATGGCAATTCGCGCCAACTGCTGGGGTTCGCGCGAGACGGCGTTGTGCTCGGCGAAATGGGACTGATCTCGAACGAAAGACGTTATGCTTCATGCCGTTCCATCGAACAAACACGCGTGGGGTTGCTGACCTACGACAAGTTCGATCAACTCAAGTTATCGAATCCCTATCTCTATATTGACCTGCTTACCAGCCTGAGCAAGGGAATGTGTCGACGGCTGCGATCGACCAGTGACCTGGTCGGAAGCCTGAAGAAGCGCAACGAGATCGCCCTCAAGGCGGCAGAACAGATCCTCGAAGCCGTACTGGATGCCTGAGGAATAGTCAGTAGATTGGCCTGCCGTCTACCGCATGCTGACCATCGCCGCGTCGGGAGCGCTGCCGCGGAGTTGCACCGAGGCCGACAGAACAACCCTCAGTAATCAGACTGCGGGATTCAGGGATGCCTTTTCTGCCGCCATTGGCGGTGACATGAAGGTAAACGAATCGGCGAAGAATTCATCTGCCGGCAGACCGGCGGCCGCGAAGTCGGCGCGCGCCGCGTCGATCATCGCCGGCGCACCGCAGGCATAGACCTGGCAGGCCGAGAGATCGGGGTGGTCTTCCAGCACCGCCTTGTGCACGAAGCCGCTGCGCCCCATCCAGGCGTCCGCCGGCGTCGCATCCGAGAGCACCGGCACATAGCGGATGTGCGCATGTTCGCGCGCCCAGGCCAGGGGTAGTTCCGGCAGATAGAGGCCCGCGCGGTCACGCGCGCCCCAGTAGATTTCCATCGGCCGCTTGATCCCCTGGTGGATCGCATGCTCGACCAGCGACTTGATCGGCGCGAACCCGGTACCGCCGGCCACCAGGATCATCGGCTTGGTCGATTCCTCGCGCAGGAAAAAGCTGCCGTAAGGGCCCTGGAAGCGCAGGATGTCCTTTTCCTTCATGGCGCCGAAAACATGCCCGGTGAATTCGCCGCCCGGTACCTGGCGGATGTGCAGTTGCAGGTAGCCGTCGTCGTGGGGCGCATTGGCGATGGAAAAGGCGCGGCGCTTGCCGTCCTTGAGCATGAACTCGATGTACTGACCGGCAAGGAACTGCAGGCGCTCGTTGGCCGGCAGTTTCAGGCTGAGGATGATCACGTCATCGGCGACGCGCTCAATGGCCTGCACGCGGCAAGGAAGGATCTTGACCGGAATGTCCTTGGCGGTGCCGACCTCGCGCGCCTCCAGCACCAGGTCGCTGAGTGGCTTGGCGCAGCAGAAGAGCGCCATGCCCGCGGCGCGGTCGGAAGTCGGCAGTGCCGTGTCCTGCGCCTGGCCGTGGTCGACCAGGCCGTCGACCACCTTGCCCTTGCAGGCACCGCAGGCGCCATTGCGGCAGCCGTAGGGTAGGGTCAGGCCGGCGTCGAGCGCCGCCTGCAGCACGGTGTCGCTGCCGTCGGTGGTGAAGCTGTGGCCGCTGGGCTGGAGCGTGACGCGGAAGGAGGCAACTGGGGCCATGCGATAATCGTCCGATGCGTAGATTGCTGATAATCGGCTGCGGCGACGTCATGCGCCGCACGCTGCCGCTACTGGTGCGCCGCTGGCGGGTGATGGCGCTGGTGCGCCGCCGCGATCCCGCGCTCGCCGCCCTGGGCGTGACGCAAATCGAAGGCGATCTCGACCAACCGCAAACCTTGGCGCGTCTGTCCGGCATTTCCGATGCCGTTATCCACAGCGCACCACCTCCCACGGAAGGCAAGGGAGACCCGCGTACCGCGCGCCTGCTTGCCCTGCTGCAACGCGGGAAAAGTCTACCACGGCGCCTGATCTACATCAGCACCACCGGGGTGTATGGCGATTGCAGCGGCGCGCGGGTCGACGAAACATGGCCTGCCAATGCAAAGTCGGCGCGGGCGGCACGGCGCGTCGACGCCGAAACCCGGCTGCGCCGCTTCGGCCGCCGTCATGGCGGCGCCTGCCGCATCAGCATCCTGCGCGCGCCGGGCATCTATGCCGGCGATCGCCTGCCGCTGGAGCGCCTGCGACGCGGCTTGCCACTGATGCTGCACGCCGAGGACAGCCACACCAACCACATCCATGCCGAAGACCTCGGGCGCGCCTGCATCGCCGCGCTGGCCCATGGCGGCGCCAACCGCGCCTACAACATCAATGACGATTCCGCGCTGGCAATGGGCGAATGGTTCGACCTGCTGGCCGACCGCTTCCAGCTGCCGCGCGCGCCGCGCCTGCCGCGCGAGGAAGTCAAACGCACGGTGCCGGCCATGCAGTGGTCATTCATGAGCGAATCGCGCCGGCTCGACAACGCGCGCATGAAGCGCGAGCTGCGCCTGCGCCTGCGCTTTCCGACGGTGGTGGCCGGCATCGCCGCGGCAGGGGAACTCACATGCTCTGGGTAAAAGCCTTCCACATCCTGTTCGTCGTCAGCTGGTTCGCCGGCCTGTTCTACCTGCCGCGAATTTTCGTGAACCTCGCCATGGTGCCGGCCGACAGCGCGGCCGAACGCGAGCGCCTGCTGCTGATGGCGGGCAAGCTGTTCCGTTTCATGACGCCGCTCGGCGTGCTAGCCGTCGCCCTGGGCCTGTGGCTGTGGTTCGGCTACGGTTTCACCGGCGGCTGGCTGCATGCCAAGACCGCGCTGGTGATCGGCTTGGTTGCGTACCACGCCTGGTGCGGCATGCTGCTAGCCGAGTTCCGTACCGGCAGTTCGATCAAGAGCCACGTCTGGTTCCGCTTCTTCAACGAGGTACCGGTGCTGGCCTTGCTGGTGATCTGCATCCTCGCCGTGGTCAAACCTTTCTGATCCGGCCATGAACCACTATTTCGCTACCTGCCCGCGCGGGCTGGAAAGTCTGCTGGCCGAGGACATGACTGCCGCTGGCGGCAAGAACGTCGTCGCCGTTGCTGGCGGCGTGAGCGGCCAGGGAACACTGGAAGCGGCCTACCGCATCAACCTCGAATCGCGCATCGCCACGCGCCTGTTGTGGCGCCAGGCGCAGGGCGGCTATCGCAACGAAGCCGACGTCTATCGCCTGGCGCATGAGGTCGACTGGTCGCGCCTGTTCTCGGTCGATCGCTCGATCCGCGTCTATGTCACGGCAATAAGGTCGCCGCTGAAGAGCATCGAGTTCATCACGCTCAAGGTCAAGGATGCGGTCTGCGACCGCTTCCGCGCCGATACCGGGCGCCGTCCCAGCGTCAACACCAGGAACCCCGAAGTCCGCATACATCTCTTCCTCACCGACAGCCAGGCCACGCTCTATCTCGACACCTCTGGCGAGCCGCTCTACCTGCGCGGGCACAAGCTTGCCAAGGTCGGCGCCCCGCTAAAGGAGAATCTCGCCGCCGGCATCCTGCGCCTCTCCGGCTGGCAACCGGGAACACCGCTGCTTGACCCGATGTGCGGCAGCGGCACCTTCCTGCTCGAAGCAGCTCAAATGGCGCTCGACGATGCACCGGGACTGTCGCGCGATGCCGGCGAGTTCGGCTTCGAACAGCTCAAGTCCTTCGATGCCGGACTGTGGCGCAAGCTGCAAATCGAAGCGGCCGAGCGGCGGCGCGAGGCAAACGCCCTGCCCATCTTCGGCAGCGACCTCGACGCGGATGCGGTGGCACGGGCACGGCAGAACCTGGCGGGGGCCGGCCTCGATGACCTGGTCACGCTGGAACGCGCCGACCTGCTGACGCGCGCTGCGCCCACCGAGTCCGGCGTCATGGTGACGAACCCGCCGTATGGCGAACGGCTCGGCAGCGAGGACGAACTGGCCGCCTTCTACCCGGCCCTGGGCGACGCACTCAAGCAGCATTTCGCCGGCTGGCGCTGCTGGTTCCTTTCCGCCGACACGCGCCTGCCCAAACTGGTCCGGCTACAGACGTTGCGCAAGATCCCGCTCTTCAACGGCCCGCTCGAATGCCGCCTCTACGGCTTCGATATCGTGGCTGGCAGCCATCGCAAAGAGAGCGCCACATAAGGCTCAGGCGGTTAGGCGCACGCAGTTACTTCGAGCGCAGCGAGCAAACTTAGGCCCCCGCCTCGGGGCGGGGGTTGGGGGTGGGGGCGTTCGGGATTCGTCTGAACTTCGCAACGCGAAGTTCAGACAATATCCAGGTGCTGGATGCCGGCGTTGCGGTCGGTGGCCTGGGATTCCTTGCTGTTGAGCTTGATCATCAGGCGCACTTCGTTCATCGAGTCGGCGAAGCGCAAGGCATCCTCGTAGGTAATGCGGCCTTCTTCGAACAGGTTAAACAGCGCCTGGTCGAAAGTCTGCATGCCGAGTTCCTTGGACTTCTTCATGATCTCCTTGATGCCGGCGATGTCGCCCTTGAGGATCAGGTCGGCGATCAGCGGCGAGTTCAGCAGCACTTCCACCGCCGCGGCGCGGCCCTTGCCTTCCTTGACCGGGATCAGGCGCTGCGAGACCACCGCGCGCAGGTTGAGCGACAGGTCCATGTAAAGCTGCTGGTGGCGCTCTTCCGGGAAGAAGTTGATGATCCGCGTCATCGCCTGGTTGGAGTTGTTGGCGTGCAGCGTGCCCATCGCCAGGTGGCCGGTCTCGGCGAAGGCAATGGCGTGCTCCATGGTCTCCATGTCGCGGATTTCGCCGATCAGGATCACGTCCGGCGCCTGGCGCAGGGTGTTCTTCAGCGCGATGTGCCAGTTGTCGGTATCGACGCCGACCTCGCGCTGGGTGATCACGCAGTTGATGTGGTCATGCACGTACTCGACCGGGTCCTCGATGGTGATGATATGGCCGTAGGAGTTCTTGTTGCGGTAGCCGATCATCGCCGCCAGCGAGGTCGACTTGCCGGAGCCCGTGCCACCGACGAACAGCACCAAGCCGCGCTTGGTCATCGACACGTCCTTCAGCACCGCCGGCAGCTTGAGGTCGTCGAAGTCGGGAATGCTGACGTTGATCACGCGCAGCACCATGGCCACGTTGCCGCGCTGGACCATGGCATTGACGCGGAAGCGCCCGATGGACGCCGGCGAGATGGCGAAGTTGCATTCCTTGGTCGCCTCGAACTCGGCCGCCTGCTTGTCGTTCATGATCGCCCGCGCCAGCTCCTGCGTATGCTGCGGCGACAGCGGCTGCGTGGTCACCGGCGTCATCTTGCCGTCGATCTTCATCGCCGGCGGAAAGCCCGCCGTGATGAACAAGTCCGAGCCCTTCTTCTGCATCATCATCGTCAGAAGCTGGTACATGAACTTCAAGCCTTCATCGCGTTCCATGGTGCAATTCTCCGATCGGTTCTTCGTGCAACAGCCGCGCAGCGGATCTAATCAGTAGCCTCCCCGCGAGGGGAGGACGGGAGGAGCGGGCGTCCAGTTCGCCGCAAGGATAATTTCCCCGTCCTCAGACAGGGAAATTATCCTTGTTGGCGGCCTTGCTGCGCGCCTCTGCCGGCGAAATGATCTTCTTCTTGACCAGTTCCTGCAGGTTCTGGTCCAGGGTCTGCATGCCGAACTGCTGGCCAGTCTGGATCGCCGAATACATCTGCGCCACCTTGGCTTCGCGGATCAGGTTGCGGATGGCCGGGGTGCCGACCATGATCTCGTGCGCGGCGACACGACCTGCGCCATCCATGGTCTTGCACAGGGTCTGCGAGATCACCGCCTTCAGCGATTCCGAAAGCATGGCGCGGATCATTTCCTTTTCCGCCGCTGGGAACACGTCGATGATGCGGTCAATGGTCTTTGCTGCGGACGAAGTGTGCAAAGTGCCGAACACCAGGTGGCCGGTCTCCGCGCCGGACATGGCGAGGCGGATGGTTTCCAGGTCGCGCATTTCACCGACCAGGATGACGTCCGGGTCTTCGCGCAGCGCCGAGCGCAGGGCGTTGTTGAAGGACAGCGTGTGCGGGCCGACCTCGCGCTGGTTGATCAGGCACTTCTTGGATTCGTGCACGAATTCGATCGGATCTTCCACTGTCAGGATGTGGCCGTACTCGACGTCGTTCTTGTGGTTGATCATCGCCGCCAGGGTGGTCGACTTGCCCGAGCCGGTCGGGCCCGTGACCAGCACGAGGCCGCGCGGCTGGTCGGCCAGCTCTTCGAAGATCTTCGGGCACTTGAGTTCTTCCAGGGAAAGGATCTTCGATGGAATGGTCCGCATCACCGCTGCCGCGCCACGGTTCTGCACGAAAGCATTGACGCGGAAGCGCGCCAGGTTGGGCACGGCAAACGAGAAATCGCACTCCAGGTTCTCTTCGTAGAACTTGCGCTGGCCGTCGTTCATGATGTCATAGATCATGCCATGGACATCCTTGTGTTCCATCGGCGGCAGGTTGATCTTGCGCACGTCGCCATGGACGCGGATCATCGGCGGCATGCCGGAGGAAAGGTGCAGGTCGGAAGCCTTGTTCTTGACGACGAAGGTGAGCAGTTCGGTAATGTCCATGGCGCTTTCCTGTGATTGGGGTGCGATATACTTTGCAGGCGCTATATGACATCAATCGCCGCCAACTTGCAAGCCGTGCGTGAGCGCATCGTCGCCGCCTGCCTTGCCGCCAGACGGCCGACGGATTCGGTATCGCTGCTCGCCGTATCCAAGACCTGGCCAGCAAGCGCGCTGCGCGAGGCCGCCGCTGCCGGACAAGGCGCCTTCGGCGAAAACTACGTGCAGGAAGCGCTGGAAAAGATCGGTACCCTGGCCGACCTGGCCCTGGAATGGCATTTCATCGGCCCCTTGCAGAGCAACAAGACCCGCGCGGTTGCTGAAAATTTTTCCTGGGTGCACTCGGTGGATCGCCTCAAGCTTGCCGAGCGCCTCTCGGCCCAGCGTCCGCCAAACCTGCCGCCGCTCAATGTCTGCCTCCAGGTCAATGTCTCCGGCGAAGCCTCGAAGAGCGGTTGCGGTCCGCTCGAGGCGGCGGCCCTGGCCGCTGCGATTGAGCGCCTGCCGGGACTGCGTCTGCGCGGCCTGATGGCGATCCCGGAGCCGACCGAAGACACCGCCTTGCAACGCCGCCGCTTCGCCAGCCTGCGCGAAACGCTGGCCACCGTCTCGGCGCATACCGGACGCTGGCTGGATACCCTGTCGATGGGCATGAGCGACGACCTCGAAGCGGCGATAATGGAAGGCGCGACCTTGGTCAGGGTCGGCACCGCCATCTTCGGCAAACGGGATTACACAATATGAAAATCACCTTCATCGGAGGCGGCAACATGGCCGTCGCCCTGATCGGCGGCCTGCGCCGCCAGGGTTTCTCCGCCGCGGCGATCCAGGTCGTCGAGCCCTTCGCCGAGGCCCGCGACAGGCTCAGCGAAAGCTTTGGCGTGCGCTGCGCCGCCAGTGTCGATGCGGCCGCACTGAACTGCGAAGTCATGGTGCTGGCGGTCAAGCCGCAACAGATGAGGGAGGCCGTGGCGCCGTTTGCGGGCAAGCTGACCGATCAGCTGGTGGTCAGCATCGCGGCCGGCCTGCGCATCGGCGACATGGCGCGCTGGCTGGGCGGCTACCGCAAGCTGGTGCGCACCATGCCCAACACGCCGGCCCTGATCGGTGCCGGCATCACGGCCCTGTGCGCCGACCCCAGCGTCGATCTCGAAGGGCGACAGAATGCGGAGAAGGTCCTGCGCGCCGTGGGCTCCACGCTCTGGATCGATGACGAAACCAGGATGGACGCCGTCACCGCCGTCTCCGGCAGCGGCCCGGCCTATGTCTTCTATTTCCTCGAAGCCATGGAAGCAGCCGGCCTCAAGCTCGGCTTCGACGCCGCCACCGCGCGCCAGCTGGCGGTGGAGACCTTCATCGGCGCGGCCAAACTCGCCAGCGACAGTCCCGAGTCGCTCGCCACCCTGCGTACCCGCGTCACCTCCAAGGGCGGCACCACCGAAGCGGCACTGAATGCCTTCGATGCGGGCGGCGTGGCAGCAGGCATCGGCCGCGGCATCGCCGCCGCCGACGCGCGCGGCCGCGAACTGGGCGACCTGCTGGGCAAGGACTGAACGTCAGCATGCTGCTCAAGATCCTGCTCTTCGTCCTCGACACGGTCTGCGGCTTCTTCAGCCTGGCGCTGCTGGTGCGCTTCGTCATGCAGTGGGTGCGTGCCCCCTTCCGCAATCCGCTCGGGCAGTTCATCGTCGCCGTCACCGACTGGATGGTGCGCCCCGTGCGCCGCCTGATCCCCGGCCTGTTCGGCCTCGACATGGCCAGCCTGTTCCTCGCCTGGCTTTGGCAGGTTGTCTATCACGGCCTGGCGCTGGGCTTCAGCGGCCTGCTGTTCGCCGTGTCGCTGGAGCCGACTTTGCTGGTGCTGCTCCTGGCCGTGCTCGAGGTGCTGAAGATCGGGCTCTACCTGCTGATGGGCGCGGTGCTGATCTCGGCGATCTTTTCCTGGGTCAATCCCTATGCGCCGATGGCGGGCATTTTCAACGCCCTGACCAACCCGCTGTTGCGGCCTTTCCGCCGCGTCATTCCGCCGGTGGGCGGCGTCGATCTGTCGCCGCTGGCCCTATTGCTGGTGCTGCAAATCGCACTCTTCGTCCTCGCCGGCCTGCGCCAGGGCATCCTGCCGGCGATGCTATGAACTGGCTGGTCGCCGATGGCAACGGCATCACCCTGCGCCTGCATGTCCAGCCCGGCGCGAAGAAAACCGAAATCGCCGGCCTGCATGGCGATGCCCTCAAGATCCGACTCGCGGCGCCACCGGTGGATGGCAAGGCGAATGCCTGCCTGATCGAATTCCTCGCCCGGCAATTGGGCGTGGCGAAATCGGCCGTCGAACTGCTGAGCGGCGAAACCTCCCGCGGCAAACGCCTGCGTGTCGGCGGAGTCAGCGCCGACACGGCGCTGGCAAAACTCAGCTGAGCGTGCCGTCGAAGGCCAGGTGGCCGTCAATCAGCGTATAGCGCACCCGACCGGGGAAGGCATAGCCGAGGAAGGGCGTGTTCTTGCCCTGGCTCTTCAATGTCTCGCGGCTGACCAGGTAATCGGCGGCGGGATCGAAGACACAGACATCGGCAGTCGCGCCGACGGCCAGGCTGCCTGCCTTGACGCCAAGGATGCGAGCCGGTTCGCAGGTAACGCGAGCCAGTGCATCGAGCAGCGGCAACTTCATTTCCTGCGCCCACTTCAAGGTCAGCGGCAGCAACAGCTCGAGGCCGGTGGCGCCGATTTCCGCCTCGTCGAAGGGCATCTGCTTGCCGTCGTCATCAACCGGGGTGTGGTCGGAGCACAGGGCGTTGATCGCGCCCGAGGCCAGGCCACGACGCAGCGCATCGCGATCGCCGGTGGCCCGCAGGGGCGGGTCGAGGCGGGCATGGGCATTGAAGAAGCCGATGTCGTTTTCGCACAGGTGCAGGTGGTGCACGCCGACGTCGCAGGTCACGGAAATTCCGGCCGCGCGGGCGGCGACGACCATATCGACCCCGGCCGCCGACGAAATGCGCGTGACGTGGACCCGGGCGCCGGTTTCGCGCGCCAGCTGCAGCATGGTGGCCAGGGCGATGGTTTCCGCCGCCACCGGTATGCCGGCCAGGCCGAGACGGGCCGCGACCTCGCCATCGTGGGCGACGCCCTTCTTCGCCAGGAAGGGGTCCTGGGCCTGCAGCCAGACCGGGAAATCGAAGGTCGCCGCGTACATCATGGCGCGCAGCAAGACTTGGGTGTCGACCACGGCGCGGTTGGCCTGGCCGAAGGCGACGCAGCCCGCTTCAGCCAGTTCGGCCATCTCGGTCAGGGCCTTGCCTTCCAGTTGCACGGTCAGCGCACCGACCGGGTGCACGTGGGCGAACTCGGGCAGGCGTGCGCGATGGGTCAGCATCTCGACCAGGCCCGGTTCGTCCAGCACAGGATCGGTATCGGGCGGGCAGGCCAGGCGCGTGACGCCGCCGGCGACCGCAGCCGCCATTTCGGATTCCAGCGTAGCCTTGTATTCGAAGCCGGGCTCGCGCAAGCGGGCCGACAGATCGACCAGGCCGGGGCAGACGATGCAGCCGCTGGCATCGAGCACGCTATTGGCCTCGAACCCGGCCGGCGCGGTGCCGATGCCGACCACCCGCCCGGCACCGATGAATACGTCGAGCGGCTTGTCGGTCTTGCTCGCGGGGTCGATCAGGCGACCGTTCTTGATGTGGATCTTCATGGCTCAGTTTCCTCCCAGCATCGCCATGACGGCCATACGCACCGCGATGCCGAAGGTCACCTGCGGCAGGATCACCGCCTGGTTGCCGTCGGCCACCGCCGAATCGATCTCGACGCCGCGGTTCATCGGGCCCGGGTGCATGACGATGGCGTCTGGCTTGGCCAGCGCCAGCTTGTCCGGCGTCAGGCCCCAGGACTTGAAAAACTCCTGGGTCGAGGGCAGCAGGGCGCCCTGCATGCGCTCGTTCTGCAATCTCAGCATCATCACCACATCGACGCCGCGCAGGCCTTCGCGCATGTCGTTGAAGACGCGCACGCCGAGCCGCTCGACCGCCGTCGGCAGCAGGGTCTTCGGCGCGATCACGCGCACTTCCGGCACGCCCAGGGTGTTGAGGGCATGGATCTGGCTGCGCGCCACCCGAGAATGCAGCACGTCGCCGACGATGGCGACGGTGAGTTGGGTGAAATCCTTCTTGTAGTGGCGGATGGTGTACATGTCGAGCAGGCCCTGCGTCGGATGCGCATGGCGCCCGTCGCCGGCATTCACCACGTGGATGTGGTCGCGGCCGGTGGCGGCGAGGTGCTGGGCAATCAGGTAGGGCGCACCGCTGGAGGCGTGGCGCACAACGAACATGTCGGCCTGCATTGCCGCCAGGTTATCCACGGTGTCGAGCAGGGTCTCGCCCTTGTTCGCCGAGGAGGTGCTGATATTGAGGTTGATGACGTCGGCCGAAAGCCGCTTGGCGGCGATCTCGAAGGTGGTGCGGGTGCGCGTCGAGTTTTCGAAGAACAGGTTGAACACGCTCTTGCCGCGCAGCAGCGGCAGCTTCTTCACCTCGCGCTCGGCGACCTCGGTAAAAGGCGCGGCGGTGTCGAGGATGCGCGTCAGCACGTCGCGCGGCAGGCCCTCGATGGTCAGCAGGTGATTGAGTTCGCCATGCCGGTTGAGTTGCGGATTGCCACCGGTAGTGATCACGCTCATTTCTCCATCAGGCGGAAGGACAGGCGGCCGTCGTCGGCGCGCTCCAGGGCCAGCATCTGCGCGGCGGGCAGCGGCGCCGCGTGCGGGCACCAGGTCGGCGCCACCGGCAGTTCGCGGCCGCCCCGATCGCTCAGCACGGCAAGGTCGATGCGGCCCGGCCGACCATAGTCGAACAGCTCGTTCATTGCCGCGCGGATGGTGCGCCCGGTGTAGAGCACGTCGTCGACGATCACGATGTGCGCGCCCTCGACATCGAAGGGAATCTGCGAGCTCTTGTTCCCGGCATGCAGGCCGCGCTGGTGATAGTCGTCGCGGTGGAAGGAGACATCGATCGAGCCGGGAGGAATCTTGAGGCCCAGCGACTTGTGCAGGCGCTCCGCCACCCAGACGCCGCCGGTGTGGATGCCCACCAGGGCGGTAAGGGCAGGATCGACCTGGGGTCGCATCGACTCGGCAAGGGCGGCGCACAGCGCCTCGGCATCAGGCAGCGTCACGGGCATGCGTGGAACTCCAGTCGTGAAGGATGATCAGGGCCGCTTCGGCATCGAGCTGCGCCTTGCGCTGCTTCCAGCCCAGGCCGCGCTCGCGCAGCTCTGCATCGGCGGCAACCGAGCTGAAGCGCTCGTCCACTTCGTCGACCTGAAGGCCAAAGCGGCCGCGCAGCTGGCTGGCGAAGCGCTCGGAGCGCGCCGTCATTTCGTGCGGGCTTCCGTCGTCGTTGAGCGGGCGGCCAACCACCAGGCGCTGCGGTTGCCATTCGGCAAGCAGGGCGGCGATCGCGGAAAAGCGCCGGTCGTTGGCGGCGGCAAAAATGGTCGCCAGCGGTCGGGCTGCTGCCAGCGGGCCGTTTCCGAGCCGGGTTCCGATGGCAACGCCGATGCGCTTGAGGCCGAAATCGAAGGCGAGGATGGTTCCCGTCGCCTCAGGCATGACCCGCGACTTCGGAAAGCTTGGCGAAATCCACACCCAGCAATTGCATCGCTGCCGGCAGGCGTTCCTCGGGGGGCGTGGCGAAAATGATGTTGGCGTCGGCGCCGACGGTAAGCCAGGAATTCTGCGACAGCTCCCATTCCAGCTGCCCTGCGGTCCAGCCGGCGTAGCCGAGGCTGACCAGCACTTCAGCCGGCTCGCCGGTGCCGGCCATGGCCTGCAGGATGTCGCGCGAGCTGGTCAGGGCAATGCTGTCGCTGATGTTCAGCGAAGACTGCCACTGCCCGGCCGGGCGATGCAGGACAAAGCCGCGATCGGTCTGCACCGGTCCACCGAAATACACCGGCAGCTCGGCAAAGCGGGTTTCGGCGGCCTGATCCTCGAGCGGGATGCTGACCCGGTCGAAGAGCCCGGCCAGGTTCATGTCGGTCGGCCGATTGACGATGATGCCGATTGCGCCATCGGCGTTGTGTTCGCAGATGAAGGTCAGCGTGCGGGAAAAATTCGGATCGTCCATGGCGGGCATGGCGATCAGGAAATGATTGGCGAGGCTGACGGTTTCCATGGCGCGTTCGACATTGTAATCTCTCAGTCCGTTCCCGAGTACCCGCCCGCCCATGACGACCGCCCTGGTCTGGTTCCGCCGCGACCTGCGCAGCAACGACCACGCCGCACTGCACCACGCCCTGCTCGCCCATACCCGCGTGCATTGCGTGTTCGTCTTCGACACCGCCATCCTCGATCTGCTGCCGCGCCGCGACCGCCGCGTTGAATTCATCCTGCGCGCAGTCGAGGAACTCGACGCCGCCTTGCGCACGATGGGGGGCCAGTTGCTGGTGCGCCATGGCGACCCGCGCCATGAAATCCCGCGCCTCGCGGCCGAGCTCGGCGCCCGCGCCGTGTATGCCAATCGCGATTACGAACCGGCAGCCATCGCACGCGACGCCGAGGTGGATCGCCGCCTCCATGATGGCAAGCCCAGCGCCGACGCCTGCCTGCTCGATTTCAAGGACCAGGTGATCTTCGAGCGCGACGAAGTGATGACCCAGGGCGGCACGCCCTTCTCGGTCTTCACCCCCTACAAGAACGCCTGGCTGAAGCACCTCACGCCGGCCGACCTCGACCCCTTGCCGGTCGAGCCGCATGCCGCGCAGCTTGCCCCGCCGATCGACGGCGAGCGCCTGCCGACGCTGGCGGAGCTGGGCTTCGAGGCCACCGACCTGCCCGCACTGCGCCTGCCCACCGGCATGGGCGGCGCCCAGGCGCTGTTCCGCGATTTCGTCGAGCGCATCGACGACTACGCCACCGCGCGCGACTTTCCCGCCGTCAAGGGCTGTTCCTACCTTTCGCCCCACCTGCGCTTCGGCACGATTTCGATCCGCCAGCTGGCCGCCCATGCCCATGGCCATGGCGGACGCGGCGCCCAGACCTGGCTTTCGGAGCTGATCTGGCGCGACTTCTACCACGCCATCCTGTGGCACCACCCGCGCGTCGTCACGCAGTGCTTCAAGCCGGAATTCGACACACTGCGCTGGGACGATGCGCCCGACCTGCTCGCGGCCTGGCGCGAAGGCCGCACCGGCTACCCGCTTGTAGACGCCGCGATGCGCCAGCTGCTGCATGCCGGCTGGATGCACAACCGGCTGCGCATGATCACCGCGTCCTTCCTGAGCAAGGACCTCGGCCTCGACTGGCGTCTGGGCGAAGCCTGGTTCGCCGAAAAGCTGCTCGACTTCGACCTCGCCGCGAACAACGGTGGCTGGCAGTGGGCCGCCTCCACCGGTTGCGACGCCCAACCCTGGTTCCGCATCTTCAATCCGGTGACGCAATCCGAAAGGTTCGACCCCGAAGGCCGCTTCATCCGTCGTTACCTGCCGGAACTGGCAAACGTGCCAGTGAAGTTCATCCACGCCCCGTGGACCATGGATGCCGCCCGCCAGGCCGCCTGCGGGGTCGTCATCGGCCGCGACTACCCAATGCCGGTAGTCGACCACTCGCTGGCCCGCAACCGCACCCTGGAGCGCTACAAGGCCGTGTAAGGAAAGCGTGAGGGGCCGCAGCCAAGTCCAAAGCTGCGGTTCCCTGGCGGCGGGGTGACGACCGGGCGCTGGCGGGGATCCCCCGGCCGATGGCATTTGCGGCAAGTACGTAGGCGCCGCAGTACAAGTACGAATGGCGCCAACCAAGGCAAGCGTGCCCAATTCGCCTATTACATTAGACATAGACCATGGCACGACTTTCCCAGGGCCGACAATCGGGGAAAAGCGCGATCCCCGCCACAAGGAATGAACCATATGAAGGACTTACGCATTGGAGTGCGCCTGGCCATCGGCTTCGGCTTCGCCCTGATCATGATGACCATCGTCGCCATCCTGGGCATCGGTCGCATGACGGTCCTGGCCGACGAGGTCGACCTGATGACCAACGACCGGTACCCGAAGACCGTCTGGGCCAATGACATGGTCGATTCCCTAAACCTGATCGCACGTGCCATGCGCAACGCCCTGCTGGTCAACCAGGCCGAAACCGGCCAGGAGCTTGCCCGAGTCGCCGAAGCACGCAAGATCATCGAAGACCGCATGAGCAAGCTGGACCAGAGCATCCAGACCGAAGCCGGCAAGGAACAGCTGCGCAAGGTCAAGGAGGCCAGAGCGGCCTATGTCCCGCTGCAGGACAAGTTCGTCGAACTGGTGCAAGGTGACCTGGAGGACGAGGCGAAGGTGCTGATGCTGACCAGGTTGCGCGCGGCCCAGGCCGACTACCTGAAGGCCGTGACGAACCTGATTTCCTTCCAGTCAAAACTGATGACCGAGGCCGGCAAGGAAGCCGCGGCAAGCTACCAGAGCGGGCGCATCCTGATGATCGCATCCTCGCTGATCGCGCTGGTCGTCACGCTGCTGTTCGCATGGTGGATCACACGCAGCATCACCCGCCCCCTGGCGCAGGCCTCGACCGCCGCCAGCAAGCTTGCCGGCGGCGACCTGACGGTCCACATCGAGGCGCAAAGCAAGGACGAGACCGGTGTGTTGATGGACGCCATGCATCGCCTCGTGACCCAGCTGAACCAGATCATCGGCGAAGTGAAGGGGGCTGCCGATGCGCTGGCCAATGCCTCGGGCCAGGTCTCCGCCACCGCCCAGTCGCTGTCGCAATCCTCCAGCGAACAGGCTGCCTCGGTCGAGGAAACCACCGCCAGCATCGAAGAGATGACCGCCAGCATCACCCAGAACACCGAGAACGCCAAGGTCACCGACAACATGGCCACCAAGTCGTCCGGCGAAGCCGAGCAAGGCGGCAGCGCGGTCAAGGCAACCGTGGAAGCCATGAAATCGATCGCCGGCAAGATCGGCATCATCGACGACATCGCCTACCAGACCAACCTGCTGGCGCTCAACGCCGCGATCGAGGCAGCGCGTGCCGGCGAGCACGGCAAGGGCTTCGCCGTGGTCGCCGCCGAAGTGCGCAAGCTGGCCGAACGCAGCCAGGTTGCCGCCCAGGAAATCGGCCAGCTGGCCGGCTCCAGCGTCAAGATGGCGGAACAGGCCGGCAAATTGCTCGACGAAATGGTGCCCAGCATCAAGAAGACTTCCGACCTGGTGCAGGAAATCGCGGCCGCCAGCCAGGAACAGAGCGCCGGCGTGGGCCAGATCAACGGCGCCATGGGTCAGCTGAACAAGGCCACGCAGCAGAACGCCAGCGCCTCGGAAGAGCTGGCAGCGACCTCCGAGGAAATGGGCGGCCAGGCGGCCCAGCTCCAGGAGCTGATGGAGTTCTTCAAGGTCAGGGCCTGAGGTTTCGCCAAACCCGCTGCGGCAGGCGCGTGGCGCGCCGACTACGTACTTCCCCGCAGGTAGAAATACGCATGGCGGGCAGCGTTGCGCCGGTCTTGAATTGAACCATCGACAGGCGACATCCCCCACGGGGCGTGTCGCAGGGCAGAGGAGCTTCCCATGTTCGATGGCACTTCCCGCATACAACCCGCCGGTGCCGCGGCGGTCAGGACCGATTCCCAAGGCAGCGACACGGTCATCACCGACCTGCGGCACGTGGTCTTCGCACTTTCGGATGCGCTCGACCTGGTCGGCATCGACGATCTCGCCCATGGCAAACGGGTGGGCATCATGGCGGCCGAGTGCGCCAGGGCCCAGGGCGCCGAAGCGCGCGAGATCGCCCGGATGTTCGACCTCGGGCTGCTGCACGATGTCGGCGTCTCGTCGACGGTGACCCACGGCCACCTGGTCGCCGAATTCGACTGGGAAAGTTCGCAGGTGCATTGCGAGGTCGGCCACGCGTTGCTGCACGACTTTGCGCCGCTGGCCTGGATGGCACTGCCGATCCGGTATCACCATACGCGCTGGGAGCGCATGCCGAGGACGCTGCTGCCGGCGCAGGATGCGCTCGCGGCCAACCTGGTGTACCTGGTCGACCGCGTCGATGCCCTCGCGGCGGCGCATTACGCCGACGGCAGCCTGCTGATCAGCACCCAGGGCATACGCGACCAGATCGCCGGTCATGCCGGCAGCTATTTCGCGCCGGAACTGGTCGAACTCTTCCTCGAGGTGTCGCGCTCCGAGGCCTTCTGGCTCTCGCTCGAGCCGCGCGCGGTGCAAGCCTACCTGGCCGAGATGCTGGCCCAGGGCCAGACCCACGCCACGGGCATGGCGGAGCTGCGGCAACTGGCCGGAATCTTCTCGCGCATCGTCGATGCCAAGAGCCCCTTCACGGCGCAGCATTCGCTCGGCGTGGCAAAACTTTCCCGCCATCTCGCCGAGCGCCTCGGTGTGGGCCCCGGGCACTGCGACAAGATCGAGGTGGCCGGCCTGCTTCATGACATCGGCAAGCTACGGGTCCCCGACGAAGTGCTCGACAAGCCGGCCCGGCTGGACGAGCGTGAGCGCAAGGTGATGAACACGCACAGCTTCGAGACTTACCAGATCCTGCGGCCCATCCCCGGCTTCGAGGAAATCGCGGCCTGGGCCGCCTGGCATCACGAAGAACCCGACGGCAACGGCTACCCATTCCACCTGCCAGCCGATCGGCTGCCGCTGGAAGCGCGCATCCTGCGCGTCGCCGACATCTTCCAGGCCATGGCCCAGGACCGCCCCTACCGCGCCGGGCTGCCTGCCGGCGCGGTGGCAGACTTCATGCAAGGTCTGGCGCGCCAGGGCCGCATCGACCCGGCCATCCTTGCCGCCGCCACGGCAGACATGGATGCCGCGATGGCGGCGGCATGCCCCCGCACCACCTGATTCGCCCGCAAGAATCGGCTTAGGAAATTCGCCTTGGCGCCATGCCTGGCCAAATGGCGCACTGTCAGCGCAAGGGGCAACTGATTGCGGGAGCCGGCATCCGCGTCGTGGCACATCCCTTATAAAATTCCCGCTTCATCCAAACCCGATCGCGGGCAACACCGACGCCAACCGCCATGAGCCAGTATCGACTTGCCTTTCCCGAAGTCGCCGTCGACTTCATGAACCAAGACCACCACGAATTCGCCGCGCTGCGCGAGAAACTGCTCGCCGTGATCGCGGCCGGCACCGCCGCGAGCGGCATCGAGCCCCTGCTCGCCGAACTGCACAGCCACACCGTGCGCCACTTTGCCGACGAGGAAAAGCTGATGCAGGACACCGGCTTCCCGGTCTATCCGGTGCACAAAGGCGAGCACGACAGCGTGCTCGCCGACATGGCCGCACGCATCGCGGAATGGCGGCAGACCGGCGACCACGGCGCATTGCAGGTCTGGCTGGAACATGCCGTCGGCGACTGGCTGGTGGCCCACATCGCCAGCATGGATACCGTTACCGCGCGCTTCGCCGCGGGCAAGCAGGGACGCTGAGGTACCGGCCGTGTCCGCACCCTGCGCTCGCACGAACTCCAGGACCTTGCTCCGCAACGACGGGCCACGCCCATGAGCATCGAACTATCGCCGCTTGAGGCCCGCATCATCGGCTGCCTGCTGGAAAAGGAAATCACCACGCCCGAGCAGTATCCCCTGTCGCTGAACGCACTGGTGAATGCCTGCAACCAGAAGAGCAATCGCGATCCGGTGCTCGAACTCGACGAGGCCGCCGTCAGGCAGGTGCTGGACCAGCTGATCCGGAAGTACCTGGTCAGCGAGGAAAGCGGTTACGGCAGCCGCGTTGCCAAGTTCCGCCATCGCTTTTGCAACACGGAATACGGCATGCTGAAGTTTTCACCGCAGGAGCTGGCCGTCGTCTGCGAACTCCTGCTGCGCGGCGCGCAGACGCCGGGCGAGTTGCGCAGTCGCGCCAGCCGCCTGTGCGCGCTGAAGGATGTAACGGAAGTCGAAGCCGTCCTCGATGCCCTGGCGCAGCGCGAGGATGGCCCCTTCGTCGCCCGCCGAGCGCGGGAACCCGGCATGCGCGAGTCGCGCTATGTGCATTTGCTGGGCGGCGAGATAAAGGATTCCGGTGTCGATGCGGACCCTACGCCGTCCGCCGCCGCGGCGCATCCGCGTGCTTCCCTGGAACAACGGGTTGCCCGGCTCGAAGCGGAAGTCGCCGAGTTGCGGGCCCTGCTTGGGAAGTCGCCGGGTTGACGTGAGGATTCCGGAGCTGCTGACCGATGGCGGCATCCTCGAATGGGAGCGCGCGGAATGAACCTGGAACGGGAGACGAAACGATGAAGACTGCAGTTCTCGGCGCCGGCGCGGTCGGCTGCTACTACGGCGGCATGCTGGCGCGGGCCGGGCGTGAAGTGGTGCTGGTCGGCCGCCCGCAACATGTCGCCGCGATCGAACGCGACGGCCTTTACATGGACACCCTGAGCTTCAAGGAGCACGTGAAAGTCGGCGCCAGCACCACGGCGGCGGCGATCGCCGGCGCGCGCCTGGTGCTGTGCTGCGTGAAATCGAACGACAGCCTGCAGGCCGCCGCCGAAATGGCGCCGCACCTGGCGCCAGATGCCATCGTGCTGAGCCTGCAGAACGGCTACGACAACGCCGAACGCCTGGCGGCAGCGCTCGGCCGGCCGGTGCATCCGGCCGTGGTGTATGTCGCCACCGAGATGGCGGGCCCCGGCCACCTGCGCCACCATGGGCGTGGCGAACTGGTGATCGGCCCCTTCGCCGAAAGCGCCGAGGTGGTGACCGAGTTCGCCCTGGCCGGCGTGCCGGTGCAGGTCGCACAGAATGTCGCCGGCCAGTTGTGGGCCAAGCTGATCATCAACTGCGTCTACAACGGGCTCTCGGCGATCACCCAACTGCCCTACGGCCAGATTGCGCCGGGTGAGGGCATTGCCGGGGTGATGGACGACATCGTCGCCGAGTGCCTGGCCGTGGCGGCGGCCGACGGTATGGAGGTGCCGGGCGACATGCGCGCCATGGTGGCCGGCATTTCGCGCTCGATGGCGACGCAGAAATCTTCCACCGCGCACGACGTGGCGCGCGGTCGCAAGAGCGAGATCGACCACATCAACGGCTACGTGTTGCGCCGTGCCGCCGCGCATGGCATCGCCGCGCCGGTGAACCGCACGGTGCATGCACTGGTGCGGTTGCTGGAAGATCGTCCGGCCCAGGCTGCCGCCTAGCGGCGGACTTGATCGCCGTAGCGCCGGCGCCGACTTTCAGCCGACCAGCGCCACGGCCTTGATCTGCACCCAGACTTCGCGACCGGGGGCGAGGTCGAGGCGCTGCGCCGAGCGGCGCGTCAGGCGTCCCAGCAACAGGTTCTCGCCGACCCTGAGCTGCACCAGCACCTGCGAGGGGTGGTCCTCGGCGGCATGGGCCAGCACCGTCGCCGGCAGCACGTTGAGGATGCTGCTGTCCTCGTGGCGACTGTTGGCGATCGACACGTCGCGCGCCAGGATGCGCACGCGCACCACGCGGCCGACCGGGGTGCCGTTGTCGCGCACCCAAAGCTCGCCGCCGGGGAACTCGACGCGCGCCAGGTGCCATTCGGCGTCGCGCTCGGCGACCGTGGCGGCGAACACCGCGCCGGCATCTTCTCCAAGCTTGATCGGCAGGTCCACCCGCGCCAGGGTCTCGGCCAGCGGGCCCTGCGCCACGACGCGGCCGGCATCCATGACCACTAAGTGGTCGGCCAGGCGCGCGACTTCGTCAGGGGCGTGGCTGACGTAGATCACCGGGATCTCGAGTTCGTCGCGCACCCGCTCCAGCCAGGGCAGGAACTCCTGCTTGCGGGCATGGTCGAGCGAGGCCAGCGGCTCGTCCATCAGCAGCAGGCGCGGACCGGCCAGCAGGGCGCGGGCGATCGCGACGCGCTGCTGTTCGCCGCCCGAGAGCCGCGCGGGCAGGCGGTCGAGCAGCGGGCCGAGACCGAGCAGTTCCACCACCGCATCGCGCCTGACCGCGCCGGCGCTGCCGCTGCGACGGGCGCCGAAATCGAGGTTGCGCGCCACGTCGAGGTGGGCGAACAGGCGTGCATCCTGGAACACGTAGCCCAGCGGCCGGCGATGCGTCGGCACGAAGGTGCCCGCGTCCTGCCAGGTCTCGCCATTCACGGCAAGCCTGCCGGCGCCGCGCTCCAGCCCGGCCATGCAGCGCAGCAGCGTGGTCTTGCCGCAGCCCGAGCGTCCGAACAGGGCCGTCACCCCGCTGCCGGGCAGGTCGAGATCGACGTCGAGCGCGAAGCCGGCGTAATCGACGCGAAAGCGCGCAGCGATGCTCATGTCCTGCGCCTGCCGGTCGGGTTGAGCCAGTACAGCGCCAGCAGCACGACAAACGAAAAGGCCACCATGCCGCCGGCCAGCCAGTGCGCCCGGCCGTACTCCATGGCCTCGACGTGGTCGTAGATCAGCACCGAAACCACCCGCGTCTTGTCCGGGATGTTGCCACCGATCATCAGCACCACGCCGAACTCGCCCACGGTGTGGGCGAAGCCGAGGATGGTGGCGGTGAGGAAGCCCGGCTTCGCCAGCGGCAGGGCGACGCTGAAGAACGCATCCAGCGGCGAGGCGCGCAGTGTCGCCGCGGCTTCCAGCGGTCCGTCGCCGATCGCCTCGAAGGCGTTTTGCAGCGGCTGCACGACGAAGGGCATGGAATAGATCACCGAGGCGACCACCAGGCCGGAAAAACTGAAGGGCAGCAGGCCCATGCCGGCGGCCGTGGTCAGCTTGCCGACCACGCCCTCCGGCCCCATCAGCAACAGCAGGTAGAAACCGAGCACGGTGGGCGGCAGCACGATGGGCAGCGCCACCACGGCGCCCACCGGCCCCTTCCAGGCGGAACGCGTGCGCGCCAGCCACCACGCGATCGGCGTGCCGATCAGCAGCAACAGCAGCGTGGTGACGGCGGCAAGCTTGACCGTGAGCCAGATCGCGGCGAGGTCGGCGGCGAAGTTCGCGGATTCGATCATGCCCGAATGCTACCGCGAGACTGCCGCGACCGCGCCCTCAGAACTCGTAGCCGTAAGCCCGGATCGTGGCGCGCGCGGCATCGCTGCGCAGATGGCGCAGCCAGGCCTCGGCGGCAGGCTTGCCTTTGCCGCGCGCCAATAGCACGGCGTCCTGGCGCAGCGGCGCATGCAGGCGGGCCGGCACGATCCAGGCCGAGCCTTCGGCGATGCGGCCATCCTTCGCCACCTGCGAGAGCGCGACGAAGCCCAGCTCGGCATTGCCGCTGGCGACGAACTGCCAGGCCTGGGCAATGTTCTCGGCCTGGACCAACTTCGCCTGCAGCGGATCGGTCAGCCCGAGCGCGGTAAGCGTTTCCATCGCCGCCTGGCCGTAGGGCGCCACGCGGGGGTTGGCCAGGGCAAGGTGGCGGAAGCCGCCGCGGCGCAATACCTCGCCCTGCGCGTCGACGTAGCCGGCCCGCGCCGACCACAACACCAGGCGGCCGATGGCATAGGTGTAGCGGCTGCCGGCCACCGCGGCGCCCTCGGCTTCGAGGCGCTGCGGCGTCTCGTCATCGGCCGCCAGCAGCACCTCGAAGGGCGCGCCGTTGCGTATCTGCGCGTAGAACTTGCCGGTGCCGCCCAAGGACAGCACGGCCTTGTGCCCGCTCGCCCTTTCGAAGTCCTGCGCAATCTGCTTCGCGGGCGCCGCGAAATTGGCGGCAACGGCCACCTGCACCTCGTCGGCGCGGGCCAGGGCGGTAACGCACAGCAGGGCAAGCAGGAGAGGTCTCACGATTCGGGTCCGAAGCAGACCGAATAATCGCAGCATTCGGCACAACTGGGTGACTTGCAGATCAGTACTTCGGCCGCCTCGCACGGAGTTTCAAGCCGGAACCGTGCGGAGTGGGCGGCGCCGGATTGCAGGTAACATCACGGCAGACCTATACCCACGCCGTACCCATGAGCCACCTCGTCCCGCCGCCGCACACCGCGACGGCCCGCATCGACAGCACTCCGCCCAGGGCGGGGCGCATGCCGGAATGAACCCGCCCAAACCCCAGGCCGGCCTGCTCGGAAAACTGGTCGGCGTCATCGCCGCCGGCATCCTGCTGGTGCTGGGCTTCATGTTTTCGCTGGTGCTGCTGGTCATCCTTGTCGCAGGCGGGCTGGCCGTCGGCGCATGGTTCTTCTGGAAGACCCGCCACCTGCGCAAGGCCATGCGCGAAGCCGCGGCGACGCACGTGCCGGCGCAGGACGGCACCGTGATCGAAGGCGAAGCGATCGTCGTCGAGGACTACCGGGCCAGTCACACCGCTGCGCTGCCGGATGACCGAGCCCGGTCCGGCCCGGCCTGACCGGCATGAGCAAGCCCTGCCCCTTCTGCAACATGCCCGCCGCCCGCATCCTTGGCGGCGACGAGCTGGCCTTCATCGCCAGCGACGGCTACCCGGTCTCGCCCGGCCACGCGCTGGTCATTCCGCGCCGGCACATCGGCTCCTTCTTCGAAACCACCGCCGCCGAGCGTGCCAGCCTGCTGCAGCTGCTCGACCAGGCCAAGGCCATCCTCGACGCCAAGTACCATCCCGATGCCTGCAACATCGGCATCAACGACGGCCGCGCCGCCGGCCAGACCGTACCCCACCTGCACATCCACCTGATCCCGCGCTATGCGGGCGACAGCACCGATCCGCGCGGCGGCGTGCGCTGGGTGCTGCCGGGGAAGGCGAAGTACTGGGCGTGAAGCCAGCCTGAAAAGTCGGCGCCGGTGACACGGCGATGAGGATGTGGCGCAGCCTCCTCTTGCGGCAATCAATCGTCGTCGTCATGCTTCCTGTGGCGACGTTCGCGGGTCCGGGGCGGTGGCACGGGTGTGTCGCCCCAGGCGGCACGATAGACTTCCCCTGACGTAAAGCGGCATTGACTGTTCGCCCCGATCCTGCCGAGCAACTCGGTATTGGGCTTTGCCGGAATGCCCTTGTGTTCCTTGATCCGTGCCCGGATCTGTTCGCAAGACCCTGCCGCAAACTCTTGTTCTGTGGCGCCGTGCGCCAGGCCGAACGAAAAGGCAATGGCGATTGTGATGACACGTTTCATTGGAATCCCCTCGCAGGCACAGATGACGTGGCGCAGGATGCGATTCGAAACTTAAGCCACGCTTAGACCGGGACCCGTCCGGGAAGCCGGATGGCCGGCGTATGCCGCCCGACCCGCGCCAACGGCGATCGGCACAGTTGCTGTCAATTCCCCCGCCGCTAACATCGTTGGCAGCCTGGCCCCGATTCGGTATTCTTTGACCATGAAACGAAATTTCCGGCCGCTGAGCGCACTGTCGCCGACGCATGTCGATCAACTGGTTGACTTCAACATCTACCCAACAACCCCTGGCTTCGGAGTCTAAACAATCCAATCAGCCACAATCGTCGCGATTCGTACAAACACTTCATTTTGTTAGCGATCCAGAGATCCAGGGCCAGCCAACAATTCCTAGAATGCCCTGTATTTAAGCCTATTATAGCCATCTAGCGCGACTCAACTGGCCTCACAGCTCCCTGCGCCGCATGACCCCTGCTCATCTTGGGCACGAACTAAATTTTCACGACTGGCTCCACTTTATCACGCACCATTATTAATGTGTTGATGTCGACGGCAAGCCATTAGATCACCATTGTAAGAGGCTAACGGTAGCCTATAATGAGCACATAGACGTTTATGCGCATAGGAGGTTGTATGTCTGAACCAGTTCGCTGGACAATCAAAGTGTCAAAAGAGACCGATCTGTCTTTACGTACATTTCTCGGTGCTCAAGGCATGAAAAAGGGCGACATCTCCAAGTTCGTCGAGGACGCCGTCCAATGGCGCCTGCTTGCTCGAACCACCGAGACATTGAAGGAACGAAACGAAGATCTGGCCGACGAGGTGCTGGAAAGCACGATTGAAGATGCGGTCAGGGCAATCCGTGCAGCACCTGACCGAGTTGCCTGACGTCGGTGAAGGTCATTCTGGACACCAACATCCTGCTCTCCGCACTCATGGTCAGGAGCTCACCGCCTGATCTGATTTACCGGGCTTGGGCAAGGCGACATTTCGACCTCATCTGTTGCGAGCAGATTCTTGGAGAGTTAAGGGAGGTTTCCCGTCGCCCGCAATTGCGCGATCGTATTCGCGCCGTCGAAGTCGGTACCGTAACCAATACGATCCGGCGGCTCAGCCTCATGTATGACCGACTGCCTACAGTCGACCAGTCCCCAGACCCGAACGACAACTTCCTCCTGGCACTCGCGGAGGCTTCGAGCGCCGACTTTCTCGTGACCGGCGACAAAAGCGGCCTGCTTGCTCTGGGCCACTTTGGTACAACGCACATTGTTACTGCCCGGCAATTTGTCCAGCAATTGCGGCTGTCAGATGGATGACCCCAAAGCCCGCATCACCTACACCAATTGAACTGGCACATCTCAAGCCACCTCCCGAACCATGGGGGCGGCTTGCAACCCTTGGTTCGATTTATCTCCTCGGCGACGTGGAACAGCTTGGGGCGAGCTACGTGGTGGATTACTTGCACGACCATCCGCTCATCGCGGTGAAGACTGGGCGCAAGGAGCACATTGTTGTCGGGCAGTATCGATCGTGGGAGCTGGTACGAACGTTTTCCAGGCTCAAGCCGAAGTTGGTCACTACCGTTCCCGCGATCATCAAGCATGTGTCACCGGACGCCGTTCCTGCGATAGCTGCCGAGAACCTTTTCATGGAAGGGCTGATTTCCTCGCTGTCTCCCGAATACGCGATCGCTCAGCTTCCATCTACACTTCGGCCCTCGAAGACACTGCCTACGTCCTCTGGTACGCCATGCGCGGAAACCAGATAGCGGTGGAACATCATGAGTGGATACCCGGTGTCGCGAGACGTTCCCTGTTCAGCATCTACTCGAACGGAACGCTCGTCTTGAACTTCGGCTGGCTCAACGAAAACG
>CAIVQO010000096.1 GCA_903908065.1 uncultured beta proteobacterium | reverse complement strand
ATACATCAGCAGGTGACGCAATGATGAAGCAGATGCTGTCCAATTCGTATCTGTTCGGCACCAACACGCCGTACATCGAGGCGCTCTACGACGCCTACCTCGCCAACCCGGCCTCCGTCGAGCCGGTTTGGCGCGATTACTTCGACAAGCTGGGCACCTTGCCCAGCGCCGGCAACTACACCGGGCCGGATGTCGCCCACTATCCGGTGATCACGTCCTTCGCCCAGCGCGCCAAGGACGGCACCTTGCAGGCCGGGCGTGCCACGGCGCAGTCGGATGGCAAGCAGATCAAGGTGCTGCAACTGATCAATGCCTACCGCTTCCTCGGCAATCGCTGGGCCCAGCTTGATCCGCTGAAGCGCGCCGAGCGGCCGGCGGTGGCGGAACTCGAGCCCTCGCACTACGGCTTCACCGAGGCCGATCTCGGCCAGGTCTTCAATTCCGGCTCCTTTGCGGCGGTGCCCGAGTCGGCGACGCTGCGCGAAATCCTCGAAGCCTGCCGCCAGACCTTCTGCGGCACCATCGGCGTCGAGTTCATGTACCTGTCCGATGTCGGCCAGAAGCGCTGGTTGCAGGCCAAGCTGGAGCCGATCCGTTCGACCCCAGCCTGGTCCGCCGAAGAAAAGAAGCGTTTCCTGGTGCAGCTGACCCAGGCCGAAACGCTGGAGCGTTACCTGCATACCAAGTATGTCGGCCAGAAGCGATTCTCGCTTGAAGGCGGCGAGTCCCTGATCCTTGCCATGGACCAGTTGATCCGCACCGCCGGCACCGTCGGCGTGCAGGAAATGGTGATCGGCATGGCCCATCGCGGCCGCCTCAACGTGCTGGTGAATACCCTGGGCAAGCAGCCGTCGATGCTGTTTGCCGAGTTCGAGGGCAAGAAGAAGTCCGACCTCTCCGCCGGCGACGTCAAGTACCACATGGGCTACTCTTCCGACGTTGGTACTCCCGGTGGCCCGGTGCACCTGACGCTGGCCTTCAACCCCTCCCACCTCGAAATCGTCAATCCGGTGGTGGCCGGTTCGGTCTATGCCCGCCAGGTGCGCCGCGGTGCCGAAGGCAAGAAACAGGCGCTGCCGGTGCTGATCCACGGCGACGCGGCGGTGGCAGGGCAGGGCGTGAACCAGGAGATGCTCAACTTCTCCAACACCCGTGGCTATGGCACGGGTGGCACGGTACATATCGTGGTTAACAACCAGATCGGCTTTACCACCTCCGACCTGCGTGACTACCGCTCCTCGCTGTATTGCACCGACATCTTCAAGATGATCGAGGCGCCGATTTTCCACGTCAACGGTGACGATCCCGAGGCGGTGGCGCTGGTGACCCAGATCGCCATGGAGTATCGCCAGGAGTTCAAGAAGGATGTGGTGATCGACATCGTCTGCTTCCGCAAGCTCGGCCACAACGAGCAGGACGAGCCGATGGTGACGCAGCCGCTGATGTACAAGAAGATCTCGCAGCACCCCGGCACGCGCAAGCTGTATGCCGACAAGCTGCAGGCACAGGGTGTGATCGCCGACGGCGACGCCGATCGCATGATCAAGGACTACCGCACGGCGCTGGACGAAGGACGCCACCTGATCGACCCGGTGATCAGCGATTACAACAGCAAGTTCTCAATCGACTGGACGCCCCACATCGGCGTGCCCTACACCGAGAAGTGCGACACCACGGTGTCGATCAACGAACTCCAGCGGCTTTCCAAGCGCCTAACGACCATTCCGCAGAACTTCACGCTGCATTCGCGCGTGCAGAAGATCATCGACGATCGTCGTCAAATGGGTGAAGGCAAGCTGGCGGTGGACTGGGGCATGGGCGAGAACCTGGCCTACGCCTCGCTGGTTGCTGCCGGCTACAACATCCGCGTTTCCGGCGAGGACGTCGGCCGTGGCACCTTCTTCCATCGCCACGCGGCCCTGCACGACCAGAACCGCGAGAAGTGGGACGAGGGTACCTACTGGCCGTTGCAGAACATCCAGGAAAACCAGGGCCGCTTCATGTGCTTCGACTCGGTGCTTTCCGAGGAAGCCGTGCTGGCCTTCGAGTACGGCTTCGCCACCGCGGCGCCGAACGAACTGGTGGTCTGGGAAGCCCAGTTCGGCGATTTCGCCAACGGCGCCCAGGTGGTGATCGACCAGTTCCTGTCCTCCGGCGAAGCCAAGTGGGGCCGCGGCTGCGGCCTGGTGCTGCTGCTGCCGCACGGCTACGAAGGGCAGGGCCCGGAGCATTCGTCGGCCCGCCTGGAACGCTACATGCAACTTTCCGCCGAGTTCAACTGGGAAGTCTGCGTGCCGTCGAACGCGGCGCAGGTCTACCACATGCTGCGCCGGCAGATGCTGCGCAAGCAGCGCAAGCCTCTGGTGGTGATGACGCCGAAGTCGCTGCTACGCCACAAGGATGCCACAAGTTCGCTGGAAGAACTGGCCAATGGCACCTTCCAGACCATCATCGGCGAAGTCGACAAGCTCGATCCGAAGAAGGTCACGCGCCTGGTCGCTTGCGCCGGCAAGATCTACTTCGACCTGCTGGCCGCGCGCCGCGAGAAGAAGATCGAGAACGTCGCGATTGTCCGGGTCGAGCAGCTGTATCCCTTCGATGACCGCCGCCTGTTCGAGGAGATGGAGAAGTATCCCAAGCTCAAGGAGCTGATCTGGTGCCAGGAAGAGCCGATGAACCAGGGCGCCTGGTATGCCAAGCATCATCGCCTGGAGCGGCTGATCAAGCCCGGCCAGATCCTCGACGCCGTGGCGCGCCCCTCGTCACCGTCGCCCGCCGTCGGCTATGCCTCGAAACACGCCCAGCAGCAGAAGGAAGTCGTGAACGCTGCCCTCGGCATCAAGGAATAAGGAAGAAATCATGATCATCGAAGTCAAAGTTCCCCAGCTGTCCGAATCCGTCGCCGAGGCCACCCTGTCGGCCTGGCATGTCAAGGAAGGCGATGCCGTCGCCCGCGACCAGAACCTGATCGACATCGAGACCGACAAGGTCGTGCTTGAACTGCCGGCACCCGATGCCGGCGTGATCGTCAAGATCATCAAGCAAAACAGCGAGACCGTTGCTTCCGGCGAAGTCATTGCGCAGATCGATACCGAGGGCAAGGCGGCCGCTGCCGCCCCCACAGCGGCGAAGGCCCCGGCTGCCGCCAAAGCCGCCGCGCCGGCTCCCGCCGCTGCGGCTCCGAGCGCCATGCCCGCGGCACGCAAAATCATGGACGAGAAGGGCATCTCCGCCGCCGACGTGCAAGGTTCCGGTCGCGGTGGCCGCATCCTCAAGGAAGACGTCACCGGCGCTGCCAAGCCTGCTGCCGCGGCTTCGGTCGCCGTATCGCCAGCGCCGACTCTTGCGGCCAAGCCGGCCCTGCCGCAGCCGAACGTGGTCAGCAGCGAGGCCATCGTCGCCGATCGCCCCGAGCAGCGCGTGCCGATGTCGCGCCTGCGCGCCCGCGTTGCCGAGCGCCTGGTTCAGTCGCAATCGACCAACGCCATCCTGACCACCTTCAACGAGGTGAACATGGGCCCGGTGATGGAGATGCGCAAGAAGTACCTCGACAAGTTCGAGAAGGAGCATGGCGTGCGCCTCGGCTTCATGTCCTTCTTCGTCAAGGCCGCGGTGGCCGCGCTGAAGAAGTACCCGGTGCTCAACGCCTCGGTGGATGGCAACGACATCGTCTATCACGGCTACTTCGACATCGGCATCGCGGTGGGTTCGCCGCGCGGCCTTGTGGTGCCCATCCTGCGAGATGCCGACCAGATGAGCCTGGCCCAGATCGAGAAGAAGATCGCCGAATTCGGCCAGAAGGCCAAGGACGGCAAGATCTCGATCGAGGAACTCACCGGCGGTACCTTCTCGATCTCCAACGGCGGCGTGTTCGGCTCGATGCTGTCGACGCCGATCATCAACCCGCCACAGTCGGCGATCCTCGGCATCCACGCCACCAAGGATCGTCCGGTGGTGGAGAACGGCCAGATCGTGATCCGCCCGATCAACTACCTCGCCATGTCCTACGACCACCGCATCATCGACGGCCGCGAGGCGGTGCTGGGCCTGGTCACCATGAAGGAAGCGCTGGAAGATCCGGCGCGCCTGCTGCTCGACGTCTGACCGGGAGAACACCATGGCCAACAAGCAATTTGACGTCGTCGTGATCGGCGCCGGTCCCGGCGGCTATGTCGCCGCCATCCGCTGCGCCCAACTCGGTCTGTCT
>CAIVQO010000095.1 GCA_903908065.1 uncultured beta proteobacterium | reverse complement strand
GTCGTCAGCGCCGACTTTCACGATCTCGTGGAAAGCGTCATACAGGGCCGGCCGCATCAAATCGTTCATTGCCGCGTCGACCACCGCGAAATGCTTCGCCTCGCCGTGCTTCAGCACCTGCACCCGCGTCAGCAGCAGGCCAGCATTGCCGACCAGCGAACGGCCCGGCTCGAAGATCAGCTTTTCCTTGCGGCCGGAAAGTCGCGCCAGCATCGGGCCCAGGTAGTCGGCGGCCGGCGGTGCCGGCTCCTCGGCGCGGTAGGTGATTCCCATGCCGCCGCCGAGGTCAATGTGTTCCAGCACGATGCCGGCGGCGGCAAGGCGGTCGACGAGGCCCAGCACCTTGTCTGCGGCCTCGGCGGCTGGCGCCGGGTCGAGCAGTTGCGAACCGATGTGGCAGTCGATGCCCTTGACCTGCAGGTGCGGCAGCGATGCGGCGCGCCGGTAGATGTCGAAGGCCTGGTCGAAGGCAACGCCGAACTTGGCCGTCTTGAGGCCGGTGGAAATGTACGGATGGGTGCGCGCATCGACGTCTGGATTCACGCGCAGCGACACCGGCGCGCGGCGGCCGAGCTGGCCGGCGACGTCGTTGAGCTGTTCCAGTTCGCTGGAAGATTCGACATTGAAGCAATGTATGCCCGCTTCGAGCGCGGCGCGCATTTCCTCGCGTGCCTTGCCGACGCCGGAGAAGACGATCTTGTTTGCGCTGCCGCCGGCCGCCAATACACGTGCCAGTTCGCCGCCGGAAACGATGTCGAAACCGGCGCCGAGATCGGCGAAGAGCTTGAGGATGGCGAGGTTGGAGTTGGCCTTGATCGCATAGCAGATCAGCGAACGATCGAGCAGGCCGCGCGCCTGAAGGGTGTCACGGTAGGCGACATAGGCGGCCGTCAGGGCTGCGCGTGAATAGACGTAGCACGGCGTGCCGAAACGCGCGGCGATGTCTTCCAGGGGTACCGATTCGACTTGCCGGCCACGCGGGCCCAGGGCGGCGAGGCTCATCGGCTTGGCTCGGGCGCTTTGTTGCTATTATCGGCGGCGGCCGGCGGGGCTTGCGGCGGCAGCGTCAGGGAAGTCTTGGTGCCGCAGGCGGCAAGCAGCCAAAGGGCGAGTATGGCGGCGGCGAAAGAGCGAAGCGGGCGCATGGCAGACGGATGGTCTTTTAGGGCGAAGGATGGTAACACGCGATGGATGAGCAGGAATTCTTGAAGGCAGCAGATGCCCAACTGGCGCGGGTCGAGGCCGCACTCGAGGCGGCGAGCGAAAGCGGCGTGGCCGATTTCGACTTCGAGACCAAACCGGGTGGCATTATCGAGATTGAATTCGAGAACGGCTCGAAGATCATTGTCAATCGCCACGCCGCTGCGCGGGAAATCTGGCTGGCGGCGAAGTCGGGCGGTTTTCATTTCCGCCCGGAAGGCGGGCGCTGGGTCGGTACCCGTGACGGCGAGGATCTGATGGCGGCGCTGGCGCGCACCGTATCCGAACAGGCCGGCGTCAGCGTCAGCTTTTAGGGCTTCTTCTCCGCGGGCTTGGGCGCCAGCGGTTTGTCGGCGGCGGCCTTCTCGGCAGCCTCCTTTGCCGTGGCCGATTTTTCGGCTAGGGGCTTTTCCACCGCCTTGGGCTTTGCGTCCTGCACCGGCGCCGGTTCCTGTTTCGTGGTTTCTTCCTCGCTCGGCGGCACGGGCGGCAGTTGCTCCTTGTAGATCAGCTCACGGGTGGACTTGCCGGCCGGATCGTTGGCGGAAATCGGGGTCAGGCCTTCGGGCGCCTCGGGGAAGCTCTCGGGCACGTTTTTCAGGGCGTGCTCCATGAAGCCGATCCAGATCGGCAAGGCCGCCGCACCGCCGGTTTCGCCATTGCCCATGCGCCGGGGTTGGTCGAATCCGATCCAGGCCACGCCGACGATGGTCGGCTGGTAGCCACAGAACCAGGCGTCGATGTAGTCGTTGGTAGTGCCGGTTTTGCCGGCCAGGTCGCTACGCTTGAGCACCGCGGCGGCGCGCGTCGCGGTGCCACGGCGCACCACGTCGTGCATCATGCTGTCCATCAGCCAGGCATTGCGCGCGTCGATGGCGCGCAAGGTCTCGTCGCCCGCCACGGCGGGCTGGATTTCCGCCACCACGGTACCGCTGTTGTCGAGGATCTGGCGTACCACATAGGGGGCGATGCGGTAGCCGCCATTGGCGAAGATCGAATATCCGGAAAGCTGCTGCCATGGCGTTACTGCACCGGCGCCGAGGGCCATTGTCAGGTAGGGCGGATGCTTTTCCGCCTCGAAACCGAAGCGCGTCACGTAGTCCTGCGCATAGTGGGTGCCGATCGAGCGCAGCAGGCGGATCGAGACCATGTTTTTGGATTTTGCCAGCGCTGTGCGCAGGCTCATCGGCCCTTCGTATTTGCCGTCGTAGTTTTTTGGTTCCCAGGCCTGCGAGCCGGTTTCCTCGGCGGAAATCGAAATCGGCTCGTCGGCGATGACCGAGGCCGGCGAGTAGCCTTTTTCGAGTGCGGCGGAATAGATGAAGGGCTTGAAGCTCGAACCGGGCTGGCGCCAGGCCTGGGTGACATGGTTGAACTTGTTGCGGTTGAAATCGAAACCGCCGACCAGGGCGCGTATCGATCCATCGACCGGACTGGCGGCAACGAAGGCGGCTTCGACGTCGGGCAGTTGGAGGATCTGCCAGCCTTTCTCGAACTTCTGCACCCGGATCACGGCACCGCGGCGCAAGCGCTTGTTGGGCGGCGCCTTGTCGTCGATCATGCGTGCGGCGAACTTGAGGCCGTCCTCGCCGATCTTGAGTACTTCACCACCGCGCAGATAGGCGCGGACGAGCTTGGGCGTGGCTTCGAGCACAACGGCCGGCAGCAGGTCGTCGCTGTCGTCGAATTCGGCGAGGTGCTCCTCCAGATTTTCATCCTGGTCGGAGCTGACATCCTTCATGTCGATATAGGCTTCGGCGCCGCGATAGCCGTGGCGACGGTCGTAATCCATCACGCCGCGCCGCAAGGACTGATAGGCCGCCTGCTGGTCGGCTCGGCTCACCGTGGTGATGACGCGCAGGCCTCGGCTGTAGGCATCTTCGGGAAATCGCTCGACAGCGATCTGGCGGGCCATTTCGGCGATGTATTCGGCGCGCACGCCGAAGTCATTGACGTCGCGCTTGACGTGCAGGACCTGCGCCTGGGCGGCCTTCATCTGCGCTTCGTCGATGAAGTTCAGCTCGTGCATGCGACGCAGTACGTAACGCTGGCGCAACTGTGCCCGCTTCGGGTTGGCCACCGGATTGTAGGCGGACGGCGCTTTGGGCAGCCCGGCCAGCATTGCGGCTTCGGCGATGGTGATGTCCTTCAGCGCCTTGCCATAATAGATTTGCGCGGCAGCGGAAAAACCGTAGGCGCGCTGCCCCAGATAAATCTGATTGATGTAGATCTCGAGGATCTGATCCTTGCTCAAATTGTTCTCGATTTTGAAAGCCAGTAACATCTCGTACAGTTTTCGCGTCAGTGTCTTTTCGCTGGAAAGGAAAAAGTTGCGCGCCACCTGCATGGTGATCGTTGACGCCCCCTGCCGCTTGCCGCCACCGACGAAATTCGAGTACGCTGCACGCAACACGCCGAGCGTGTCGATGCCGGGGTGCTGGTAAAAGCGTTCGTCCTCGGCGGCCAGGATGGCCTGGGTCATGACCGGAGGCACGTCCTTGATGCTGGCGAAATTGCGCCGCTCTTCGCCAAACTCGCCGATCAGGTGGCCGTCACTGGAATAGATGCGCAGCGGAATCTTGGGTTGATAGTCGGTCAGAACCTCGACTGATGGCAACTGGGGGTAGGCAAGGATGAGGACGATTCCTGCGAGTGCCAGGCCGGTGAGCACGGCGCCCAGTATCAGCAGCAGGAAATAGAGTGCCCAGCGGACGGGAGTGTTCAGGGTGGGAAAAGGCACGGAAAGCAGGCCAGGAAGGCGAGCGGACGATTATAGCTGTGGCGTTGATGACACGCTTTTGTCCGGGGATGTGAATAATTTTGCTTTACAGTCGATATAGTTGCTGCTAGCATCTGAAGTAAATTATTCGTATTGCTTATAACGCAATATTTTTAAAGGAAAAATCCCTTGCAGATCGATGTCTCGGCGATAAAGTCGATCTTCAACCCGAAGTTGCGCCCCTTGATCGGCGTGGATATCAGTTCCACGGCGGTGAAGATGGTCGAATTGGCCGATGCTGGCAAGGGGCAGCCGCGGGTTGAACGCTATGCAATAGAGCCGCTGCCCAAGGATGCGGTGGTGGATGGCAATCTGGCGTCGGTCGATGCCGTATCGGAGACCATACAACGCTGCTGGAAGCGTCTTGGCACGTCCACCAAGTTCATTGCCTTGGCGCTGCCTACGGCGGCCGTCATTACCAAGAAGATCACCCTTCCTGCCAGCCTGCGCGAGCAGGAAATGGAAGTGCAGGTCGAATCCGAGGCCAACCAGTACATTCCCTTCGCCCTGGAAGAGGTCAATCTTGATTTCCAGGTGATCGGTCCCGCGCCGTCGAGTCCCGATGATGTCGAGGTGCTTCTCGCCGCCTCGCGCAAGGAAAAGGTAGAAGACCGGGTCGCTGCGGCCGAGGTTGCCGAGCTGAAGCCGGTGGTGATGGATGTTGAGTCCTATGCCGTGCAGGCGGCCTATGAGTTGGTGACCAAGCAACTCCCGGGAGAGGGCGCCGGACAGATCATCGCCTTGGTCGACGTCGGCGCTGCCGCAACGAAAATAACCATTCTCAAGGACAATCAGCAACTCTACTCCCGTGAGCAGGCCTTCGGCGGCAGCATGCTGACCGACGAAATCATGCGCGCCTACGGGATGGGTCCGGAGGAAGCGGAAAACCTCAAACGCTCGGGGACGCCGCCGGACAATTACGAAACCGAAATCCTGCATCCCTTCATCGAGAACATGGCGCAGGAAGTGGCGCGCGCCCTGCAGTTTTTCTTCACTTCGACGCCGCACAACGAAGTGCATCACATCATCCTTGCTGGCGGCTCGGCCTTGATTCCTGGCGTGGCCGAAATCGTCGGGCAGCGAACCAACGTGAATACCATCCTCGCCGACCCGTTTGCGGGAATGGCGATTTCGCCGCGTATCCGTGCAAAGCAGTTGGCAACCGATGCGCCTTCGCTCCTGGTGGCTTGCGGCCTAGCCTTGAGGAAGTTTGACCAATGATCCGGATCAACCTTCTTCCCCACCGTGAGGAAAAACGCAAGGCGAGGCGCCAGCAGTTTTATGTCCTGCTCGGATTGGTTTCCGTGCTCGCTGGTGTTATCTGGTTCCTTGGTTTTTCCCTGATCAATCGCGAAACCAATGTCCAGAACGAGAAGAATGAATTCCTCAAGCGCGAGATCGCCAGCCTCGACAAGGAAATCGCCGAAATCAAGAAGATTCAGGAGCAGACCAATGCGCTGCTCGCCCGCAAGCGTGTAATCGAGGCCTTGCAGGCGAATCGCACCGAGACAGTCCATCTGTTCAATGAGTTAGCAAAGCAGGTGCCGGAAGGAATCTATCTTCGTACGCTGACTCAAACGGGGAATCGCCTTACGTTGACGGGTGTCGCCCAGTCCAACGCACGGATCACGACGCTGATGAACAATCTCGATGAGTCGCCCCTGCTGGAAGCATCCACCCTTGTGGAAACCCGGTCCGAGGTGATCAACAATCGCCGGCTTAATGCATTCAGCATCACCGCCGTGATTTCGCGGCAAACCACTGCCGCCGGGAAGAAATGATGAAGCTGCCCACCCTTCCCCCCAAACTGGCATCCTTGTTTAAGCGCAAGACGGCGGCTGAAAAGCTGGCTGAAAAGCAGGCGGCGAAGAATGCGCTCGCTGAAGTTGCGGCACCGAAGAAGCCGGTACTCGATTTCCAGCAGCTGGCAATGGACTTCAAGACGCTGGATCCAAAAGATCCGGGCTTGTGGCCCCTGGCTCCCCGCATAGTCATTCTGTTCAGCCTTTTCGCTGGCCTCATTGCCGCTGCGTGGGGCTTTGGCGCGATCGGATGGAGTGTCCAGCTGGAAGAACTGGAAGCCAAGAAGCAGCAGGAAGCGAAGCACAAGGAAGACTGGCTGGCAAAGAAGAAGCAGGCAGTCAATCTCGATGAATATCGGCGCCAGCTTGCGGAAATCGACCGTTCATTCGGTGCATTGTTGAAGCAACTACCCAACAAGGCCGAGATGGGTGACATGCTGGTTGACATCAATAAAGCTGCTCAGGCGAGGGGGTTGGCAGTGGAGTTGTTTCGCCCCGGTGGTGAGGCTCCGCGCGAGTTCTATGCTGAGGTTCCGATTACCCTCAACCTTACCGGGACCTATCACGACATCGGCGCTTTCACAGGCGACCTCGCACGCCTGCCGCGTATCGTTACCCTGAACGACGTTGCACTAACTGTGAATCCGAATCAGACTTTGGCGATGCGTACGACGGCCAAAACGTTCCGTTATCTTGATGATGCGGAAATCGCCAGCCAGAGGAAGGGCAAGAAATGAAACTCTTGTCATTTCTGCTGGCGTTGTTCCTGGTGGGATGTGCCGCCGAGGAGCATCAGGACCTTCGCGAATGGATGCGTGAAGAGGCGAAGGGTATGAAAGGCAAAGTTACGCCATTGCCGGAGATAACGGCATTTCCTGTTGTGGCATATGAAACAGAAGCGCTGGTGCCACCGTTTGCACCTACAAAAATAGTTACCCTGGATGTCAGCGCGGATAAATCCGCACCGGATCGATCACGGCCCGCGCAACCGCTTGAGGCCTTCCCCATCGAGGACCTGCGCGTCATGGGCGTCATCATGGCGGGTACCGTTCCTTATGCCCTGATTCAGACGCCCCCGCCCAATAAGCCCAAGCATGTCCGCGTCGGCGAATACATGGGGCGCAGTTTTGGCAAGATCACGGCAATTACGCCGGAGGCAGTGACCGTGGTCGAGACAATCAAGGATGCAAACGGCGCATGGGTGTCGCAGGAACGGCAACTGACTGTGCCGAAAGGAGGACGTTGATGAATTCCGGGATTATTTCGCTGACCAAAGAAACGGCTGCCGGGTGCAAAACCGGCACGGGCAGCAGGTTTGCCGTTGCTGTGTTGGTTTGTGTAGCGACGCTGCTGGGTGTCGGAGGACAGGCCGTCGCCGCCGATAACTCGATCAAACAGGTACAGGTGCGGCGGGATGGTGATCAGGTGCTGCTCAAGGTGCAGTTGAGTTCACCGCTCAAAACGCTGCCTGGAAACTGGAGCGTGGTCGATCCCCCCCGCGTCGTAATTGACTTTCCGGAGACGGACAACCAAACCGGGCAGACACTGCAGCAAATCGCGGAAGGTGACCTGAAAAGCCTCAACCTCGTTCAGACCGACAAGCTGACGCGGATGGTATTGAACCTCTATCGACCGACCAAGTTTTCCACCGAAATGGTAGGTGATGCCCTGTTTGTACGCCTGCAAGGACAGTCACCCCAGGCCTCCGCGCGGGAGCCCGGACCAAGCATTTTTCAGCCAACGCCGTCATCGACGGCCGACAAGAAGGCAGTTGCCCCAACTGAAAATGCCGCCGTGCGCGATATCGTTTTCCGTCGCGGCGAGGATGGCCAAGCGAACATAATCATCGATCTCACGGACGGGTCGATCCCTATTGACGTTCGCCGCACGGCACTGGGAGTCTCTGTCGAAATGCGCGACGTGGAACTTCCGGAACGATTGCAAAACCGGCGCAACGTGAACGACTTCGCCACGCCGGTCACGTCGATCACCTCGAAAGGGGTGGGCAACATGGTCAATATGGAAATCGCGGCCCGTGGTCGATGGTTCCATCAGGCGCACTTGGCGAATAACCAGCTGACCATTGAAGTGCGGCCGATACCGGTAGATGACGCTAACAAGCTGGTCCAAAGCGGTGAACAGGGCCAGAAAATTTCGATCAACTTCTTTGAAGCAGATGCGACCATGGTGGTTCGAACCCTGGCCGAGATCTCCGGCAAGAACATCATGATCGATCCTTCGCTGGCCGGGCGGCGCTTGACGATATCCCTGGACAGTGTGCCTTACGACCAGGCCCTGGAAATAGTGATGAGCCAGATTAATGCGGCAATGCGGGTGCGAGATAACATTGTCTTATTCGGTGATCGCGCCATCCTGCAGAAGCGCGATGAAGATATAGCCGACGCTGCGGCCCGCGCGGCGGACATTGCACAGCTGGTGACTGAGGTATTCAATCTGAGCTACCTCAAGCCAACGGACTTTCAGAAACTACTGCTTGGCGCAAGCACCGGAGGATCAACCAACCAGTCCTCTACTTCGGGATCCGGAGCCGCTAGCGGAGGTGCAGCAGGATCCAGTGGTGGGGGCTCCGCCGCAGGAAGCGCCAACGTGTCAGCGGAAGGGGTGTCCCGTACAACCACGTCGGCAGGGGCGAAGGGTGGCGGCAGCGTGATCCTCTCCCCGCGCGGCAAAATGTTTGCACACGACGACTCGCGCAAGCTATTCGTCACCGACACAATCCCAGTGCTAGAGTCCATCCGCAAGATGATCACCGAGATGGATATTCCCACCAAGCAAGTGCTGATTGAGGCTCGCATAGTCGAGGCATCGACAGGATTTACCAATTCCTTTGGAATGCGCTTGACGGGATTCAATTTCCAGCGGCAGGGTTACCAGGTTCCGGGGACTGATACACGTGCTGTACTTTCGTCAGGTTTACCGACGACCGGAAACAACCTGGACATCTATGGTGCCAATCCAACGCCTTCGCTGACGACCAGCACGAATATCTTTAGGCCAAGTTATTCGCTCGCCGGGGCATCGAACTTTGGCCTGATGTTGTTTAATCGGGCGGCTACCAAACTGGTGGCGCTTGAACTACAGGCGGCGGAAACTGACCAGAAATCGAGAACCGTGTCCGTGCCGCGTGTGGTGACATTGGATAACAAGGCAGCGACCATCAATCACACTGATTCTGTTTACATCCAGACCGGTGTCAACGCACAAACCGGTTTGCCGACTTACAACCAGGTCTCGGCCCCGCTGACGCTTACCGTAACTCCAAAGATCAATCCGGACAATCGCATCAACATGGAACTCAATATATCCAAGGGATCCATTACCAATGCCACGACCGGTGCTTTGTCCTCAAACACGGTAACGACGAGCGTGATCGTGGAGAACGGCGGGACCGTGGTAATTGGTGGCTTGTCCACGGAGGCCGAAACCCAGAGCCAGGAGCGCGTACCCTTCCTGGGTGACCTGCCCTATGTCGGCTTCCTGTTCAAGACGACTTCAAAAAATGCATCACGGGCGGAACTACTAGTGTTCATCACGCCCCGCATCGTCAGCGAAGCGCTAACTCTGCGCTAACGCCTGCAGTTGACTGTGGGAACGGCCGGCTTCGCCGGCCGTTCGTGTTTTTGGCGCTGCTACAATCCGGACGTGACTACGCGCAACAACATTTTCCTGGTCGGCATGCCAGGCGCGGGGAAGACTACAGTCGGACGCCAGTTGGCGCGCCGCCTGCAGCGTCGCTTCGTCGATGCCGATCATGAGATCGAGGCCCGCACGGGCGTCCGAATTCCCGTGATATTCGATATCGAGGGCGAGCAGGGCTTTCGCGACCGCGAATCGAAAGTGATCTCCGAACTGGCAGAACAGTCAGACCAGGTCGTTGCTACCGGCGGAGGAGCCGTGTTGCGGCCGGAAAACCGGGCGGCATTGCGACAGGGCGGTACCGTGATCTACCTGAATGCGGCCCCCCGGCTTTTGTACGAACGTACTCGCCTCGATCCCAATCGCCCCTTGCTTCAGGTCGACGATCCGCTGCAGAAGCTTGTCGATCTATTCAATCAGCGAGACCCGCTTTATCGCGAGGTGGCCGACATCATCGTCAATAGCCTGGGCGGCAGCATTGCCCAGTTGGTCAAACAAGTCGAAAAGCAGTTGGATAAGCAATGCGCCGCCTGACCGTTGAACTCGCTGAGCGTCGTTACGAGATCCTGATCGGGACCAACCTGATAGCTCAGGCCGAACTGATCAAAGCCTGTTTGCGGACCCCACGCATCGCGCTGGTGAGCAATACCACGGTGGCGCCCTTGTATCGCGAGCGACTTGAGCAAGGGCTGGCAAAAGTCGGCGTTGGCGTAACGCCGATAATTCTTCCCGATGGCGAGGCGCACAAGACCTGGGATTCGCTGAACCAGATCTTCGACGCCCTGCTGGCCGCGCGCTGTGATCGGGCGACGACCATCGTTGCCCTCGGCGGTGGCGTGATCGGCGATCTTGCCGGCTTCGCCGCGGCAAGCTATCAGCGCGGCGTGCCATTCATCCAGATCCCAACCACGCTGCTCTCCCAGGTCGATTCGTCGGTGGGTGGCAAGACCGGGATCAACCACCCGCGTGGCAAGAACATGATCGGTGCCTTCTGGCAGCCGCGCCTGGTGCTAGCGGATACCGATAGCCTGAAGACCCTTCCCGAACGAGAGCTATCCGCCGGCATGGCCGAGGTCATCAAGTACGGCCTGATACGCGATTTACCGTTCCTCGAATGGCTCGAGGCAAACATGGAGGGCCTGATGGCGCGCGATGGCGAACTGCTCGCAGAGGCCATTGAAAGATCCTGTGCCAATAAAGCCGAGGTCGTTGCGGCCGACGAGTTTGAAACGGCGAAAGAGGGTGGGCGCGCGCTGCTCAATCTGGGACATACCTTCGGCCACGCCATAGAAGCCGGGATGGGATACGGCGCATGGTTGCATGGCGAGGCCGTGGCGGCCGGTATGGTGATGGCGGCTGAACTGTCACGGCGGCTGGGATGGATTTCTCATGCTGATGTCGATCGCATTACCACGCTGCTGCAGCGCGCACGGCTGCCGGTGCGCGGACCGGCCCTCGGTAGCAGCAGGTATCTGGAGTTCATGGCACACGACAAGAAAGTCATCGCTGGCAGCCTGCGGCTGATCCTGCTGAAGGCAATCGGTCAGGCCGTCACCAGTTCCGAAGCGTCGGCCAAACAAATTGCCGAGGCCATCGACGCCTGTTGCGATGCCTGAACTGGCAGCCTACGCGGTCGACGATGGATGCAGTCGCGGTAGGGCAATCGCCGAACCGCGGCCGAAGGCACGCAGCGAATTCCAGCGCGATCGCGACCGCATCGTCCATTCCACCGCGTTTCGCCGCCTCGAATACAAGACCCAGGTCTTCGTCAATCACGAAGGAGACCTGTTCCGCACACGGCTCACGCACAGCATAGAGGTGGCGCAAATTGCCCGCTCGGTGGCGCGGACCCTGCGCCTCAATGACGATCTTGCCGAGGCGATTTCCCTGGCCCATGACCTCGGCCACACGCCATTCGGCCATGCAGGACAGGACGCGCTCAACGAATGCATGCAGGGCCAAGGTGGCTTCGAACACAACCTGCAAAGCCTGCGCATCGTCGATCGCCTGGAAGAGCGCTACGGCGCGTTTGATGGCCTAAACCTGATGTTCGAAACGCGTGAGGGCATCCTCAAGCACTGCTCGCCGGCGCGGGCACGTGAGTTGGGCGACCTCGGCCGGCGCTTCCTCGACAATCGCCAGCCTTCGTTGGAAGCGCAGATCTGCAATCTGGCCGACGAAATCGCCTACAACAACCACGATGTCGACGACGGACTGCGATCCGGGGTGCTGACGCTCGAGCAACTCCAGGGGATATCGTTGTTCGCGCGCCATGCCGCCGAGGTGGATGCAGAATTTCCGCGCATCGCCGGCCGCCGCAGGGTACACGAAACCATTCGCCGCATGATCGATGCCCAGGTCACCGACTTGCTGGCAGAGTCCGGACGACGCATCGCCGAAGCGGCGCCGGAAACTCTTGGCGATGTCCATGCTTCCCCGCCCCTGATTGGGTTTTCCGCCGGAATGGACGCCGAGAACCGCGAACTCAAGTCCTTCCTGCGCGAGCATCTCTATCGCCATTTCGAAGTGCTGCGCATGACGGCCAAGGCACGGCGTGTGATCCACGACCTGTTTGGCGCATTCGTTTCCGATCCGCGCCTGCTCCCGCCACAGTATCAAGCCATGGCGGCAGCGGGAACGCTAGAGCGGGCGACGGCCGACTACATTGCCGGCATGACCGACCGCTACTCGATGAAAGAGCATCGGCGCCTGTTTGCCGTAAGCGAGTTCTAGACCCTGCCCTGAGTCGTTGCTGCGTTGCAGCGTATTGAAATCCACTGCTTTTGGCGGTATATTTAAACGTCCGCCTGTTCAGGCGGAATGTCCAAGGCCGGGGAGCGGCATCGCCCCGGCTTTTTTGCCGGCCGCATTTTGCAGATATTCCGGCCGATAGCCGGTCGCATTTCGAGGAAAGACACGATGGTCCTCCCCCAGCGCCAGGGTCTTTACGACCCGGAGAACGAGCGCGACGCCTGCGGCGTCGGCTTCGTTGCCCATATCAAGAATCAAAAGAGCCATGCCATCATCGAGCAGGGCCTGAAAATCCTCGAAAACCTTGAGCACCGGGGTGCGACCGGCTACGACCCGCTGCTTGGCGACGGCGCCGGCATCCTGATCCAGATTCCCGACCAGTTCCTGCGCGAGGAAATGGCCAGCAAGGGCGTGACCCTGCCTCCGGTCGGCGGCTACGGTGTCGGCATGCTGTTCCTGCCGCGCGCCGAGGCCAGCCGTCGCGCCTGCGAGGCAGTGATCGAACGCGCCATCCGCTACGAAGGCCAGGTGCTGCTCGGCTGGCGCGATGTGCCGACCGACAACTCCGGCCTGGCCCAGGCGGCCAAGGACATCGAGCCCGTGGTGCGCCAGGTTTTCGTTGCCCCGGGGCCCGGTGTCGAGGGCACCGATGCCCTCGAGCGCAAGCTCTACATCCTGCGCAAGGCCATCGGCCACAGCATCCAGGCGCTCAAGTTGCCCGACGGCAAGATGTTCTACGTGCCCTCGATGTCGGCCCGAACGGTGGTCTACAAGGGCATGCTGCTGGCCAATCAGGTGGGCACTTACTACCTTGATTTGCAGGATTCGAGAACGGTTTCGGCCATGGCGCTGGCGCACCAGCGTTTCTCCACCAATACCTTCCCCACCTGGGACCTGGCGCACCCCTTCCGCATGATCGCGCACAACGGCGAGATCAACGCCCTGCGCGGCAACGTCAACTGGATCCGTGCTCGCGAGCATGGCATTTCCTCGCCGGTGCTGGGCGAAGACCTGGAGAAGGTTTGGCCGTTGATCTATGACGGCCAGTCCGACTCGGCGTCTTTCGACAACGCTCTGGAACTGCTGGTGATGGGTGGCTACAGCCTGGCCCATGCCATGATGATGCTGATCCCCGAGGCCTGGGCCGGCAACCCGCTGATGGACGAGGAGCGCCGCGCCTTCTACGAATACCACATGGCCCTGATGGAGCCCTGGGATGGTCCGGCGGCGGTGGCCTTCACCGACGGTCGCCAGATCGGCGCCACGCTCGACCGCAACGGCCTGCGCCCGGCGCGCTACCTGGTCACCGACGACGACCTGGTAGTGATGGCCTCCGAGATCGGCGTGCTGCCGATCCCGCAGGAACGCATCGTCAAGAAGTGGCGCCTGCAGCCCGGCAAGATGTTCCTCATCGACCTCGAGCAGGGCCGCATCATCGACGACGCCGAGCTCAAGCGCACGATGTCCACGGCCAAGCCCTACCGCAAGTGGATCCAGTCCTCGCGCTACTTCGTGGATGACCTGCCGGAGGTCAAGGCGGCGGATCAGGCGCGTGGCCCCCTGCTGAAGATCCAGCAGGCCTTCGGCTATTCGCAGGAGGACTTCAAGTTCATCCTCGAACCCATGGCCACCCAGGGCGAGGAAGCCACAGGCGCAATGGGCAACGACAGCCCGCTGCCGGTGCTGTCCAACCGCGCCAAGCCGCTGTTCAACTACTTCAAGCAGCTCTTCGCCCAGGTGACGAACCCGCCGATCGACCCGATCCGCGAGGAGATCGTCATGTCGCTGATCTCGCTGGTCAGCCCCAATCCCAACCTCTTGGGGATCGACGAGAAAGAGCCGACGCCGCGCCTCGAGGTGCACCAGCCGGTGCTGACGCCGGCGTCGATGGCCAAGCTGAAGCAGATCGACAAGCTGACCAAGGGCACCTTCCGCTCCATCGTGGTCGACATCACGACGCCGGCCGAAGGCGGCACCGCGGGCATGTCGCGCGCCCTGTACCAGGTGTGTACGCGCGCCGAGACCGCGGTTAACGAAGGCTACAACGTCGTCATCCTGTCCGACCGCAACGTCGATGCCGAGCGTGCGCCGATCCCGGCCCTGCTTGCCTGCTCGGCGGTGCACCAGCACCTGGTCGGCCTCGGCCTGCGCACGTCCTGTGGCCTGGTGGTCGAAACCGGCGCCGCGCGCGAGGTGCATCACTTCGCCACCCTGGCGGGCTATGGCGCCCAGGCCATCCACCCCTGGCTGGCCTTCGACAGCATTGCGGCGATCGCGCCGCAACTGCCAAACAAGCCGGCGGTGTACGACGCGCAGAAGAACTTCGTCAAGGCCATCAACAAGGGCCTGATGAAGGTGATGTCCAAGATGGGCATCTCCACCTACCAGTCCTACTGCGGTGCGCAGATCTTCGAGGCGATCGGTTTGTCGTCCGACCTGGTGCGCAAGTACTTCACCGGCACTCCGACCAAGGTCGAAGGCATCGGCCTCAAGGAAGTCGCCGAGGAAGCACTGCGTACCCACGCCGACGCGTGGAGCGCGGACCCGGTGCTGGCCGACATGCTCGACTGCGGCGGCGAGTATGCCTTCCGCGTGCGCGGCGAAGAGCACATGTGGACGCCGGATACGATTGCCAAGCTGCAGCATGCGACGCGCTCCGGCAGGTACGACACCTACAAGGAATACGCGCGCCTGATCAACGACCAGACCCGGCGCCACATGACCCTGCGCGGCCTGTTCGAACTGAACCCGGCCGGCGCCTCGGTGCCGCTCGACGAAGTCGAGCCGGCCAAGGAAATCGTCAAGCGCTTCGCCACCGGCGCCATGTCGCTGGGGTCGATCTCGACCGAGGCGCACGCCACGCTGGCGGTGGCGATGAACCGCATCGGCGGCAAGTCCAACACCGGTGAAGGCGGCGAAGACCGCAAGCGCTTCGCGCCGCTGAAGCAGGACACTACGCTCGCCGATGTCATCGGCAAGGGCCGCATCTCCCGCGACATCCCGCTCAAGGCCGGCGACAGCCTGCGCTCGGCGATCAAGCAGGTGGCCTCCGGCCGCTTCGGCGTCACCGCTGAATACCTGGCCAACTCCGACCAGCTGCAGATCAAGATGGCCCAGGGCGCCAAGCCCGGCGAGGGCGGCCAATTGCCGGGCCACAAGGTCTCCGAGTACATCGGCTTCCTGCGCCACTCGGTGCCGGGCGTCGGCCTCATTTCGCCGCCGCCGCACCACGACATTTATTCGATCGAGGACCTGGCGCAGCTGATCCACGACCTGAAGAACTCCAACCCGCTGGGCAGCGTCTCGGTCAAGCTCGTCTCCGAGGTCGGCGTCGGCACGGTCGCCGCCGGCGTCGCCAAGGCCAAGGCCGACCACGTCGTGATCGCGGGCCATGACGGCGGCACCGGAGCCTCGCCGATCTCTTCGATCAAGCACGCCGGCACGCCCTGGGAACTGGGCCTGGCCGAGACGCAACAGACGTTGGTGCTGAACCGCCTGCGCGGCCGCATCCGGGTCCAGGCCGACGGCCAGATGAAGACCGGCCGCGACGTCGTCATCGGCGCCCTGCTCGGCGCCGACGAGTTCGGCTTCGCCACGGCGCCGCTGGTGGTCGAAGGCTGCATCATGATGCGCAAGTGCCACCTCAACACCTGCCCGGTCGGCGTCGCCACCCAGGATCCGGTGCTACGCGCCCGCTTCACCGGCCAGCCCGAGCACGTCGTCAATTACTTCTTCTTCGTCGCCGAGGAAGTGCGCGAACTGATGGCCCAGCTCGGCATCCGCAAGTTCGACGACCTGATTGGCCGCTCCGACCTGCTCGACATGCGCAAGGGCATCGCCCACTGGAAGGCGCGCGGCCTCGACTTCTCGCGCATCTTCTACCGCCAGCCCGACGTGCCCGGTGTCGCCCGCTTCAACCGCGAGGTGCAGGACCACGGCCTCAAGGGCGCGCTCGACCACGAGCTGATCGCCAAGGCAGGGCCTGCGCTGGAGCGCGGCGAGAAGGTGGTGATCGACACCACGATCCGCAATCGCAACCGCACGGTCGGCACCATGCTGTCGTCCGAAGTGGCGCGTCGCAAGGGCGCCGACGGCCTGCCGGCGGATACCATCACTGTCAGGTTTACCGGCACGGCCGGCCAGAGCTTCGGCGCCTTCCTCGCCCGCGGCATCACGCTCGACCTCACCGGTGAGGCCAACGACTATGTCGGCAAGGGCCTCTCCGGCGGCCGCATCATCGTTCGTCCGCCGGCCGGCTTCCGCGGCGTGCCGAGCGAGAACATTATCGTCGGCAACACCGTGCTCTACGGCGCCACCGATGGCGAAGTCTTCTTCCGCGGCGTCGCCGGCGAACGGTTCTGCGTGCGCAACTCTGGCGCCCAGGCGGTGGTGGAAGGCACCGGCGACCACGGTTGCGAGTACATGACGGGTGGCACGGTCGCGGTGCTGGGCATGACCGGGCGCAACTTCGCCGCCGGCATGTCGGGTGGCATCGCCTACGTCTATGACGTCGACGGCCAGTTCGCCAAGCGCTGCAACATGAGCATGGTGGCTCTGGAAAAACTGCTGCCGGATGCCGAGCAGGCCGACGACGGCACGCGCCACCGCGGCCGCAGCGACGAGGCGCAACTAAAGCAGATGATCGAGGATCACGCGCGCCTGACCGGTAGCGAACGCGCCAGGGAAATTCTTGCCGACTGGGCCAAGGCCCGCACCAGCTTCGTCAAGGTGTTCCCCAATGAATATCGCCGTGCCTTGAAGGAAATGGCCGCGACCCAACTCAAAGAGGCAGCGTAATGGGCAAGCCAACCGGATTCCTCGAATTCCAGCGCATTTCGGAGAGCTACGAGAAGGCCGACGCGCGCGTCAGGCACTACCGCGAATTCATCCCGCACCTGAATGACGAGCAGGCGCGCACCCAGGGCGCGCGCTGCATGGATTGCGGCATCCCCTTCTGCAACAACGGCTGCCCGGTCAACAACCTGATCCCGGACTGGAACGACCTTGTCTATCGCGGCAAGTGGCAGGAGGCGATCACCACCCTGCACTCGACCAACAACTTCCCTGAGTTCACCAGCCGCATCTGTCCCGCGCCCTGCGAGGCCGCCTGTACCCTGAACATTCCGCAGACCCCGGTGGGCATCAAGTCCATCGAGCGCGCCATCATCGACAAGGCCGGCGAGAACGGCTGGGTGCTGCCGCAGCCCGCGGCGCAGAAAACCGGCAAGAAGGTCGCCGTCGTCGGCTCCGGTCCGGCCGGTCTGGCCGCCGCGCAGCAGTTGGCGCGAGTCGGCCACGCGGTGACGGTGTTCGAGAAGAACGACCGCGTCGGCGGCCTGCTGCGCTATGGCATTCCCGACTTCAAGCTCGACAAGCGCCTGATCGACTGGCGCATGGCGCAGCTGAAGGCCGAAGGCGTCAAGTTCGTCACCGGCACCCTGGTCACCGGCGCGACGCTGCCGGCCGGGATCGTCAACGACGCGAAGAAGACGGTTTCCGCCGAGCAGCTGAAGAAGGATTTCGACGCCGTGATCCTTTCCGGCGGTGCCGAGCATCCGCGCGACCTCCCCGTGCCCGGACGCGAACTCAAGGGCGTGCATTTCGCGCTCGAGTTCCTGATTCCGCAGAACAAGGAAGTCGCCGGCGACCGGCCGAATCCGATCAACGTCAAGGGCAAGCATGTCCTCGTCATCGGCGGCGGCGATACCGGCTCCGACTGTGTCGGCACCTCCAACCGCCACGGAGCAGCGGGCATCACCCAGATCGAACTGCTGCCGCGTCCGCCCGAGCAGGAGAATGGCGCGCTGACCTGGCCCTACTGGCCGCTGAAGATGCGCACGTCCTCATCGCACGACGAAGGCTGCGAGCGCGACTGGGCTATCGGCACCAAGGCTTTCGTCGGCGAGAATGGCGTGCTCAAGTCGGTTAAGGCCGTGCGCCTCGAGTGGAGGGACGGCAAGATGAGCGAGGTGCCGGGCTCCGAGTTCGAAATCCGCGCCGACTACGTCTTCCTCGCCATGGGTTTCGTCAATCCGGTGGCCGGCGTCCTCGATGCGTTCGGCATCGAAAAGGACAACCGTGGCAATGCCCGCGCCGAAACCGAGGGCGAGCGCTCCTATGCCACCAACGTGCCCGGCGTGTTTGCCGCCGGCGACATGCGTCGCGGCCAGTCGCTGGTGGTCTGGGCGATCCGCGAAGGCCGCCAATGCGCGCGCAGCGTCGACCAGTATTTGATGGGCTGCACTACCCTGCCGAGGTGAATCGGCCTTGAACGTCGTCATCCTGGCTGCGGGCAAGGGCAAGCGGATGCATTCCGACTTGCCCAAGGTGCTGCACCCGCTGGCGGGGAAGCCGCTGCTGGCGCATGTCATCGCCACGGCGCGCCAGCTTGGCGCGGCACGCATCTGCGTGGTCTACGGCCACGGCGGCGAGCAGGTGCGTGAGGCACTCGATGCTCCAGACCTGGTCTGGGCAAAACAGGATCCGCAACTGGGTACCGGCCACGCCGTTCTGCAGGCCCTGCCGCATCTCGCCGTCTCCTCAGCGCCGACTTTGATCCTCTACGGCGACGTGCCGCTGACCCGTGCCGCGACCCTGCAGGCCCTGCTCGATGCGGCCGGCGACGATGCGCTGGGCCTGCTCACGGCGCATCTCGACAACCCGCATGGCTATGGCCGCATCGTCCGCGTCGGTGGCCAGGTCAGCCGCATCGTCGAGGAAAAGGACGCCGATGACGCCGAGCGCGCCATCCGCGAAATCAACACCGGCATACTCGTCGCGCCAACAGACCGCCTGGCGCGCTGGCTGCCGACCCTGGGCAATCGCAATGCGCAGGGCGAGTACTACCTCACCGACATCGTCGCCATTGCGGTCGGCGAGGGCTTGCCGGTCGTCACCGCCCATCCGGCGGCGAGCTGGGAGACCGAGGGCGTCAACAGCAAGGTCCAGCTGGCGCAGCTCGAGCGCGTGCACCAGCGCAATCTGGCCGAGAGCCTGCTGGAGCAGGGCGTGACCCTGGCCGATCCGGATCGCATCGACATCCGCGGCGAACTGGTCTGCGGCCGCGACGTGTCGATCGACGTCAATTGCGTGTTCGAGGGCCGCGTCGTGCTCGGCGATGGCGTGCGCATCAAGGCCAACTGCGTCCTGGAAGATGCCGTGGTCGGCGCCGGCAGCATCGTCGGCCCCTTCGCCCGGCTGCGGCCCGGCACCGAGCTGGGACGTGAAGTGCACATCGGCAACTTTGTCGAGGTGAAGAACTCGCAGATCGCCGATGCCTCCAAGGCCAACCACCTGGCCTATGTCGGTGACGCGACGATCGGGTCGCGGGTCAACGTCGGCGCCGGCACCATTACCTGCAATTACGACGGCGCCAACAAATTCCGCACTGTGATCGAGGACGACGTGTTCATCGGTTCCGACACGCAATTGGTGGCGCCGGTCACGGTCGGCCGCGGCGCGACGCTGGGTGCCGGTACCACCCTGACACGCGATGCGCCACCCGAGCAGCTCACCGTATCGCGGGCGAAGCAGGTGTCGATTCCCGGCTGGAAGCGGCCGGTAAAGCAGAGAAAGGGCTGAGCGATGTGCGGCATCGTTGCGGCGGTGGCCGCGCGCAATGTGGTTCCGGTGCTGGTCGAAGGCCTGATGCGTCTTGAATATCGCGGCTACGACTCGGCCGGCCTGGCCCTGCTCAACCCGACGCTGACGCGATTGCGCAGCGTTGGTCGCGTCGCCGAACTGGCGGCACAGGCCGAAGGCCAGGTGGCGCACCATGGCATCGCCCACACGCGCTGGGCCACCCACGGCGTGCCCTCGGAGCGCAACGCCCACCCGCATGTCTCGGCCGGCCTGGCGGTGGTGCATAACGGCATCATCGAGAACTATGCCGAACTGAAACAGGAGCTGCTCGCGGCGGGCTACCAATTCAGCTCCGATACCGATACCGAAGTCATCGCCCACCTGATGCAGCACACGCTGAAGACCGTGCCGGATCTGTTCGAGGCCGTTCGCCTGACCACGCAGCGCCTGGTCGGGGCCTATGCCATCGCCGTGCTGCGTGAGTGGGACGAGACCCTGGTGGTTGCCCGTCATGGCGCCCCGCTGTTGCTGGGCCTCGGCGAGGATGGCCACTACGCCGCGTCCGACGCCTCGGCCCTGCTGCAGGTGACGCGGCGCATGGTTTACCTCGAGGACGGCGATGTCGCCGAACTGCGGCGGGATGCCTTGCGAATAGTCGGCGCTGGCGGCACGGCGATCGAACGCGCGGTACATGAAAGCACGCTCTCGGCCGACGATGTCGAGCTCGGCGAATATACGCATTACATGCAGAAGGAGATCTTCGAGCAGCCGCAGGCGCTGGCCGCCACGCTCGAACTGATCGGCGGCGCGCAGGCGGTGAGTCCCAACCTGTTCGGCGTCGCCGCACCCGAGATGTTGTCGGGGGTGCGCTCGGTGCTGATCCTCGCCTGCGGCACCAGCTTCCATGCCGGACTCGTTGCCCGCTACTGGATCGAGCAGCTGGCCGGCGTGCCGTGCAGCGTCGAGATCGCCAGCGAATACCGTTACCGCGCCTCGGTGGCGAACCCGGAACAACTCGTGGTCGCCATTTCGCAGTCGGGTGAAACCGCCGATACGCTGGCCTCGATCAAGCACGCCAAGGCACAAGGCATGGGCCGCACGCTGGCGATCTGCAACGTGCCCGAGTCGGCCATCGTGCGCGAGTGCGCGCTGCGTTTCCTGACCCGTGCCGGCCCGGAAATCGGCGTCGCCTCGACCAAGGCCTTCACCACCCAGCTTGCGGCCCTGTTCCTGTTGGCCGTCACCCTGGCCAAACAGGCCGGCCGCCTCAGCGCGGAGGCCGAGGCCGGCCACCTGGCCGCGCTGCGTCACCTGCCGGTCGCGGTACAGAAGGTGCTGGCGCTGGAACCCGAAATCACGGCCTGGGCCGGGCGCTTCGCCGACAAGCAGCACGCGCTGTTCCTCGGCCGCGGCCATCACTATCCGATCGCCCTCGAAGGCGCGCTCAAACTCAAGGAAATCTCCTACATCCATGCCGAGGGCTATCCGGCCGGCGAACTCAAGCATGGCCCGCTGGCGCTGGTGGACAAGACCATGCCGGTGATCAGCATCGCGCCCAACGACGCCCTGCTGGAAAAGCTCAAGTCCAACCTCAAGGAAGTCGCCGCGCGCGGCGGCGAACTCAACGTCTTCGCCGACGCCGACTCGGCGGTGGACGAAGAAGCCGGCGTGCATATCCTGCGCCTGCCCGAGCATTACGGCCTGCTTTCGCCGGTGTTGCATGTGGTGCCCTTGCAACTGCTTTCCTACCATGCGGCACTGGTCAAGGGCACGGACGTCGATAAGCCCAGGAACCTGGCCAAGAGCGTAACCGTCGAATGAGACGTCCCGACCTGATGCGGATTGCCGGCCAGGCAGTCCTGCTGCTGGCGCTATCGGCCCCGGTCGGGGCCGCCAGCCTGGGCGAGGCCAGCGGCAGGGTCGTGCTCGGCCAACCACTGAATCTGCGCATCCCGGTGATCGGCTACGAAGCGGCGTCACTGGCGGCGAACTGCATCGGCATCCAGCCTGCCCCCGGCACCACCGCCGATGCCAGCCTAGCATCGGCGTCAGCGCGCTACGAGCGTGGCGCGGTGATCCTGACCTCGCGCTTTCCCGTGGCGCAGCCTATCTTCAGTTTCCAGGTTCGACTTGAATGCGGCCTGGGCACGGTGCGCGAGTATCACCTGTTGCCCGAGTTGCCGCGCATCGCCGACGAACGTCCGCCTCAGCTGCCGGCCGCGCAGCCGCTTGCCGGCCCGGAGCCTGCCCGTGGCGTACCGTCCGCCGACGCGAGGCAGACCGTGGCGCAGGCCACTACCCTGCGGCTGATGTCGCGCCAGCGCTACCCCGGCAATTCTCGCGCGCGCGTGGATTTCATCCGCCGCGTGGCGACGGCCAACCCCGAGGTGTTTGCCAGCATCCCCGCCGCCTACGACCAGCCGCTTGCCCCCGGTGTTGCGCTGCGCATGCCGTCGTTGCCTGCCTACCCTGAAACGGATCGAATCCGACCCAAACCCGCCAAGCCGGCCCGCAGCCAGGGCCGGCTGGTGATCGGCACCGAGGCGCCTGCAACGCGCAAGGTCGCCGAACTGGAATCGGATATCGAGCGGCTGGCAAGCCTGATGAACGACCAGGTACAAGTGCAGATCAGCATGGCGCAACGGCTGAAGGCCATGGAAGCCGATGCCGAACTGGTCAAGCGTGCATTCATCGAGCAACAGGCGACCAACCGCCGACTCGAGGAGCAGTTGCGCGAGCTGCGTGAGGAGCAGCGCCGCAGCTCCTATATCCAGATCCTGCTGATGATCCTGCTGAGTGGTTTTGCCGTCGCCGTGGTGCTGATGTGGCGCGGGCGCAGCCGGGCCAGGGAACCGCTCGATGCAGAGATTTACTATCCTCCCGCGCCGGTGGTGCGTGGGGCCCCTGCCGCCAGGCCGGCGGCAAAGAAGGACGACCTGGAAACCATCTTCGACGACTTGCTGCGGCCCAAATAGTCGGCGCTGGCGCTACGGCGATGCCTCGCCGTCAGCCTTCGCCCTGCCTGGCCAGGAAGCGGCCGATGCGTGCGTCCTCCTCCACGGTATGGGCGATGAACCAGCGCACCAGGAAGTCGAAGATGGCGTCATAGGACTTTTCCTGGGCGCGCCACGATAGCTCGTCGATCAGGCGGCGGTGCATCATCCGGTGATGGTCGAGGTCGGGGTAGCCGAACTTGAACATCAGGTTCTCTTCGCTGACGAAATGGAAGCGCGCGTAATTCGACAGTTCCTCGAACAGCGCGGCGCGATAGTGGGCATCGGTGGAGCCTTGCAGCTCTTCGTGCATGCGGTTGATCAGGTCCATGAAGAATCGGTGTTGCAGGTCGATCTCGCGGACGCCGGTGTCATAGTCCTGCTTCCAGTGCAGCGTTTCGAAGCTCATGGGAAAAATTCCGGTTAGGGTCGTCGCGTCTAGGAAGTCCTGCGATCCAGCCATTCCAGCAACTTCTGGAACAAGGCCTCCGGTTCGAAGGGTTTGGTCAGGAAGTCGTTCATGCCCGCGTTGATGCAGCGTGCCTTGTCTTCGGCGAAGGCATTGGCGGTCATGGCCACGATGGGTATGGAATCCCAGCCGGGTAGTTGGCGTATCGCCCGCGTCGCATCGACGCCGTCGACGCGCGGCATCTGCATGTCCATCAACACCAGCGCGAACGAGGTTCGCTGCGCGAGGTCGATCGCGGCCTTGCCATCGTCGGCGGTATCGACGATCAGGCCGATGTCCTCCAGCAGTACCTGGGCCAGTTCGCGATTCACCGGTTCATCGTCCACCACCAGGACCCGGCATCCGGCATGGCGCTGGCGGATCAGGGATTCCGCGTCCGCTTCCGCTTGCGTCGTCGCCGGGCGCGCAGCGGATTTTTTCAGTCGGGCGGTGAACCAGAAGGTGCTGCCTTCGCCCGGCGTGCTGCTGCCGCCGGCCTGGCCGCCCATCAGTTCCGCCAGGCGCCGAGTTATCGCCAGGCCGAGCCCGGTACCGCCAAACTTGCGCGTGGTCGAGGCATCCGCCTGTTCGAACGCCGAGAACAGGCGCTGCATGGCTTCGTCGTCGATGCCGATGCCCGTGTCGCGGACCTCGAAGCGTACCGTCAGGGAGTCCTCGTTCTCGTCCTCGCGCAGGGCGCGCAGCGTGACTGCTCCCTGCTCGGTGAATTTCACGGCATTGGTGACATAGTTGAGCACCGCCTGTTGCAGCCGCACCGCGTCGCCGACCAGGTTGTCCGGTAACAGTTCGGCCTCGATGGCGAGGCGTATGCCCTTTTCCTTGCAGCGTTCGCCGAGCATGGCGCTGACATTGCCCAGCAGCTTGTCGATGGCAACCGGCACCGCCTCCAGCTCGAACTTGCCGGCCTCGATCTTCGACAGGTCGAGGATGTTGTTGATGATGCCCAACAGGTGCTCGGCGGCGGTGTCGATCTTGTCCAGGCGTTCTGCCTGCCGCGCCGTCAGGCCTTCGCGTCGCAGCAGACCGGCCATGCCGATGATGCCGTTCATCGGCGTGCGGATCTCGTGGCTCATGTTGGCAAGGAAGGCGCTCTTGGCCTGGCTGGCCTGCTCGGCGGCCAGCTTGGCTTCGGCCAGCGCAATCTCCGCGCGCCGCCGCATCACGATTTCCCAAAGGTCATTGCCGATCAGCTGCAGTTCGTTTATGTCCGACTCGTCGTAGTCCGTCGCCTTGTTGCCCACACCCATCAGCATGCGCACCACGCCGTTTTCGATCAGCGGCACGCCAAGATGGCGCACCAGGTGGGCGTGGCCCTGCGGGTAGCCCTGGCGCCCGGGCATCGCCTGGTAGTCGTTGTGCACCACCGGGCGCTTATAGCGCACCGTGTCGGCCCACATCCCGGCGGCAGCGACCGGATAGTGGTTGTCGTAGGCGGCGGTGCAGTGCTGCAGGGTGCCCTGCGACCAGGTGTAGAGGGCAATGGTCTGCTGGTCGTCGTTCACGAAATGCAGGTAGCCGATCTCGCTGTTGGTCAGCTTGACCGCTTCGTCGATGCCCATCTGCAGCAGCTCGCGCTCGTTCATGGTGGCGGCTTGCTGGCTCATGGCGAACATGGCCGAAAGGCGCCGGTCGCTCATCGCCAGTCGATGGTTCGCAGCCTCGAGTTCGGCGGTGCGACTGGCCACCAGGTCTTCCAGGTGGTGGCGATGGCCGTCGAGTTCATTGGCGATGCGCTTCGCTTCGCTGATGTCGCTCCAGATGGCAACCGCATAGCGGCGGCCGTTGAGCACGATGGCGCGCAGGTTTACCCGCACGTCGATCAGGCTGCCGTCCTTGCGCTGATGGCGGGTTTCGAAGCTGATCGGCTGGCCGGCCGGCAGTCCCGCCACCATGTCCCGCAACTGATCGGGATTGTGGCCGGCCTCGATGTCGCTGATGTGGAGCCTGGCGTATTCCTCACGCGTGTAACCCAGCATGCGGCAGGCAGCGTCGTTGAATTCGACGAAGCGCAGGGTCTCCAGGTCGGTAAGCTCGACTGCGTCGCCCGCGCCGGCGACGATGGCGCTCATCACCGCTTCCCGGTCGCGCAGCGTGGCCTCGGCCAGCTTCTGGTCGGTGATGTCGGCGAAGGAAACCACTTCGGTGGGCGGCTGGTTTCCGTCGCCGAACATGGGTTCGACGTTCAGGCGCAGCCACACGTGCCGACTGTCGTGGCGCCTGGCGCGCACCACCACGCCGCGCTGCGGCCGGCGCTCGACGATGGCCTTGACCATCGGCAGCTCGGCATAGGGCATGCGCCGGCCGCTCTCGTCCTCGATATCGAGCAGGTGGGTCAGTGCAGGGGTGCCGATGATTTCATCTTCATGGCGGGCGACGATGCGTTCCGCCGCCGGATTGCAGGCCAGCACGATGCCTCGGTCGTCCACCAGGGCGATCCCTTCGCCGAGGACGTTAAACACCGAGCGGTAACGTTCCTCGCTGTCTCGTAGGTTTTGTTCAATGCTGCGCCGTTCGGAAATGTCCTGGAAGGTGCCAGTGAGGAATTCGCCGTCTTCGGAAACGATTCGACCGACGCAGCGCAGCTCTGCCCAGAAGCGCCGCCCGGTTCGGGAAACCATCTCGGTTTCGACGGTGAAGGGCGTGCCGTGGGTCCAGGCAGCGCGCAACAGGGCCTCGATGCGCGGAATGTATTCTTCGGCGTAATAGCGCAGCCCGTCCTGTAGTCCGCGCGGCGGACTGTCCAGCGGGTGTTCGACAAGGCGGAAGACCTCTTCGGTCCACAGCAGCATGTCGGTCTCGGGGTTGGCCTTCCAGCCGCCGACATGGGCGATGCGCTGGGTTTCATCGAGGAACATCACCGATTCGCGCAAGGCCTTGGCCGAGAGCTTCTCGGCCGTTATGTCTTCGTAGATCCCCAGCACGCCGACCACTTCGTCGCTGGCGTTGCGCAAGGGCACCTTGGAGGTGCGCAGCCAGATGGTTTGTCCGTCGGGAGTGGTCTGGGGTTCCTCGTAACCGATGCGCGGCGCCCCGGATTCCAGCACCTTGCGGTCATCCGCCTGATAGGCCTCGGCTTGAGCCGCCCAGGTCAATTGGTGATCGCTGCGGCCAATCAGCTGGGCCGGATCGCTTAGCCCCGCATCGCGGGCAAAGGCCGGATTGGCGCCCATATAGCGCAGTTCGCAGTCCTTCCAGAATACCCGCATCGGCGCGGTGTCGATGATGGCGCGCAGCAGCTTGTGCGATTCGGCCAGCGCCGCCTGGGTGCGCCTCGCCTCGCTTATGTCCAGCCCCAAGCCGCCGATGAAGGGCTTGCCACCGATTTCCGAGCGTCGGGCGGTGAACAGGTAGGGGTGAAGGCTGCCACTGTGGTGACGCAGCGATCCTTCGACCGTAGCTTCGCCGCTGGCGAACGCCAGCGCTATAGCGTCGCCGATGCGTCCGGCCTCTTCGCTGCTGAAGAAGTCGATACCGCTCATTTGCCCGATTATCTCGTCGGAGAGCCCGGTGACTTCGCGCAAGTGTTGGTTCCAGCGCTGCATGCGCCCGTCTTGGTCGAGCAGGAAGTACACGCCGGGCAGGGAGTCGATCACGTCGGCGGAGAATTTGACCGCGTCGCCCAGCTCTGCCTTCTGGCGCATTTGCCGTGAGATGTCGCGCGAGACGCCGAAGATCGCCGGCTGGCCGTTCCAGTTGCCGCGCACCACGCGGGTATCGACCGTGATCTCTTCGCCGCTGGCCTTGAGGATGGGCAGCGGGCAACTGGCGAGGCGGCCTTCGACCAGCGCCTGCAGGATTCGTCCGGCCTCGCCACGTGAGGCTTCCGGGTGCAGCTCGACCAGTGACCGGCCGCGCAGCGCCTCGCCGTAGCCCAGACGTTCGGCGACAGCACGGTTGTAGTGCAGTACCCGCCCGTCGAGGCTGACAACGAAAAGGTAGTCGTCGAGCGCGGCAAACAATCCAGCGAAGTTGGCTTCCCGATTCCTGGCGTCTTCGCGGGCTTCCAGCCGCGACAAGGCCTGGGCGAACTGCCGCGTCAGGGTTTCCAGCGCACCGACCGTGTTCGGCGGTATCGTGTTGCGCTGCTTGCTCGCCAGGTTGAGGCAGGCGACGGAATTGCCGTCGACCACGATGGGCAGCACCACTAGGGCGCGGATGCCTTCGGTCACCAGGTTCGGCGCTTGCAGCAGCTCGACATGGGTGCAGCCTGTCGTTGGTTCGGTGCAGGCACACAGCAATTGGCCGCGCCGAATCAGTTCCGTCTGGGGCGCGTCGGGCGGCAGGACGGCAACGCTGGCAACGAATTCGGGAGAAAGGCCGCGGTCGGCGACCAGGCCGAAACCACCGTCGTTGCGACGCAGGTAGAGCCCGCCGCCATCGAGGTCGGGCATTTTGAGCGCGGTATCGAGAATGGCCGCATACAGCGCCTTGCGGTCGGGGTCGCCGAGCAGCAGGCCGGAGAAGTCGTGCTGGGCCTGCAGCAGGATTTCGACCTGCTTGCGACTGCTGACATCGGTGATGGTTCCGGCGCTGCGCCAGATCTTGCCGTCGGGCCCGCGTTCGAGCACGCTGCCGCGGACATTGGCCCACAGCCAGTCGCCCGATTCGCGGCCAACGCGATATTCGCTTTCGAAGCGCGGCGCGGCGGTATAGAACTCCGTCATCATCCGCTGGCGATCGTCGGGATGCACCGAGGCGACCCAATCCTCCAGCTTCGACTCGATCAGCGCCGGCGAGACGCCGACGCCCGAGATGAAGGCCCCGTTATGCGACAGCATTCCGGTGACGTGGTTGCATTCCCAGGTGCCGACCCCGGCGCCTTCGAGCAGGAAATTGATGCGCGCGTCGGGATGGAGGGATGTGGAGGACATGGCGGCGAAAGCGTCAGTGAGGGGGGGCCTCGCATCGAACATTCTACTGTCCGTCGAGTTTCCTCAGCCGTGACATCAGTTCCGCGGGAATCTGCGCCAGGCCTGCTACCTCGTCCAGTGCGCCGACGGCGGCCGCTTCGCGCGGCATGCCATACACCACGCAGCTGGCCTGGTCCTGGCCGATGTTCCAGGCGCCGGCCTGGCGCATCGCCAGCAGGCCCTGGGCGCCATCCTTGCCCATGCCGGTGAGGATGATGCCGATCGCGCGGCGGCCGAGCTGCTCCGCCAGCGAGTGGAACAGCACGTCGGCGGCAGGGCGGTGGCGATTCACCGGCTCGTCCTGGGACAGGTCGAGCTGGTAGCCGCCGGCGACCTTGCGCACCCGCATGTGGGAATGGCCGGGGGCGAGGTAGGCCGTGCCGGGCTTGAGGCGCTCGCCGCCCTGGGCCTCGATCACGCTCAGCTTGGAGAGGCTGTCCAGGCGTTTGGCGAAGGAGGGGGTGAAGGTTTCCGGCATGTGCTGCACCATCACGATCGGCGGCATCTGCGCCGGCAGGGCGGCCAGCACGTCCTTGATCGCCTCGGTGCCGCCGGTCGATGCGCCGATGCCGATCACGGTCTCGCCCAGCAGGCGCGGCGAGAAACCGGACGTCGCCGGCGCAAGAGTCGGCGCCGGTGCCACGGCGTGGCGCGGCGCGGCCTTGAGCCGGGCGCCGGCGGCGGCGCGGATCTTGTCGCGAATTTCGTCGGCATAGGCCTGCAGCACCGCCAGGTTGCCGGCCTGGGGCTTGGCCAGGTAATCCACGGCGCCGAGTTCCAGCGCGCGCAGGGTGACTTCGGAACCGGCGGCGGTGAAGGAGGAAATCATGATCACCGGCATCGGCCGCAGGCGCATCAGGCGGTCGAGGAATTCCAGGCCGTCCATGCGCGGCATCTCGACATCCAGGGTCAGCACGTCAGGATTGAGCGCCTTGATCATTTCGCGCGCAGCGATCGGGTCGGGCGCGGCGCCGACGACTTCGAGATCCTCGGCGCCGCTGATGATTTCGGTCAGCAGGGCGCGCATCAGCGCCGAGTCGTCGACAATCAGTACCTTGATGGCCATGGTCAGAACAGCTCCACGTCGCCGGCGATCGGCGCTTCGTTGAGCCGCGCCGCGTATTCGCGCTCGCGCTTGGCGAGGGTGTCGTTATGCATGCGGGTCAGCTTTTTCACCAGCACGCGGCCGGTATTGGGAAAGAAATACACCTTGCGCGGATACACATCCAGCAGGTCGCGGGCCATCACCGGGATGCCCTCGGTGCGCAGGAAGTCGAGCACGAAGCTGCTGTTGCGTTCGCCGACGTTGGAGCTGGACAGCGCGGCCATCACCCGGCCGCCGCCGAAGATCTTGGCCTCGAGCTGGTCGCGCCGGGCGCCGAGCTTGATCAGGTGGTTGATCAGGATCTCCATGGCATAGGTGCCGTAGCGGGCCGAGGCGGAGTTGGGGCCGGCCTCGCCCGAGTCGGCGAGCATGAAGTGGTTCATGCCGCCGATGCCCTTGGTCTTGTCGCGGATGCAGGCCGAGACGCAGGAGCCGAGCACGGTGACCAGCAGCATGTCGGTGGTGGTGACGAAGTATTCGCCCGGCAGCACCTTTACCGCCTCGGCGCCGAAGGTGGGGTCGAAGTAGCGGTTGCTCGCCAGGTGCTCGATGAATCCGGCATCCATGCTCAGATCCTTCCGTGGCGGCCGTGGTCGGGCCGGTCGGCGCGTTCATACACGGTGCGGCCGAGCGAACGGAACAGGTCGGCGGCATGGAGGAAGCTTTCCGAGTGGCCGGCGAACAGCAACCCGTCCTCGCGCAGCAGCGGCACGAACTTCTTCAGGATCGCGTACTGCGTCGGCTTGTCGAAATAGATCATCACGTTGCGGCAGAACATCACGTCGAAGCTGCCTTGCAGCGGCAGCCGGGCATCGAGCAGGTTGATGCGGGTGAACTCCAGCAGCTTTTGCAGTTCCGGACGCACGCGGGCCTGGCCGGCGTTGGTGCCGGTGCCCTTGAGGAAGAAGCGGCGCAGGCGCTCCTTGCTCAGCTTTTCCACCCGCTCCATGGGGTATACGCCACGCTGTGCCGTGGCCAGGACGTTGGTGTCGATGTCGCTAGCGACGATGGAGACCGGTGGCGTCAGGCTGTCGAAGGCTTCGCAGGCCGTCATCGCCAGCGTGTAGGGTTCCTCGCCGGTGGAGGCCGCCGAACACCAGATGCGTATCGGCCGCTGCTGCAGCGTGCGCAGATGCCGCGTCAGGATGTCGAAATGGTGCGCCTCGCGGAAGAAGGAGGTGAGGTTGGTGGTCAGCGAATTGACGAAGGTTTCGCGCTCGGTGTCGTCGTTGGCTTCGAGGTGCGCCAGGTACTCGCCGAAACTGGTGATGCCCAGCGCGCGCAGGCGGCGTGCCAGGCGGCTGTACACCATGTCGCGCTTGATCGGCGCCAGCGAGATGCCGGCGTGCTTGTAGATCAGTTTGCGTACCCGTTCGAAGTCCGAGTCCGTGAAATGGAACTCGCGTTCGCGGGGCTCTGCGGCAATCGCCATGGCGGTCGTCTCAGCGGGCGCTTGCGGCGGGCGATGGCCGCGAGGCCATCGCCGTCCTGCGGGCGCCGACTTTCATGGATGGATGATCAGAACTCTTCCCACTGCTCGGTGGCATCGGCGAGATGGGGGGGAGGGGACTTGCGGCCTGGGGCGGGACGGGGAGCGGAACGTGAGCCTGGCGGCAGCTGGCGCGGCGTCGCATCGCGCAGCACGGGGGCCAGCAGCGTCGAACGGGAGGACGCACCCTCGGCCAGCTTGAACATCGACACCGTCTGCACCAGGCCGCGCGCCTGCTCTTCCAGGCTCTCGGCGGCAGCGGCCGCCTCTTCGACCAGGGCCGCGTTCTGCTGCGTCACCTCGTCCATCTGACCCACCGCCTGGGTGGTCTGCTCGATGCCCGAGGACTGCTCACGCGAGGCCGACGCGATCTCGGTCACCAGCCCCGCCACCTGCTGGAAGCTCGCCACCACCTCGTCCATCGTCGTCCCGGCTTCCTGCACCAGCTTGGCGCCGGACTCGACCTTGTCCACCGACTCGGCGATCAGGGTCTTGATCTCCTTGGCGGCCGTCGCACTGCGCTGCGCCAGGTTGCGCACCTCGGAGGCCACCACGGCAAAGCCGCGACCCTGCTCGCCGGCACGGGCGGCTTCCACCGCCGCGTTCAGGGCCAGGATGTTGGTCTGGAAGGCGATCGAATCGATCACGCCGATGATGTCGGAAATCTTCTTCGAGCTGGCCTGGATCTCGCCCATGGTGACCACCACCTCCTTCACTACCTGGCCGCCCTTGACCACCCCGGCATTCGAGGTCTTGGCCAGGTCGTTGGCCTGGCGCGCGTTCTCGGCGTTCTGGCGCACCGTGGCATTGAGCTGTTCCATGGCCGAGGAGGTCTCTTCGAGGCTGGAGGCCTGCTCTTCGGTACGGCTGGAGAGGTCGGCATTGCCGGCGGCGATTTCCTGCGAGGCGATGTTGATCGCCTCGGTGGCGTCCTTGATGCGGCCGACCACTTCGCGCAGGCGCTCGATGGTGGTGTTGGTGTCGTCCTTCAGCTGGCCGAAGATGCCCTGGTAGTCGGCGTCGATCTTCTGCGTCAGGTCGCCGCTGGCGACGCGCTGCAGGATGCGGGCGACGTCGGTCAATCCGTTCTGGGTGACTTCAGAGAGCTGGTTGAGGCCTTC
>CAIVQO010000094.1 GCA_903908065.1 uncultured beta proteobacterium | reverse complement strand
TCGACCGCCTTGGCATGCCTCGTCTCACATAACCTCAACTTCTCGAACCGCCCGGTGCGGACCCGCATGCCCGGTGGTGTGGCAGGGGAACGGCCAGCGAATGCTGGCCGCCCCTATGCCGATCGGTGCAGGTTCCGTAGGAAGGAGGGTAACGGGAGGAAACCTGGGTTTCCTCCTGTTCCTTCTATTGGGATATGGACTGTAATTCGCCGAAGGCGAATTACATGTCCATGCCCATGCCGCCCATGCCGCCCATGCCGCCCATGCCGCCGGGCATGCCACCGCCGGCCGGCTTGTCTTCGACCAACTCGGCCACCATGCAGTCGGTGGTCAGCATCAGGCCGGCCACGGAGGCGGCGTTCTGCAGCGCGGTGCGGGTGACCTTGGTCGGGTCCAGCACGCCCATCGCCACCATGTCGCCGTACTCGCCGGTGGCGGCGTTGTAGCCGAAGTTGCCCTTGCCCTCCAGCACCTTGTTGATCACCACGCTCGGCTCGTCGCCGGCGTTGGCGGCGATTTCGCGCATCGGCTGCTCGAGGGCGCGCAGCACGATCTTGATGCCGGCGTCCTGCTCGTGGTTGTCGCCCTTGATCGAGGCGGCGGCACGGGCACGCAGCAGGGCCACGCCGCCACCGGCGACAATGCCTTCTTCAACGGCGGCACGCGTGGCGTGCAGCGCGTCTTCGACGCGGGCCTTCTTTTCCTTCATCTCGACTTCGGTGGCGGCACCGACCTTGATCAGCGCCACGCCGCCGGCCAGCTTGGCCACGCGCTCCTGGAGCTTTTCCTTGTCGTAGTCGCTGGTGGCTTCCTCGATCTGGGCGCGAATCTGGGTGACGCGGCCCTTGATCGTGTCTTCCGAACCGGCGCCGTCGATGATGGTGGTGTTTTCCTTGCCCACTTCGACGCGCTTGGCCTGGCCGAGGTCCTTCAGGGTGGCCTTCTCGAGGGTGAGGCCGACTTCCTCGGCGATCACCGTGCCGCCGGTCAGGATGGCGATGTCTTCCAGCATGGCCTTGCGGCGGTCGCCGAAGCCCGGGGCCTTGACGGCGACAGTCTTGAGGATGCCACGGATGTTGTTCACCACCAGGGTGGCCAGCGCCTCGCCGTCTACGTCTTCGGCGATTATCAGCAGCGGACGGCCGGCCTTGGCGACTTGCTCCAGCACGGGCAGCAGGTCACGGATGTTGGAGACCTTCTTGTCGTGCAGCAGGATGAAGGGGTTGTCCAGGATGGCGATCTGCTTGTCCGGATTGTTGATGAAGTAGGGCGACAGGTAGCCGCGGTCGAACTGCATGCCCTCGACCACTTCGAGTTCGTTCTGCAGCGACTTGCCGTCTTCGACGGTGATCACGCCTTCCTTGCCCACCTTGTCCATCGCGTCGGCGATGATCTTGCCCACGTCGGAGTCGGAGTTGGCGGAGATCGATCCTACCTGGGCGATCTCGTTGGAGGTGGTACAGGGCTTGGAAATCTTCTTCAGTTCCTCGGTCACGGCCAGCACGGCCTTGTCGATGCCGCGCTTCAGGTCCATCGGGTTCATGCCGGCGGCGACGAACTTCATGCCTTCGCGGACGATCGACTGGGCCAGCACGGTGGCGGTGGTGGTGCCGTCACCGGCGACGTCGGAGGTCTTGGAAGCAACTTCCTTGACCATCTGCGCGCCCATGTTCTGGAACTTGTCCTTGAGTTCGATTTCCTTGGCGACGGAAACGCCGTCCTTGGTCACGGTGGGGGCGCCGAAGGAACGCTCGAGCACCACGTTGCGGCCCTTGGGACCGAGGGTAACCTTGACCGCGTCGGCCAGGATGTTGACGCCAGCCACCATGCGCTGACGCGCGGAATCGCCGAATTGAACTTCTTTAGCTGCCATTTGAATGTATCTCCTGTAATTCCGTGGTTATCAGGCTTCAACAACGCCCATGATGTCTTCTTCGCGCATGACCAGCAGCTCCTCGCCGTCAACCTTGACGGTCTGGCCGGAGTACTTGCCGAACAGCACGCGGTCGCCAACCTTGAGCGCCATCGGGCGCACCTTGCCGTCGTCCTGGATCTTGCCGGCGCCCACGGCCTTGACCTCGCCCTGGTCGGGCTTTTCGGCGGCGTTGTCGGGAATCACGATGCCGGAAGCGGTCTTGCGCTCTTCCTCAAGGCGCTTGACGATCACGCGATCATGCAAAGGACGGATTTTCATGGACTTGCTCTCCTCTAGAACTGAGTGTGTAACAAAATCGGACGCGGGAGCACCGCGCGAACATTGCCGGAGAGTGCAGAAATTATTAGCACTCGCCGAACAGGAGTGCTAATAATAGTGGCAAGTTCCGCGTCCTTCAAGTCCTGAAATGAAAAAACCTTTTACGGCTAGGGAAAAGGAAGCCCCCGGAACCCTCAGGCGCCGGGTTTCGGCGGGAGATAGCCAGCCGTTTCGCAGGTGTGGCGAAGCCGCGCCATGAGGTCGGCGATCTCGGTCTGTGTCACCAATGCCCGTGGTGGAGCCCTAAGCCGGCGTGACTAGGCCCTGATCTTGCAAACAAAGCGATGCCGGTCATTCAAAGAAAACGCGTACGAACGCCGAGGGCGTCAATCACCCGCTGCCTCCCGCCCCAAACCCGGCTGGTTCAGGAGCGGTCTGCGTTCAGAGGCAGACGATCGCCGCGTTGTGGAATTCGGGAATGCCGAATTCCGCGCTGGTCGTGATTTCCCCCAGTGACAGCGCGCCTGCCAGGGCGCCTACTCCCGTCGTTGCGGCCAGCCTGCCGAGCTCGTCGGAGGCGGCGGCGCCGAAATGCATGCGCCGGCCGGCGCAGTAGAACGTCAGCAGCCAGTCGCGGCCGCCAAGGCCGGGCAGGGCGCCGGCAATGCTGTCGATGCAGGCATTCGAGTCCGGGCCGGGCGCTCGCAGCAGTCGCAGGATCGCCTGGTTGGGCACCTCGCCGACGCAATAAATGCTGCCGTCCGGATCGAAGCTGACGGGAATGCGCACCATCACGTCGAGGGCGGAAACCACGCCGAAGGGGAAATGCACCGCGTAATCGTAGAAATTTTCGGGAGTCAGGGTGATGCCGAATTCGGCGGCGATGACGTCGCGATACACCTCCATGGCCGGCCGGCGGTCGATCAGCTCGATGCGGTTGCCCACCGCCGAGGTGGCCTGCATCAGGGACTTGCCTACCGGGTAGCCGTGGGCGGTGGTCGGTGTCTGGTCGGGCAGGACCAGGCCGAGGACGCCGTCGCCGAGCAGGGTGTCGCGGTCGAACAGGCAGGGCATGGGCTGGAAGCTTTCGCTGCCGGCATTCACCCCGGCATAGCGAAAGCCGCTGCGCTCGCTGCGATACACCCCGTCGAGGATGCTGCCGATGTTGGGGACCATGGCATCGAAGATCAGGAACAGCGTCGGCCTTTCCGCGTTCCCCTTCCGCTCGCGTGCGGCGCTGGCGATGCGCGAATGGGCGGTCCGCTGACCGGAGCCGAGCCGGTCGAGGAGGAAATGCGCCGGCATGGGGTCGAGCGTGATGAGCCAGGCACCCTGATCGACAAAGTCGCCCTGCTGCACCAGTTTCGGAAAGATCGCCCCGACCAGCGGAATGTCGCGCGCGCGGAATACCTGCTGCAGGGCAGGCAGCACCTGAGCTTCCGCCTCGGGCAAGAGCAGCAGGGCGCCGCGGGACGCGCTTGCCCCCCGCCAGTCGTCAAGGGTGGCGGTCAGGGCTTCGGGCGTGGCGGGCAGGTAGGTGCAGTTCGCGAACATTCCTGGGCTTTCGGATCGGCAACGCGAGCGCCGCAGCTCGAGGGCGGGCGGCCAATGCACTATAGGGTCAGTCGGTTTCTCCTGCCATGCGTAAAAACCCGTAGGCGGCCGGGCTCTGCGCCGGCCCCCGGCGCGCCCAGGGATCAGGCGCTGGTCAGCCGGTTGTTGCGATAGTCGGCGACCGCCTGTTCGATCTCTTCGCGGGTGTTCATCACGAAGGGGCCGTACTGCACCACCGGCTCGCCCAGCGGTTTCGCTGCCAGCAGGAGGAAGCGTGCCGGGCCGTCGGCCGCGTGCAGTTCCACCTCGCCCTCGCCGCCCAGCACGCCGGCGGCCTGGGTCGGCACGCGGCGGGCATCGGCGGGCGAACCGACAGCGACGCTGCCCTCGTAGGTGTAGACGAAGGCGCTATGGCCGGCTGGGAGTGCCTGGACGAAACTGCCTCCGGCGGGCAGGCGCACGTCGAGGTAGAGCGGTTCGGTGCTCAGGCCCTGTACCGGCCCGGCCACCTCGCCGTTCGCCAGTGTGACGCGGCCGGCGATGACACGGACCAGGCCGCCGCCCGGCAGCTCGGCTTCGCCGATGTCCTCGGGCCGGATGTCGCAATACGAGGCGGGTTTCATCTTCTCTGCCGCCGGCAGGTTGATCCACAGCTGGAAGCCGCGCATGCGGCCGCTTTCCTGCTGCGGCATTTCGGAATGGATGATGCCGCGCCCGGCGGTCATCCATTGCGCGCCGCCGGGCATCAGGTCGCCGCGGTTGCCGAGGTGGTCTTCGTGCAGCATGTGGCCGTCGAGCATGTAGGTCACGGTCTCGAAGCCGCGGTGCGGGTGTGCGGGAAAGCCGGCGATGTAGTCGTCCGGGTCATCGGAGAAGAACTCGTCGAGCATCAGGAAGGGATCGACGCGGGCGCCCTGCGTGGCGCCCAGGCTGCGGCGCAGGCTGACGCCGGCGCCATCCGAGGTGGCGTGGGAGGGAATGATCTGCTGCAGGCGGCGGGACATGGCGTTCTCCTTGGGGCGATGTCTGCAAGATGGGCCTTGGACGGCCGCTTCGCAAGTATGATCTTGAGACTTCAATGTTGCGGAAAGTGCACCATGTCCGTCCTAGTCCTTGGTCTGCTGATCTTCCTCGGGGTTCACTCGGTGCGCATTTTTGCCGACGGCTGGCGCCAGTCGCAGATTGCCCGCGGCGGCGAAGCGCGCTGGAAGGGTTTGTACTCACTCGCCTCGGCGATCGGTCTGGGCTTGATCGTCTGGGGGTATGGCCTGGCACGCGCCGAGCCGCTTCCCTTGTGGCCGACGCCGACATGGACACGCCATGTCGCCGCCTTGCTGACCCTGCCGGCCTTCATCCTCATTGCCGTCGCCTACGTTCCGGCGAGCTATATCAAGTCCAGGGTCGGCCACCCGATGGTGGCCGGCGTCAAGCTCTGGGCGCTGGCGCATCTGCTGGCCAATGGCAACCTGGCCGACCTGCTGCTGTTCGGCGCCTTCCTGGCCTGGGCGGTGGCGAGCTTTGCTTCGGCGCGGCGGCGCGACCGCGCTTCCGGACGGACCTTCCCCGCACCGTGCTGGCCTTGCGAAGCGACCGGGGTGGCAATTGGCACGCTGGCCTGGGCCGGCTTCGCCTTCTGGGGCCACGCCTGGCTGATCGGCGTGGCGCCGTTCGCGCGCTAGGCCTTGAATTCCTCGCCGGTGGCAAAGAAGCTGCCGCCGGAGAGGTAGTGGATGCTGCGCCGGTCGTCGGTGGGGAAGTGCCAGCGGTTGTCGGAAAAGGCGGCCGGGTCGGCCCAGGCCGCCAGCACTTCGCCGAGGAACAGGTCGTAGGTCTGCTGGATGTGCGGCTCGGGAATCACGCGGCATTCCAGCCAGGCCAGGCAGCCGGCTATAAGCGGCGCGCCGACGCGGCTGGCCGCCGTAGTTCCAGCGCCGACTTTCAGAATCTTGTCCATGCCGCGCCCGGACTCGCTGCCCACCGCCAGTGTCAGCGCCGCCTGCCCGCGCGCCGGCACGTTGAGCACGAACTCGCCCGAGGCCTCGACCAATTCCCGGGTCAGCGTCGATTTGTCGATCACCACCGCCACCTTGGGCGGGTCGAAATCGAGCGCCATGTTCCAGGCCGCCGCCATCACGTTCTGCCTGCCACCGTGGGTGCTGGAGACCAGCACCGTCGGGCCGTGGTTGAGCAGCAGGTAGGACTTCGGCAAAGGGACGGCGATGCGGTCGTTCATAGCTGTTGCTCCTTGGCCGCACGACGCGCGGCAAAGTCGACGAACCACTGCAGGCTCGCCGGGTTGGCCATGGCGTCGGGGTTGGCCACCTTGTCGATGGCCTGGCCGAGCAGCAGCTTCTTCACCGGCAGCTCCATCTTCTTGCCCGACAGGGTGCGCGGGACCTCGGCCACGTCGAAGATCTCGTTGGGTACGTGGCGCGCCGAGAGCGCCTGCTTGATGCGCTCGCGCAGCGCGGCTTCGAGCTGCGGCGTCAGCGCGTGGCCGGGGCGCATCACCACGAACAGCGGCATGTAGCTCTCGCGGCCCAGGTATTCGAGGTCGACCACCAGGCTGTCCATGATCTCCGGCAGTTCCTCGACCGCGCGATAGAGTTCGCTGGTGCCCATGCGGATGCCGTGGCGGTTGATGGTGGCGTCCGATCGGCCGTAGATGATGGCGCCGCCGCGCGGCGTGATGCGGATCCAGTCGCCGTGGCGCCAGATCCCGGGGTACATGTCGAAATAGCTCTCGCGATAGCGCGCGTCGCCCGGGTCGTTCCAGAACATTAGCGGCATCGAGGGCATCGGCGCGCCGCAGACCAGTTCGCCGACTTCGTCGATCAGCGGCTTGCCGGCTTCGTCGAAGGCCTCGACTTTTGCGCCCAGGCAGCGGCACTGCATCTCGCCCAGGTACACCGGCAGGGTCGGCACGCCGCCGACGAAGCAGCCGGCGAAATCGGTGCCGCCGGAAATCGCGTTGAGCCAGAGGTCGCGCCCGACGTGGTCGTAGATCCACTGGTAGCCCTCGGGCGGCAAGGGCGAACCGGTGGAGCCGACGGCGCGCAAGTGCGAGAGATCGGCCACCTCGTTCGGCTCAACATGGGCCTTGAGGCAGGACAGGAAAAAGGCGGCGCCAGCGCCGAAGAAGTTCACCCGCGTCTCGCCGACGAAGCGCCATAGCGCGTTCCAGTCCGGCCAACCCGGGTTGCCATCGTAGATGCAGATGGTGCTGCCCATCAGCAGGCCTGCCATCTGGCAGTTCCACATGATCCAGCCGCTGCTGGAAAACCAGTGGAAGCGGTCTTCCGGGCCAAGGTCGAGGTGGAAGGCGCCGAGCTTGACGTGCTCGACCACGATGCCGCCCTGGGAATGGACGATGGGCTTGGGCAGGCCGGTGGTGCCGGAGGAATACACCACCCACAGCGGATGCTCGAAGGGCACGTGCTCGACCCTCAGCTGCGCCTTGCCGGCCGTGGCCTGCGGCCAGGCCGTGCAATTGGCAAATTCGGCGGCATCGGCGCCGGCGTCGAGACCGGGCAGCAGAACCATGTGATCGATGCTGGGCAGTTCGCCCAACAGTTCGTGGATCAATTCGCGGCGGTCGTACCCCTTGCCGCCATAGCGATAGCCATCGACGGCGATCAGCACCTTGGGCGCGATCTGGCGAAAGCGGTCGAGCACCGCAATGCGCCCCATGTCGGGCGAGCAGGCCGACCAGATCGCGCCCAGGCTGGCGACGGCGAGGAAGGCCACTGCCGTCTCGGGAATGTTGGGCAGGTAGGCGACGACGCGGTCGCCGCGCTGCACGCCCATCGCACGCAGGCTGGCGGCCAGCGCTGCTACCTGGCGCTGCAACTCGGCCCAGGACAGCTCGCGCTGTTCGCCGGCTTCGTTGCGGCTGACGATCGCCGGGCGTGCCGGTGTGGCGTGGCGGAACACCTGCTCCACGTAGTTCATGCTGACGCCGGGGAACCAGCGTGCGCCGGGCATGGTGGCAGCGGCGAGGACGGCGGTGCGCGGCGTGGCGGCGGGAATCGCGTGGTAGTCCCAGACTGCGCCCCAGAAGCCTTCGAGGTCGTCGACCGACCAGCGCCAGAGCGCCTCGTAGTCGGCGAAGCGCAGGCCTTTTTCGCGCGCCAGCCAGTCGGTGAAGGCGGTCAGCTTGGCGGCCGCGACGACGGCGGGGCTCGGGCTCCAGGCGGGGGAATCCATTTTTTCTCCTCGTTTTCGCCCGATTCTAGCCGCCGACAAGGAAACCGCCGACGCCGCCCCCGGGATAAGATCGGCGCATGCGAATTGCGATCTTCCTGCTGGCTGCGGTCGCCGCCACCCTGGCGCGCGCCGACGAGTTGCCGGCGTCCGTTGCGCAGGCCCTGAGGGCTGCCGGCATCCCGCCCTCGGCGACCGCCGCCTGGGTGCGCGAGGTCGACGCGGCGCAGCCCCGGCTCGCGGTGAATGCGCGTGCCGCCCTGAACCCGGCCTCGACCATGAAGCTGGTGACCACCTATGCCGCGCTCGACCTGCTCGGCCCGGCCTACACCTGGAAGACCGAAGTCCATGCCAATGGCACCCTGGCCGAGGGTGTGCTGAACGGCGACCTGCACATACGCGGGGGCGGCGACCCCAGGCTGACCTACGACCAGTTCGGCCGCCTGCTGCGCATGGTGCGTGCGCACGGCATCCGGGAAATTCGAGGCGACCTGGTGCTGGACCGGTCGGCCTTTGCCGTCAATGGCAGCGCCGATCCGGCGCGTTTCGATGCGCAGCCGCTAAGGCCTTACAACGTGGCGCCCGATGCGCTGCTGGTGAATTTCAAGGCAGTGACGCTGCACTTGATTCCCGATCCGCAGGCGAAGACGCTGACCGTGCTTTCCGAGCCGGCGCCCGGCAACCTCGACATCAGCAACAAGATCGTGCTGGGCAACGGCACGGTCTGCGGCGACTGGAAGGAACGCTTGCGTGCCGACGTGTTCGCTCACGGCCCGATCACGCGCCTGGTGCTGACCGGGGTGTTCCCCGGCGCCTGCCCGGAGCAGCGCTGGAACATCGCCGTGCAGGACCATCCGCAATTCGTGCTTGGCGTATTCCAGCAGCTCTGGTCCGAACTGGGCGGCACGCTGTCCGGCGCCGTGCGCGACGGCCCGGTACCCGCCACGGCGCGACAGGTCGCCGTGTTGCCAGCGCCGACTCTTGCCGAGGTGGTGCGCGACATCAACAAGTTTTCCAACAATGTGATGGCGCGCCAGCTGTTCCTGACGCTGGGCATGGAGGCCGGCAAACGGCCCGCCACGCCGGAGGACGCGGACGCCGCGATCCGTGCCTGGCTCGATGCGCGTGGCATCGCGTTGCCCGAACTGGTGCTGGAAAACGGCTCCGGCCTGTCGCGCCGCGAACGTATCTCGGCCGAAGGCCTGGGCCGCCTGCTGCAGGCCGCATGGAAGAGCGCGGTGATGCCCGAGCTGCTGGCCTCGCTGCCGGTGACCGCCACCGACGGCACCATGAAGCGGCGCCTGAAGCAGAACGGCGTCGCCGGCCAGGCCCACATCAAGACCGGCTCCCTGGAAGGCGTACGCAGCATCGCCGGCTGGGTGCTGGACAAGTCCGGCCGGCGCTGGATCGTGGTGTTCTTCGTCAACCACGCCAATGCCGCCGCCGCCCAGCCGGCGCAGGATGCGCTGCTGGACTGGGTGTACGCCGGGAAATGACGCGCCTGCTGCTGCTCTCGGCGGCCTTCGGCTACCTGGTGTTGCTGATCGAGGCGATCCGCGCCGCGGTCGCCTGGTGGAAGGGGGAATTGGTGCAGCCGGGATGGGACGACATCGCCTTGCTGGGCCTGCTGCCGGTGCTGGCCTGGATCTGGTGGCGTTACATTTCGCCCTTTGGCCGGCCCTGTCCGAAATGCGCCTTGCCACCGGATTCCGGAAAGCCGCCGCCATGAAGCGCCCTGCGCCGCCGACGCAGGCCGACCCCTGTCCCTGCGGCCGACCCCTGCCCTATGACAAATGCTGTGGGCGCTGGCATGCCGGCGCAGCGGCGCCCGATGCCGAATCCCTGATGCGATCGCGCTACAGCGCCTACGTGCGCGGGCTGGAGACTTACCTGCTGGCCACCTGGCACGCCACGACGCGGCCGCCTGCGCTGGATCTGGCGAGCACGCCGGCGCCGAAATGGCTGGGGCTGGAAGTGATGGCGCACAGCGAAGTCGGCGCTGAGGCCACGGTGGAATTCGTCGCCCGCTGCCGCGTCGGCGGGCGTGCGCAGCGCATCCACGAAGCGAGCCGTTTCCGCCGCGAGGACGGGCGCTGGTATTACCTCGACGGCGACATGCGTTGAGCGGGTAGGCGCGATCCAGCCAGCGCAGCACGGTGGCGTAGAGGGATTCCGGCTCGCAGGGCTTGGCGACGAAGTCGTTCATGCCGGCGGCAAAGCAGCGCGACTTGTCCTCGGCGAAGACGTTGGCGGTGAGGGCGATGATCGGCGTTTCCCGGTAAGCCGCCATGGCCCGCAGCGCGCGCGTGGCATCGAGGCCGTTCAGCGTCGGCATCTGCATGTCCATGATCACGGCGGCATAGTCCCGGTCGGTCGCCAGCCGGATCGCCTCGGCGCCGTCCTCGGCCTGGTCCACCAGCAGGCCCGCCGCCTCCAGCTGACTGCAGGCCACCTCGCGGTTGATCGGTTCATCGTCGACCACCAGGATGGGGCGGCCGGCGTGGCGCAGGCGCAAGGCGGCTTCCGCGTCGGAGATCCTGCCGGCGGCCTCGGCGTGGGCGGCCGAGGCCCGTAGCAGTCGCGCCGTGAACCAGAAGCGGCTGCCCTTGCCCGGCACGCTGCTGACGCCCACCTCGCCGCCCATCAGGCTGGCGAGGCGCTTGGTGATCGCCAGGCCGAGGCCGGTGCCGCCGTATTTCCGGGTCATCGAGTTGTCGGCCTGCTCGAAGGCGAGGAACAGGCGGGCCTGATCCTCCGCGGCGATGCCGATGCCGCTGTCCTCGACCTCGAAGCGCAGCGTGACCATGTCCGCCGAGCCATCGACCTGGCTTGCGCGCAGGGTCACGGAACCGGATTCGGTGAACTTGATGGCATTGATCGCATAGTTGAGCAGGGCCTGCTGCAGTCGCGTCGCATCGCCGATCAGCGTTTCCGGCAGCTGGTCGGCGCTCACCAGCAGCGCCAGGCCTTTCTCGCGGGCGCGTTCGGCGACGATGGAGCGGACGTTGGTCAGCAGGGTATGCGGGTTCAGCGGCGCTTCCTCGATGACGAACTTGCCGGCCTCGATCTTGGAAATGTCGAGGATGCTGTTGATGATGCCCAGCAGGTGCTCGGCGGCGGCGTCGATCTTGTCCAGGCGCCTGGCCTGTTCCGCATTCACGCCGCCTCGCCGCAGCAGATGCGCCATGCCGAGGATGCCGTTCATCGGGGTGCGGATCTCGTGGCTCATGTTGGCGAGGAAGGCGCTCTTGGCGACGCTCGCCGATTCGGCCGCCTCCTTGGCGCGCGCCAGCTCGGTGGTGCGCTGCTGGATCATGTCCTCCAGGTGCGCCTGATAGTCGTAGAGCTGGCGCTCGCTGAGCTTGCGCGAGGTGATGTTCATCGAGGTGCCGACGGCGCGCAGCGCGATGCCGTCGGCGTCGCGCTGGACGACGCAGGCCCGGGTATGGATCCACTCGTGGGCACCGCGCCCGTCGGCGATGCGGTATTCATGGTCGAAGATGTCAGTGCCGATGGCGAGCACCTGTTCCACCCGTTTCACGAACCCGGGGCGGTCGTCGGCATGCAGGAGCGCCAGCCAGTCGGCAAGGGTGGCGGGCGCGTTTTCGATCGCCAGCCCGAGCACCGCCAGCGTGCCATGGTCGTAGTCCAGGCGCTGGGAGCGAAAGTCGATTTCCCAGAACACCGTGCGGCTGACTTCCGCCGCCATCCGCAGGTGCTGTTCGGTACGCTTGCGTTCGCTGATGTCGCGGGCGAAACCGACGGTCCCGATCACCTTGCCGTCGATGCTCACCGGCGACTTGAAGGTTTCGAACCAGACGCGGCGTCCGTTGGTCTCGATCTCTTCCTCGACGACCCGCGCCTGCCCGCTTTCGAACACCCGTCGGTCGTCGGCGCGATAGGCCTGCGCCAGTTCGGCCGGGGCGATGTCGAGGTCGGACTTGCCCACCAGGGATTCCGGCGAAGGCCAGCCGAAGGTCTGCGCAAAGCCCTGGTTGACCGAGAGGAAGCGACTTTCCGCATCCTTGAGCCAGACGCTGAAGGGGAAGGTATCGAGCAGCGCGCGCTGGTAGATTTCCCGCTGGCGCAGGGCATCGCGCATTTCGCGGCGCTCGGTGAAGTCCTCATACACGCCCAGTACGCCGATGATGCTGCCGCTCGCATCGCGCAACTGAACCTTCGAGGTGCGCAACCACAACAGCTTGCCCTCCGGGGTGGTCTGCGGCTCTTCGTAGAACAGGCGCGGCTGGCCTGAACTCATCACCGCCTCGTCGTCGGCCCGGTAAAGGTCGGCTTGCGCGGCCCACCCCAGCTCGTGGTCGTTGCGACCGATGACCTCTGCCGTGGTCGCCTTTCCGGCATCGGAGGCAAACGCCGGATTGCATCCCAGATAGGTGGAGTTGCGATCCTTCCAGAAGACCCGCATCGGCGTGGTGTCGATCACCGCCTGTAGCAGGCGTTGCGATTCCGCCACGGCACGCCCGGACAGCTTGCGCTCGGTGATGTCGGACCAGGTCACCACCAGGTACTTGCGCTCACGCAGTTCGATGCCGCTGATGCTGACCAGCACGTCGCGCAGCGAACCGTCCTTGTGCCGGTGCTGCGTCTCGATGTTGCGGTAGCCGGTGGTGATTGCCGTCGGCACCCGTTCGCGCAGGTATTCGGCGCTCATCTCGGCCTGGATGTCGGGGGCCGCGAGGCGGGCGAATTCGCTTCGGCTGTAGCCGAGGGTTTCGCAGGCCGTGTCGTTGAACTCGACGAAGCCCAGCGTCTTCGCGTCGATCAGGGTGATGGCTTCCTTGGCTTGGGTGAAGATGCTGCGGAACAGTTCTTCCCGCTCGGCCAGTTGCTGTTGCGTATTTTCCTGCGTCGTGACGTCGCGGAAGCACCAGATGCGCCCGTGGCCGCCATCGGTTGCCAGGGCCCGGGTGTAGCGGGCAAATACTCGGCCATCCTTGAAGTGCAGGATGTCGCTGGCTTCCTCGCCGTTGCCGTACAGTTGCCTGACCTTGGAGAGGAAGCCCTCGGGATCGGTCAATTGGTCGAGGACATGGTTGAGCAGGGCGTTGTCGTCGCCCGAGCCGGCTAGCACCGGGGGCACCCGCCATAGTTCGGCAAAGCGGGAATTGGTGGCCAGTATCCTGCCGTCGGGTGCCACCATCAGGATGCCTTCGTCGGTGGATTCGAGCGCAACCTTGAGCTGTCCCTGGGCGAGTTCGGCGCGGGTGGCCAGCGATGCCTGCTCCTGGCGTGCCAGCTCGCGCAGCACCTGGCTCAGCAGGCTCAGGCTGATCGGCGCCACGATCGCCGCCGCCACCAGGCCGGTCAGCAGGTAATCCGCCGTGATCCGGCCCATCAGGAGCAGATCCATGGCCGAGACGACCAGCAGCGCGCCGATCACGGTGAGCAGGGTAAACAAGGCCGACAGGCGCCAGCCGGACGAGCGCTGCAGGAGCGCCACGGATTTCGATTTCATGCCTGCGGTCAATTGACTTGGGGGGAACACCGCACTTCGAAACCACGGTGGGTAGCGAAGGTTACGAGAGTCTAAGGGCTTGAAAAAAATGCAGTTTGATCATTATCAAGGCATGCCGGGAGAAAATCCATGCGTCGGCCATGGGATTTTGGATTCCGGCAACAACTTGTTGCAAATTGGCGTTGAACCTTGGGCCGCTATCCCCATCTACACCATCATGAATTCGACGCTTGTTTGAGTCCCCGCACCATGGACACCGAGACCCTCATCAAATTTCTTGCCGATTCGCGCCTTTACCTGACGCGCTGAGTTACGATCCCCGGCGGCTGGCCTACCTCCTCCAGCCGCCCGAAGGCCTCGCTTCGCGGGGCCTTCGACTTTTGCCAGCCCGATGCAGGGCTGGCAGCCATGGGAGGCCGCGATACCGGACGCGGCGAACGATCCGGCGCAGTCGATAGCAAAACAGGAGCCGCAAATGACCCGCCGTGCAATGAGCCTGATGGATGTCCTCGCCCCCCCGGGCAACGACTGGCTGAAGGAGCTTTCCCTCCGCCGCAGCGAGCTGCCGGCCGGGGTGCACATCGTTCGCTTCGGTGCCGAAGAGGATGACGCGATCGCCGACGAGGAGCGTTCACGCCCGGCGCGGCGCCAGCCGGCCAAGGCCGCCGCCTGAGTCGCGGGGCCTTCAGAGAAGCTTTTCGATAGCCTCTGCCAGGTCTTCGGGCTTGGTCGCCGAGGCGTAGCGGGCGACCACCTTGCCCTTGCGGTCGACCAGGAACTTGGTGAAGTTCCATTTCACGGCCTCGGTACCCAGCACCCCCGTCGCGCCCGCCTTGAGGAAGGCGAAGATCGGGTGGGTGTTCGGCCCATTCACGTCCACCTTGGCGAACATCGGGAAGCTGACCTCGTAATTCAGGCTGCAGAACTGCGCGATCTCGGCCTCGCCCCCCGGCTCCTGGCCGCCGAACTGGTTGCAGGGAAAGCCGAGTACCGTCAGGCCGCGCTCGCCGTACTTGCGCCACAGGGCTTCGAGCCCCTCGTACTGCGGCGTGAAACCGCAGCCGCTGGCGACATTGACGAACAGCAGCACCCTGCCCTTGCAGTCCTTCATGGAACGGTTGGTGCCGTCGAGGGCCCGGGCCGAGAGTTTGTAGAGATTGCTCATCATTTCTCCTGGTCGAGTTTCACGGCGTAGCGTTTCAGGTCGGCCAGGCGCACCACTTCCAGCGCCGCAGCGGATGTCGCTTCGAGCACCACCTGCGGCGCCATGCCGGCCTGCAGCGCCTCCTGCCAGCGCGCCGAGCACAGGCACCAGCGATCGCCAGCCTTGAGCCCGGGGAAGTCGTACTCGGGCATCGGCGTCGACAAATCGTTGCCGCGCGAACGCGAGAAGCGCAGGAAATCCTCGGTGGCGATGATGCAGACGCCATGGTTGCCGACATCCTCCTCCGTCACCTGGCAATCGCCGGTGCGGAAGAATCCGGTCATGGGATCGGTGCTGCAGGGCTGGAGAATGCCGCCCAACACATTTTTCGCGAGATCGTTCATGGCGCGATTATCGGCCATGGCGTGCCGTCCGGTACTGGCGCCGGCAAGAAAAAGGCCCGCCTGTGGCGGGCCTTTCACACACTGGGGGACGGGTTTTACAAACCGGCGTCGGCCCTCAGTGCAGCGGCCTTGTCGGTCGCTTCCCAGGTGAACTCGGGCTCGTCGCGGCCGAAGTGGCCGTAGGCGGCGGTCTTCTCGTAGATCGGACGCAGCAGGTCGAGCATCTGCACGATGCCTTTCGGGCGCAGGTCGAAATGCTTCTTCACCAGCTCGGCGATCTTCTCGTCGGAGACCTTGCCGGTGCCCTGGGTGGTCACCCACACCGAAGTCGGCTGCGCCACGCCGATGGCGTAGGAGATCTGCACCAGGCACTTGCTGGCCAGCCCCGCCGCGACGATGTTCTTCGCCACGTAGCGGCCGGCGTAGGCCGCCGAGCGGTCGACCTTCGACGGGTCCTTGCCGGAGAAGGCGCCGCCGCCGTGGGGCGCCGCGCCGCCGTAGGTGTCGACGATGATCTTGCGCCCGGT
>CAIVQO010000093.1 GCA_903908065.1 uncultured beta proteobacterium | reverse complement strand
CTTGAAAACCGGCGAAGGTGCAAGCCTTCCGTGGGTTCGAATCCCACCCCATCCGCCACGCGGCCCGTCTGTACTTTAGTCTTTCAGGGATTCGCCTTCGGCAGGACGCTCTCGGCTTGATGCAGTTTCACCTTGCCGTTGCAGCACGGGAACCCCATCCTGTATCGACATCCGGCCGGCGCGCACCACGCCGGACGTATTCAACTCCCCCGGTGGAAGCGGTATGCGGCGTGTGGCCCTGGTTTCCGCTGAATCCACGTCAGCTTCGAGCACCGCCTCGGGTAGCCAGGAGCCAGTGCGACGAGTATCGATTCTCGTCTGCCCGGCTGGATCCGATAACGGCGCCCGGGAAACGGGTGTCTCATCGATTTCCCTACGCGACGCACCCAATTTCTTGGAAAGCCGCAATGGGTAAGCGTCCCCCTCGGCCAGCGCGTTTGTGGCTTGCTCAGACCCCGCTTGTCCAAGCGCGGAGCATGAAAAAACGCAACCCAACACGGCGCAAGGCACGCCCAGCCACGTCCTCAGGGTTACCAAGAATGAATGCCGGGTCATGGTCTCACTTGATCATCCACTCATCGCCGCATTTTCGGCAGCGAGCACGCAACCAGATTCCGCCACTTTGCCCTTCCAACACAAAATCGCCACCATCAGGCATTGGTCTGGGCCCAGAGGACTCCACGGAAAACTTTGCATAGGCCTTGCACCCCGGGCACACCGCCTGCTCTCCGAGACGTTCGGCAATCTCCAGCATCAGGCGATAGCGCCGCCAGCTGTATAGCGTGACAAGCAAGCCCGCCCCCAGCAACAGGGCGCCACCTCGGTGATCCAGACCGCTTCCACCAACAAGCTCGACCCCGCTGATCAAGACGATGAGGCCGAGAAACCAGCTGAGTAACCAGGCATGACATTCGACAAGCTGTCGCTCATACCAGTGCCTGAAGCCTTTGGTGCGGATCCGGTCGAGCGAAGCCATGGTTTCATCCCTCCATCGACCATGCCGAGGATAAACACATCCGCCATACCCGACAAGCGGCGCCGGCTTGCTCGGTCGAAATGGCCGGAAGGATGGCCGTCCTCGATTCCCGTACCAGACCGGCGCACGTATAATCCGGCACTGCGCGCTGTGGGCGGAACTCCCGGCATGCAAGGTAGTCGAAGCCAAAGCACCTCAAAACAGGAGACCTCGCTACACCATGGAAAACATCCGGAATTTCCCTCAGTCCGTAACGCAGGATATCCCGCTGCAGCAACAGCGCGTGCTGCGCAACACTTATGCACTGTTGGCGCTTTCAATGGTGCCCACGGTGCTGGGCGCGCTGGCTGGCATCCAAATGAAGTTTTCCTTCTTCGCCGGCAGCCCCCTGATTTCTTTCCTGCTTTTCCTGGGCGTTGCCTGGGCGTTCATGTGGGGGATCGAGCGCAACAAGAATAGCGGCCTTGGCGTCGCACTGCTGTTGGGCTTCACCTTCTTCATGGGGCTGATGCTTTCCCGCATCCTTCAGGTTGCGCTGGGGTTTGCCAATGGAGGCACCCTGATCGCCATGGCGGCCGGTGGGACGGGGGCGATTTTCTTCAGCCTCTCGGCGCTCGCCTCGACTACCAAGCGCGACTTTTCGAACATCGGCAAGTTCCTGTTTGCCGGCGTAATCCTGTTGCTGGTTGCGATCCTGGCAAACATCTTCCTGCAGATTCCCGCCTTGGCGCTGGCAATCTCGGCCATCGCTGTGGTGATTTTCTCCGCCTATATTCTGTATGACATTAACCGCATCGTTCATGGCGGCGAAGACAATTACATCTCTGCTACCTTGGCGGTATATCTGGATGTCTATAACGTGTTCGTCAGCCTGCTCCAACTCCTGATGGCGCTTACCGGAGAACGCGACTGAGAAAGTCGGCGCTGGTGGTACGGCGAAAAAAACGGCAGCCTCGGCTGCCGTTTTTTTGTGCTTTCAAATTACGCTTCACGCACAAATACCGCGATTGATTCGAGATGGGAGGTCTGCGGAAACATATTGGCGATACCCGCTGCGGACAGTCGATAGGACTTCTCATGCACCAGCACCGCCGCATCGCGGGCCAATGTTGCAGGGTTACAAGAAACGTAGACGATGCGTTCGGGCGCACCCGTTGCGGGTAGTGCGTTGACGACCGCAATCGCACCTTCGCGAGGCGGATCGATCAGCAGTTTGTCAAACGCTCCCCAAGCGGCAAAGCTCTCCGCCGTAGCCTCGAACAGGTTGGCAACGCCAAACTCGCACCATGAGGCCAGTCCGTTGCGTTCGGCATTTTCGCGAGCCCGATCCACCAACGCCTGGCTGCCTTCGATGCCGTAAACTCGGGCGCCAAGCTTGGCGATCGGCAACGTGAAGTTCCCCAGCCCGCAGAACAAGTCTGCAATTCGTTCCCCTGGCAGCGGTCGCAACAGGGACATTGCCCGGCGCACCAGCATCCGGTTGACGCCATGATTCACTTGCGTGAATTCGGTGGGATGAAAATTCAGCCGAAGTCCGAAATCGGGTAACTCATAGGACAGAGCCGCCGCGTCCACCGGGTGGAACAGGCGTACGGAATCGACGCCGGCCGGTTGCAGATACCAAATTACCCCATGCTGGTCGGCAAAACTCCTGAGCAGGTTTTCATCACTCGCGGTCAGGGGCTCCAGATGCCGCAACACTAGGACGGTGCTGCTACCCCCTATCGCCACCTCGATCTGGGGCAATCGATCCGGTCGAGACATCGCGGTAACCAGGCACTTGAGTTCCGGAATCAGCACGGACACTTGTTCCGGCAGAATCTCGCAGCTATCCATCACTGCGACGAAGCTGCTGTGCCGTTCGTGGAAGCCGACCAGTGCCCCCCCCTTGCGTGGAACCATGCGTACCGACAATCGGGCGCGCAGCCTGTACCCCCATGGCAGCCCCGAAATGGGCGGAAGTATCTGCTCGGCGCGAAGTCGAGCGATATGCCAGAGGGCATCCTCTAGTACCCGCTGCTTGGCTGCGGTTTGTCCCGCCGGATCCAGATGTTGCATCGAACAGCCGCCACAATGACCGAAATGGCGACAACGCGGAGCCACCCTCTGGCTCGACGCACGGATGACGGTGGTCGTGGTCGCGTTCTCGTACTTCGGCTTGCGTCGATAGCTTGCGTATTCGACAAGTTCGCCGGGTAGCGCACCCTCGATGAAGATCGCCTTGCCGTCCACATGAGCAACGCCACGTCCATCGTGATCCAGCGACTCCACCTCGGCAATCGGCATTCCGCATCCCCGGTCAAAAAAGGTCGCCGATTATAATCAGACGATTCGATAGGCCGAAGGCAGGCCGATACAGTGCGACGAGGGCTGATCATGGAACCGATCTACAGGCTAATGACCACAGAAGCGGACTATCGCGCTGGTTGCGCGGAGGTCTTGCGGCTTGCCAAACGTGAAATTCGAATCTTCGACCGCGATCTATTGGCAGCAAGACTCGATGAACCGCAGCAGGCTGACTGGCTGGGGGAATTTCTCGCTGCCGACCGTAGCCGGCAAGTTCGCATCGTGCTGCACGATCCGGAAACAGTGCGCAAGCACGCACCGCGTGTCATGCAATTGCTTGCCCATTTCTCACATCAAATGGAGACGCGAGAAATTCCCGACAACCTCAAACATTTGGCCGACACTCACATCCTGGTCGATCATCGGCACGGCGTTCGACGCTTCCAGTTTGACCAGCCGCGTTCGGCTCTGATGATCGAAGACCCCCCGGCCATCAGCCCCTGGTGGGATCGTTTCTCGGAACTGTGGGAGCAGTCCCACGCCTGCCTTGGTGCGAATACCACTGGCCTGTGACGCAGCATGTGTGGCAGGCGCAATTTTGTTCGTCTGTTTTTCGTGCCAGATCAAGCAAAAACGCTATAATCTTCGGTTGTCGGGTCGCTCCCGGCGAAAATTTTTTTCGCAATACTTTTTTTGCTCCTCTATCGATAAAGGAAATTCACATGAAGAACTCCCTCCTCGTTGCCGCCCTCCTCGCGCTTGGCCTCGTCGCTTGCAGCAAGCAAGAAGCTCCGAAGCCCGCCGAACCGCCCAAGGCTGAAGCTCCCAAGCCCGCAGCCGAAGCTCCCAAGCCCGCTGACGCGCAAGCTGGCATGGCCGGCATGAGCGGCATGGCTGGCGCACCCGCTGCAGGCGCTGCCGCTCCGGCTGCTGCCGCCCCTGCCGCCGCTCCGGCTGCTGCCGCCCCCGCCGCTGCTCCGGCTGCTGCTGCCCCCGCCGCTGCCCCGGCTGCTGCTCCCGCCGCTCCGGCAAAGAAGTAATTACGTAATAAAGAAAAAGCCAGCCTTCGGGCTGGCTTTTTTTTGCTCTAGATCTCCCGCCAATCGAAACCAGTCGCCTGGCTGGCGACACCAATCCAGTCGGCATCACAGTTCAAAACGCCGCACAATGCAGCCCGCGCCCGCGTCGGCGTATTGTTTTGTTCCGATAGATGCGCGGCGATGACATGACGCAAACGCGAGCCATCGATTCGCGCGAGCAACGAGGCAGCCGCGGCATTGTCAAGATGCCCCAGCGGGCCGGCAATCCGCTGCTTCAGCGGAAAGGGATAATTTCCGTTCGCCAACATCGATGAATCATGATTGCACTCGAGCACGAGCGCATCGGAGCAATCCAGCATGGCCACCATGTGTGGCGTGACATGTCCGGCATCGGTCAGCACCCCCAAACGGGAATCCCCATCCGTCAGTATGAACTGCACAGGCTCACGGGCATCGTGAGGAACTGGAAACGGCTGGATAGCCAAATCACCAATTTCAAAGGATGCATGACTGTCAATTAACGCGGTCTCGATATCCGCCGCATAGCCTCGACACCCGGCGCGGGTACCGGCTGTCATCAGCAGTTTCCAGCCAAAACGACCTGAACAAGCAAAGGCGCCGCCGACGTGATCGCTGTGCTCATGGGTAACTAATATGGCATCAACACCGCTTTCCGGCACGCCCAACCGTGCGAGACGGCGCGAGATTTCGCGCGGCCCGAAGCCGGCATCGATCAAAACGCGCGTCCTACCCGACTCGACCAGCAGGGCGTTACCCCGGCTACCGCTGCCGAGTGATGCAAACCGCACTGAAAATCGACCTACTTGAGCTGCTCGTGCAACAGGCCAAGAATCCGCTTCGACGTCTCGGAACGATCGACCCCGCCCTCGCGACTCAAAACCTCGACCCGGGTTGCCTCGCCTTCTGCTTTCAGGTGGATCCGGTATTGCGCCTGGGTCGGCTTACCGCTGTCGCTCCCCCGCCAAAAGGCGAGTTTCGACAGGAAGCCCTTTTCGTCCTTTTTCTTGTTGTCGATTTCGGGGTCGACGTAACGCACGAAATATAGGCCTTGCGTACGATCACGGTCTTCCACGGTGAAACCGACCCGATCAAGGGCCAACCCGACACGCCGCCATGCCCTGTCGAACGCCTCTTCGAGCACCACTGCGCCGGCCCCGTCCGACGACCGCGCAAGCTTGGCGCGATCGGTCCGTTGATCTGCAGCGACCAGGGATTTCGCTCGTGCTTCGTCAACCCCAAGACGCACCATCAGGCGGCGCAACATCTCGGCTTCGAGTTCAGGGTCGGCTGGACGCGGCTGCCAGCGCGTCTCACTGCGGCCTTCGTTCGTATAGATCTCGTACATGCCGCGATGGCTGATATAGATCTCGACAGTACCCGGCTCGGCCCCCTTCTCCATACGGGTACGAAACTTGTCGCGTTCAGGTGTCGAGTAAACGCTGTCGAACACTTTTCCGATCGTGCCGCGGATGATGTCCTGCGGAAGTTTGGCGCGGTTCTCAGCCCAGTCCGTTTCCATGATGCCGGCATCGGGAAGCTCCACGTTTACGAGGAATCCGAGTTCCTGCCAGAACTCCTTGACCCCCGGCCACAAACGCTCGGGACTGCCGCCAACGACCAGCCAGCGTTGTGTGCCGGAGCGCTCGATGCGCATTTTGTCGACCTGCGGCAGCACTTCCTGCGCCGTGCTGGTGCGCGCCTGTCCCCCGCGTTCTACCGAATAGGCCGAGTAGGTTGCGCTGCCTTTGCTCGCGGCGACGTCAGGCACGGTATAGCGCTCGTCCCGGCTCTGCTGCGTCAGGTCCGGTGGAATCTCCAGTGGCGGCAATTTCCCCGCGGACTTGTATTCGATCTTTTTCGATTCCGGCAGGATGCTGCCGCTGCATCCCGCCAGCCCAGCCACCACCCCGGCACCGAGGAAAAAAAGAACAACGGAGTTTTTCATCGCTTGCATGATTCCGGTCAGATGGCGATGCCGGCTTCTCGCATCGCAACTCGAACGCGCTCATGGAACTCCGGAGACAGTCGGGTCATGGGCAAACGGAGCCCGCCAGAAACCAAACCCATCTGCTGAGCGGCCCACTTTGCTGGAATTGGATTGGCCTCGAGAAACAGGTTGCGATGCAGACCGATCAAACGCTGATTAAGTTCCCGGGTCAGTCGCGCGTCCCCGGCGATCGCTGCGGCGCACATCTGATGCATCAGGCGCGGAGCGACATTCGCCGTCACCGAAATCGACCCTTTGCCGCCCATCAACATCAGCGCGGGAGCGGTCGGATCATCACCACTGAATACGCTGAACGCAGCGGGAGCGCGCTTCAGCAGATCGAAGCCGCGCTCGATATTTCCGGTCGCATCCTTGATGCCGATCACACCGGGTATCTGGGACAATCGCAGCACGGTATCGTTCGCCAAATCCGCCACGGTACGCCCGGGTACGTTGTAAAGGATGAGCGGCAGTTCCACCGCCTCTGCGATGGCCTTGAAATGTAGGAAAAGACCTTCCTGGGTCGGCTTGTTGTAGTACGGAACCACTGACAGATGCGCGTCAGCGCCGGCCTGCTTGGCAAACTTTGCAAGCTCGATGGCCTCTTTTGTCGAATTGGCACCGGTACCTGCGATAACCGGGATGCGGCCGCCGATGCGCCGTACCGCGGTTTCGATCAGCGCGCAATGCTCCTCGACATCGACCGTCGGAGACTCGCCCGTGGTGCCAACCACCACCACCGCGTCCGTCCCCTCGGCGACATGCCAGTCGAGCAGCCGCTCGAAGCCCGGCAGGTCGAGCGAACCGTCCTCATGCATCGGAGAAATGATGGCCGGAATGGAACCCTGTATGGTCTTCATGAACGTTTCCGAAACTCAGAGCGCCACCGCTGGAAACGGTGGCAGGATCGATGATTTTAACTGATCAACCGGCGCCAACCCGCATTGCAACGCGCGCTTACAAATCCGCCAGCACCTTGACGTGGGTGACGACGCTGCGCGCCAAAGCGGAAAGCACATAGCCCCCTTCCAGCAGGGAAACGATGCGCCCTTTGCTGTATTCGTTGGCCACCTGTTTGAGCTGTTGCGTCACCCATGCGTAATCGGACTCGACGAGCCCCAGTGAGGCCATGTCGTCTTCGTAATGCGCATCGAAGCCAGCCGAAATGAAGATCATCTCGGGTTTGAACTCGCGCAGGCGCGGCAGCCAGACATCGCTCACCACCATGCGGAACTCGTCGCCGCGCGTGCCTGCCGGCAGCGGTACGTTGCACATGTTCGGCGCCGGATTCTCGGTGCCACAGTAAGGATAGAACGGATGCTGGAAAATGCTGGCCATCAACACCCGTGAATCACCGGAAAAAATCTGTTCGGTGCCATTGCCATGATGCACATCGAAATCGATGATCGCGACACGTGAAAGATTCCATGCCTCAAGGGCGTGCCGCGCAGCGACTGCGACGTTGTTGAAGAAGCAGAAGCCCATTGCCTTCGCGCTTTCCGCATGGTGACCGGGCGGGCGAATCGCACAGAACGCCGTCTGCGCCTCGCCGCGCATCACTAGGTCAGTTGCGTGGCATCCGGCGCCCGCGGAACGCAATGCAGCCTGCAGCGTACCGGGGGACATCGCGGTATCGGGGTCGAGGTGCACGATGCCGTGCGCCGGACTGCTGTTCCGGACATGGTCGACGTAATCACGCGGATGGACGCGCATCAATTGCGCATCGTCGGCCAGGGGGGCATCATGAAACTGGAGGTAAACGTCGAGGCCCGAGGCGATCAGGCGGTCGTTGATGGCACCGAGCCGATCCGGGCACTCGGGGTGGTGGGTACCCATGTCGTGCTGCCAGCAATCGCGATGGGTAATGAATGCGGTTATCGTCATGACGGAGGTCTTGCCTGATGTCTTACAATGTTGCGAAAAGCCTATTATCCAACAAAGTTCCTGCAAAACCCCGCCCCCGATGAGACTTCCAGAACTCGATGCCGTACTTGCCGACATCAACCGCATCATCCTCGGCAAGGAGCGGCCGATCCGGCTTGCGCTCGCCTGCCTGCTGGCCCGCGGCCACCTGTTGATCGAAGACTTGCCCGGCGTAGGTAAAACCACGCTGGCCCACGTTCTGGCGCGGGTGTTGGGGCTGGATTTCCAGCGCATCCAGTTCACCAGCGACATGCTGCCGGCGGACATCCTCGGGGTCTCGATCTTCGATCGCGGCAGTGGCGCCTTCCACTTCCATCCCGGACCGATCTTCACCCAGTTAGTGCTCGCCGACGAGATCAATCGCGCCACGCCCAAGGCCCAGAGCGCCCTCCTCGAAGCCATGGAGGAACGCCAGGTTACGGCGGAAGGCAAGACCCGCCCGCTGCCAGACCCCTTCTTCGTCATCGCCACCCAGAATCCGGCACACCAGATCGGCACCTTCCCGCTGCCCGAGTCGCAACTCGACCGTTTCCTGATGAAGATTGAACTCGGTTATCCCGACCCGGTTGCGGAGCGAGAGTTGTTAGCCGGGGCAGACCGACAGAAGATGGTTGCGGGCCTCGCAGCCCGCATCACGCCGCAACGGCTGGTCGAGTTGCAAACTGCCGTGCGGGAAATCCATGCTTCGCCGGCGCTGATCGACTATGTTCAGGCGCTGGCGGCCTATACACGAACCTCGCCGCGCTGGCAAGCAGGCCTTTCACCACGTGCCTGCCTTGCGCTGCTTGCCGTGGCGCGTGCCTGGGCCGCGATCGATGGTCGCAACCATGTCCTGCCGGAAGATGTACAGGCCGTGCTATCCGGCGTCATCGCCCACCGCCTGCATCCGGTGGACGAGGTCGCACGCAGCGATCCGGAAGGACTTGCCGCTGCGCTGATCGAGGCCGTACCGCTGCCCTGACGATGCTGGCGACGCTGCGCCATCGCCTCGTTGAGAACTTCGTGCGCTGGGCGGTACGGGTACGAACGCCGGAGCCATCGCCCATCATCCTCACCCAGCGCCGGGTCTATGTACTGCCCACGCTGGCCGGCCTGAGTTACGGCACGGCGCTGATCGTGATCCTCCTTGGCGCGATGAACTACAACCTGAGCCTGGGGCATGCCCTGGTGTTCCTGTTGGCCGGACTCGGTGTCGTCGCCATCCTGCACACCTTCCGCAACCTGGCGTTGTTGGAGATCAGCCCCGGCCGCTGCGACCCGGTTTTCGCTGGCAGCACGGCACAGTTCGCGCTGGTCATGGAAAACCATCGTCCCGATCCACGCACCTGTCTGCGCGTTTTTGTCGATGCCGACAACCCGGTCGAAATCGATGTTGGCGCCCAGGCCAGCACCGTGGCCCTGCTTCCCGTATCGGCCACGCAACGCGGCTGGCTGCAGGTACCGCGCATCACGATCGAAACCAGTTGGCCCCTGGGACTGGTGCGCGCCTGGAGCTATGTCGTGCCGGAACTGACCTGCCTGGTATATCCCGCACCTGCCGCAAAAGCACCACCGTTGCCATGGAGCAGCGACACCGCGCGCGGAGTATCCCGCGATGGACGCGGTGCGGACGATTTCTCCGGCATGCGCGACCACCAGGCGGCCGATTCGCCACGCCATATCGCATGGAAGTCGGTGGCACGGCAGTACGACGGTCCCTTGCTGACCAAGCTGTTTTCCGGAGCCACGGCGCAGCAGGTATGGCTGGAGTGGGATGCCCTCCCCGAAGCCATGGACGTGGAACTGCGCCTTTCCATCCTCACCCGCTGGATGCTCGACGCCGACGCAGCGGGCCACGCCTGGGGGCTGCGCATTCCGGGGACGCGACTGGCGCCGGACAATGGCGCCGGGCAACTGGCCGCCGGATTGCGGGCGCTGGCACTTTTCAGTCATGGCTCGCGCTAATCGTCCGGTCAGCCGACGGCAGGCCTGGTGGCTGCTGGCCGGCGCCCTCGCCGCCTTCCTGCCGCTCACCCAGCAGATTCCACTCTGGCTGGCGCTGGCGGCGGGCGCCGCCTTCGCCTGGCGCGCGGCATTGACCTGGCGCCAGTGGCATCTGCCACCCAAATGGCTGCTGGTACTTCTGGTGATTGCCGGCACCGTGGGGGTCTTCCTGCAATATCGCAGCATCATCGGACGCACACCGGGGATCGCCCTGTTGGTGGTGTTTCTAGCCTTGAAGCTGCTCGAATTGCGCGCGGCGCGAGATGCGATCGTCACGGCCCTGCTGTGCTACTTCCTGGTACTTGGACAGTTCCTGTTCACCCAGACCATCCCCACCGCCTTGCTTTCCAGCCTGACGGTATTGATCACCACGGCGACCATGCTTGCCGCCAGCGACGACCGTCCGCCACCCCTGATGCAGTTGCGCCGAGCCGGGCTGATGCTGGCACAGGCGATGCCCTTCATGCTGCTGTTGTTCCTGCTCTTCCCACGGGTACAAGGTCCGCTCTGGGGATTGCCTCAGGACCGCTACACCGCGGTGTCCGGCATTTCCGAAACCATGTCGCCAGGATCCATCGCGCAACTCTCCCAGTCCGACGCCATCGCCTTTCGCGTGCAATTCAAGGGCCAGGTGCCACCGCAATCGCAACTCTACTGGCGCGGCCCGGTGATGCCGAGCTTCGACGGCCGCACTTGGTCGGTAAGGCAAACCCTGGCGGCCTACACCGAGATCCCCTATGCGGTCAGCGGTCCTTCGGTCGACTACGAACTGACCCTGGAGCCGAACGGCAAGTTCTGGGTGTTTTCCCTTGAAATGCCCGGCAACCTACCGGCAGACAGCGCTTTGACGGCGGATTACCAGCCCATCACCCGGCAAATCGTGCGCAACCGCTTGCGCTACACCCAGCGCGCCTGGCCGGAAACCCTTGCCGGCCTCAACGAGTCACGTGCCGTCCTGCGTGATGCACTGGCACTGCCTGCCGGCGGCAATCCTCGCGTGCGCGCCCTGGCCGACGACTGGCGTCGGCGCCATGGTGACGACGGCGCCGCCATCCTCGCCACGGCGCAGGAATTCTTCAACCGGCAGCTCCTGATCTACACCCTGAATCCGCCACTGCTTGGGCCGGACATGATCGACGAATTCCTCTTCGACACCAAGCGCGGCTTTTGCGAACACTTTGCCGCTGCCTTCGTCTATGCCCTGCGCGCCGCCGGAGTACCGGCGCGGGTGGTTGCCGGCTATCAAGGAGGAGAAGTCAATCCGGTCGACGGCTACCTGGTGGTGCGACAGTACGATGCCCACGCCTGGACCGAAGCCTGGATCGCCGGACGCGGTTGGGTCCGCATCGATCCCACGGCAATTTCCGCTCCGAGCCGCATCAACAGCAATCTCGCGGCAGCAGTTCCGGCGGGCGAGGAGCTCCCATTCCTGGCGCGAACGGATATGTCGTGGGTACGTGAATTGCGCTATCGCCTCGATGCCGTGACCAATGGCTGGAACCAGTGGGTGTTGGGCTACAACCCGCAAAAGCAGCGGGACTTCCTTGCCGGTCTCGGACTGGGAGAGCCCGACTGGCGCAGCATGACGGCGGCACTGGCGGTGCTTTGCGGCTTGGTGTTGCTCAGCCTGACGGGCTGGGTGCTGCGCAATCGCATGCGCGTGGACCCGGCTGTGTTGGCCTGGCGGAAGTTCACCCGTCACCTCGAAGCCCATGGCGTCGCCTGGCACAACTGGGAAGGCCCGCAGGCCTTCGCCGAACGCGCCGCCGCCCAGGTTCCGGCACATGCCCAGGTGATCCACGATATCGCTGCGCTCTATGCCCGGCTGCGTTATGCCCCCAGGCCAAGCCCGCAAGACTTGCTGACCCTGCGCCAGCGTATCGGTGAGTTCCGCCTGTGAGATTCCTGCTGACGGTCCTGCTCGTCCTGCTTGGCGCCCACAATGCCAACGCAGCCCACTATGCGGCTCGCGACGATGTCCGACGGTTCATCGACGACATGCATGGGCGCCACGCCATGGACAAGGCCGTCCTCGAAAGGCTGTTCCGCCAGACCCGGCACCTGCCGGCCGTAATCAAGGCCATCATGCCGCCGCGCGATCCGGGAATTCGCTCCTGGCAAGCCTATCGCGGGCGCTTTGTCGAACCCCGGCGCATCGCTGCCGGGCAGCGCTTCATGCACGCGCATGCGGCCAAGCTGGCGCGGGCCGAGGCACGCTATGGTGTTCCCGCGGAAATCATTGCCGCCATCATCGGTGTGGAAACCATCTACGGCAAACATACGGGCCGCTTCGGCAGCTTTGCTGCCCTGACGACCCTGGCCTTCGATTACCCGCCGCGTGCCGACCTGTTCCGCCGTGAGCTTGAAGAGTTGTTATTGCTTGCCCGGGAAGAAGGACGGAATCCACTCGACTATCGGGGTTCTTATGCCGGTGCCTTGGGCTTGCCGCAGTTCCTGCCGTCTTCGCGACGGCGGCACGGCGTGGATTTCGATGGCGATGGCCGCATCGATCTGGCGTCCAGTGTCGACGATGCCATTGGCAGCGTCGGCAATTTTCTGGCCAACCACGGCTGGGAGAAAGATGCCCCGCTCGCGGTGGCTGTCTCGGTAACGGGCGACGGCGTGCAGGCCCTGGTCGACGAAGGCATCCTGCCGCGACGCTCACCGCTGGAATGGCCTGCGCAGGGGGTTCGTCCGGTAAAAGTCGGCGCTGGCGACACGGCGATTTCGAACCCAGTCGAGGATCTTCCCGATCGCCCCGCCGCACTGATCGACTTCGTCACGCCCAACGCGGCAACCGAATATCGGATCGGTTACGGCAACTTTTTTGTCATCACGCGCTACAACCGCAGCAGCTTCTACGCGGCCGCGGTGGCGGATCTTGCCGCCGAACTGCGGCGATCAAAGTAGCGAATCGGGACTCAGGCCGTCATGCGCAATGCGCTTGCGCAACTTGGAAAGCGCTTCCATCTGGATCTGGCGTACGCGTTCGCGGGTAAGGCCCAGGTCACGGGCGATGACTTCCAGCGTGGTCGCATCGTTACCTCCGAGGCCATAGCGGCGCTCGATCACCAGACGTTGTCGTTCGGTCAGCTGGCCAACCCAGTCTGCAACCATCGCCTCGGATTCGTGCTGGGCAATCTGCGTGGCGGGATCGGCCACGTTCTCGTCCGCCAGGGCATCCGACATCGACAGATCGGGATCGATTTCCAGCGGTGAATCGAGCGACGCCGATCGCTCGTTCAGCATCAGCAAACGCCTGATGTCGCTGACCGGGCGATCAAGCAACCGCGCCACATCCTCGACCATCACGCCATGCGATTCGTTCTGTGCGCCGCGTTGACGATCCAGTTCGCGCATCGCGCGCAGGACCACTTTGAGTTCCTTGATCACATAGACCGGCAGCCGCACCGTGCGCGACTGGTTCATAATCGCGCGTTCCATGTTCTGGCGTATCCACCAGGTGGCGTAGGTGGAAAAGCGGAATCCGCGTTCCGGATCGAACTTCTCCAGCGCGTGGATCAGGCCGAGGTTGCCCTCTTCGATCAGGTCATCGAGCGGCAGACCGCGATGCAAATAGTGACGGGCAATGCTGACCACCAGCCGCAGGTTGGCCTCGATCATGTGCTGGCGCGCCGCGAAGTCCCCGGCATGGGCCGCCCGGGCGAGACTGACTTCCTCCGCCGCCGTCAGCAGCGGGGTGACGCCGATCTCGTGCAGATAAACCTGTGTGATGTCCTCGATGAAACCGGTGTCATCAGACTCCGATGCGTCGTTGGCATCCTCGCCCGGCAACTCGGGAGTCTCGCGACTCATCACTCAGCGCGGTGGAAGGAACTTCTGCGGATCGGCCGGCTTGCCCTGGCGCCGGATCTCGAAATGCAAACGCGGGCTGTCAGCATCGCTGCTGCCGATCTCGGCGATTTTCTGCCCCTTGGTCACGGTGTCCTTCTCCTTGACCAGCAGCTTGCTGTTGTGGGCATACACCGACAACAGATTGGCGTTGTGGCGCAACACCACCAGGTTTCCGTAACCGCGCAGGCCGGCTCCGGCATAGGAAACAATGCCACCAGCCGCGGCCACCACCGGATCGCCGACCTTGCCGGCGATGTCCACCCCTTTGTTGCCGGCCTCGGAATAGCCTGCCATCACCTTGCCGCTGGCGGGCCACATCCAATCGACATCATCACCCGCCACGGCCGGCTTCTCAACCGGCTTATCGGCGGCTTTTTCAGCAGCAGCCGGCTTGGCCTCGGCCGGCTTTGCCACGTCACCCTGCCTTGCCTTGGCCAGGGCGTCCTCGGACCAGGGAATCTTGCCGCCCTTGGGCTCGCGTTTGTAGCTGTCGGTATTGGCGCTTGCGGCAGCCTGCGCAGTGCGGATCTCGACCGGACCGCTCGAACTCACCGGCTTGGCCACCGCCACCGGTGCGGCACTTTCGGGCGGCACCACCCGCAGCTGCTGGCCGATCTTGATCAGGTTCGGGTTTTCAAGGTAGTTCCAGGCTGCGACATCCTTGTAGTCTTGGCCGTGATCAAGGGCGATGCTGTAAAGCGTGTCGCCTTTCTTCACCGTGTAGAAACCGGCGCGGTCGGCGGCCGGGACAGTTGCCGCGGCGCCGGCCTTGGCCGCGACCGCAGGCGCACCGCGTTCCTCCACCGGCGCCGGCTCATGGCTGGCACAGGCACCGAGCAAAGCGACAGCCGCCGCCATAAGCAGTCCGCGCAGCATGTTCATTCCACCCCCGGCAGCAAAGGTACGAAACGCACAGCGTCAAAACGACTTTCGACGAAGCCCTTTTCGCTTCGCTCGATCAGGCTGATCACCTGCTCGGCGCCCCCCAGGGGCATCACCAGGCGTCCTCCGGGCGCAAGCTGCGCCAGCAGGGACCTGGGCACGGCAGCTGCGGCGGCGGCAAGAATGATGGTATCAAAGGGCGCGGCCTCCGGCAGTCCCAGGTTACCATCGGCATGCTTGAGCCGCACATGGGAAAGCTTGGTCTGACGCAGGTTGTCGCGTGCCCTCGCCAGCAGGGGCGCGATACGCTCGACGGCAAACACCTGCTTCGACAGCATGCCGAGGATGGCCGCCTGATAGCCGCAGCCAGCGCCGATTTCAAGCGTCTTGCCGAGCTCCCGGCCGGCGATCAGCAGCTCGATCATGCGCGCAACGACAAAGGGCTGCGAGATGGTTTGCCCGAACCCCAGGGGCAAGGCCGTGTCTTCATAAGCGCGATGCGCCAGCGCCGGCTCCAGGAAGATGTGGCGTGGCACCGAACCCATCGCATGCAACACCCGCGCGTCGGTGATGCCGAGGTCGCGCAAACGTTCGACCATGCGCGCACGGGTGCGCTGCGAGGTCATGCCGATCCCGGTCAGTGCCGCCGAATTCATGCGCCAACGCCCAGCCAGCTGCGTACCGCCCCCATCTGGGCAGCGTGGGTCAGGTCGATCTGCAAGGGCGTGACCGAAACCCAGCCGTGCTCAACGGCATTGAAATCCGTGCCTTCGCCGGCATCGGCGGCGGGACCGGCGGGGCCGATCCAGTAAAGCGTTTCGCCGCGCGGGCTGACCGATTTCACCGCCGGCTCCGCCTTGTGGCGACGCCCCAGGCGAGTAACGCGGATGCCGCGCAACTCTTCATACGGGATGTCCGGCACGTTGACATTGAGCAGCACCGGTTCGTTGAATGGCTGGCTGGTAAATCGTTGCACGAGTTCGCGGGCAACTCGACCCGCGGTGGCGAAATGCTTGCCGGCAAAGCTCGCCAGCGAGATGGCGATGGCAGGCACGCCAAGCAGATAGCCCTCGGTCGCAGCGGCGACGGTGCCGGAGTAGATCGTGTCGTCACCCATGTTGGCGCCGAGATTGATGCCTGAAACCACCATGTCCGGCTGCGGTTCGAGCAAGCCTGTGACCGCCAGATGCACGCAATCCGTCGGCGTGCCGCTGACGAACATGTGGCCATTGGCCGCCTTGCCCAGATGCAGGGGCAGATCCAGAGTCAGCGAATTGCTGGCTCCGCTGCGGTTGCGCTCGGGCGCCACCACGGCAATTTCGCCAAGCCCGTCCAGGCTGCCTGCTAGCTGGGCCAATCCAGGCGCAAGATAGCCGTCGTCGTTGCTGAGCAGGATGCGCATGGGATCAGGGCAAACCGGTGGGAATTCAGTCGGGCATTTTAGCTGAACGATGCCTGCCCTCGAAGGCCCGAATAGAGCAATCCCATGCAGCCTGCGAGCCTTTTCAGCATCGCGCATGCCGGCTTGGAGCAGGTAGGATTCAACGCCATGGAAATTCGCCTGCATGCCAGCGCCGACGACATTTCGCAGTCCGACTGGAGCGGACTCGACACCGGTGGCGATCCGTTTGCCAATCGCGCCTTTCTCGGCACAGAGGAAAGAGTCGGCGCCAGTAGCACGGCGATGGCCTGGCAGGCGCAACACATTGCGCTGCGTGGGCAGGGCCAATTGCTTGGCCTGCTGCCGCTCTACTTGCGCACGCATTCGTTTGGCGACTTTTCACGCGACTGGAACTGGCCCGGGGCCTGGCGCCAAGCCGGAATACCCTACTACCCCAAACTGGTCAGCGGCATCCCCTACACGCCCTCACCCGGCCCGCGACTGCTGGTGCGGCTGGGCCTTGATCGCCAAGGCATCGCACCGGCGCTGGTCGAAGCCGCGAAGGCCTTGGTCGGTGAAAGCGGTGCCTCATCCTGGCAATGTCTGTTCGTCGAGGACGAAGATAGAAAGCTGCTGGAGCATGCGGGCCTGCTGATGCGGCGAGGAGTGCAGTTTCACTGGTTCAATCGGGGCTATGGGGCCTTCGACGACTTTCTTGCCGGCTTCACCTCGGCCAAGCGTAAGAAGCTGAAACGCGAACGACGTGCAGTCACCGAATGCGGCCTGCGCCTGGAGGTTCGTCACGGCGACGAAATCGATGACGCGCTGTGGCAGGCGATCCATCGCCAGTATCGGAATACCTTCATCCGCTATGGCAACCATCCGGCTTTCCCCGCGGAATTCTTTCCGCAAGTAGCGCGAGGTCTAGGTCGCCAGGTGGTGGTGTTTCTGGCCTTTGGAGGAGATACCCCATTGGCATCTGCGATTTGCTACCGCGACGCAAGAACCCTCTACGGACGCCATTGGGGTACGGACGTCGATGCCCCCGGCCTGCACTTTGAACTCTGTTATTACCAGGGCATTGAGTATTGCATCCGCCACGGCTTGCAACGGTTCGAGCCGGGCGCCCAAGGCGAGCACAAACTCGCTCGAGGCTTTGAACCGGTGCCGACCTGGTCAGGATTCTGGATTGCCGATCCGGGAATGCGGCGCGCCGTGGCGAACTTCATCAACCGCGAAGACGCCGCGATGCAGGACTATGAAGCGGAAACCGCCAACCGGCTTCCGTTCCGCCGGAACGCAGCAGGTGATGCCAATCAGTGATTGCCGGAAGCGATCGCGAACATGCGTTCGTTGCGCTTGACCCGCGCTTCCTCGACCGTCAAACCAACCAGGCTTTCCGGCGGCAGCGGCACATCCCAGTGTTGCTGGAACAGGTCCATGTCCTCGCCGTTATCCAGATGGGCACGGTAAATCTTCTCCTGCCACTTTGGAGCATTGGGCAAGGAAACCAGTTCGACGGATTGAATGCGCATGGGTGGGACCCTTTCGGCGTTGCATGGACTTCGCGTATCCTGCGCCCGCCCTCGCGCTCATGCAATCTGGAAATCGACGTGGTTTCCCGCGTTATTCCCCCTTCCGGAATTGCCTTGCGCTAGTGCATGCAAAAGTCGGCGCTGGCGCCACGGCGGATTCTTGGCCACCAATGAAAAAGGGTTTCCAGCTTGTGACTGGAAACCCTTGGTATTACTGGTCGGGGCGGCGGGATTCGAACTCGCGACCCCTTGCACCCCATGCAAGTGCGCTACCAGGCTGCGCCACGCCCCGACGAACGGAAATTATAGCAAGGAAACCGCCCGAAACTCAGGCAGCACGCAGGAATTCGATGATGGCAGCGAGTTCTGCGCGTAATGAGGCCGGCGCAGCACTGGCAGGCAGAGCTGTCTCGGCAGGTCGGCCCGGGCCGTCGTCGAGACGATTGCGCGCGCCGCTGATGGTGAAACCTTCCTGATACAGCAGTTCCCGTATCCGTCTGACCAGCAGGACTTCGTGATGCTGGTAGTAGCGCCGATTGCCGCGCCGCTTGACCGGACGCAGCTGCGTGAATTCCTGTTCCCAATAACGCAGCACATGCGGCTTGACGCCACACAACTCGCTGACTTCGCCGATGGTGAAGTAGCGCTTCGCCGGGATCGGCGGCAGTTCGTCGCGACTATTGCTGGCCGTTGCCACGCGGGTGAGCCTCGACGGCGGCCTTGAGCTTCTGGCTGGCGTGGAAGGTGACGACGCGACGGGCGGTGATCGGGATTTCCTCTCCCGTCTTGGGGTTGCGGCCCGGACGCTGCGGCTTGTCGCGCAACTGGAAATTGCCGAAACCGGACAGCTTGACGCTGTCGCCTTTCTCCAGCGCCAAGCGCACCTCGTCGAAAAAAGCCTCGACCATGTCTTTCGCTTCGCGCTTGTTGAGGCCGACCTTGTCGAACAACAGATCGGCGAGTTCCGCCTTGGTCAATGTCATTTTTGCTCTGCCCCCTTTTATCCCCGCAATGACGCACCAAAGTCACGAGCGGCCATCGCCAGCAGATCGGCGATCACCGCATCCACTTCCGCATCCTCGAGAGTGCGTTGAGTATCTTGCATAACTATCCGGAAGGCAAGGCTTTTTTCGCCATCGGCGAGGCCCTTGCCCTGATACACATCGAATAAAGCCACATCCCGCACGAAGGCCGGCGCAGCGTCCCGCAGCGCCGCTAGCAAAGGCGCCAGGGCCTGCGCCTGCGGCACCACCAGGGCCAGATCGCGCACCACAGCAGGCAAACGGGACACCTCGGCATACGCCGGGAAGGGTGTGCCCAACAGGGCAGGCAGTTCGATCTCGAACGACACCGGCGCGGTACCCAATTCATACTTCTGCACCCAGCGCGGATGCAATTCGCCGATCACGCCGACAGCCGCACCATCCAGCCGGATTTGGGCACAGCGGCCGGGATGCAGGGCCGGATGCACGGCCTTGACGAATTCCAGGTGGCGCGGGGCGAACAAGTCCTCGACGTCGGCCTTGAGGTCGAAGAAATCGACGCGGCGCGTCGCGGCGCCCCATTGCTCCGGTTGCGCCGGGCCGGCCGCAAGGGCACCCAGGCGCAGGGGCTGGGCGAAGCCAGCCACCGGACCGGACCCCGCTTCACGTCGGAAGCAACGCCCGATCTCGAACACCCGCACGCGTTCGATCTGTCGCTTGCGATTGGCGGCCAGCGTGCCGACCAGGCCCCCGATCAGGCTTGAGCGCATCACGCCCATCTGGCTGGCAATCGGATTGGCCAGCACCACCGGTGTGGCGTTGGCGGCAAAGTCCGCCTCCCAGGCGGCTTCAACGAAGCTGTAGGTGACGACCTCGTGGTAATCGCGCGCCGCGACCTGTCGCCGTAACGCCATCGCCGACTTTCGCGATTCGCTGGCAGGCATCATCGCCATGCGCGCCACCGGCGGCAGGGACGGAATATTGTCGTAACCATGGAGCCGCGCGATTTCCTCGATCAGATCTTCCTCGATCTCGATATCGAAACGGAACGTAGGCGGTGTTACGCGAAAGCCGTCAGCAACCCGCTCGACGGCAAGGCCAAGGCTCTTCAGCATGGCTTCGATGCGCCCGCCAGGCAGGGCAATACCCAGCACGCGGTCAGCCCGTTCGCTGCGCAACAGCACCGGCTTGCGTGTCGGCAAGTGCTCCGCGGCAACCGCCTCGACCACCGGGCCGGGTTGGCCGCCGCAGGTTTCGAGGATCAATTGCGTGGCACGCTCGATGGCACGACGTTGCAGGTCGAAATCGACGCCGCGCTCGTAACGGTGCGAGGCATCTGAGGAAAAGCCCAGCGCGCGCGCCTTGCCGGCAATCGCCGCCGGCGGGAAGAAGGCGCTTTCGAGGAACAGGTCGCGCGTCGAGTCGGAAATTCCGGAATGTTCGCCCCCCATCACACCGGCCATCGCCAGCGGCTTTTCGTCGTCGGCGATCAGTGCCGTATCCGCCGAGGGTGCCACCGTCTGCTCGTTAAGCAACAGCAGCTGTTCGCCCGGCGCGGGCAGGCGCACATGGATCGCGCCGGCCAGTTCGGCATCGTCAAAAGCATGCAACGGCTGGCCGAGTTCCAGCATCACGTAGTTGGTGACATCGACCAGGAAGGAAATCGAACGAATGCCGCTGCGTTCGATGCGGCGCTTCATCCATTCCGGCGTCGGCGCATCGGCCTTGACGCCACGAATGATGCGGCCGCAGTAGCGCGGGCAGGATGCCGGGGCATCGAGCTGGATTTTTCGCGTATCCGCGATCGCGGCTGCAATGGGCTCAACCTCGGGCAGCGCCAATGGGGCACCGGTCAGCGCCGCGAGTTCGCGCGCAATGCCTGACAGCGAGAGGCAGTCGGCACGGTTGGGCGTCAGCTTGATGGTGATCTTGCGATCATCAAGATCCAGGTGCTTGCGAATGTCGCTGCCGACCACGGCATCGGCGGCCAGCGGCAAGAGGCCGGCGTGGTCCTCGGACAATCCGAGTTCGCGCGCCGAACAAAGCATGCCGTGGCTTTCAATGCCGCGCACTTTGGCCTTCTTAATCGCGATGCCGGGCAGGCTGGCGCCGACGCGGGCGCAGGGCACCTTCATGCCCGCCGCAACGTTGGGCGCACCGCAGACGATTTGCAGCGGTGTAGCTTCGCCGACGTCGACCGAGCACAGCTTGAGCTTGTCAGCGTCGGGATGCTTTTCCACCGTCAGCACCTGGGCGACGACGACGCCCGCAAACACCGGGGCGACGGGCTCGTTCTCTTCGACTTCGAGGCCGGCCATGGTCAGCAGATGACACAGCTCCTCGTTGGAGAGCGATGGATTGCACAGGCTGCGCAGCCAGGATTCGGAAAATTGCATGATGGTTCGGACTCGCGCGTGGCGCTCAGCGGAATTGCGAAAGGAAACGCAGGTCGCCCTCGAAAAACAGGCGCAGGTCGTTTATGCCGTAACGCAGCATGGTCAGCCGGTCCGGCCCCATACCGAAGGCGAAACCCGTGTATTTCTCGGGATCAAAACCGCCAAAGCGCAGCACATTCGGATGCACCATGCCGCAACCGGCGATCTCCAGCCAACGGCCTTCCAGCGCGCCGCTCATGAAGGCGACATCGATCTCTGCCGAGGGCTCGGTAAACGGGAAGAACGAGGGACGGAAGCGCACCTTGAGGTCGTCCGACTCGAAGAAGCGCCGCAGGAAATCAGCTACCACGCCCTTGAGGTCGGCAAAGCTGACCTTCTCGCCGACCCAGAGGCCCTCGACCTGGTGGAACATCGGCGAATGGGTGGCGTCGGAATCGACGCGATAGACCCGCCCGGGGCAAATGATGCGCAGTTCGGGCATGGTTGCGGCATCACGATGGCGATCAGTGTGCGCCAGCATGGCGCGGATCTGTACAGGGCTGGTGTGCGTACGCAGCAGCACTTCTTCCTGCAGCTTGCCATCCGAGCCAAGCAAGTAGAAGGTGTCATGCATCGAGCGCGCCGGATGGTTTTCCGGCGTGTTGAGCGCGGTGAAGTTATGCCAGTCGGTTTCGATCTCCGGGCCGTCGGCCACGTCGAAACCGATGGAGCGAAACAGTTGCTCGATGCGATCGAGGCTGATCGTCACCGGATGCAGGCTACCACGCGGCAGGCCGCGGCCGGGCAGCGTCACGTCCAGCGCCTCGGTGGCCAGCTGGGCTTCGAGCTGGGCGGTTTTCAGGGCTTCGCGCCGTGCCGTCAGCGCCGACTCTATGCTTACCTTGGCCTGGTTGATGGCGGCACCCGCACTCTTGCGCTCTTCCACCGGCAGCTTGCCCAGCCCCTTGAGCAAGGCAGTCAGCGAACCATCCTTGCCCAGATAGCGCGCCTTCGCGTCTTCCAGCTTCGCCGGCTCGGCGGCGGCAGCAAAATCGGCCTCGGCCGAGGCCACCAATTGATCGAGATCGCTCATGGGGTCATGCCAGTCATGGAACACAAAAAAGGAGGCCCCAACCGCCTGGGCCTCCTTCTCCGGGTAGTGCGGAAATCAGGCCGCGAGCTTTGCCTTGGCCTGCTCGGCCAGGGCTGCAAACGCCGCCTTGTCAAACACCGCGAGATCCGCCAGCACCTTGCGATCAACTTCGATCGAGGCCTTCTTCAGGCCATTCATCAGGGTGCTGTACTTCATGCCCAATTCACGTGCCGCCGCGTTGATACGGGCGATCCACAGCACACGGAACTGGCGCTTGCGCTGGCGACGGTCGCGATAGGCATATTGCCCGGCCTTCATCACCGCCTCTTTGGCGATGCGATAGACCTTCGAACGACGTCCGCGATAGCCCTTGGCCTGGTCGAGAACCTTCTTGTGGCGCGCGCGCGCCGTTACACCACGTTTGACTCTTGGCATGGCGTCTCTCCTTAGGCGTTGGGCAGCATGGCACGCACCGACTTGACGTCGGAGGCATGCACGGCGAGGACGCCGCGCAACTGGCGCTTGCTCTTGGTGGTTTTCTTGGTCAGGATGTGGCGCTTGAACGCCCCACCGCGCTTGATGCCACCGGAAGCGCGCACGATAAAGCGCTTCTTGGCACCGCTCTTGGTTTTCATCTTCGGCATCGAAGACTCCCTATTGCATGGCTGCCAGGTGGCTCCCGCCTCGGGAGCGCTTGATGACCCGCAACCACTTCTATTCCCGCAGATCCAGCCAGCGGGTTTGCTGCTAAATACTCAGGCCGCCTTCTTCTTCGACGGTGCCAGCACCATGATCAGTTGGCGCCCTTCCATCTTCGGCCACTGCTCCACCAGCGCCTGCTGTTCCAGGTCGCCCTTGATTCGCTCCAGCATGCGCATGCCGATCTCCTGGTGCGCCATTTCGCGACCGCGGAAGCGAAGGGTGATCTTCGCCTTGTCGCCTTCGCCCAGGAACTTGATCACGTTACGCAGTTTGATCTGGTAATCGTTCTCGTCGGTACCGGGGCGGAACTTCACTTCCTTTACCACCACCTGCTTCTGCTTCAGCTTGGCCTCGTGCTGGCGCTTGGCTTCCTGATACTTGAACTTGCCGATGTCCATGATCTTGCAGACCGGCGGCGTCGCCATCGGCGCAATCTCTACGAGGTCCAAGCCAGCTTCGTCGGCCAGCGCCAGCGCCTGTCGGATCGGGACTATGCCCAGTTGTTCGCCGCCTTCCCCAACCAAACGGACTTCGGGTGCGGTGATTTCCTCATTGAGGCGCTGCGTCTTTTCTTGAGCGATGGTTCAATTCTCCATAAAAATCAAAAAATCAGACCTCCGAGCTTCTGGTGCATTTCTCATGCAACAGACGTTCGATCAAGGCCTGGGGGGACATCTGCCCGAGATCCTTATTGCCCCGGGCACGCAAAGCAACCAACCCTGCGGCCTTTTCCTTGTCGCCCACGACAACGATGTAAGGCCGCTTCAACAAGCTATGTTCTCGTATTTTATAGTTAATTTTCTCACCGCGCAAATCGCATTCGACGCGCAATCCGGCTTCGCGCAGCATTTTTGCGACATTTTCCGCGTAATCGGCCTGACCTTCCGAGATACTGGTGACCACCGCCTGCACCGGCGCCAGCCAGAGCGGGAACGCGCCGGCATGGTTTTCAACCAGGATTCCGATGAAGCGTTCCAGCGAACCCAGGATGGCGCGATGCAGCATCACGGGCGTATGGCGGGCGTTGTCCTCGCCGACAAATTCGGCGCCTAGGCGCTGCGGCATGGAGAAATCGACCTGCACCGTGCCGCACTGCCAGGAGCGACCGATCGCATCCTTGATGTGGAACTCGATTTTGGGGCCATAGAAAGCCCCTTCGCCGGGCAGTTCTTCCCAAGTCAGGCCACTTGCAGTCAGCGCAGCGCGCAGCGCAGCCTCGGCTTTGTCCCAAACCTCGTCCGAGCCGACCCGGCTAGCCGGTCGCAAGGCCAGTTTGACCGCCACATCGCTGAAGCCGAAGTCGGAATACACCTTGCGAACGAGCGAATTGAAGGCTGTGACCTCGGGCTGGATTTGGTCGTCTGTACAAAAAATGTGGCCGTCGTCCTGAGTGAAGCCGCGAACGCGCATCACGCCGTGCAAGGCACCCGAAGGCTCGTTGCGGTGGCAAGAGCCGAACTCGCCGTAGCGCAACGGCAGGTCGCGGTAGGAGCGCACGTCGGTGTTGAACAGCTGGATGTGGCCGGGACAGTTCATCGGCTTGACGCCGTAGTCGCGGTTTTCCGACGCCGTGGTGAACATGTTGGCGTGGAAGTGTTCCCAGTGGCCCGACCTTTCCCACAAGGCGCGGTCAAGTATCTGCGGGCAGCGCACTTCCTGATAGCCGTTGTCACGATAAACCCGCCGCATGTATTGCTCGATCTCCTGCCAGACCGTCCAGCCATGCGGATGCCAGAAGACGAGTCCCGGCGCCTCTTCCTGCAGATGGAACAGGTCGAGCTGGCGACCCAGCTTGCGGTGGTCGCGCTTCTCGGCCTCTTCCAGCATGTGCAGGTAGGCATCGAGTTCTTCCTTCTTCGCCCAGGCCGTGCCGTAAACACGCTGCAACTGCTCGTTCTTCGAATCGCCGCGCCAGTAGGCGCCGGCCACCTTCATCAGCTTGAAATGCTTGAGCTTGCCGGTGGAAGACACGTGCGGGCCGCGACACAGGTCGATGAAATCTCCCTCGCGATACAGCGAAACATCTTCGCCGGCGGGAATCGCGGCGATCAGCTCGGCCTTGTAGTGTTCGCCGATGGATTTGAAGAACTCGACGGCCTTGTCGCGCGGCCAGACTTCCCGCGTCACAGGAAAATCCTTCTTCGACAGCTCGGCCATGCGCTTTTCGATGGCTGCCAAATCTTCGGGCGTGAACGGCCGCTTGTAGGCGAAGTCGTAGTAGAAGCCGTTTTCCACTACCGGTCCAATCGTCACCTGAGCCTCGGGGAACAGTTCCTTGACCGCGTACGCCATCAGGTGCGAGGTGGAATGACGGATGATTTCCAGGCCATCGGCATCCTTGTCGGTAACGATCGCCAGTTGTATGTCGTTCCCAATGGAATAGGACGTATCGACCAGAACGCCATCTACACGGCCGGCGATCGCAGCCTTGGCCAGCCCGGCACCGATCGACGCGGCCACCTCAGCCACGGTCAGTGCTTGCGCATACTCGCGTTTCGATCCATCAGGCAGGGTGATCACCGGCATTTTGCAAACTCCAGAAAAGCAACAGGGCGCACACGTAACGCGGAATTCACGCGGAGATCACGTGCGGCGCCCTGCTTATCGAAAGCAGAAATTTTATCACAGCGCCAGTACCTTACGGCATCATGGCGAGCTCATCAGGGAGGAGGAATCATGGATATCGACAGCTTCATGGAAGCATACAAACGCGCCTGGGAAACCAGTGACGAACATCTGCTGGCATCGCTGTTTTCTGCGGATGGCTGCTATCGCAATACCCCGTTTGCCTGTCAGCAGGGACATGAGGCGATCAAGGCCTACTGGCAACGCACCAAACTGCAGAGCGACATCCGGCTGAGCTATGAGGTACTGCAGCGTCACCCCGGCGGCGGCATCGCCCATTGGCGTACCAATTACCAGGTAACGTCCGAAGAGATGTTCAAGATGTGGGCCGCATCGAGCGGCACCAACATGCTGGCGAGAAAGGATGGCGATCCCCTGCCCCGACTGGCCCTCGACGGGATTGCCGTCCTTGAATTCGAGGCCAGCGGGCTATGCCGGGAACTTCGCCTTTGGTGGCATAGCCGAATCGACGATTGAAGGCGCAAACAAAAAGCCACCCTAAGGTGGCTTTTCTGTGCCGGACCGCTCCAGTTCCCTTTAGGAACTGGTAGGCGCGATTGGACTCGAACCAACGACCCCCACCATGTCAAGGTGGTGCTCTAACCAGCTGAGCTACGCGCCTAGGGCCTGCAAAGAGGCGCGAATTCTACCCTAATCGGGGCGCGGGTCAAATGCTTCGAGAACGACCTGCGCAGTCAATTACCCTCATCGTTGGGATTGGCAATGAGCGCCTTGAGTAAGTCGCTCATTGGCAGGTTGAGGTTGATCCCCTTGGGCGGGATCGGAGAAATGAACCACTTTGCGTAAATGCGCTCCAGCTCGCCGCTTTGCATCAGGCCGCGCAGCGTTTGGTCTACCAATCTCTTGAATTCAGGATCGTCGCGCCGCATGACTATCGAATACGGCTCGTAGCCGAAGTTCTCGTCGAGAATCCGCAATTTATCAATCTGTGCCGAACTTGCAACCATACCCGACAACAAAACGTCATCGATCACGAAGGCATCGGCCTGGCTCGAAATCACCATACCGAGTGAATACGCGTGTGATCGGCCGGTTTTGAACAAGCCGCTTACTTTGCGCATAGTCAGTACATTGCGCACACTGCGTTCGGTGCTGGTTCCCGAAGTGGTCACCACCACCTTGCCGTCCAGGTCGGAAATTTGCCGTATCGGCGAATCCTTGCGCACTACCGCCTTGATTCCTGAAACGAAGGTTGTCAGCCCGAATGAAACCAGTTGCTGGCGAATCTTCGTATTGGTCGTCGAGCCGCACTCCAGGTCGACTGTCCCTGCCTGCAGCATCAGGAATCGCGAGGACGAAGTCACCGGCACCTTGACCACACGCAAGGCAGCATCGTTGAGCGCCAGCTTGATCGCATCGGTAATCCGGTCACAGATGTCAATCGAGTAGCCCATAGGTTCATCGCCCACCATGTAGGAGAACGGAACAGCACTCTCCCGATGGCCAACATATATCGCGCGATATTCCCGAATCTTCTCCAACGTGGACTGGGTAACGCCCTGCGCATGCGCCAACGATCCCCACGCTGCCAGGAAAATCCCCATCAGTAACCGACGAACCATGACATTCATTGCCGGGCTTTCAGCGCAGCGGCATCACGCCGCGGCGGACGCGTGGTTTCGCGATCGATCAGCCAATCCCCCCCCACCTTGATCCAGCGCAGTACTTTGCGCGTGGTATCGCGATAGTTCTCTGAGCGGTATTTTTGCTGGAACTCCGACTCAAGGACATCCGGTGCTGTGAAACGAACGCGAACGTCGCTCAACTCGACCTGGATCCCCGACCGGCCAGTGACCCGGGGTTCGCGATGTTTCGCCCATTCATCGCGACGACTTCCATCGGCAGCAACGAACGAAGGCGCATAAAAGCCCAGATAGCTTTCGAAGCGACCCGAGGACCAGGCCGCCGCCCATGCCGCAAGTTGGGCAGAAACCGGTGACTTTACCGAGGACACATCCTCGGTTACCAGGTTTCGTTCGCGTGGCGTGGGTCGGAGACGGGTCGCCGCGACCAGGCGCAATGGCTCATCGGTCTCCTGAGTCTGCAAAGAGGCAATCGGAGGAATCGGTGCCGTGGCCGCCGCCGATGATCCTGGTGTCGTGGCGGGACGTGGCGGCGGCTCCCGCACGGCGCCAGGCGAAGGCATGGTGGGGGATCGCGGTGCCGGCATGGGCGGCGGGTAGGACAATGGCGCGGCTGCTAGCGGATTGGGTGGCGGCACAGGACGCGGAGGTACGTTTCCATCCGCCGCCGCAGGCTTGTTGGCTTCGAGCATGGCCATGGCCCTGGCCGTAAGCGCTTCCAGGTCGACTAGATAGCTACTGGGAACTTGAGGCGGACAAATTTCTCCCGCAGTGTCTAGTTCGCGATGAATCTCGTCATCAAGGCCGCGGGGGCGGACGCCGAGAAACTCCATTAGGCGGCCGATGCCTGCCTGGGTTCGCAAATAGGCGATCCCCAGATCCATGTCTGAGTTGACCGCCGTACGCCGGGCGTTCAGCAGTTCATTTTCGGTATCCAGCAGGTCGAGCAGGGACCGCTGGCCGATGTTGAATTGCGCCTTGTAGGCATCTCGTGTCTTTTCGATGGATCCGACCTGCAAGTCAAGGTTAGACAATTGGGCCTTGAGTCGCTCGACGTCGTTGTAGGCAATCGAAAGGGTTTGTCGGATATCGCGGCATGCCTTGTCGCGCAAGTCCATGGCGAGATTCTTACGTTCTGCGTAGACCTTCTGCCGAGCCATGTCGGCACCGCCGTTGAAGATGTTGTAGCTGAATATCACCTCGGCGATATTGTTTTGCCGGGTACCGGCCGCGCCCTGATAATTGTCGGTCGCCTCGTTGCGTACTCGCAAGTCGAGCCGGGGAAAAAGTCCCGCCCTCCTCAGTTCGACATCGTGTTGTGCCGACTCCAGGTTCTCGAGGGCCGCGCGCAGCGCCGGGTTCTGCCGAAACGCCAGCTTCAGGGCATCTGGCTCGGTCGCCGGGAAATCCGTTGTCAATCCGGATGGCGGAAATAACACCGGAGGAGGCGCCTCGCCAACCAGCCGGATGAACCGCGCCGTGACATCGTGCAGGTTTGCCGCCTCGGTATTGAGGTTCAGTTCAGCCAGGGCGAGGCGGCTCGCCGCGTGTTCCACATCCACCCGCCGACCGGCACCGCTTTGCGCGCGCCGCAGCAGTTGCTCATAACTGGCACGATGCTCGACATAGTTGCTTTCCGCCAGCAGGAGCAAAAGCCGATAGCGCATTACGTCGTAGTAGGCCCGCCCGGCTTCCAAGGCGGCGTTTTCGGCGGCATCGACAAGCTCGAAGTATCGCGTAAGGCGTGCCTTGTCCAGCCGCTTGACGTCACTGCTGGTGGCAAAACCGTCGTACAGCATCTGGTTCAGGGTCAGGGTATGGCCGCCGCGGGTGAAAACCTTGTCAGCAGCACCCGGTTGCCTCAAGCTTTCTCTTCCGCTGCCGTAGGTGTAGTCGATCTTGGGCAAAAAGCCGGCCCGGGCCACATCGACTTCGCTAATCGACGACTTGAAGATATGCCACTTCGACAACACTTCAGGGTTGCCCAGTACGACTTTTTGAACCACCTCCTGCAAGGTCAGATGAGCTGCCGCGAGCGCGCAGCCGGCCTGCATCGCAAGCATGGCCACGAAAAGTTTTTCAGCTCGCTTGAGGGGCTTCATCAATAAGAAATCGCTACTATCATCGCAACCGACATCAGGGCCCTCGCGATTATAGTCAAACTTCAAATAAACACCCCGGCGTGAATACCGATCGAATCACGATCCTTTTCCAATCGTTTTCCAAATCCGACAGCGGGGTTTTCGGCCTGCTTGTCTGCTTGGCGCTGTCCGTTTCCTGGGCCTATGACTTTTCTCTCTTTGAGCGACAGATACTGGCCCGCTATGGCCCGGCGAGGCTCGTCGTTCTGCGGGAATGGCAAACCAGCCTTGCTGAAGCCAAAGGGCTCCCGGATCTGGAGAAGCTTAGGAAAGTGAATGACTTCGTCAATCGCAATGTCGAATTTGACGATGACGTGTCGATTTATAACTACAGCGACTATTGGGCAACGCCATTGGAAACCATCGGGCACGGTCGGGCCGATTGTGAGGATTTTGCGATCATCAAGTATTTTTCGCTCAAGGATGCCGGAATTCCCTTCTCCAAATTGCGACTGGTCTACGTCAAGGCCCGACTTGACGAACCGGGAGGAACGCGGATGCAGGCGCACATGGTGCTAGCCTATTACGCCACCCCAAATGCGGAACCTCTGGTGCTCGACAATCTGGTACCCGGAATCCTGCCCGCTTCGCAACGTCGCGATCTGCAACCGGTTTTCAGTTTCAACAGTGAAGCCATCTGGAACGGCGTTGCCGGGAACTCTGCCCGCGGCGCCGGCGGGACAGGCCAGCTTTCGCGCTGGCAGGACCTGTTGCTGAGGGCACGCAAGGAGGGCTTCGATTGAATCGGACCCGCCAGCAAAGTTAAGGAAGGAAACGCCATGTCGATGTATCGCCAATTGTGGCTCGCCATCATTGTCAGCATGCTGCTCGCGCTGGTGGGCAGCCTGTTTGCATCGCTGCTTTCTGCCCGCTCCTACCTGGAACAGCAGCTGAGCATGAAGAATGCGGACAATGCCTCCGCGCTGGCCTTGTCGCTGAGCCAGCAGAATCCGGACCGGATCGCCCTCGAAGTGACGGTCGCGGCCTTGTTCGACAGCGGGCATTACGAATCCATACGCATCAACGACCCCAATGGCAAGCTGATTGTCGAACGCGTGGCTGAACAGGGAGACCTCGGCGCTCCGACATGGTTTGTCGATCGCCTGCCGATTCGGGCCGAGCCTGGCGAAGCGCAGATCACCAACGGTTGGACGCAACTGGGAACCATCACCTTGGTCAGCCATAGCCGTTTCGGCTATCAGGCCCTGTGGACCAGTACGCGGGAAATGATCGCAGCGCTTACCCTGGCCAGTGTCATCGGCGGGTATCTCGGCAGCCTGATCCTGCGTCGCCTGCGTCGCCCTTTGCAGACCGTGATCGACCAGGCGGTAGCCATCACCAACAGACGTTTCGTCACCATTCCCGAGCCCGAAGTTCCCGAGCTGCATAAACTCGCCGAGGCCATGAACTCGACTGTTTCGCGCCTTAAAACCATGTTCGAGGAAGAAGCCGCGCGTCTTGAGGCGCTGCGACGCGAAGCGAACTTCGACAAACTGACCGGACTTGCCAACCGCGATTACCTGATAGCGGAGTTGCGATCGACCCTTGAAGGGGAAAATGCCGACGGCGGAAGCCTGTTGTTGATTCGGGTAGCGGATCTGGTGGGGATCAATCGCCGCCTCGGCCGCGAGACCACAGACGAAATGCTGCGTCGCTTCGGAGCAAAAGTCGGCGCTGGGGCAACGGCGAATTCCGACGCGCTGGCGGCACGCATGAATGGTGCCGACTTTGCACTCCTGATGCGCGGACGCCGCAACGGATCCGAGGCAGCAAGCGCACTTCTGCAAGAACTCATCGAGACGATGGAACCTTTCGTCGACGGCGGAGCATCCGCCTACATCGGCATGGGCAGTTTTCGCCGCGACACTCCGGTCGGGACCGTACTCTCCCAGGTCGACGCCGCCCTGATCGCAGCGGAGGCCAATGGCATCAGTGGTGTCCGGGAAGCCGTATTTGACCAGGTGGACGAACTCCCGGAGACTAGCCATGAATGGTCGCGAATGATCCAGGACGCTCTGCAACACCGGCGTGTGCGCCTGGTGGAGTTTCCGGTAATCTCAAGGCAGGGCACCCTCCTCCACGTTGAATGCCCCTTGCGATTGAAACTCGACGAGCAAGGCGAATGGCTTGCCGCCGGACGTTTCCTGCCGATCGCCGAACGCCTTGGCCTGTTACCCGACCTCGATCTGACCGCCCTGGATCTGGGCCTGTTCGAATTGGAGCGGAATCCCGTCCTCCATGGCTTGGCAATCAATTTGTCGGCGGCGTCCTTGGCTCACCCGGAATTCATCCATCAGACCGCTCAGTTGCTGAACAGGCATCGCGGCGTAACCTCGCGACTTTGGATCGAAGTGGCGGAGACCGGTTTGCTAAAGCATCTGGATGCATTCCGCCAGCTCTGTCAAACTCTTCGCAGCTATGGATGCAAGGTCGGTGTCGAACACTTTGGCCGGCAGTTCAGCGAGATTGGTCGGCTGCATAACCTCGGCCTCAATTACCTTAAGATCGATTCAGGTTTCGTGCGGCGCGTTGACGCCAACCCGGGCAATCAAAGCTTCCTCAAAGGCGCCTGTTCGATTGCCCACACCATAGAACTGCTGGTAATCGCGGAAGGTGTCACAACCGATGCGGAGCTTGGAACCTTGCTTGATCTCGGCTTCGACGGCGCAACGGGTCCGGGCGTACGAATATCCACCGCAACCCAGCCCTGACCAATAAGCTGACATGGGTTGCCGCTAGAATTCCTTTCTCAACGGCACGCCAATGACATCCACCGCCCGACCATCTCTCGCTGCTGCCCGTTCGATGCTATCGCAAGGCAGGGCAGTTGATGCCCTGCGCTTGACCGAGGCGAAGGGAGCCCCAAGCGACGACATCGCTACCTGGCAATTACGAGGCGAGGCTCTAGTGGCACTGGGGCGACTCGACGACGCAATCTCTGCATTGACTTCCGGGCTGGCCATGGAGCCGAATCACATTGATTCGCTCTTGCTGCGCGGCGCGGCGCGACAGGCATTAGCGCGCTACCCAGAGGCATTGGACGATTACAACCGCGTCCTTCAGCTCAAGCCCGAGAATCCCGATGCCCTGTTCAATTCCGGCCTGATTCTCGCGACACAGGAAAAACATCAATTGGCCTGCAGTCGCTACGAGCTGGCAATTGCTGCGCGTCCGGACTTTCCCGGGGCTATTACGCAGCGTGGAGCTGCGCTGATAAAGCTGGGGCGAAATGAGGAAGCGCTAGATGCATTCGCGCAAGCGATCAAGCTTGACCCGAATTTCCTCGAGGCCCTGCGCAACAGGGCCGACTTGCTAAACCAGATGCACAAATCCGACAGCTCCTTCGACGCCTACGGGGAACTGCTGGCCGCCTATGATCGAGCGCTGACCATCGCCCCGGACGACAAGGATTTGCACAATAACCGGGGCACGGTTCTCCAGCGCCTGGGGCGTCTCAATGATGCGCTCGCATGCTATGACAAGGCCTTGGCGATACGCCCGGATTTTTTCGACGCACTCAACAACAGTGGCATCGTACTCGACGCGCTGGATCACATGGAACAATCCGAGGCCAGGTTCCGCCTGGCCCTCCGTAGCGACCCCGGCAAGATCGCTGCGCATTTGAACCTTGCCTTGTGCCTCTTGCGCATGGGACGTCTGGAAGAAGGCTGGCGCGAATATGAATGGCGCTGGCGGACGCCCAATTTCCGTCGCTACGACTATGGCTTCAAAGAGCCTCGCTGGGACGGCACCCAGGATCTTCAAGGCAAGACGCTATTGCTGACCGCCGAACAGGGCCTTGGCGATACCCTTCAGTTCGTGCGCTACATTCCCCAGTTGAAGGAACGTTGCGCAAAGCTCTTGCTGCTGGTACCGGGTCCGCTGGCGGAGTTGCTGAGCATCAACTTTCCCTACGTGCACATCAACAATGCAAGCAAACGCCTGCCCGAGTTTGACTATCACTGCCCGTTGCTTAGCCTGCCGTTTGCCCTAGGCACAACCCTGGAATCCATTCCCAATCCCGGGGCCTACCTGCAAGCACCGCTGGATCTGCGCCTGGAATGGGAAACGGCATTTCCTCACGCGGGAACGCCCAAGGTCGGTCTCGTCTGGGCCGGAAATCCGGAACACGGCAATGACTTGCATAGATCGATTCCGTTGGCCACCTTTTTCCCCCTGCTGCAGGTAAAGGATCGAAAGTATTTTGTCTTGCAAAAAGACATCTCCGAGCAAGACCGCAGGATGCTTTCGGATTGTAGCGACGTCGTATTCGCCAACGATCGCTTCAGGGATTTCCGCGATACGGCGGCGGCCGTTGCCCAGCTGGACATTGTGATCACGGTCGACACCTCGGTAGCTCACCTGGCTGGAGCCATGGGTAAGCCGGTCTGGATCCTCATTCCACCGCAGGCGGACTGGCGCTGGGTCCTCGGCCGCACAGATAGCCCTTGGTATTTGTCTGCACGCATTTATCGCCGCACGGCCGACGCTTCATGGAATTCCGTGATCAACCAGGTCGCCGATGATCTGCGCAACTATTCTCCGTTGGTAAATGCAGTACCGACTCGACAACTGGCGAGTGGCGTAGATGAGGCCCTGAGGGCTGCCGTGGTCCTGCACAACAATGGCCAGCTTGACGATGCTGGCGCCATTTATGCCGGAGTACTCCAACTCGACCCGAACAACTTTGACGCCAGTCATCTGCTCGGCCAGGTCAGACGCCGCCAGGAACGTCGGGCTGAAGCGGAGACCCTGTATCGCCATGCCCTGATGCTTCGTCCGAACGACGTCGCAGCCCTGAACAACCTCATGCGACTGCTCCGCAGTTCGGGCAGGCACGAGCAGGCGCTGGAGATTCACAATCGATTGGTCGCACTCTGCCCATCCGACCCCAAGGCCTGGTCAGAGCGTGCAGCATCCCTGCTCGCATTGAATCGCCATGACGAGGCCCTCGAGAACCTTAATCGCACCCTTGCTCTTGACCCCAACCACCTGAATGCGCTGAATAATTACGCAGTGGTCATGCTGCATCAGAAGCGGCACCCGGATGCGCTCGCCCATTTGGACAGACTGTTGGCCATCAAGCCGGATTTCGGGGACGCGATCGCAAATCGCGGCCTTGCTCTGTTGGGGTTGGGAAGGCCGCTGGAGGCGATAGAAAATTACCGTTACGGCCTCAAACTCGCGCCAGCATCCACGACGCAACTCTGCAACCATGGCATTTCCCTGATGGCAGTCAATCGCCACGCCGAAGCCATCGATCAGTTTCACAAGGCCCTTGCGATCGATCCCCAGCATGTCGATGCCAACTGGAACCTGAGCTTGTCTCAACTCGCGATGGGAGACTACGCCAATGGCTGGCGGCAGTACGAGTGGCGCTGGAAACGCACTGAATTGGCGCCGCACTACCGGGAAATGCCGATACCCTTATGGACAGGCGCAGAAGACCTTTCTGGTCGCTGCCTGTTCCTGCATTTTGAGCAAGGCTTCGGCGACACCTTTCAGTTCCTGCGCTACCTGCCTCTGCTCAAAGCCCGATGCGCCCGCGTGATTCTGTCGATACCTGAGGCCATGCGCCATCTGGTCGCGGCGAACTTTCCCGATGTCGAGGTTTTCTCGGGCAACGATGTTCTGCCTCCCTTCGACTATCACATTGCGATGATGAGCCTGCCTTTGGCTTTCGGGACCACGCTCTCAAACATTCCGGCGGCAGATTCGCCTTACCTCAGGGCTCCCAAGGATCGGATCGCCGCCTGGCGCCGGCGCATTCCACGAGGCCGACAGTTGCATGTTGGTCTGGTTTGGTCGGGAAATCCGGGCCACCGATACGATGCGCAGCGATCCTTGGGCTTGGAAAGCATGAGAACCCTGCTGGATTTGCCTGGTATTCGGTTTCACGCCCTTCAAAAGGAACTTCGCGAGAGCGACGCCGAACTACTATCCCAGATGCCTCGCATCGATCCACTTGGGCCGGAGTTCAAGGATTTTTCCGATACGGCGGCGGCGATCAACCAGCTTGACCTGGTGATCACAGTCGACACTTCGGTGGCCCACCTTGCTGCCGCATTGGGCAAGCCAGTATGGATAATGCTGCCGCACGCGGCAGACTGGCGCTGGCTCACCGACCGCGAAGACAGCCCTTGGTACCCGACCGTACGCCTGTTCCGGCTTGCACTGGGAGAGTCCGCCGACGCCAACGTGCAGCGCGTTCGCGCCGCCTTGAAGGAATTCCGCAAAGCCAAACGCCTATGACGGCCCCGGCCCGCCTTGACCAATTCAATGCCGCGTATGACGCGATGCAGGATCGCATCCTGCTGCGTATTCGCACCAGCGACGGTGCCGAATATCGCTTCTGGATCACCCGACGCTTTCTGTCGATTCTGTGGCCCATGCTGATCAAGATGGCGGAAGGCTTCAGCGCACGAAAATCCGCTGATCCCCTTACCCACTCTGCCTTGGCGGAGCTCGCTCACGGCCAAGCGGTGGGACAGGCGGACTTTGCCAGCCAGTATCAGGAAGGCAGCTTGTTTCCTCTGGGTGCGGAGCCAGTGCTGCTGGCTAGGATATCGCTTAGACCCATTGCGGGTGAAACGCAGACCCTGATTCTGCTGCCGCAAGAAGGACTTGGCATCAATCTGGATCTGGATGAAAGGCTCGTGCATATCTTTGCCCGCCTGCTGCAGCAGGCTGCCACGGCAGCCGAATGGGCGCTCAAGCTCGAGATCACTCAGGGCCTGTTGGCAGGTAACGCGGATACCGCGGCCGGACCGCGACGCCTGCACTAGCAATGCACACTACGGGTTCTTATACCCCCTTGTAATTGCCTGGAACTCGCCGTAGAGCCAGCGCCGACTTTTGGGCAAAGAGTCGGCGCTGGCTCTACGGTAGATTTTCAATCCGTGATCAGCTTGCCCTTGTTCAGTAGATCCTGAATGATCTGCTGATCGGTGGCATTGGCGCCAACCGCTGCGTAGAGGTCAACATCTTGCAGAACCACAGTCTGGTCCTCGGCACCGGACGTATAGCCACTGCTGAATCCACCAGTCGAACTGATATGCACCTTGGTGTCCGAACCCGATGGGGTGAAATGCAGGTAGTTCGCAAGGTTTCCGATTGCGACATCATGGTTTTCACCGGAAAGAAGGTCACGCAAGTCAAGGACGTCGCCACCAGACGACGCCGAAGATGTATCAAATTTGACGATCGTATCGACAGCCGGAGCACCAGGGGTACCGGCATCAGCGAACGACCATTCGAAGACATCCGATACCAGGTCTGAAACAAGACCATCGTTGCCCTTCAGGAGGTCATTGCCGGCACCACCTGACAGGGTATCGGCACCTTGTCCGCCCGTGAGAGTGTCCGCATCGGCACCACCATAAAGCCGGTCGGCACCATCCGCGCCATCCAGCGTATCCGTTCCCGCATCGCCGCGCAGCACGTCACCGCCAAGTCCGCCCAGCAGGCTGTCATTACCGTCGCCACCGGACAACACGTCGTTGTCGCCACCACCATCGAGCGTGTCGGCACCGGCGCCGCCCTGAAGGATGTCATTTCCGGCCAGTCCGCCAAGGCTGTCATTGCCATCCAATCCGTTGATGGCATCGTTGGCGGCCGTTCCATTGATGGTGTCACCGCCAGAACTACCGGCAAATTCGTTGGTGGTGATGTTCAATGTCAGGCTTGCAGTTGAAGACTCCCCATCAACATCGGTCAGCGTGTATTGAATCACCTCCGGTGCGATTGCCGTGGCGCCCGTATCGGTAACAACGTCGTTGTATTGGACATTACGAATTCGGACGGAAGTACCGTCATCGGCCAATATCGTTACCTTGGCGATCCCGCTGTACTCGCTGGGCATGGTTACCCAACCATTTTGGGCAACGGTGTATTGCCCGAGTTCATGGCCATCGATGTGATAGAAGGTAAACGTTACGGCCTCGCCAGTACCGCCGCCGGTAATTTCAAACCGCAGGTTTTGTACACCTTGTGCGTGCTCTGCGGCGCTGAAATTGACCACCAGGGTTTCCAGGGCTGCCAAGGTGCTGGTGCCAGTAACACCCGCCCCGCTGCCCGCCGTGTAGGAAACCGGAGCGGAACCCGCGGTGTTGCTTGTTGCCAACATGCCCTGCAAGGTAATTCCATTTTCCGGGATCAATGCTGGGTCGGTATCGAAGTTAACGATGGGCGCGACCGCAGTTCCTCCAACATTTTGAATAGTACCAATTCCGATTCCATCTCCAATAATCGCCCTTCCGGCATTGCTGGTCTGGGTCAGTTGGACCAAGAAATTCTCTGTACCCTCAAGAACGGCGTCATTGGTAATGGGAACGGTGATGGTCCGGCTCAGGACCGAGTTACTGAAGTTTGCAGTCGCAGTTGGGCCAACCGCTGTGTAATCACTGCCGGACGTTGCCGATGCATTAACGGTCTGGTAGGTCACGGTAACGTTTCCGCCCGGTGTGCCCTGCAACGTAATCGTGAAGGTCGCGGTTCCGTCAGTCTCGTTGACCGTTACATCATTGATCGAGAACACCGCCGGAGTCACTGCGGACCCGCCGTCGTTGTCGGTGATGACGGCGTAGCCAACGGCCGTCGTGTTGGCTGCCTCACCGCTACCCACTGCAGCCTGAATGCGGAAGTTCTCCCGGGTCTCCGAACCAGCCGAATCAAGTACCTGAACGCGCGCAAGAATTGAGGTGGCACCGGCCGCAATGGTTGGTGTTGTTCCCGTAACCCAGTTCGACCCTCCATCAGTCGAATACTGGATTGTTGTGGAATAGTCGGTACCCGACGTCGCCGTATTGGTTCCTGTCCCGGACGATCCTGGCAGGGACAAGGTTACCGCCGTTGCCGAGGTTTTTGCCGACGACAAGCTGACCGTGAATTGGGCATAGGTCGTACTTGCGCTCTCCGTTACTGCCGTGTTGGACACCGTCAGAATAGGTAATGGGGTCGGCACCGTAATTGGCGATGGATCCGGAACATCGGCTGCCGGCGGGGTGTATTTGTAGTAGCCATTCTCGGAAAAAACGAGTTCACTGCCATTGCTGGCATGCGTCCAGGTCAGCGTGCCGTCACTGATCGAGTAGCTGCCGCCGGAACTCGTACCATAGCCATCCACCGTCAGGTTGAACGTCGTGCCCTTGAACACGATGGAAGATATTTGCGCCCCGTCGACCGGATCATCCACACCAGATGCCTGGGGCGTAAATGAGGTGATCTGCGACCCCAACGCGACTCCACCGTCAGTACCGACGCCCGTAATTACGTTGCCCTCGAGGTACTGCTGCAGGGCAGACAAGGTATCCGAATCATCGTTGGCCGTCGGCTTGCCGTCAACAATGGTCACCGTTTGCGTTGCCGAGGCGGTATCGCCATCCTTATCAACTGCAACGAAATCAAGGCTGAACTGATCGCCTTCGCTAACGGAGGCACCCTTGAAATACGTGTAGTCACCGGTCTGGAAGTCAAATAGCATGGTTCCATACCTGAAACCATTGGCTTCCGTCAGGGTCAACAAATTCCCGGCCAGGGGCGACCCGGCAGGAACAGTGCCCGACGGCAAAGTCCAGGTAACTTGGTTGGTGCCAACGTTGTAGCTGAAGGTCACCGCAACCGGAGCGGTGCCGGTGTTCAAATCGGTATCCAGCAGCATCGTCAATTCGCTGATGTAGCCTGAATCGGCGCCAAAAGTCACGCTCTGGGCGCTGCTTGTCGAAATGACATTGCCGCCATAGGCCGACGGCACGGTCGACATCAGCTCATCTTCCAGCTTGTTCACATCGGCCACAATAATTGCCGAATCGCGCACGCCGTCACCCAACGCATCAACATTGTGGATCTGATTCAGGTGGGTAACATTGGAAATTCCAGAGCCAACGCCAATACCGTAGGAATTGATCTCCGGATGCAATGTCAGGTAGGTTGCATACCCCGAGGTCGTAACGGGCGTTGTGACATCTCCACCGCCAAATGGGTCACCATCCGAAAGGAAGTAGATATTGTTCGACCGAGTGGGATCAAGCGTCGAGCCCATTGCCGTCTGGGTCTTTGTCAATGCATCCTGATAGTTCGTATAAAGACCAATATTTACGCCGTTGACCACCGAGTTCCCGGCGACCAGCGAATTGACGGCGGCAATGGCAGACGCCTGGTCGGTAAAGGCCGCACCGTTGTTCATGATTTCCGCCGATGTCGCAAAAGCGACGATCTTCACGGATACATCTGTCGCCTGACGGAAATATTCTGCAATCAGCGCGGAAACCGCATCGGCTTGTACTTCCATGCGTGAAGGATTGGTGACCACCCCGTTTTCGTCGGTTGATTTCACCAGGTCGCCCATGCTTCCGGAACAGTCCAGCGTAATAACTAACGAGAACTTGGGTAGCACGCTTTCCGGCAAATCAACGTTGGCATCTATTGCCACCGGCAGGTCGTCATCAACCGTTATCCGTAGATTTGCATTCCCAGACGTGCGCACATAGTTGAACACCTCCATGACACTCTCGCCACTCGACGTGTTGTCCGCCGAGTGATTGAGGGTGTAGGTGTATGCGCCGCTGGCCCGATCTACCACCAGTGTACCGACCTCGGTAACCACGGTGATGGTGCTGGCAGTAGTGGTGTTGCTGGTTGTGTTTACGTCGCCGGCAAATCCCGTAACTGCACTCGACACCGATATGCTATTAACAGGACCGCTTCCCGAGTCGTTCGCAAAGAGATTTCCGGTCACGACCGAAACGCCATCACCACCGCTTACCAGCGCTGACTCCTGCACCGAACCGAGATCATCGCTTGATGAATAGACCTGGACACTGACGGTACCGATATCGCTTTGTCCATCATCGTCTGTAATTGTGTAGGTGAAGGACTTGAGCCCTGTGCCAGCTGGCGGTTGATAGAGGAAGTAGTCACCGTTTGCATCCGTGCCCTCGGTAACCGTGCCATTACCGGACGTTGGCTGGGTAAATCCCGTTATTCTGGCGTGGTCAGTCAAGCTATCGTTCGAGAGCAGATCAGACTTGTAAATCTTTATCGCATTGGTCGTGGATGGACTGACGTAGCTCAGCGTCGAATAGGCTTCATCGTTTGCTACAGGCGTCCCGTCGCTGACGGCATTTACCGTTATGGTTGCAGTCGCCGCGCCTGAAACGCCGCCAAGATTGTCCACCGCCTGATAGTTGAAACTGACGGTACCGGCCCCTGGAGACACGCTGTTCCAGTCAGGCAAAGGCTTGAAATAGACCGTCAGCGATCCAGATGTCGCGGCTAGCAGGGTACCTGTGGAGACCAACTCCGTCATCGCTGCATCGCGATAAAGCAATCCATTTGAGGGCAGCGAGTTGATAAGGAAATTATCAACAGTACCGTCTGAATCGGTACCGTGCAGGACGACGGGTATCAACGAATCCTCGTCTCCGGAACTGGTAATTGTGTCAGCAGACGGAGCGACATTGCTTACGGGCGTAATTGTCGTCGTCGCGGTATTGCTGTTGTTCGAGCCATCCGTAACAGTGACGGTAACGGTACGTATTGCGGTGCTGGTCGAGGTGCTATCGAACGTTATCGCCCTGATCGCCGTCTGGTAATCCGTGATGTATGCGCTGCCCGTTAGCGTCACGGTATTGCCCGAGATACTGTAACTGATGCCAATTGGCAGGGTTCCGACATTGAGCGTATCGCCCGACTGCGCTCCATTCAGCGTAATCGTGGCTCCGGCAATGTTTGTGCTATCCACGTCGGTGATGCTGATGTCGGTATCGCTTATCGCGATCGCTTGCAGCGTATCGGTGCTGAAATAGGTTGTATAACCCGTTCCGATGGCACTGGCATCCAGATCCAGCGAAGGCGCACTGGCAACGTCATTGACGATGACCGTAGTCGTTGCGACGTTGGAAGAGACAGCCCCATCGCTGACCGCCACCGTAATGATGCGTGATGTCGTGTCAGGGGTAGTCGTACTGTTGCTGAAACTGATGGCGCGTATTGCCGTTTGGTAATCGCTCGGTGTAGCCGAACCGGATAGAGATACGGTATTCCCCGAAACGACCGCGGTGATTCCGGTTGGCAGGGTGCCAACGGTCAGTACATCTCCGACCTTCGGATTGGTGAGTGTGATTGAGGCGCTGAGTAGCAGATTATCGGCATCGGCTATCGCAATATCGATGTCTGCCAGAGCTACTGGACCCGCGCCATCGGTGTACGTTGTCGAATAACCGGTACCGCTGGCCGATCCGTCCAGATCGAGCGTCGGTGCACGATTTATGCTGATGGTACTGGTCGCAGTGTTGCTTGCGGCACCATCGTTAACCACAACGGTTATACCGCGTGACAATAGGCTGGTTCCAGTGGTCGAGAAGCTTATGGCGTTAATCGCTGCCTGATAACTCGCCAAGCTTGCCGTGCCGGTCAACGTGATGGTTCCCGTGGCACTGTTGTAGGCACCGGCGGTAATACCGGAAGGCATTACTCCAGCGATCAGGCTGTCATTGACGCCATCCCTATTGGTGGCGATGGTTATCGTTGCACTGTTGAGCGTGGTACCGTCATTTGTGATGACAACATCGGTATCCGCAATCGCAACTGAGCTTCCGCCAAGCGTATAGGCTTTCTGGTACCTGGTAGTGGTCGCACCACTACTGTCGTTCGCATCGAGATCGATAACCGGGGTAGTCCCGGAACCCAGAATTTCAACTGTGGTGGTAGCGGTATTGCTGCTGTAAGTGCCGTCACTAACTACCACGGTGATACCGCGCTGAAGTGCGCTTGTTCCCGTTGTATCGAAATTGATTGCCCGAATTGCGGCTTGGTAGCTGGCAAGACTGGCCGATCCGCTCAATGTCAGTACACCAGTAGTACTGTTATAAGCACTTGCGGTAATTCCCACCGGCATGGTGCCAGCCACTAGCAGATCATTGGTTCCATCCTTGTTGGTGGCAATGGTGATCGTGGCGCTGGTTATATTTGTGCTGTCTAGATCCGTGATACTCACGTCCACGTCACCGATCGGCACCGGACTTCCGGTGTCCATGTTAAAGATTGTCGCGAAACCGGTCCCGCTACTGCTCGCATCCAGATCAAGAACCGGAGGATTGTCGCTCGCACCGATGGTGGTCGTCACGGTGCTCGCCGTCGGGCTGATCGACAGGGATTCGAAGCCACCGCCACTGACTCCAGCAATACTGATCACGATAGTCTCAGCATTCTCGGCCAGGGTATCGTTGATGGTGGCAATACTGAATCCGGCAGATGTGGTGTTAGCCAATATGGTTACCGTGGCAACGCCGGTGAAATCCGATCCATCGGCTGCCGTACCGGTGTAATTGAGGGTTACCGTCACATCGCTTTGTGCACTTTGGGTTAGCGTAACCAGGTATCCGGTAGCCGTACTGCCTTCGGTTACGTTAGCCGGCCCCGTCAGGCTCACGCTGGTGGCGTCTTCGTCATCCACCACCGTGGTGCTGACCCCGCCGCCGCTCGCCGTCAGCGTCTCGAAGCTGCCGCCGCTGGCGCTGGTGATGCTCGCCGTGACCGTGGTGCTGCCCTGGTCGTAG
>CAIVQO010000092.1 GCA_903908065.1 uncultured beta proteobacterium | reverse complement strand
GCGGTGTAGGTACACATCGTGGCCACCACCTGCCCGCCGGTGCGCGCCTTCCAGGCCCGCGCGTAGTCGTGTCGCTTTTCATACCAGTCCTTGAACTGGTCGAACAATCCATCAGCCATTGCTGCCTCCTTTGTTGTTCATTCGCCGCGAAGCCCGCCGCGAATCGATGCTTCTTGATGAGATCGGAACTATTGTTCCTCGTCTGAACCATACTGCACAACTGGGAGCGAGTATGGGCATCGAAAAACCACGTGTCAATAGCAATATGAAGTATTGTGCCGCAGCGCCGCAAATGCTTTACCTATCTGTTTATATGTCGTTTCCGCTGTTTTTTAGTGAAAATTAGCATTCTCTAACGTGAGTCTCAGTTGACTTTTATCAAAAACATGTACTATAGTGCCTGTACTGTCATTGAAACTTCAAGGACAGGCGAATAAATGGACACCAAGACCAAAGACCAAACCGCCCCCGCCCCGGCCCTCCACGACGAGGCCGCCGATGCCGAATTCATCACGGCACTGGGCCACCGCGTGCGCGAAGCCCGCGCCCGGCGCGGCATGTCGCGCAAGGCCCTGGCGATCGGCTCGGCGGTGTCCGAGCGCTACCTGGCCCAGGTCGAAAGCGGCGAAACCAATCCCTCGATCATGGTCCTGCGCCATGTCGCCCATGCCCTCGGCGTCTCGCTCATGGAATTGATCGAATCGCAACAGGGCTCCAACGAATCGCGCCTGATCGCCCGTTTCCTCGAACAGCTTTCCCCTGCCCGCATGGAAGAAGCCATGCTGCGCCTGATGCGCGACTTCGGCAGCGAAGACGCCGCCCGCCGCCGCCGCATCGCCCTGGTCGGCCTGCGCGGCGCGGGCAAATCGACCCTCGGCCGTGCGCTGTCCAACGAACTGGGCACGCCCTTCGTCGAACTCAATGGCGCGATCGAGGCCGAGGCCGGCATGAGCCTCAACGAGATCTTCATGCTCTACGGCCAACCCGGCTTCCGTCGCCTCGAGCGCCGCTGCCTGGAGAACATCGTCGCCCGCCACGAAGCGGCCGTGATCACCGTCGGCGGCGGCATCGTGTCCGAAGCCGAGACCTTCAACCTGCTGCTGATGAACTGCTACACGGTGTGGGTCAAGGCCAGCCCCGAAGAGCACATGGCGCGCGTGGTGGCCCAGGGCGACCTGCGGCCGATGGAAGGCAGCGCCGAAGCCATGGAAGACATGCGCCGCATCCTGGTCGCCCGCGAATCGCTGTACAGCAAGGCCGATTTCACCCTCGACACCACCGGCCGCACGCCGGAAGAATGCCTCAAGCAACTCCGCCAGACCGTCACTCCCACCCCCTGAAACAAGAACACCCCCATCCCCACAGAGAAACCACAACGGAGAACCCCATGAACAGCCCCGAAGCCGTCAAGCCCGTGATCACCTACGACACCAGCCCCGAGCAGTACAAGCACTGGAAGCTCGCCTGCGACGGCGCCATCGCCACGCTGACGCTGAACATCAACGAGGACGGCGGCATCAAGCCGGGCTACAAGCTCAAGCTCAACTCCTACGACCTCGGCGTCGACATGGAGCTGCACGACGCCCTGCAGCGCGTGCGCTTCGAGCACCCCGAAGTGCGCACCGTGGTGGTCACCTCGGGCAAGGACCGCATCTTCTGTTCCGGCGCCAACATCTTCATGCTGGGCCTCTCCACCCACGCCTGGAAGGTGAACTTCTGCAAATTTACCAACGAGACGCGCAACGGCATCGAGGATTCCAGCCGTTACTCTGGCCTCAAGTTCCTCGCCGCCTGCAATGGCACCACTGCCGGCGGCGGCTACGAGCTGGCGCTGGCCTGCGACGAGATCCTGCTGGTCGATGACCGCTCCTCCGCCGTCAGCCTGCCCGAAGTGCCGCTGCTCGGCGTGCTGCCCGGCACCGGTGGCCTCACCCGTGTCATCGACAAGCGCCGTGTGCGCCGCGACCACGCCGACATCTTCTGCACCCTGACCGAGGGCATCCGCTCGCAGCGCGCCAAGGATTGGCGCCTGATCGACGACTACGCCAAGCCGCAGGCCTTTGCCGACAAGGTCAAGGAGCGCGCCACCGCCCTGGCGGCCCAGAGCGACCGCCCCGCAGGCGCCAAGGGCATCGCCCTCACGCCGCTCAAGCGCAGCATCGACGAAGCCGGCTACCACTACGAAACCGTCGATGTCGTCATCGACCGCGCCGCACGCCGCGCCACGCTGACCGTCAAGGCCCCCGCCGCGCCGGTGCAGTCCGCCATCGACCAGATCGTCGCTGCCGGCGCCGCCTGGTGGCCGCTGCAGATGGCGCGCGAACTCGACGACGCCATCCTCATGCTGCGCACCAACGACCTCGACATCGGCACCTGGGTGCTCAAGACCACGGGCGACGCCGCCCTGGCGCTGGGCGCCGACGCCGCGCTCGACGCCAACCGCGGCCACTGGTTCGTGCGCGAGACCATCGGCATGCTGCGCCGGACGCTGGCCCGCCTCGACGTCACCTCGCGCACCCTGATCGCCCTGATCGAGCGCGACTCCTGCTTCGCCGGCACGATGGCCGAGCTGCTGTTCGCCGCCGACCGCGGCTACATGCTGTCCCTGCCCGACGCTCCGACCGAAGAAGGCAAGGTCACGCTGTCGAAGATGAATTTCGGCGACTACCCGATGGTCAATGCCCAGTACCGCCTGCAGGGCCGCTTCTACAACGAAGAAGGCCCACTGGCCGCTGCCCGCGCCGCCATCGGCCAGGCGCAGGGCGCCGACGCCGCGCTGGCGCTGGGCCTGGTCACCGCCACGCCGGACGACCTGGACTGGGACGAGGAAATCCGCATCGTGCTCGAAGAGCGCGCCAGCCTTTCGCCCGACGCGCTGACCGGCATGGAAGCCAACCTGCGCTTCGGCCCCGGCGAGACCATGGAAACCCGCGTCTTCGGCCGCCTCTCGGCCTGGCAGAACTGGATCTTCATCCGCCCCAACGCCGTCGGCGAAGCCGGCGCGCTGAAAGTTTTCGGCAGCGGCAACAAGGCCAAGTTCGACTGGAATCGCGTCTAAACCAACCCATACCACTCAACAACGACACCCCCACCCCGGAGATAGCAATGAGCATCGACTACTCACAGAAGATCCCCAACAACGTCAACCTCAACGACAACAAGACCCTGCAGCGCGCGCTCGAGCACTGGCAGCCCGAGTTCGTGAACTGGTGGAAGGACATGGGTCCGGACGGGTCGCAGAACTTCGACGTCTACCTGCGCACGGCGATCAGCGTCGACCCGCAGGGCTGGGCGCATTTCGACTACGTGAAGATGCCCGACTACCGCTGGGGCATCTTCCTCAACCCGGCCGAAGCCGACCGCAAGGTCAATTTCGGCGCGCACAAGGGCGAGGCCGCCTGGCAGGAAGTCCCGGGCGAGTACCGCTCCAACCTGCGCCGCCTGATCGTGACGCAGGGCGACACCGAGCCCGCCTCAGTCGAGCAGCAGCGCCACCTCGGCCTGACCTGCCCCTCGCTCTACGACATGCGCAACCTGTTCCAGGTGAACGTCGAAGAAGGCCGCCACCTGTGGGCCATGGTCTACCTGCTGCACGCCTACTTCGGCCGCGACGGCCGCGAGGAAGCCGAGGCCCTGCTCGAGCGCCGTTCCGGCGACGCCGACAATCCCCGCATCCTCGGCGCCTTCAACGAGAAGACGCCCGACTGGCTCAGCTTCTTCATGTTCACCTACTTCACCGACCGCGACGGCAAGTACCAGCTGTGTTCGCTGGCCGAATCCGGCTTCGACCCTCTGGCGCGCACCTGCAAGTTCATGTTGACCGAAGAGGCGCACCACATGTTCGTCGGCGAATCCGGCGTCGGCCGCGTCATCCAGCGCACCTGTGAAGTGATGAACCAGCTCAAGACCGACGACGTGGCCAAGATCCGCGCCGCCGGCGTGATCGACCTGCCCACCATCCAGCGCTACCTGAACTTCCACTTCAGCGTGACCATGGACCTCTTCGGCGCCGACGTCTCGTCGAACGCTGCGACCTTCTACACCTCGGGCCTCAAGGGCCGCTACGAAGAGACCAAGCAGGACGACGACCACCAGCTGACCAACGCCACCTACGGCGTGCTGGAAGTGAATGGCGGCAACCTGATCACCGTGCAGGCGCCCTACCTCAACGCCATCAACGAGAAGCTGCGCGACGACTACGTCACCGACGCCAAGGGCGGCATCGAGCGCTGGAACAAGCTCATCCAGAAGGCCGGCATCCCCTTCACGCTGTCGGCCCCGCACAAGGCCTTCAACCGCAAGATCGGGCCCTTGTCCGCAGCCAAGATCTCGCCCACCGGCCAGGTGGTGTCGGAAGGCGAATGGACGCACCAGCACCTGCACTGGCTGCCCTCCGCCGAGGACCGCGCCTTCGTCGCCTCGCTGATGGGCCGCGTGGCCGAGCCGGGCAAGTACGCCAACTGGATCGCCGCACCCGCGCGTGGCATCAACAACCAGGCCATCGACTTCGAGTACGTCCGCTTCAACTAAGCAAGCCCGCGTTTGCAACCCCTTCCGGCGCCCTGCGGGGTGGCCGGAAGGCTGGTATCTTTCGCCCGTCGCACGCCCCAACGACCGAAGGAAAACAACATGACTGCCGCCCCAGCGACCATCCTGCGCCAGCACCTGATCGACCCCGAGATCTGCATCCGCTGCAACACCTGCGAGGAAACCTGCCCGCTCGATGCGATCACCCACGACTCGCGCAACTACGTGGTCGACGCGGCCAAGTGCAACTTCTGCTACGACTGCATCTCGCCCTGCCCCACCGGCGCCATCGACAGCTGGCGCAATGTGCGCGCCGACGCGCCGCATTCCACGGCCGACCAGCTGACCTGGGATTCGCTGCCGGCGCAGGCGCCGCTCGAAGCGCTGGGCACCGCTACGGAAGTCGGCGCTGGCAACACGGCGAGCAGCACCCCCGACGACGTGGCGCAGATCGCCGCCGCCTCCACCGCCGGCCAGGGCGGCACCGCGCCCCCGCCGTGGTCGGCCGCCCACCCCTACATCAACCTCTACGGCATCCACGCCCCGGCCGTGGCCACCGTCAGCGGCAACTTCCGCCTGACGGCCGACGACGCCTCAAGCGACATCCGCCACATCGTGCTCGACTTCGGCAACCTGCCCTTCCCGGTGCTGGAAGGCCAGACCATCGGCATCCTGCCGCCCGGCCTGGATGCGAACGGCAAGGCGCACCACGTGCGCCTGTATTCCGTGGCCAGCCCGCGTGAGGGCGAGCGTCCCAAATACAACAACCTCTCGCTGACCGTGAAGCGCGTCACCGAAGACCACGATGGCAAATCCGCCCATGGCGTGGGCTCGAACTACCTGTGCGACCTGAAGAAGGGCGACAAGGTCAACGTGGTCGGCCCCTACGGCACCAGCTTCCTGATGCCCAACCATGCCGGCAGCCACCTGCTGATGATTTGCACCGGCACCGGCTCGGCACCCATGCGCGCCATGACCGAACGGCGCCGCCGCAAGTTCGCCGCCGGCGAAAGCCTGGGCAAGATGATGCTGTTCTTCGGCGCCCGCACCCCCGGCGAACTGCCCTACTTCGGCCCGCTGACCAAGCTGCCCAAGGAATTCATCGACATGAACCTGGCCTTCTCGCGCCTGCCCGACCAGCCCAAGCGCTACGTGCAGGACCTGCTGCGCGAGCGCGGCGAAGACGTCGCCCGCCTGCTGCGCGACGAGAACACCTTCGTCTACCTCTGCGGCCTGAAAGGCATGGAAAAAGGCGTCGAGGAAAGCTTCACCGAGCTGTGCAAGGCCAACGGCCTGGACTGGAGCACGCTGCGCCCGCAGCTATTGCAGCAGGGACGGTATCACGTGGAGACGTATTGAGGCGCGGGTAGAAAGTCGGCGCTGATGGGGCGGCGACTTTCCATCGAAAACCACCTTAGATAAGGCGAAGCCCCAACGACTTCAGGTAGTCGAAAGTTGGATCGTAATACTCTGGCGCACGGGTGGGATCTTCGTCGTCCCCGTAAGGCACGACTACCACCATACCCTGCCGCGCACGGGTAAGCAGCACACGGTAAGCATTCTCAAGATACCGCTGGCGCTCAGGTTTATTGATACGTTGCCAGCGTTTGCCGCGGAACTGATGATGCGTCCAACCATCTCCGCTTAGCCGTAAATCACCATCCCAGACGACGCAAGCCCAATCGAGTTCGAGCCCCTGCACCTGGAACTCGGTAGCAACGTCCTCCAGATAGTAGGACGACCGTGTGTCGTCAGTTCCCTCCAAGAACCACTTCACCGGATCGGTCTTCACTCGCACATCGATAGCATGTGGCTTTAGGCGCTCTGCTTGAGACGAAACCACTATTCCATAGCGCTCAGAGCCCCTTGCCTGTTTTCGAAGCCAGGTCTTCGCGCTCGATAATTCTCGTGTGAGCGCGATCGGGTAGCGTTCCAAGAGTTCGCCCAAGGTTTCTCGCGCAGACGCTACTTCCACGTCGAGGACATCACGAACGAAGTCGCTCACCCTCTCTGCGCGAAACGATCGGATCGAGGTTGCCAGATGCAAGCCCTGAGACAGATGCGTGCCCTGACGCGCAAGGATCGCGTCGAACTCCGTCGCACCTCGATATTCTGACTCGGCCAACTCCCGAGACATATACACGTCCCACATTTGAAACCGCCGAAGGACAGCGTCGAACCACTCGCCGATTCCGCCTTCACCGGTATTGATCTCCTGCCCTCCACCGACAAGGCATACGACTACGCACCAGTCTTGGTGCCTATCGAGACAAGAAATCAAGAACTCTGGCTCGGAAAACTGAAAGTTTGCCTTCCCCTTTTTTCGCTGCATGAAGGCACTGGTTTGTTCCAAGTTCCAAGCTCGCTGAGCCTCGTCAAACAAGACCACATGCTCAAGCGGAGCACCCGAGTCTCGGAGGTACTCGTCGCGGAAGTGGTGAACATTCTGAATGAAGGTTTCAACCTTCTTCTTCGCACTGGATTTTCGAATTACCTGCCCCACCTGCAACGCGCGTTCGACTTGATCCCGCACAAGCGCTTCCCTCAGCACGGCTACCAGCGGACCGTTACCGGAAAGAAATACGCTGTAGGTCTCACTTTCCGAATCGAGGTGGCGGTTGGCAACATCAAGCCCCACTAGGGTTTTTCCTGCTCCCGGAACGCCGGTTACAAAGCAGATCGTCTTGCGCGACTCCTTGCGAGAGTGTTCGATAATCTCGTCAATCGTCGCTGCTGTGACTGTCAAATTTTGAGCACCCGCGTCGCTTCGGGATATTTCCTCAACCCGATGCCCCGCATAAAGCGCGCGCGCCGCTTCAACAATTGTCGGGGTTGGCAGATACCGCCCTTGCTCCCATTTGGCGGGATCGATCGTCGGCGCATCAAACTGCGCCAAACCCTTCTGGATCACAGTCGAAAGCTGTGACGGGGACGCAATGACAGGACAAATCAATCCATCGCTATGACCGGTACCCTCGAATCGCAATTCCTGATCAGGCGCATTCGTCGCAATCAACACCGGCAATATCGATATGTGATGACTGGTCTCGTGAAAATACTTGAAGTCGAGCGCGTAATCCCATACCTGATCTATTGCCGACCGAAGAAAAGACGCTTCACCGACCTTGAACTCAAGGATGAACATTACGTGGCCAACAATAAGAACTACGTCGGCTCGGCGCCCTAAACGCGGAACCGTTAATTCGAAATAGATGCGTGCCTGAAACGATAGGCTCTCCGGAATCGAAAGGGCTTTCAGAATTCGGATTTGCTCATCCCAAGCATTTCGCTGCGTCGTCTCGATATCGCCCGCGGACTCAAGAGCCAGTTCTCCAAGAATTGCACTGGCATCCTCCCGTATGAAGTCCAGCAGATTCGCTCCGTACATCCATCGGCGGACGATATTGGAAGCTCGCTCCATTGAATTCATACAGAAGTGATCAAGAGTCGGCGCTGGCGTAACGACGTTTTCTCGATCAGGCCGCCAGTTCGATCTTGACGTGCTTGCCAAGCGCCGCAGCTGCGCTGGCCAGCGTGGTCAGCGTCAGGCTGGTATCGCTGGCATCCAGCAGGCGGTTGAGCGCGGCGCGACTGGTACGCATCTTTGCGGCCAATGCGGTCTTGGTCATTTTTTGCGCCTTCATTTCCTGCTCGATCTGCCAGGCGATCACGCGCTTCACCGCCGTGGCGGTGGCCTCCTCCAGCATGGCTTCTTCGGCGAGGAAGTCGTCGAAGTTGCTGCCCATATTCTTCTTGCTCATGTCTCGCTCCTTAGCTTGTCGCGACGGCATTCCGCCAGCTTCAGATCGTTCGCCGGCGTGCCTTGCGATTTCTTGATGAAGCCATGCAACAGCACCATCACACCGGCCTCGACGGTAAACAGCACACGCGCGATTCGACCTTCCAGATGAATGCGCACTTCCCACACGTCCTTGCCCATCTTGCGCACCAGCGGCATACCGAGCGGCCAACCGAACTGCACCGTCTTGATGTCTTCGCCTATCGTCTTGCGATCTTGGGCGGTAAGCGCCCTCAACCATTCGCGCACCGGCTCGCTACCAGCCTCGGTGCGAAAAAAACAGACAGACAGGATGGGTTCGTTAATAGGTGGATTGTATCAACTTTGGTACATCCCCGGCGTACCGCTTGGTATTGTGTTGATTGAGCTTAACGGCAACAATTTGCGGAAATCTTTTGCTCGTTGCTAACCCTTGCTCCACGCCCTCACCCTCCTCCTCGTCTATCAACTCGTCGGCGAAGTCATCGCCCAGTTCTTCGCCCTGCCGGTGCCCGGACCGGTGATCGGCATGGCGCTGCTGTTCGCCACGCTGGCGGTGCGCGGCGCGGTGTCGGACGAGCTGCGCGGCACGGCCAACGGCCTGCTGCAGCACCTGTCGCTGCTCTTCGTGCCGGCGGGCACCGGGGTGATGCTGCATTTCAGCCGCCTGGCGGACGAATGGCTGGCGCTGCTGGCCTCGCTGCTGGTCAGCACGACGGTGACGATCGCGGTGAGCGCCTTGCTGCTGCGGGCGCTGATGCGGCGCGGCGGCGCAGATGCCGGGGGCGAGCCATGACCCCGGTGACGCCGCGCCTGGGCGAGATCTGGGTCTATCTGTCGGCCTCGCCGCTGCTTGGCCTGACGCTGACGCTGCTGGCCTACCAGGCGGCGTACTGGCTGCACCGCAGCTGCAACGGCCACCCGGCGGCCAACCCGGTGCTGATCTCGGTGCTGGTGCTGGTGGGCATCCTGTGGGTGACGGGCACGCCCTATCGCACCTATTTCGAGGGCGCGCAGTTCGTGCATTTCCTGCTCGGGCCGGCCACGGTGGCGCTGGCGATTCCGCTCTATGCCCAGTTTGCGCGCCTCAAGCGCCTGGCGCTGCCGCTGCTGCTGACGCTGGTGGCGGGCTCGGTCACCGCGGCGTTGTCGGCGGTGGCGGTGGCGGCGGCCTTCGGCGCCAGCACGGTGACGCAAATGTCATTGGCGCCGAAGTCGGTGACGACGCCCATCGCCATGGGCATTGCCGAGCGCATCGGCGGCCTGCCCTCGCTCACCGCGGTGCTGGTGATCACCACCGGCATCCTCGGCGCCATCGGTGCACGCTACGTGTATCGCCTGCTCGCGGTGAAGGATGAAGCCGTGCGCGGCTTTGCGCTGGGCATCGCCTCGCACGGCATCGGCACGGCGCGCGCGTTTCAGGAAAGCGAACAGGCCGGCGCCTTCGCCGCGCTGGCGATGGGCTTGAACGGCCTGGCCACCGCGCTGCTGGTACCCTTGCTGGTTCCCTGGTTGAGCTGATCGGAGGAACCCCATGCACGCCTGTTACATCGAACGCTACGGCAGCCCGGAGGTGGTCAAGCTCGGCGAGTTGCCGGCGCCGACACCCGGCCCCGGCGAGCTGGTTTTTCGCATGGAGGCGGCCAGCGTGAACCCGGTGGATTTCAAGATCCGCCAGGGCATGCTGCGGGCGATCCAGTCTTACCCGATGCCGGCCATCCTGGGCAACGACGCGGCCGGCGTGGTGACGGCGCTGGGGCCGGGGGTGACGGGCTTCGCGCCCGGCGAGCGCGTTGCGGCGCGGCTCGACAAGGCGCGCATGGGCGGCTTTGCCGAGTTCGTGCTGGCGCGGCCGGAGCACCTGGCGAAGATTCCCGAGGGCGTGAGCTTTGCCGAGGCCGCTGCGGTGGCGCTGGCGGGGCTCACGGCCTGGCAGTGCCTGACCGAGGTGTTGCGGCTCAAGGCCGGCGAACGCGTGCTGATCCACGCCGGGGCGGGCGGCGTCGGCCACCTGGCGATCCAGCTGGCGCATGGCCTCGGCGCGCATGTCACCACCACGGCCTCGGCCGCCCGCCACGACTGGCTGCGCGAGCTGGGCGCGGTGCAATGCATCGATTACCGCACCGCCGACTTCACGCGCGTTTGCGAGCCCTTCGATGCCGTGCTCGACAGCATGGGCGGCGAGACGCTGCTGCGCTCGATAGCGCACACGCGGCGCGGCGGCCGGGTGGTCAGCGTCGGCGACCTGCCGACGCCGGAAGTGGCCAGCGACTACGGCAAGCCCTGGCTGGCGCCGGTGTTCTGGCTGATCTCGCGCAAGCCGCGGGCGGCGGCGCGGGCGCAGGGCGTGGCCTACCGCTACTGGTTCATGCGCGAAGACGGCGCGCAACTCGCCATGCTGCTGGAACGGATCGCGCAGGGCGCACTGAAGGTGCGGATAGAGCGCGAGTTCCCGCTGGCCCAGGCCGCCGAAGCCCTGCGCCTGAGCGAATCCGGCCGCGTGCAGGGCAAGCTGGTGATCCGGCCCTGATCCGCTGCGGCGGGCGTGCCGCGGCAGTGGGCCAAAAGTCGGCGCCGGCGACACGGCGACCCCCTGATGCCGCGCCATTGACCGACCGACAGGACGCCTTTTAACAGGCGCATGCTAAGATCGGCAGCGTTGAGCAACCCCAGGCAGGCAAGACCATGGCACGCACCCGCTCCCAGGACTACGACGCGATCAAGCAGGCGATCCTGCTCGCCGCGGCCAAGCTGTTCGCCGAGCGCAGCTTCGAGGCCAGCTCGATCAACGAGATCGCGGCGGCGGCCGGTCTGTCGAAGGCCGGGGTGTACCACTACTTCGATTCCAAGACCGACATCCTGCGCACCATGCTGATCGAGCACCTGGAATCGGTGAGCGAGATCGTCGATGCCGCGCTCAACACCTCGGACGCGCCGCGGGAGAAGTTCCTGCGCCTGACGGAGGCGCTGATCGAGAACTACACCCGGCCCAGCTCGCGCAACCAGCATATCGTGCTGGTCAACGACATCGGCGGCCTGCCGGCCAAGGACCGCGAGTTCGTGGTGTCGGCCGAACGGCGCATCATCCGCGCCACCGAGCGCCTGCTGCAGGGCATCTTCCCCCAGCTGGCGGAACAGGCCAGCTACCAACAGCCGATCACCATGCTCTACTTCGGCATGATCAACTGGACCGACACCTGGTTCTCGGACAAGGGCCGCCTGTCACCCAAGGAACTGGCGGCACTGGTCACCGAGCTGATGCTCAAGGGCATTGCCCACGCCGACTTCGCCGCCCTCGGCCGCGCCGGCAAGTAGGCCGTCCGGCGCCTGCTACAAGCAGCGCCGCCAGGGCGCCAACCGGGTAGGCCGCGCACCGAAGCGCCGCCCCGCCCAATACGTTGACCGCTCGGTCGGCTTATGCTAAGTTGCCGCATCCTGCCGTGGGGTCAGCGTCGCGGCACAAAAACCGGAACGCAGCGGAGGAGACCGCGATGTACGAAATCCAGTACGAACACCCCGAGATCGAGCGCCTTGACCGCGACGGCATCGTCGCCATCCAGCGGGCAAAGCTGGAAAAGCTGGCGCAACGGCTGCAAGCCTCGCCGGACTGGGTGCAGCGCTTCAAGGCCGCGGGCCTGGAGCCGCGCGATCTCGGCGACTTCGACAACCTGCATGCCATGCCGACGCTGGAAAAGGCCGACCTGCGCGCGCTCTACCCCTACCCGATGCTGACCGTGGATATCTCGCAGGTGCGCCGCTTCGTCGCCACCTCGGGCACCACCGGCCTGCCGGTGATGTTCGGCCTCACCGAACGCGACCTCAACCACCTGCTGCCCTACCAGATGTGCCGCGTGCTGCGCGCCTCGGGCATCCAGCCGGGCGACAAGGTGTACCAGGGCTACGGCTATGGCCTGTGGATCGGCGGCCTGGCGATGGACGTCGGCCTCGCCGCCTACGGCGCGGTGAATTTCCCGGTCGGGCCGGGGCGCAGCGACCTGATGCTGAAGTGGCTGGCGGACCACGAATTCACCGCCTGCTCGCTCTCGCCGCTGTGGCTGATGACCCTGATCAACCAGGCCAAGGCGCAGGGCATCGACCCGCGCACGGCATGGAAGCTGCGCGTCGGCGTGTTCGGCGGGCAGTCGATCTCGGCCGCCTTCCGCGACCAGCTCGAAGCCGAAATGCCGCCGGGATTCCGCGCCCAGAACATCTACGGCACCACCGAGGCCGGCGGGCCCATCGTCAGCATCTCCTGCCCGTATTCGCACGACAGCGACGAGATGCACCTGATCAACGAGGACACCATCATCACCGAGATCGTGGACCCGGCGACGCTGCGCCCGGTGGGTCCCGGCGAGGTGGGCGAAGTGGTGATCACCTCGCTCGACCGCGAGGGCAGCCCGGTGGTGCGCTGGCGCACCCGCGACCTGGTCAAGCTTTCCGAGAAGCCTTACGACTGCCCCTGCGGCCGCCACGGCATGCCCAAGATCGGCCGCATCATCGGCCGCAGCGACGACATGCTGAAGATCCGCGGCGTGATGGTCTTCCCCAGCCAGGTGGAGGACATCATCGCCGACACCGAAGGCACGGTGAAGGAGGCCTGGCATATCTACATCGACAGCGACCCGATGCTGATGGAGGAAATCACCGTCGCCGTCGAGAAGACCAGGGCCAGCGGACGCACCACCCAGGACATCGAGCACGACCTGGCGCACGCGATCCACTCGCGCCTCGGCGTGCGGGTCAAGGTGGAATGCCTGGCCGAAGGCAGCCTGCCGCGCTACGAGGCCAAGGCGGTACGCGTGCACCGCCGCGAAAAGAAGTAGCCCGCTAGAAAGTCGGCGCGGGCGGGACGGCGGGTCAGCCGCCCGCCCGCTCTAGCATGCGTTGCGCCAGCGCGTAAGGGTCACTCTCGCGGGCCAGCACCGGGTCGAGCAAGTCTTCCAGCCACTGACCGTCCTCGGCACGCATGCGGCGGTCGAGCATGTCGCGCAGGATCTCGCCGACGCGAAAGCGCATCCGCGTGCGGGCGCGATGCAACGCCGCCGGCATGCCATTTGCATTGGCGGCAAAGCAGCGGTCGATCTGGGCCGCCAGGTCGGCCACGCCATCCCCGGTGGTGGCCTGGGTCTTCACCACCGGCGGCTTCCAGATGCGTTCGGCATGCAGGCGCTGGCCCAGCGCGATCATCTCGGCCAGCATCTGCACCGTGCGGTCGGCCTCCTTGTGGTCGGCCTTGTTCACCACGAAGATGTCGCCGATCTCGTTGATGCCGGCCTTGGCCGCCTGCACGTCGTCGCCGCCCATCGGCGTTTGCAGCAGGACCACCACGGCGGCGTGGCGCATGATGTCGGTTTCGTTCTGGCCGACGCCGACGGTTTCGATCAGCACGATGTCCCAGGGCATGGCGTCGAGCACCGTGAGCGCGTCGCCCGTGGCGCGCGAGAGGCCGCCGAGGTGGCCGCGCGAGGCCATGCTGCGGATGAAGACACCTCCGTCGCCGCTGTGGTCCATCATGCGCAGGCGGTCGCCGAGCACGGCACCGCCGGAAAACGGGCTTGAGGGATCGACCGCCAGCACCGCCACCTTGAGCCCATGGCGACGCCAATGTCCGACCAGGCTGCTGATCAGGGTGCTCTTGCCGGCCCCGGGGGGCCCGGTGACGCCGACCACTTTGCTGCGCCCGCCCATGCGATACAAGGCCTGCAGCATGGCCACCATGGCGGGATCGTCGCGTTCGACACGGGTGATCAGGCGGGCGGCGCTGCGGATGTGGCCGGCGGCCACGGCGTCGAGCAGCTTGCGATCGTCTTGTTCCATGCATCCCTCCCGGCGGCGGCTTTTGTCCGTCCCTTGAGTCGAATAATAACACCGTGTCGCGCCGGGCTGCGTTTTCTGCATAAATACCGCGCCACTGAACGATTCTGGCTTTGGTGGCGACGAATGTTGACCGCACGGTCGGCTTTTGTTAGGCTCACGCAATCCGGTGGCGCCGTGGCGTCGCCAGCACCTTCAGGAGAGACAATGAAGCGCGAAACGGATTACGGCTACGCGATCAAACCGGTCTACACCCCCGCCGACATCAAGGGCACCGACTACGCCAAGGACATCGGCCACCCGGGTGTCTTCCCCTACACCCGCGGCTACCACGAGAGCGGCTACCGCACGCGGATGTGGACCCAGCGCATGACGGCGGGCCTCGGCAGCTCGAAGCAGGCCAACGGCGTGCTGAAGAAATACCGCGAGATGGGCCAGCGCGGCGGCATGTGCGTGATCAGCGACCGTGTCTTCTCGCACTGCATCGACCCCGACCACCCGCTGGGGCGCAAGGAAGCCGGCATCCTCGGCTGGCCGGGCTGCTCGCTGCTGGAATTCGAGGAGCTGATGGAGGACATCCCGCTCACCGGGCAGTCGATCACCCTGCTCGGCTCCTCGGCCCCGACCGTGATGCGCCTGGCCTATGTGGTGGCGCTGGCCCACAAGCGCGGCATCGACCCCAGCGAAGTGCACGGCAGCGTGATGGAGTCGCCGTTCGAGAACTACTTCGGCCAGACCGACGTGCAGCCCTTCGACCTCAACCTCAAGCTCTGGCTCGACGCCTCGGAATACGTGGTGCGCAACAAGATCCGCATGCGCTCCAGCGTGATCAGCCAGCACTTCCAGGAATCCGGCGGCAACAACGCCCAGGCCATAGCCGTGGTGCTGTCGATGTACAAGGAACTCTGCGGCAAGCTGGTCAACGAGCGCGGGCTGGACTTCGACGACGTCGCCCTGGTGCCCTACGAGCTGGTCAGCATCGGCACCCGCTTCTTCGAGGAAGTGGCCAAGGTGCGCGCGCTGCGCCGCATGTGGGCGCGCATCGCTAGGGACGAGTTCAAGGCCAAAACCGAGAAGGCCTGCCAGATGCTGATCGCGGTGCATACCTCTGGGCGCACCATGACCTACCAGCAGCCGCTCAACAATATCGCCCGCTGCGCCATCCAGTCTCTGGCCGGGGCGATGGTCGGCTGCACGGCGATGGACAACGCCACCATGGATAACGCCTACGCCGAGCCTTCGGCGCTGGCGGCGCGAATGTCGCTCAACACCCAGCACATCGTGGCCCACGAGACCGGCGTCGCCGACGTGGTGGACCCGCTGGCCGGCTCGTACTTCGTCGAGGCGCTGACCAACGAGGTCGAACAGGAAGCCGCCAAGATCCTGAAGAAGATCGACGAGATGGGCGGCCTGATCGCAGCCATCGACAAAGGCTACATCCAGGAAATGCTGCGCGACGAGGCGAACAAGAAGTTCGTCGAGATGGACAAGAAGGAGCGCCTGATCGTCGGCGTGAACCACCTCGAGATCCCGCCCGAGGACGACTTCGAAATCCCGATCCAGAAGCTCCACCCGGGCGATTCGGAGGCCATTGCCGATCGCATGGCGGCGTGGAAGCCGACGCGCGACCAGGAACGGCTCAAGGCCACGATCCAGCAGCTCTACACCGACGCGCAGAAGGGCGACCGCTTCAACCTGATGCCGTCCATCGTCGAGGCGGTCGAGGCCTACGCCACCTCGGGCGAGGTGATCGGCACCATCCGCAAGGCGCGCGGACTGAACTACGATCCGTTCAACGTCATCGAGTGCCCGTTCGCGTTGCACTGAAGGAGAAAAACATGCAGGCAGGAAACGGAATCAAGGTCATCGTCACGATGATCGGGCTCGACGGCCACACCACGGGCGGCGAGGTGGTGTCGATGATCCTGCGCGACGCGGGCTTCGAGGTGGTCTACCTCGGCGTGAACCAGACGCCGCGGATGATCATCGATGCCGCGATCCAGGAAGACGTGGACGTGATCGGCATCAGCTCGCATGCCTCGAACTATTCGCAGATCGAGGAACTGGTGGACCTGGCCAAGGCCAACGGCCTCGACGACATGCTGATCGTGGTGGGTGGCAACATCCCGCGCGAACCGGCAGCGCAGCTGCTGGCCAAGGGCGTGCACAAGATCTTCCTGCCGGGCACCAGCGGTGCCGCCATCGTCGAATACCTGTCGACCGAGGCGCGCAGCGCCAGGGTTTAATCGGCGAAGTGATAGGCGGCGCTTTTGACGGCGCCCGCCTCCATGCTCACCTTGCAGGCGTGGCGGCCGTAGCTCTTGGGGCTGGACAAGATCACCGCACCGGTATCGACCGCCTTGCCGTCGAGCTTGTAGTCGTCGATGAACCTGCCGAGCTGGGCCGTAGTCATGCCCGCCTTGACTTCACCGCAGACGTGCTTCATGCGCCCTTCACCGGTGACATTGAAATAGGTGACGAAGACGACGGTAAGCACGACGGGAAGGCCGAACAGTACGCCCAGGCCTTTGGCGAGTGGAGTCATGGTGGGGATGATACCCGGCGCCGCCCCGAAAGTCGGCGCTGGCGACACGGCGATTCAGCGCGACTCGGCGGCACGCTGGATCAGGGCCGAATGTAGGCCCAGCCTTCGCGCTGTTTCTGCATCAGCTCGACGACACCGGCCTTGACATAGCCGATCTTGTCGATCATCTCGTCGCGCTTCATCTTCTGGTTGGTCATGGTGTTTTCGCAGGCGACTACCTTGACGCCCGCCGCCATGGCGTCGATGACGCGGTTGGCGATGGTGGCATCGGCCTTCAGCATGCCGATGCCGGGACCGTAGGCGACGAGTTCGATCTCGGTGTTGGCGGCGCCGAGATCGCCCTGGACGTTCTTGATGTTGTTCAGCGCGAGGTTCCACTTCGCCGGATCGGCGTCGCTGACCTGGAAGATGACGCGGGCTTTGCCTGAGTTATCGGCGGCAATGGCCGACGTGATGGCAACGAGGGCAATGCCTGCGGCAAAGACGGCGCGACGGAACAGATGGCGAATCATGGTGGCTCCTCCAGACGATGGGGTGTGAATGGCCAGCCGCCGCGAACTCTTCCGATTCACTGGCGCCTGGCCGGGGCCGACATTGCACCATAGCCGGAGCGGCTTGTCACCCATGGGATCACCCAAAAAAAACGGCCCGCACGGGGCGGGCCGTTTTATGCAGCGGCAGGCGGCTTAGTTGATCAGCGCCCAGTCGCCGTTCTTGACTTCCAGCATGCGGAAGGCGGAGAGGTCGAGGCCCATGTGGTCGGTGGGCGACATGTTGACCTTGCCGCCGGTACCGATGTAGCCCTTGGTGGCTTCGATGGCGTCGCGCACCTTGGCCTTGTCCGTCGTGCCGGCACGCTTCATGGCTTCCACGGCCAGCATCAGGCCGTCGTAGGCATGGCCGCCGAAGGTGGAGACATCTTCCTTGTAGCGGTCGTTGTAGGCCTTGCGGTAGCCGGTGACGACAGGCTTCTGCGGATCATTGGCCGCCAGCTTCTCGGCCACCAGCAGGGCAGCAGCCGGCAGGCGCAGGCCTTCGGCGGCGGGACCGGAGAGCTTGATGAACTCTTCCGAGGCGACGCCGTGCGCGTGGTACAGCGGCAGGGTGATGCCCAGTTGCTTGTAGTTCTTGTTCACCACGGCGCCGCCCTGGCCGAAGCCGAACACGAACACGGCCTGGACGCCGGCAGTGTTCTTGATCTTGGTCAGCTGCGGGGTGATGTCGGTGTCCTTGGGACCGTAGGTTTCGCTGGCCAGCAGGGTCATTCCGGCCTTGGGTGCCAGGGCCTCGGTTTCCTTCTTGCCGGAGGCGCCGAAGCCGCTGGTGTCGGAGAGCAGCGCGATCTTGGTCAGGCCGCGCTTCTTCATGTCCTCGAAGACCTTTTCAGCGGCCATGCGATCGGTATGCGGCGTCTTGAACACCCACTTCTTGACCGGCTCGACGATCACCACCGCGCCGGCCAGCGAGATGAAGGGCATTTCGGCCTTCTCGACCAGCGGCACCATCGACATGGTGGAGCCGGTGGTGGTGCCGCCGACAATGATGTCGACCTTGTCGTCCTCGATCAGGCGCTTGCCGAAGGCATTGGCCTTGGCGGCGTCGCTGCCGTCATCGTAGTGCACCAGTTGCAACTGGCGGCCGAGCACGCCGCCGGCCTTGTTGATGTTCTCGACATAGAGTTGCAGGGTCTTCAGTTCCGGATCGCCGAGGAAGGCAGCCGGGCCGGTGACGGACAGCACCGAGCCGATCTTGATCGGATCGGCGGCCAGCGCCGAGAAGCTGGCGCCGATGGCGACGGCGGCGGTGGCCAGTGTTTTCAACAACGAAATTTTGCGCACGGTGTTTCCTCCTTGTATAGGTGTAATGACTGCAAATGCGACCGGGTGATTCTAAAGAACATTGCGCGGCATGCAAGCCGGAAATCGGCCCGAATGCCGGCGTACGCAATACGGCGCCTCCCGCGCCGCACACAAAAATGCATCAGATGCCAAGGTAGGCGGACTTCACCTGTTCGTTGTCGAGCAGTTCCGGGCCGGTGCCCGAGATGACGGTTTGACCGGTCTCGATCACATAGGCGCGATCGGCGATGGACAGCGCCTGCTGGGCATTCTGTTCGACGAGGAATACGGTCTTGCCCTGCTCGCGCAGGTTGATGATGGCGTTGAAGATCTCCTGGATCAGCAGGGGGGCGAGGCCCATCGAGGGCTCATCCAGCAACAGCAGCTTGGGGCGCCCCATCAGGGCGCGGGCCATGGCCAGCATCTGCTGCTGGCCGCCGGAAAGCGTGCCCGCGGCCTGGCGGAACTTCTGTTTGAGGATGGGAAACATGGCGTACATCTGTTCCATGTCGTCGGCAATCGCGTCGGCATCCTTCCGCGTGTAGGCGCCCAGGCGCAGGTTGTCCTCGACCGTCAGCGGGCCGAACACCTGGCGCCCTTCCGGCACCTGGCAGATGCCGAGGCGGACGCGATGGTCGGGACGCGCATGGGTGATGTCCTGGCCGGCGAAGTTGATGGCGCCGCCGGATATCTTCTGCACCCCGGATATCGCGCGCAGCAAGGTGGTCTTGCCGGCGCCGTTGGCGCCGACCAGCGCCACCAGCTGCCCCTGGCGGACTTCGATGGTGACGCCGCGCAGCGCCTGGATGCGCCCGTAGTGGCTCGACAGGTCCTGCACCGAGAGCAGGACCGGATGCGCCTCCGGGTCCTTGCGCTCCTCGCGCGCCAGGCCGAATCCGACCGGCGCCGGGGCTTCGTTCACGATGCGCGAGAGCAGGTTGCGGAATTCGGCGCGGGACTCGTCGCCGAACTGGGGATCGTGACCGTCGGCGAAGGCCGTGTCGATCTCGTCCCAATCGACATCGCTCAACACCTTGCGCGCCAGCGGGAACAGCTCCGCCTCCTCGCGCTTGATGTGGGTGCGCAGCAGCAGGATATAGGCCTGGAGGTCGGCCTGGAATTTTTCCCGCCCCTCCGGGAAATGCTTCATCAGGTGATGCAGCTGGCTGCGCAATTCGGCGACGATTTCCGGGCTCTGCGCGTGTTCGCGACGGAACTGCTCGATCATCGCCGCGCCTTCGTCGGTCCGTTCGGCGACGGCCCGGTAGAGGTAGGCTTCTTCCTTGGGCTGATGCAGGCGTTCGATGTACTGCTCGATGTACTCGAGGATCTCCTCGAACAGCTCGACATCCGGCTTGGCTACCGAATCGGCGCACTGCGTGCAAAGCTCCTCGAGCAATACCGTGACCTGCCACATGCTGCGGTGCTCGTTGCTGATGATCTGCAGGGCCTTGCTCATACCGTACTTCCCAGGTAGGCGGCGATCACGTCGGGATTGTCGCGCACCTCCTGCGCCGTGCCTTCGGCCAGCTTCTTGCCGTAGTCCAGAACCAGGATGCGATCGGAAATGTTCATCACCATTTTCATGTCGTGCTCGACCAGGACGACCGTAATGCCGCTCTCGGCCACCTTCTGCACCAGCTCGTCGATCTCGGCCGTTTCCTTGGAGTTGAGGCCGGCAGCCGGTTCGTCGAGGAACAGGATGCGTGGCTTGGCGGCCAGGGCGCGGGCGATTTCCAGCCGCTTCAGGGCCCCATAGGGCATCGAATTGGCGCCCAGGTTCCAATAGGCCTCGAGGCCGACGAAGCGCATCAATTCGCGGGCCTCGTCGCGCAGCTGATCATCGCGCCGCGCCAGGGACGGGAAACGCAGCATGGCCTTGATCAGGTTGCGATCGAGCTTGAGGTGGGCGCCGACCATGACGTTTTCCAGGGCCGACATGTTCATGCAGACCTGCAGGTTCTGGAAGGTCCGGGCCATGCCGCGCAAGGCCAGTTCATGCGGAGCGGCACCGGCGATGGAATTGCCGTCGAGGCGGATCTCGCCCTCGCTCGGCGTATAGACGCCGGTGATCAGGTTGAACAGCGTCGTCTTGCCGGCACCGTTGGGCCCGATCACGGAATAGACGATGCCCTTCTCGACGGAGAAGCTCACGTTCTGCACGGCCTTGACGCCACCGAAGGCGATCGACAGGTTTTCGACATCGAGCAGGGCCATCAGGCGTCCTCCCCGCGACCGCCAAAACGCTCGGCCAAGGTCGGCACCAGGCCGCGCGGCATGAAGATCATGCAGAAGATCAGAATACTGCCAAAGACCACGGTCTCCCAGCCCTCGAAGGTCGACAGCGCCTGTGGCAAGGCCGTCAGCAGCACCGCGCCGATCAGCGAGCCGTAGATCGAGGCCATGCCGCCGACCACCACCATGGTCACCAGTTCGATGGAATGGAAGAAGTCGGCGATGTTGGGCGTGACGAAGCCGATGTAGTGGGCCGTCACGCTGCCCATGAGGCTGGCAAAAAAGGCGGAGAGGATGAAGATCGCCACCTTGTAGCGCACGACATCGACGCCCATTACCTGCGAGGCCACCTCGGAACCGTGCAGCGCGCGCAGGGCGCGGCCGAAGGGGGAATCGATCAGGTTGCGCGAGGCCCAGAAGCTGAACAGCAGCAGGGCCGCCAGCACCCAGTACCACTGCTTTTCGCCATTGATGCTGAAGCTGCCGATGCCCAGCGCCGGGACCGGCATGCCGTCGGGACCGCCGGTGTAGGTGGCTTCGTTCTTGATCACGATGGCGATGATGATGCCCAGGCCCAGCGTGGCCATCGCCAGGTAATGCCCCTTGAGGCGGAAGATCGGCCGCGCGACGATGGCGGCGACGACGCTGGCGCCGACCGCCCCGGCCACCATCGCCAGCAAGGGATGCCAGTTGAAATGCGTCGGCAGGATCGCCGAGGCGTAGGCGCCGATGCCAATGAATCCGGCGTGGCCGAGGCTGATCTGGCCGGCGAAGCCGATCAAAAGATTGAGGCCGAGCACGATGATGGCGTTGATCGCCATGCGGATCGCGATGTCATAGTAGAAGTTGTTGGGCAATACCAGCGGCAGGCACAGCAAGACCGCGGCGAGGATCAGCAAGGGCTTGTGGCGGCGAAGCATGTTCATACCCGCTCCGTGACCTTGGCGCCGAAAATGCCGCGCGGCAGGAAGAACAGGATCACCAGGATCAGGATGAAGGGCACGGCATCCTTGTAGGCCGAGGAGATATAGCCCGCCGCCATGGCTTCGATGATGCCCACCAGCAGGCCGCCGACCACGGCACCCAGGCCGCTGCCAAGGCCGCCGACCACCACGGCGACAAAGCCCTTGAGGCCGAGCATGATGCCGACATCGTAGGAAGTGAGCGTGATCGGCGTCAGCAGCACGCCACCGATGGCGCCCAGCGCCGCCGAAAGCGCGAAGCTGACCAGCAGCACCCATTGCGTATTGACGCCCACCAGCTGCGCCGCCAACGGATTGCAGGAGGTGGCGAGGATGGCCTTGCCGGCCAGCGTGCGGCTGAAGAAGTACCACAGCGCCACCACCACCAGCGCCGTGATGCCGAGCACCCAGAGGCTTTGCGGTAGCAGCGTGGCACCGCCGATGAGGATCGGATCGTTGCCGGAAAACGCCGGATAGCTGTGCGTACCCTTGCCCAGCCAGACCTGGATCACGCCGCGGATCACCAGCGAGACGCCGATGGTGATGATGATCAGCGTAACCACGTCCGCCTCGCGCGCCGGCTCGATGGTGAATTTTTCGATCAGCATGCCGACGATTGCCGGAATGGCAATCGCAAGGAAGATCGCCACGGGCATCGGCAGGCCGGCCTGGAGGAAGAAGAAGACCAACATGCCGCCCAGCATGATGAATTCGCCCTGGGCAAAATTGATCACGTTGCTGGCGTTGTAGATCAAGGTGAAGCCCAGCGCGGCCAGCGCGTAGGTGGCGCCGACCGTGATGCCGGAAAACAGGAACTGCAGGAATTGCGACAAGATCGGATCTCCCCCGTTGGCGACCGCTTATTTCGGCCGCTTGTCGATCACACGCCTGGCCTTGCCCACCAGCGTGCGTTCGACCTTGTCGGTCTCGACCACATGCACGGTCGAGGATACACCGACCAGCACCTTGATCCGGTGTTCGACTTCGGCGCCGATTTCCCTGCGCTTCTCCTCATTGACGGCGTCGGACAGGTCGGCACGCACTTCGACGAAAACGTCGAGCTTGTCGAGATGGCCGTCGCGTGTCACCTGCAGCTGGTACTGGGCGCACAGGTTCGGATTCTTGAGCAGGATTTCCTCGATCTGGGTCGGGAACACATTCACGCCGCGGATGATCAGCATGTCGTCGCTGCGGCCGGTGATCTTTTCCATGCGCCGCATTGGTCGCGCGGTGCCCGGCAACAAGCGGGTCAGGTCGCGTGTGCGGTAGCGGATGATGGGCAGCGCTTCCTTGGACAGGGAGGTGAATACCAGTTCGCCCATTTCTCCGTCGGGCAGGACCGCGCCGGATTCGGGGCTGATGATCTCGGGGTAAAAGTGGTCCTCCCACAACGTGGGACCGTCCTTGGTTTCGGCACACTCGCAGGCCACGCCGGGCCCCATGACTTCCGACAGGCCATAGATGTCGATGGCGCTGATGTTGAGGCGTTCCTCGATCTCGCGCCGCATTTCGTTGGTCCAGGGTTCGGCGCCGAAGATGCCGACGCGCAGGCTGGTGCCACGGGGATCGATGCCCAACTTGATCATCTCGTCGGCGACCGTCAGCATGTAAGACGGCGTGCAGCAGATAACCGTCGGCTTGAAATCCTGGATCAGCTGGATCTGCTTTTCGGTCTGGCCGCCGGACATCGGGATCACCGTCGCGCCCAGGCACTCGCCGCCGTAATGGGCGCCCAGGCCGCCGGTGAATAAACCGTAGCCGTAGGAATTGAGGATCATGTCGTCGGCGCTGCAGCCCGCCGCGCGCATCGAGCGGGCCATGAGCTGGGCCCACATTGCGATGTCGTTCTTCGTGTAGCCGACCACCGTCGGTTTGCCGGTGGTGCCGGACGAGGCATGGATGCGGACCACGTCCCGCATCGGCGTTGCGAACATGCCGAAGGGGTAGGTATCGCGCAGGTCGGCCTTGGTGGTGAAGGGAAACTTGGCGAGGTCGGCCAGGGTCTTAAGGTCGTCCGGGTGCACCCCGGCGGCATCGTATTTCTTGCGGTAATGCGGCACATTGTCGTAAGCGTGCTTGATCGACCACTTCATGCGCTGCAACTGCAGGGCTTGCAGTTCGTCCTTGCTGGCCTTTTCGATCGGTTCCAGGCCGTTGTTGTTCGATGCGCTCACTGCTCCCCCCTATACCTTTGCCACTTGGGCCAGTTGTTTTACGAAAGCGAGATTTTCCACGACCTTGGACTGTATGTGTGAAATCTGATCATTGCTCAGGTGCCGGAAGCGCCCCATGGCCTTCAGGTACTCGGTCACCGGCAGCGGCTGGTCTATCCTCCGGGTGAAACTCAGGCCCTCCTGCGGGGTGTACTCCCACAGGGTGACAAAGTTCGTTTCGACGGCCTTTCTCGCCACTTCCATGTTCTGGTCGGTCGGAAAGCGCCAGCCCGTGGTACAGGGCGAATACACGTGCAGGTAGGCGAAACCGCGCTTCGAGGCGGCGATGGCCTTGTCCAGCTTGTCGTAGAGGTCCTCCATGTAGGCCGTGGAGGCCGTGGCGACATACTCGCAGCGATGGTTCACCATGATCAGCGGCAGGTTCTTGGCGTCCTGCGTCTTGCCCTGCGAAGGCATTCCCGCCGGCCCCTTGCCCACGCCCACCGGGGTGGTCGAGGTCCAGGCGCCGTAGGGCGTGCAGCTCGAGCGCTGCATCCCGGTGTTCATGTAGCCCTCGTTGTCCACCACCATGAAGAAGATGCGCTCGTTGCGCTCGGCGGCACCCGACAGCGACTGGAAGCCCACGTCCGACGCCCCGCCGTCGCCGGCGATGGCCATTGCCAGCACCTCGCGTCCCTTGCGCTCGTACTGGCGCTTGATCCCGGCCAGCATGGCGGCCGTATTGGTCAGCAGCGGGTGAAATACCGGCACCTTGGTGCCCGTGGTGCCGTTGAAGCCCACCGAGCCCATGCCCGGCACGCAGCCCGGCGGCGTCGCCAGAACGGTGTCGGGCCCGGCACGGCGCAGCGTGTGGCGCATCAGCAGTTCGGTGTTGCAGCCCTGGCAACCGGCCAGGCCTGGGGCGAACAGGTCTTCCCAGTGGCCGACCTCGTTGTAGATGCGCGCCGTGGTGACGTGCCTGAGCGCCCCGGTCGGGCAGGCCGGCACGCAGGCCGGAGCGCCTGCGCACATGTCGCACTTGGCGACATGCCCCGCTTCGGCGTCGAGGGCGATGCCGGCATAGGCGCAACCGACGGTGCACAGCAGGCAGTCGACGCACTTGGTGGCATCCCAGCCGATCACGCCGCTGGCGCCATCCTTGCTCAGGGCCCCGGCCGGGCAGACGGCGACGCAGCGCGGATCGCCGCACTGGCGGCACAGGGCCAGCTCGAAGCCTGCGTCGGCGCTGCCGCCGATCTGGATGCGCGAGCGCGCCGTGTCGTCAGCGCCGACTTTTTGAATCGAACATGCAGACATGCATTTGCCGCAGCCGTCACATTTGGCGGCGTCGAAGGCGATGGTGGCATAAGCGGACATGTCTACCTCCAGAGCTTCGACATGAGTTCGCGGCCGACCTTCATCGGCTCGGCGAGGAAGCGCTCCTTCACCGGCGTGAGGTCGGTGCCGCGCAGGATCAGCTGGCACATCACGCCGCCGTCGAAGAACTCGTTGACACCGTAGATGCCGCGCAGCCGGCCGTCGAGGAAGATGGCCTTGAGGTAACGGCCGCTGGCCTCGTCGAAGCGCGTGAAGACTTCGCCGCCCTCGGGCACCTTGCTCGACCCGACCGAAATCGCGTGGCGGCCGAAGAAATGGTAGGTATTGAGCGGGATTCCTCCCGGGTAGCGGCGCAGGCCCGGGTCGCCGACCATCGCCTGGCCGGCGATGCGGCCCTGCTCGGCGGCATCGGGCAGGATGGCATTCATCACCTTGTCCTCGCTGAAGAAGCCCTTGGCCTGGGCGACGTCGCCCGCGGCCCAGACGTTGGCGGCGCTGGTCTGCATGGTCTCATCCACCAGGATGCCCCTGTCGTGGGCGACCAGCGCGCCCGAGCCGTTGAGGAAACCGATGTTGGCGCGCACGCCGGTCGCCACCAGCAGCAGGTCGGCCTCCAGCGTGGCGCCGGAATCCAGGGTCAGCGTCGCACCGAGGCTGGAAGGCGCGAGCTTGACCACGCGGCTGCCGGTCAAGATCTTCGCGCCATTGTCGGTAAAGGCCTTTTCGATCAGCCCAGCCGCCGTGGCGTCGAAATAGCCGTCGGTAAGCTGCTTCGCCATTTCGACGATGGTCACCGGCACGCCGGCCTTGACCAGGTTCTCGGCGGCGTGCATGCCGACCAGGCCGGCGCCCATCACCACCGCCTGCTTCGCCTGCTTCATCGCGGCATTGAGCTTCGTCGCGTCATCAAGCGTGCGCAGCACGTGGTAGGACACGCTGCCGATGCCCTCGATCGGCGGGATAGCCGGCGACGCGCCAGTGGCCAGCAGCAGCCTTTCGTAGGCGATCTCGCTGCCGTCGTCGAGTTCCACGGCATTGCGGTCGGCATGCAGCGACTTCACCGCCTTGCCGCGCACAAAATCGACCTTGTGCTGCGTGAAATAGGCGTCGTCGCGCAGGGCAACGGCGTTTGGCGCCGAGCGCCCGGACACCACGTAGGGCAGCACGGTCGGCGAATACGGCAGGTGGCTGTCGCGCGTCAGCAGCGTCAGGCTGCCCTCGCTGTCGTGCATGCGGATCGCCTGCACCGCTTCGAGCGCGGCGTGGCTGGAGCCGACGACCAGGTATTTGGTGTTGGGCATGGCCTCAGTCCTTCTCGTTGAGCCAGACGGGCTCTGTGGGCGCCGGGTTCGTCAGCAGCGCCTCGGTCTCGGCGATCACGCGCTGGAAATGGGCCTCGGTGATGTCAGCGCCGGCCAGGCCGCCGATGAAGCTCATCGAGGGGATGAAGCGGCCCAGGCGGTAGAGCGCGCCCATGGTCTCCTGGTACATCGGCCCGCAGTTCCAGCGGAAGCCCACCGAGCGATCGACCACGCCCAGCGCCTTGACCTTGGCCAGCGCCTTTTGCAGCGCCACGACAGGGAAGGGGCTGAAGGTCTTGAGCTTGATCAGGCCCACCTTGCGCCCGGCGTCGCGCGCGGCATCGACGGCGTCCTTGGCGGCGCCGGACATGCTGCCCAGGGTCATGATCGCGTAATCGGCATCGTCGAGACGGTATTCCTCGACCAGCGGCGCGAAGCGGCGGCCGAAGCGCTGCGCCCATTCTTCATGCACCTCCTCGATCACGGCGAGCGCATTCTGCATGCCCTTGCACTGGCCTTTGCGGTAGCGCACGAAGGTCGACGGCCCCTTGCCGCCCGAGCCCCCGGTCAGCGGATCGACCGCCATCGGCCGCGAAGGGTCGAGGGCGACGTGCCAATTCACGTCCTTGTCGCCCATGAAGGCATCGACCTCGGCCTGCGGCGGCAGCTCGACGCGCGAGGCACCGTAGGACAGGTAGTTGCCGTCGAGGCAGACGTTCACCGGCAGCATCACGTCGTGGTGCTCGGCGATCTTGAAGGCCATGATGGTGGTGTCGAGCACTTCCTGCACCGACTCGCAGTAGATCTGGATCCAGCCCACCTCGCGCACCGTCATCGCGTCCTGGTGGCCGCCCCACACCGACTGCGGCGTGATGCCGTCGCGGGTGACGATGGTCATCACCATCGGCAGGCGCATGCCCGAGGTACGGAAATAAGGCTCGAACATGAAGGCCAGGCCGGGGCCGCAGGTAGCGGTATAGGTACGTCCGCCGGCCAGCGCCGCGCCCTGCAGCACCGAGAGCACCGAGTGCTCGCCTTCGGCATCGACGATGTCGGCGTCCATCTTGCCGTCGGCGATCAGCTTGGCGACATGCTCGACCAGCGAGGACTGCGGCGTGATCGGATATACCGCCACCATGTCGGGCCGCGCCAGGGCAACGCCCAGGGCCGCGGCTTCGTTGCCCTCGGCGAGGATGACCTTCGGCTTCGCGGCCGCGGGCTTTTCCAGCGTGGCGGTACTCATGCGGCCTCCGTCAGATGAAAGTCGGCGCTCGCGATACGGCGATTAATCATCATGCGGCTGCCTCCGATAGCGTGTCGATAGATTTTCATGTCGGCGCGTCGGCAGCATGCAGCAATCGCGGACGCTACGACCCCGCTCGCTGCGCTCACGGGTCCCCCTCCGCTGCTCATGCTGCCTCCGGAATCATGGTGATCGCGCGCTGCGGGCATTCGTTGGCGCAGATGCCGCAACCCTTGCAGGTCTTGAGGTTGAAGTCGAACCAGGCGGGGTATTCCTGCACGCATTGCACCGGGCAATAAAGCCAGCACACGGCGCATTTGACGCACTTGTCGCGATCCACCACCGGCCGCATGCTGCGCCAGTCGCCGGGCAGCATGGGGCTGATCTCCGTGGCCACCGGCGACAGGTCGTCGGGCACGTTGGCCTGCTTGAGGTTGAACATCGGGTAGGCGTTATGTCTCATGCGGCAGCCCTTTGCTCGATGGTGTGTACCCGGGTTTCGTTGTAGCCGCGCTCCAGCGCCATCAGGTTCTGCTTCAGGCCGGCGTCGCGGAAATCCGAATCTTCCAGCGAGCGCTGCAGGGCCTCCAGGGAGACCACGCCGGTGCTCCGGGCGAAGGCGCCGAGCATGATGGTGTTGGTGATCGGCCGCTTGAAGATCTCCAGCGCGATGCTGACCGCATCGCACAGACCGGCCGTGGCGACATTGGGCGCCAGCTTGACCTCCTCGAGCGGTCGGTTGGTAGCCTGCACCAGGGTGCCGCCGGGCTTGAGGCCGGCGAAGATGTCGACCGAGCGCGTCAGCGTGGGATCGACGCAGATCAGGCAGTCCGGTGCGTAGATGTTGGTCATCTGGCGGATCTCCCGATCGCTGCAGCGAACGAAGGAGACCACCGGGGCGCCGCGCCGTTCGAAGCCGAAGGCGGGAATCGCCACAGCGTACTTGCCCTGCTCCAGCATCGCCGCCGCCAGCATGGTGGCGGCGGAAACTGCACCCTGCCCGCCGCGTCCGTGTATGCGTACCTCGTACATGTTCACCTCCGTCAGCCTTGCGAGGCCGGCTTCCAGCCCGGCTTGACCGCCGGACCGGCCGGGCCGCGCCCGCGCACCGGGATATGGTCGATGGCCAGCCCCTGGGTGAAGGCCGCCCGCCGCACCAGGGTGTATTTGAGCCAGGCGCCGGTACCGGCGGCCAGCAGTACCACCAGCAACAGCACTGGCCCCAGCCCCGGCATCCCGAACAGCAGGGCCAGCAGCGCCAGCGCCGGCAGCACCGTGCCGAGCCACAGCAGGCGCGGCGCAAAGCCGTCGAGCACGCGCAGGGCCGCCTCGGGCGCGCCCGTGCTGCCCAGCCCCGCGCGGTAGCGCCACCAGGCCCAGGCGCGGACGAGGACCAGGATCAGTGCTGCCACCACCAATCCCACACCGATGACCGCGCCAGCCAGGGCACCTATCGCCAGGGCCAATGTCGCCCCCTCGGCCAGCCCGGTCGCCACCAGCAGCGGCACGCTGGCGGGATGGCGCCAGGCGGGGATGCCCTTGTTGGCGGCAAGGATGCGCGCCTGGCTGTAGAGGAAAGCACCGCCGCAGATGCCGGCAAAGACCGCAGCAACCACCGAGCCCGTCAGTACCGCCAGGGCACCGCAGCCGAATACGGCCAGCGCAACGACGGCCTCGCGCGTCATCCAGGAGCTGGCGATGTGGCGATAAACATTGAGCGCCCGCCAAGGACGGCCGATCTCGAACCAGACGCAGGTCAACCCGGTACCGATCAGCGCCATGCCGGCGAGCAGCGAGGCCAACGTGGCGCCGCGACCGAATCCGGCGAAAGCGGCAAACAACAGCAGGCCACCGCCGGCCCCGCCGCAGATGAAGTTGGCGGCGGCACGCCAGTCCCAGTTGCGCTGTTGTTTGGGCGCCGCTAGCTGCGCTGCGCGTAGGGTCGCTGGCTTCATGACTTGTCCCAGATGTAATACACGCCCGGCGCGGTACCGAGTTCCTCGTGCATGCGGAAATGCTGCGTCTCGGCCAGCAGGCGGCTGATGCCGCTGTCCGCATCGTCGAGATCGCCGAATGCCATGGCGCCGGAAATGCAGGAATTGACGCAGGCCGGCGTCACCTCGGGATCGACGCCAGGTTTCTGGCCGGTACGCGCAGCATGGTCAATGCGATCCTTGCAGAAGCTGCATTTCATCGACACGCCGATGCGGCCCGGGTCGAAGCGCTTGGCTTCCGAAGCCATCGGCGCGTCGCCATAGGCATAGCGTACTTCGTGCACGATCGAGCGCGCATCGTAGGGGCAGGCCATGACGCAGTTGGCGCAGCCGATGCACAGGTCGTAGTCGATGGCGACCAGGCCGTCGGCGCGCTTGGTGGTGGCCTCGGTCGGGCAGACGGCTTCGCAGGGCGGGTCGCCACAGTGCATGCAGGCGATCGGCAGGAAGCTGCGCCGCACGTCGGGGAACTCGCCGCTCTCGATGTCGAGCACGCGGCGCCACTGGATGCCGGGCGGCGTGGCGTTGGCGCCCTTGCACGAGGCGGTGCAGGTCTGGCAGCCGACGCAGCGGCGCAGGTCGATGGACATTGCGTAACGTGTCATGCTGCTTTCGCCTCCTCGAGTTTGCGCACCGCCACGCGCACGATGTCCGCACCCGAACCCGTGGCGTCGGTGAGGTCGAGCGACATCGGCGCGATGGTGTTGAGGCTGGGTGCTTCCATGCCCTTGGCGTAGGGTGTCGCCCAGTGGTCGAACTGGCCCATGATCACCAGCGTGTCCGGCCGCACGCCATGGGCCAGGGACGCCTTGCCACGGGTGACGCCGATGTGGGAGCGCACCTCGATGCGGTCGCCTTCGGCTATCCCCAGGCCCGCCGCCGTCTTGGCGTTGATGATCACCCCGGCGTGGCCGCGCAGGTTCTGCGCCACTTCGTCCATCACGGCGATGGCGGCATTGCCGCCGGCGTGGTATTGCATGCTCTTGGTGGTCAGCAGCCAGAAGGGGAAGTCGGCGGCCTTGGCACCGGCTTTCTCCAGGTTGTGGATCCAGCGCCCCGGCACGTCGTGCCACTCGGGCAGGGCCTGATACTCGGCGAGTTGTTCGTCCCACCAGTTCATCTGCTTCTCGTGCAGGCGGCGGCCGAGTTCGCGGCCGGCGCGCAGCAGGCGCTCCTGGTAGGGCAGCTCGTAGCGCAGGCCGTGCTGCTCCATGGTCGGCGTCAGATACCACTCGAGGCGCGACATCGGTACGGTGTAGAAGCCGTGCTCGCGATACCAGTCGAGGCCGTGCTGCTCGCGTCCCTCCGAAATGGTGAAGGTGGCGGCCTTGCAGACCGAGTCCCAGATCTGCTCGGGGCTCGGCTCGCCCGAGAGGCTGAAGTCGTAGCCCTCGCCCTTCAGCGGCGCAACGCCCGCCACGCCCTTGTTGACGGCCTTGACGTAGGACTCGAGCAGCCCGGTGCGCTTGGCCAGTTCCGTGGTGATCCAGGTGAAGTCACGCGCCTCGCCCTGCGGCTCGACGGCCTTGCCGCGCAACACCACGCCCTTGTGGTCCCAGAACTGCTCCATGTACTTGGTGCCGCCCATGCGGATCATCTGCTCCGACTCGAGGTCGGTGGCCTCGGGCAGCAGCACGTCGGCCATGTAGTTGGTCTCGTCCACCGTGTAGGCGAAGCAGGCCATGAAGGGGAACTTCGCCGCGATGTCGGCCAGGTGGCGCGTATCCCAGAAGGAGATCGAGGGGTTGGAGCGATACACCAGCCAGACCTCGGGCAGCGTCGGCATCGGCATCGACCAGTCGTCCGGCCGTTCGCCCTGGAACATCCAGGCCAGTTGCGTGGGCCCCAGGGCCTGGCTCCAGGCGCCGTTGTGGCCGACGATGGGCACCAGGGTCTGGTGCAGGTTGCGCGTCGAGGGCTGGAACTGCCACTCTTCCTTGCTGGTCGGGTTGAAGTACTGGACCATGAAGCCGTCTTCGCCCGGCGCCACCGACAAATGGCGGTTGTCGCGCGTCTTGTTCAGGCGCACCGTGGTGCCGAGCAGGCCACCGGGGTTTTCCAGCGCGCCGACCAGCGCCGCCAGCACCGTGCGCGCCCAGCAGCATTCGTAGGCGCCCCAGCCGTTATTCACCGACTTGCCCAGAGTCACGGCCACCGGGCGCAGCGGCAGGGTCTTGCCGTCGATGACGATGGTCTCGCCGATGCTGGCCGCCTCGAGGTATTCGTTGGCGATGCGGCGGATGGTGTCGGCCTTCACGTCGCAAACGCCCTCGGCCCATTCCGGCGAATACTTCTCGATGTGCCGCGCGAGCATTTCGTAGGCGGTCACGCCCTCGACCTCGACATGCTCGACCCGCTCCTTGTCGGCATCGACCGTCACGGCGCGGGCGACGCGGAAGCTGCCGGCCACGGCCGGCACCGCGCCTTGCGTGTCGTGCGGCACGGCACGCGCCGAGGCCTCGTCCCAGACCAGGGGCTTGCCGCTGTCGGCATCGCGCAGGTAGAGCCCGCCCGGCCCGATGAGATAGGGCGAGGCGGTGCGGTCGCGCAGGAAGGGAACGTCGAGTTTCGCCAGTCCGTTCTCGCGTACCAGGACATGGATCAGCGCAAAGAGGAAGGCCGGGTCGGTTTTCGGCCGGATCGGCACCCACTCGGCGGAGCAGGCGCCGGTGGCCGTCAGGTGCGGCTCGACCTGAACGCGCTTGTAGCCGCGCACGCGCGCATCGGCATGGCGGATCACGGCACAGGGACCGCCGGTGACATCGACATTGGCACCTACCGCGATGTTGTAGCGGCAGTTCGGCGTGTCGGCGGCGACGGTGAAGGCGCGATGCCAGAACTCGCCGTAGAGGTGCTCGGAATGCACGCACTTGACGCCCTGCCCCGAGCCGAAGCTGAAATCCACCGGCCCCCAGGCCTGCAGGAAGGCCGGGAAGGTGCCCATGTAGTTGGACGGCGTGCCGCCGTGGCCCAGGCTTACGGCAACGCGCGGCAGGCCGGCATCGTCGATCAGGCCCTTGGCCTTCACCGCCTTGAGCTTCGCGGCGACTATGTCGAGCGCCTCGTCCCAGGAAATCGGCACGAAGCCGGGATCTTCGTTTCGCCCCTTCTTCGGGTTGGTGCGCTTCATCGGCGTGCGCACGCGGTTGGGGTTGTAGGTCTTCTGCACCAGGCCGTAGGCCTTGACGCAGACCTTGCCCTTGGCCGGATGGACCTCGGCCGCATCGAAGTTGGGCTCGATCTCGGTGGCAACGCCATCGACCACCTTGACCTTCATCAGGTCGGGGCCCGAAACGCAGTTGTAGCAGTAGCTCGGGACGCGTTTGATCGACTTGGGCGGGACTGCTTCCATGCTCATGTTCCTCACCATTTGCTTCAATGAATCCGTTGCGGATGCGAATAGACGCAGTACCGTTCGCCCCGGGCGAAGCCGATCAGGGTCAGTCCGGCGTCCTGCGCCACCCGCACCGCCATTCCGGTTGGCGCCGACACGGCAGCAACCACTGCAATCCCCACGGCCGCCGCTTTTTGCACGATCTCGTAACTGGCGCGGCTGGTCATCAGGACAAAGCCCTCATCGAATCCCCGGCGATCGCGCGCCAGCGCACCGATCATCTTGTCCAGGGCGTTGTGGCGACCGACGTCCTCGCGCAGCAGTTCGATCTTTCCGCCGAGTTCGCACCAGGCGGCGGCGTGCACCGCGCCGGTCAGGCCGAACAACACCTGCTGCTGCTCCAGCCCGGCCAGCGCGCGGGTCACCGCACCCTGGCCCACCTGCGCGCTCGACGTCACCCGCCCTTCGCGTCTCGCCAGTTGTTCGAGGCTTTCCGTGCCGCACAGGCCGCAGCCGGTGCGTCCGGCCAGGTTGCGGCGATGCTGCTTGAGCGCATGGGCACGCTCGGCCGTGAGCTGCATCCGCACTTCGATGCCTTGCGCCTGCTCGACGATTTCGAGGTCGAGGATTTCCCCGGCGCGGCCGACGATGCACTCGCTGAGGCTGAAGCCCAGTGCAAAGTCTTCCAGATCGCTGGGGGTGGCAAGCATCACGGCGTGCGAAATGCCGTTGTAGACCAGGGCCACCGGCACTTCCTCGGCGAGGATTTCGGCGCAGGCCCGGCTGCCCGTCGTCGTGTGCCGACTGGCCGGATAGCGGCGATGAGCCTCCTGTTCGCTGCCTGTTGCATCGTGCATCAAGGCTTGCTCCTCCATGCGGCATTCTTAGCCGCTTTTTTAATACGATACAGTTTATAGCTTTTTGAAGCAAGCCTTTTGTATCATATTAGCCATGCCTTATACGGGATACTGGATACATTGCTCACCAATTACCCCTCTCGCCTACAATGCCGGCAGACCGGAACGCCCGATCCGCCCTACCCACCTTCGGACAAGCCTTTGAAAAGTCGACACCTCAGCCAGTGGATCAGCAAGTTCCTCGAACAGCACCCGACCCGCGCCAACTCCCTGATCATCACCATCTACGGCGATTTCATCGCCCCGCATGGCGGTACGGTCTGGCTCGGCAGCTTCATCCGCCTGGTGGAACCCCTGGGACTCAACGAACGCATGGTGCGCACCAGCGTATATCGGCTGTCCCAGGAAAAGTGGCTGGTTTCCGAACAGATCGGCCGCCGCAGCTATTACAGCCTGACTGCCTCCGGCCGGCGCCGCTTCGAGCACGCTTACCGTCGCATCTACTTCGCGCCGCAGGACACCTGGGGCGGCGAATGGCAACTGGTGCTGATCCCGGGCTCGCTCGCCGGCGCCACGCGCGACCAACTGCGCAAGGAACTGACCTGGGCCGGCTACGGCGCGCTGGCGTCCGGAATCCTGGCCCACCCCTCGGCCGACTCGGACGCCCTGCTCGACATCCTGCAGGAGGCCGGCGCCCACGACAAGGTGGTGGCGATGCGCGCCAGCAACATCAGCGCCCTGACCAGCAAACCGCTCCAGGAACTGGTACATGAATGCTGGAACCTGGACGTCCTGACCGCCAAGTACGAGGACTTCATCGAGCGCTTCCGCCCGGTGCTGCGCACCCTGCGCGCCGCCAATGAACTCGATCCGGAACAGTGCTTCCTGGTCCAAACTTTGTTGATGCACGACTTTCGCCGCGCCCTGCTGCACGACCCGCAACTCCCCGCGCAACTACTCCCCGCCGCCTGGAGCGGCGGCATCGCGCGCCAGCTCTGCCGCGATATCTATCGCATCACCTGGCCCCACGCCCAGCGCCACTTGCTGGCGGTTTGCGAAACGGCCAGCGGCCCCCTGCCCGCCGCCGCAGCCTACTTCCACGAACGTTTCGACGGCCTGGAGCCTCTCGCACCGAGCCCTCTCCTCGAATCCACTGAAATTTGATGGATATCAAGCGATACATTTTTATTGCTTATTGCCGTTTATTTTGTATCTGATATAGTTCGCCGCCGAAGCATTCTGTCGATCGAACAGCAGCTCGGGGGAGAACACCATGGACCAGGCGTCCGGCAATGCCAGCAACGCAGCATCGCGGAATGAAATCAACCGACTGGCCGACGAGCTTTTCCGTAGCGCCGCCGCCAGCGGACGCACGCAGCTCGATCAGGACGAACTGAGACGCCTGCTTGGCGCGCTCGGCGTCGAACCTGCGGCAGCCGACACGGCTGGCCACGCATCGATCGACCTGCGCATCAGCCTCAATCGCACCCGTGAGTTCGGCATGGTGCTGAGCGCCGGGCTGGGCGGACTCGATGCCGAACTCGACGAAGGCAATTTCCGTCGCGATCGCGCTTCGGTCTACGCTGCCGCCGAACTCACCGATGCCGATGACTTCCTCACCCTGTTCAAGCGCACCCTCGCCTGGCAACGCCTTGTGGGCCGCGCCCGACGCGACGGCAGAACTCCACCCGAAGCAGCGCTGCGCGAGGTTTTCTCCCGGTTGCTCGAACTCGCCGCCGGCCCCTGGCCCGCCGGCGAACCCGGGCCGCAAAGCCTGGAATTGAACCCGGTATGCGCCGCCGACACGCTGACGATCGGCGCTGCCCGGTGCGAACTCGCTCCCGTCGCGTCGCCCCGCCTGCCGCGTCCGACACAGAAGATCGACAAGCTGATCCACCCCAAGTCGATCGGCATCATCGGCGTCTCGTCGACCAGCATGAACTTCGGCCGCATCATCCTCAAGAACCTGATGGGCAGCGGCTACCCCAAGGAACAGTTGTGCATCATCCGTCCCGGCGAAAGCGAGATCGACGGCGTGCGCTGCGTCGAAGGCCTCAAGGCGCTGAACGGAAAGCTCGACCTGTTGATCGTGGCGGTCGCCGCCAGCGCCGTGTATGACCTGGTCGATGAGATCATCGAGTCCGATGCCGTCGAATCGGTGATGCTGATCCCCGGCAGCCTCGGCGAAACCCGCGCCAGCCGCGAGCCGGCCGCCGCCCTGGCAGAACGCATCAATGCTGCGCACGGCAAGCCCGGTGGCGGCCCGATCTTCCTCGGCGCCAACTGCCTGGGCGTGGTGTCACATCCGGGCAACTACGATTCCTGGTTCATCCCGCTGGAACGCCTGCCCAAGCCACCGAAGAAGGCCGAACGCAATTCGGTGATGCTCTCCCAGAGCGGCGCCTTCATGATCACCCGCATCAGCCAGAATCCCTGGCTCGATCCGCGCTACATGCTGGCGCTGGGCAACCAGACCGACCTCACCCACGGCGACATGCTTTCCTGGTTTGCCGAGCGGCCGGAAATCGAAACCATCGGCATCTACATCGAGGGTTTCAAGGACGGCGACGGACTCGATTTCGCCCGTGCCGTGCGCAAGGCGACCACCCAGGGCAAGCAGGTGGTGGTGTACAAGTCGGGCAAGACTGCACCGGGCATGGGTGGCGTGATGGGCCATACCGCGTCGATTGCGGGCGGCCCGGTGCTCTTCGAATCCGTGGTGCGCCATGCCGGCGCCATCGTCGCCGAGGACTTCAACAGCTTCGACGACCTGTTCTACATCGCGGGCGCCCTGCACGGCAAGGCTGTCTCCGGTCGCCGGCTCGGCGCCATCAGCGGCGCCGGCTTCGAGGCGGTAGGCATGGCCGACTCGATCGAAGGCGAAACCTTCGCCATGGAGATGGGCGTGCTGGAAGCCGCCAGCGTGACCCGGGTCGAAGACATCCTCAAGGCGAAGAAGCTCGACGCCCTGGTCGAGGTAAGGAATCCAATCGACATCAACCCGGGGGCCGACGACGAGGCCCACCTGCAGATCGTCGAGGCCTTTCTGGGCGACCCGAACATCGATGCCGTGGTGGTTGGCCTCGATCCCACCGCGCCGTCGGTACGAGCACTCGAAACCAGCAAGCTGCGCCCCGGCTTCGACATCAACGATCCGAAAAGCACGGTGCACCTGATGCCGCCGCTGGTCGCCCGCCACGCCAAGCCGGTGATCGGCATCATCGACGGCGGCAGCCTTTACGATGCCATGTCCGCGCGCCTGATGGATCAGGGCGTGTGCATCTTCCGCAACTGCGCGCGCGGCACCCGGGCGCTGGTACGCTATGTCGAAGCCCGCCTGCAAGCCGATGCGCTGCGCCGCCAATCCATCCGTTGAACCGAACACACCAAGGAGGAAACACCATGAGCGATACCCTCAAGCCCGGCCTGATCGGCACCCGCCGCGTCGACATCGACCGCGACAAGACCATCTCATTCATGGGCGACGACTGCCGCGTGTATTCGACGCCCAACCTGCTTTACGACATCGAGATGGCCTGCCGCGACCTGCTGTTGCAGCACATCGATGCGGGCAAGGACTCGGTCGGCACGCGTGTCGAGCTGGACCACGTCGGCGCCACGCTGATGGGCATGTGGGTGGAGATCACCGTCACCCTGACCGAAGTCAATGGCCCGGCCGTGAGCTTCGAATTCAAGGCGCGCGACGCGGTGGAGGAAGTGGCGCGCGGCAAGCACAGCCGCTTCGTGGTCGGCGTCGAAAAGACCGCCCAGCGCCTGCAAGCCAAGCGCGCCAAGGCGGGCTGAGCGACAGCAAAAGTCGGCGCCGGGGATACGGCGCCGCCCCTACTCGTCGGCCACCGCCCCCGGCAGATTCAGCACGTCGGTGAATCCGAAGCGGCGAAAGTCGCGGATCCGCATCGGATAGAGAATGCCGTCGAGATGGTCGCATTCATGTTGCACCACGCGGGCATGGAAACCATCGACGCGGCGCTCGAAGCGGCGACCGTTTTCATCCTGGCCCGAGTAGTAGAGGCGCTTCCAGCGCGGCACCCAGCCGCGCATGCCCGGCACTGAGAGGCAGCCTTCCCAGCCCTCCTCTTCCTCGTCGCCGAAGGGTGTCAGTTCGGGATTGATCAATACGGTGTCGGGCACCGGCGGCGCGTCGGGATAGCGCGGGTTTGCGCGGCCGCCGAAAATCACGACCCGCAAGTCGACGCCGATCTGCGGTGCCGCCAATCCGGCGCCATCGAGATGGGCCATGGTGTCGCGCATGTCGCCCAGCAATTCCGCCAACGGCGTCGAGCCAAATTCAACCACCGGCCGCGCCACCCGCAGCAACCGGGCATCGCCCATGCGCAGGATCTCGCGGATCATGCGCGGCTCACGACTCGCACAGCCCTTCGATGATGCGGCGCACGCGCGCCATGGCTTCCTGCAGGACCGCTTCCAGTTCCTCGAACTTGATGCCGTGGCGCGAATCCGCGCGGCCCGCTGCCCAGTTGGCCACCACGCAAAGGGCCGCATAGGGCAGGTCGAGTTCCCGCGCCAGGCCGGCTTCGGGCATACCGGTCATGCCGACGATGTCGGCGCCGTCGCCCTGCATGCGGTTGATCTCGGCCGCCGTCTCCAGTCGCGGTCCCTGGGTGGTGGCATACACCGCGCCGTCGCTGACCGGTTCGCCAATCCGCTGCGCAATATCGAGCAGGGTGCGACGCACCTCTTCGGCATAGGGTTCGGTGAAATCCACATGCACCACCGGACCGTCGCCTCCCGACTGGAAGGTCATTTCGCGGCCCCAGGTGTAATCGATGATCTGATGCGGGACGACCAGCTTGCCGGGCCCGAGGTCGGCGCGAATGCCGCCGACCGAGGCCACGGAAACCACGCGCGACACACCGACGCTCTCCAGCGCGTGCATGTTGGCGCGGTAGTTCACCAGGTGCGGCGGAATCGTATGGCCATAGCCATGCCGGGCGAGGAAGACCACATCCAGGCAACCGATGCGACCGAAACTGAGCGGTCCGGAAGGCTCGCCATAGGGCGTGCGCACCACTTCGCGGTGCGAGATATCGAGATTCGCAAGTTGCGTCAAGCCGCTGCCGCCGATGATGCCGAGCATGAAAACTCCTGAAAATTCAATCGGAACCGACGGTCCCACGTGCTAGAATGCGCGCCCTTTTCGCCTTGCAGTACGCACCCCATCCAATGTCCCGCGCCCTCAGAAACATAGCCATTATCGCCCACGTTGACCACGGAAAAACCACCCTGGTCGACCAACTCCTGCGCCAGTCCGGCACCTTCGCCGCGCACCAGGCGGTGGCCGAACGCGTGATGGACTCCAACGACCTGGAAAAGGAACGCGGCATCACCATCCTTTCCAAGAACTGCGCCATCGACTACCAAGGTACCCACATCAATATCGTTGACACCCCGGGCCATGCCGACTTCGGCGGCGAAGTCGAACGCGTGCTGTCGATGGTCGACGGCGTGCTGCTGCTGGTGGATGCGGTGGAAGGACCGATGCCGCAAACCCGTTTCGTCACGCGCAAGGCGCTGGCGCTAGGCCTCAAGCCCATCGTGGTGGTGAACAAGATCGACCGTCCCGGCGCCCGCCCAGACTGGGTCATCAACCACACCTTCGACCTGTTCGACAAGCTCGGCGCCACCGAGGAGCAGCTCGACTTCCCGGTGGTCTTCGCCTCGGCGCTGAACGGCTTCGCCATGCTTGACGCCAGCAAACCCGGCACCGACATGGGACCGCTCTACGAAGCCATCATCAAGCATGTGCCGCAACCCGACGTCGATGTTGACCAGCCGCTGCAATTGCAGATCTGCTCGATCGATTACAACAGCTACGTCGGCCGCATCGGCATCGGCCGCATCAAGCAGGGCCGCCTCAAGGCAGCGCAGGAAGCTACCGTGATGTACGGTGATGAGGCCTTGGGCAAAGCGAAGATCGGCCAGATCATGATGTTCAAGGGCCTCGAGCGCGAACAGGTGACCGACGCCGAGGCCGGCGACATCGTGCTGGTGACCGGCATCGAGCAGGTGGGCATCGGCGTCACCATCTGCGACCCGGCCAACCCGGCCGGGCTGACGCCGCTGTCGGTGGACGAGCCAACCCTGACCATGAATTTCCAGGTCAATACGTCGCCGCTGGCCGGCAAGGAAGGCAAGTTCGTCACCAGCCGCCAGATTCGCGAGCGCCTGCAAAAGGAATTGCTCTCCAACGTCGCCTTGCGCGTGGAAGACACGGCAGACGCCGATGTGTTCCTTGTCTCCGGGCGCGGCGAACTGCACCTGACCATCCTGCTGGAAACCATGCGCCGCGAGGGGTATGAACTGGCGGTGTCGCGTCCGCGCGTTCTGTTCAAGGACATCAACGGCGAAAAGTGCGAACCCTATGAAATGCTGACCGTCGATATCGAGGAAGAGCACCAGGGCGGCGTCATGGAAGAACTTGGGCGCCGTCGTGGCGAGCTGCTCAACATGGAGCCGGACGGCAAGGGGCGCGTGCGCATCGAATACCGCATTCCGGCGCGCGGCCTGATCGGATTCCAGGGTGAGTTCCTGACGCTGACGCGCGGCACCGGCATGGCCAGCCACATTTTCGACGACTACGGCCCGATGGCCGGCGTCATGGCCGAGCGCCGCAACGGCGTCCTGATCTCGCAGGACGACGGCGCCGCCGTCGCCTACGCGCTGTGGAAGCTGCAGGACCGCGGCCGCATGTTCGTCAGCCCCGGCGACCCGCTGTATGAGGGCATCATCATCGGCATCCACAGCCGCGACAACGACCTGGTGGTCAACCCGATCAAGGGCAAGCAGCTCACCAACGTGCGCGCCTCGGGTACCGACGAAGCCGTGCGCCTGACGCCGCCTATCCAATTGACGCTCGAATCCGCCGTTGAATTCATCGCCGACGACGAGTTGGTCGAGATCACGCCGAAGTCGATCCGCCTGCGCAAGCGCCATCTGAAAGAGCATGAGCGCAAGCGGGCCTTCCGCGAGGAAACCGGCGGCTGAGAAAGCGCACCAGGCCGGGCGGCTTGCCCGCCCTGTGCCGGCTAGGCGAGTTGGTTCGCTTCGCCGAGCCGGCTGAAAAAATCCGGATCGAGATTGGGCGAGAACATCGAGGGTGTGTAGCGCGCGCCGGAGATGTTCGCCCCGGCGTTTCCGTCAAGGTGCAGGCGCCCGTCGGCCACCCAGCGCAGGAATTGCAGGGTCGAGTAGTACTGCGCCAGAAATACCTTGTGTCGATTCTCCGCCGTCGGCAGTTGGCGATCGATCGGTATCGCCGCCTGGATCACGGAGGTGCCACCATCGATTCCGGCATCCACTGTGTGCAGGGTGCACCCCATGAACCGGCTGGTCGATGCCAGCGTGTCCTCGAATCCATGCATGCCCTTGAACGCAGGCAAAAGCGAGGGATGGCAATTGAAGATCCGTCCCAGGTTCCGGCTCAGGAAGGAGCCGCGAAACAGGCGCGTGTAAAAGCTCAGGAACAGGATGTTGCCGGTATCGGGGTAGCGCCGATCCAGCGCGTCGGAGAACGCCAGCCCGTCTGCAGACTCGATGACGGCGGCGGCGACACCGCCGGACCGGGCCACGTCGACAAAGCCGCACGGACGGTCGGCGACGGCTTCGAGTGCCATCTCCCGCACGAAGGCGTGACTGACGAGGCGGGACAGCACGCCCCCTCCGGTGCTGCCGATGAATACGACCTTGGAGGGGGGGGTAGCGTGGCTAGACAAGTTCATAGTCTCCGATCATGCGAACTACCTGTGCAGCGGAATTGTTCATCAAGACATCGATGATCGACAAGCCTGCCGTGAATTCGGCGGCCTGCCCCTGCGGATACGCACCCAGACGCGGACTGACGAAGCTCAACTCCACGCCAAGTGCGGCGAACCGGGGCTTGTCATAGAGCGCGGTGCCGCCCAGGGCATTCACATATTTCGTCGCCCCCAGCGCACGCGTGATCGCGACCAGCCGCTCGGCCTTGTCCATCCCCTGCGTTTCGGGCGATAGCTGCGACGACCTCAAGAATCGCCTTTCGATGCCGAGTTGCCGGCACAGCAGGGTTACCGAGTCGATGGCAAGTTGCGCTATCGTCGCCGGCTCGCACGCGAACACGGAAAGGACATACGCGTATCCGGCCTCGAAATTCGGCGCCCTGGCATAGGCGAGCCGGACCTGCTTGAGGAACTTGTCGCGAAAGCCGTCAAATTCATGCAGGCGGACATCGAGGATGCGATCGTTCTGGCTCGCACCAGCAACCGGAATTGTGAAGGTATGCGATTGGCCGTTGATCAGCACCCGGTTGCGGTTGATCCAGCCCCGTGGAATGTAATTGACGTCGTCGTAGAAAACGAACACGTCGGCCGCCGCCACCAGCGAAAAGTAGCCCAGATAGGGGAAAGCATAGGGCTGCATGATGGCGACCGTGGCGGACATGCCTAGGCCACCCGCAAAAAACGGGAGCCTCGGCTCCCGTTCGCATGGCAAAAGTCGGCGCTGGCGGCACGCCGATAATCCGGCATGTTCAGCCCAGTGCCTTCAGGGCGGCGTCGTAATCCGGCTCTTGCGCGATTTCCGGCACCATCTGGCTATGGATGACCTTGTCGTTCTCATCCAGCACCACGACCGCGCGCACCGTAAGGCCGACCATCGGTCCCTCGGCAAAGGCGACGCCCCAGGCCTTCATGAACTCGGGATGACGGAACGTGGAGAGGTGGGCCACATTGGCCAGGCCTTCCATCTCGCAGAAGCGCTTGGCCGCAAACGGCAGATCGCCGGAAACGCAGAGCACCACGGTATTGGCCAGACCGCTGGCGGCTTCATTGAACTTGCGCGTCGACTTGGCGCAGGTTGGTGTATCGATGCTGGGATAGATGTTCAGCACCTTGCGCTTGCCGGCAAAGTCCTGCAGCGAAACATCGGCCAGCGTCGCGCTGGTGAGCTTGAGATCGGGGGCCTTGCTGCCGGCGGCAGGAAAATCGCCATCGACGCGAACCGGGGTGCCGCGCAGGGTAATGGTGGTGCTCATGTGTCGCTCCTCTCTGGGGTGGTATTTGGGGGGATACGTATCGGAGGTTTGTAAAAACGTCTCAGTGTAACCGAGCCAGCCCGGGCAGCACGGCGAGGGCATTGGCCGTGGTTGCAGCGGCGATTTCGGCCGGCGTGGTGCCGCGCAGCTCGGCCAGCACTTCGGCAATGCGCGCCAACTGGTCGGGGCTGTTGCGCCGGCCGACACGCCAGGCCGGAGGAATGTCGGGGGCATCGGTTTCCAGCACAATGGCATCGATGGGCAGCGTCGCCGCCAGCTCGCGAATGCGGCGGGAGCCGGGAAAGCTCATGGCGCCGCCAAAGCCAAGCTTGAAGCCGAGCTTGATGAATTCGTCGGCCTGCTGGCGACTGCCGTTGAACGCATGGGCGATGCCGCCCGGTACCCGCGAGCGGCGCAAATGCTTGAGCACCGGATCGACCGCACGGCGCACATGGAGCAGTACCGGCAGGTCGCGTTCGCGCGCGAGCTGAAGCTGCGCGGCAAACCAGAATTCCTGACGGGCGTCGTCACGCGGGTCGACATGGCGGTCGAGGCCGATCTCACCGACGGCCAGCGGCTGTTCGCGATCCAGGGTTTCGCCCAGGGCATCGAGGTCTTCCTCGCGGGCGCGATCTACATATAGTGGATGGATTCCATAGGCGGCGGCGCAGGCGGAATAGTCCCGACACAGCGACGTAACTGCGCCGAAATTGGCCCGCTCCACGGCCGGGATCACGATCCGGCCAACACCCGCGGCAAGGGCCGCCTGTGCCACAGAATCGCGGTCGGCATCGAACTCGGCGGCATCCAGGTGGCAGTGGGTGTCAACCAGCACGCCCTACTCCCTTTCGTCGATCCAGGCCTGCTGTATGGCTTCGAGCTTTTTCTCACCGCAATGGGATTCGTTTTCCTCGAAGCCCGGCAGCGCCATGACCCAGCGCATCAGGTCAACAAAATTCAGGCGCGTAGGATCGACATCGGGATGCGCATCGGCAAGCTGGATCGCAATTTCTAGGGAATCGGTCCACTTCACTTTTTCGAGTGTCCTTCCTTGACCATGTTGATGGTGTATTTGGGAATTTCGATCACAAGCGGCGTCTGCCCCACCACAGCCTGGCAGGACAGGCGCGAGGTCGGCTCCAGGCCCCAGGCCTTGTCGAGCAGGTCTTCCTCCAGTTCGTCGGCCTCGCCGAGCGACTCGAAACCCTCGCGGATCACCACGTGGCAGGTGGTGCAGGCGCAGGACTTCTCGCAGGCGTGCTCAATTTCGATCTCGTTGCCGAGCAGGGCATCGCAGATCGTGGTGCCCGGTACGGCATCAAGAACAGCACCGTCGGGACAGAGTTCGACATGGGGAAGGATGATGATCTGAGTCATGCGTCAAGTCCTACTTCGTCAATTTTCTTGCCTGAAAGGGCCTTGCTCACGCTCTTGTTCATGCGTCGTGCAGCAAATTCGTTGGTGCCCTTGCTGAGGGCATCCATGGCCTGGTCGATGGCACGCCGATCGTCCCCCATCACGGCCGCCTGCAAGCGCACGATGGCGTTGTCGATCTGAGTCCGCTCTTGCGTCGAGAGCAGTTCCGCATCTTCCTTCAAGGCCGAAGCCACCGCCTCAATCAGGCGCTGGGCCTCGACCTGCGCCTCACGCAGGGCTCGGCGGAAGGCGTCGTCAGAGGCATGGCTGAAACTGTCCTTGAGCATGGCGGCGATCTCGTCGTCGGAGAGGCCATAGGAAGGTTTGACCTCGATTCTCGCCTCGTGGCCGGTGGTCTGCTCACGCGCGGTCACCGACAGCAAACCGTCGGCATCGACCTGGAAACTGACGCGGATGCGCGCCGCCCCCGCCACCATGGGCGGGATGCCGCGCAACTCGAAACGCGCCAGGCTGCGGCAATCCGACACCAGTTCGCGCTCGCCCTGCACCACATGCACCGCCAATGCCGTCTGGCCATCCTTGTAGGTGGTGAACTCCTGGGCCCGGGCAATCGGTATCGTGCTGTTGCGCGGAATCACTTTCTCGACCAGGCCGCCCATGGTCTCGAGGCCGAGCGAAAGCGGAATCACGTCGAGCAGCAGCCAGTCGTCGCCGGCGGCACGATTGCCCGCCAGCAGGTTGGCCTGGATCGCCGCACCCAGGGCCACCACCTTGTCGGGATCGAGGTTGTTGAGCGGCTCCTGGCGGAAGAATTCGCCGACCGCGTGCTGGATCTGCGGCATGCGTGTCGAGCCACCCACCATCACCACGCCCTTGATGTCTTCCGGCGCCAGTCCCGCATCGCGCAAGGCCTTGCGCGTGGGCACCAGGGTCTTCTGCACCAGGGTGCGGGTGATCTCGGCAAAGATATCGGTGGTCAGCGTCAGGTCGACGTACTCGCCGCTGCCGAGCTTTACCGTGATCGGCGCCTCGCTATGTTGGGACAGGTATTCCTTGGCTTCCCGCGCGCGAACCTGCAACAGGCGCACGTCGTGCGGCGACAAGGGCTTGAGCCCGGCCTGCTCGATGATCCAGCAGAACACGCGATGATCGAAATCGTCACCGCCCAGCGCCGAATCGCCGCCGGTAGCCATCACCTCGAAAACACCCTTCGAGAGGCGCAGGATGGAAATGTCAAAGGTGCCACCGCCGAGGTCGAACACGGCATAGACGCCTTCGGCGCCATTGTCGAGGCCATAGGCGATGGCGGCCGCCGTCGGCTCGTTGAGCAGGCGCAGCACGTTCAGGCCGGCCAGGCGGGCGGCATCCTTGGTGGCCTGGCGCTGCGCGTCGTCGAAGTAGGCCGGCACCGTGATCACCACGCCGGTCAATTCGCCGCCGAGGGAAGCTTCGGCACGCACGCGCAGGGCCTTGAGCACTTCCGCCGACACCTCGACCGGACTCTTGATTCCTTGTGCCGTTTTCAGCTTGACCATGCCTTCGGCATCGATGAAGTCGTAAGGCAGCATTTCGATGTGGGCAATGTCCTTGCGCCCACGCCCCATGAACCGCTTGGCCGAGACGATGGTATTGCGTGGATCGGAGGCCTGATGGGCTTGGGCGCTGAAACCCACCTCGATTTCGCCATTGGCGAGATAGCGCACGATGGATGGCAGCAGTGGCCGTCCGCGCTCGTCGTTGAGCACCACGCTCATGCCGCTGCGCACAGTGGCAACGAGGGAATTGGTGGTGCCGAGGTCGATGCCGACCGCAAGCCGGTGTTCGTGGGGAGCGGCGGATTCGCCGGGCTCCGCAATTTGCAGGAGTGCCATGGGCTGTCGTCAGTGGCGCCGGGATTGGCGCTGCGGATTATTCGGAATTGTCAGGCGAGAACGGCCTCGAGCGCGTCGTCGATCTCTTGCAGCAACTTCTCCTGGAACATCAGTTGCCGCACCAGGCCGGAAGCCCCGACATAGTCGGTCTCGGCATCGATCAGGGATTGCAGGCGCTGGTAGTCCTGCTTCATCTCGGCCACCAGCTTGCGCCGCAGATCATCAAGCGCTGCATCGTCAGCACCGACTTTTGCGTCGGCCACCGCCTCGCGCAACTCCATCTGCGCGACGAGGAACTCCATCGGCATCGAAGTGTTGCTCTCGACCTGCGCATCGTGCCCGAGCAGATGCAGCAGGTAGCGGGCGCGGGCCAGCGGATTTTTCAGCGTCTGATAGGCTTCGTTGACACGCGTTGCCCATTGCATCGAAAGGCGTTGGTCGGAATCCGAGGCGTGAGCGTGCTTGTCCGGATGGACCTGGGCCTGCAACTCGCGAAAGCGCAGATCCAGTGCCGGAAGGTCGATGCCCTGTGCGCGGGCCAGACCGAACAGCGCGAAATGGTCAGCCGTGAAATCGAGACCGGTCACGACGCTCAAACGTTGAAGGATTCGCCGCAGCCACAGGCGTCCTTGACGTTCGGGTTGTTGAACTTGAAGCCTTCGTTGAGCCCTTCGCGCGCGTAATCCAATTCTGTTCCCGCCAGATAGGGCAGGCTCTTGGGGTCGACCAGCACCTTGACGCCATGGCTGCTGAACTCGATGTCCTCCGGGTTCGGGCTGTCGGCGAACTCCAGCTTGTAGGCCATGCCCGAACAGCCGGAGGTCCTGACCCCCAGGCGAATGCCGATGCCCTTGCCGCGCTTGGCGAGGAACTTGGCGATGTGATCGGCGGCGCGCGCCGAAAGCGTGACCGGGCTAGCACGCTCGGCGCCCTGCCAAGCGGCGGGCGCTGCCAGCGGCGCAGCGCTCGTGTTTTCAGTGCTGGTGCATGCGCTCATTTCAGGCTCCGTGCTTTTTCTTGTAGTCGGCAACTGCCGCCTTGATCGCATCCTCGGCGAGGATGGAGCAATGGATCTTCACCGGCGGCAAGGCCAGTTCCTCGGCGATTTGGGTGTTCTTGATCTCCAGCGCCTGGTCGATGGTCTTGCCCTTGACCCACTCCGTCACCAACGAGGACGACGCAATTGCGGAACCGCAGCCGTAGGTCTTGAACTTGGCGTCCTCGATGACACCATCCTTGCTCACCTTGATCTGCAGCTTCATCACGTCGCCGCAGGCCGGGGCGCCGACCATGCCGGTGGCGACACCGTCGTCGTCCTTGCCAAAGGAGCCAACGTTGCGGGGGTTTTCGTAGTGATCGAGTACTTTTTCGCTGTATGCCATGATGGTTTCCTCAGTGTGCAGCCCATTGAACGGAATTCAGATCGACGCCGTCCTTGTACATTTCCCAGAGCGGGGAGAGTTCGCGCAGCTTGCCCAACTTGTCGTGCAGCAGCTTGATGGTGAAGTCGACATCAGCCTCGGTGGTGAAGCGGCCGAGTGTGAAGCGGATCGAGCTATGCGCCAGTTCGTCGGAACGGCCCAGTGCGCGCAGCACGTAGGATGGCTCCAGACTGGCCGAGGTACAGGCGGAGCCGCTCGATACCGCGATGTCCTTGATCGCCATGATCAGCGATTCGCCTTCGACAAAGTTGAAGCTGACATTGAGGTTGTGCGGCACGCGCTGCTCGATGTCGCCGTTGACGTAGGTTTCCTCGATGTCCATCAAGCCCTTGAGCAGCTTGTCGCGCAGCATGCGGATGCGCTCGTTCTCGGTGGCCATTTCCTCGCGAGCGAGGCGGAAACACTCACCCATGCCGACGATCTGGTGGGTCGCCAGGGTGCCGGACCGCATGCCGCGCTCGTGGCCGCCGCCGTGCATCTGCGCCTCGAGGCGAATACGCGGTTTGCGCCGCACGTAGAGCGCGCCGATGCCCTTCGGGCCATAGGTCTTGTGCGCGCAGAAGGACATCAAATCGACCTTCAGCTTCGACAGGTCGATCGGCATTTTGCCGGTGGCCTGGGCCGCGTCGACATGGAAGATGGTGCCGTTGGCGCGGCAGGCTTCGCCAAGTTCGGCGATCGGCTGGATCACGCCGATCTCGTTGTTCACCGCCATCACCGAAGCGACGACTGTGTCGGGACGCAGCGCCGCCTTGAATTGTTCGACCGTGATCAGGCCGTTTTCCTGCGGCACCAGGTAGGTCGCTTCGAAGCCCTGGCGCTCGAGCTCCTTGACCGTGTCCAGTACCGCCTTGTGCTCGGTGGACACGGTGATGATGTGCTTGCCCTTGGTCCCGGCGTAAAAGTGCGCGGCACCCTTGATCGCGAGGTTGTTCGACTCGGTGGCCCCGGAGGTCCAGATGATTTCCTTGGCATCGGCGCCGACCAGCGCCGCCACCTGTTCGCGAGCTTCTTCCACGGCCTTTTCCGCATCCCAGCCATACACATGGGAGCGCGATGCCGGATTGCCGAAATGCTCGGTCAGCCAGGGAATCATTTTTTCGGCCACGCGCGGATCGACCGGGGTGGTGGCCGAATAGTCGAGATACACCGGCAGTCTCATGCCTGAATCCATCTAAAGTTTCTCCAGTTCAGCTAACGAGGGCAGTGAGGCCCCTGAGTTGCAAGATTGTAGTATTCACGCTGGCTAAAAGCTCGCGTACTTGCGCAACAGTGTTGTCCGCGCCAAGGCTGATGCGCACCGCACCGCGCGCAAGTTCCGGTTCCACGCCCATCGCCAGCAGGACATGGGAGGGTTCGGGGTTGGCGCTGGAGCAAGCCGCACCGGCGGCGACGGCAAATCCCGCACGGTCTAGCTTGCCAACCAGGGTTTCGCCATCGATGCCATCAAAGGCGAAGTAGCTGGTATTCGGCAAGCGCTCGGCGGCGGCGGCGAAAATCGTCGCGCCCTGCGCTACCAGTCCAAGCTCCAGTTCGTCGCGCAGCTTCGCCAGATCGCGCGCACGGCGCTCTACATTGGCTGCGGCCAGTTCGGCGGCGACACCAAACCCGACGATGGCAGCGACGTTCTCGGTTCCCGACCGAAGCCCACGTTCATGCCCGCCACCGGCGATCAGGGGCTGCATCTCGACACGCTTGTCGACCACCAGCGCGCCCGCCCCCTTGGGCCCACCCAGCTTGTGCGCCGACAGGGTCATGGCATGCACGCCGGCAGAATTGAGCCTGCGAAAATCCAGCGCCACGCGCCCGCAGGCCTGCACCGCATCGGTATGGAACCATGCCCGTGACGACGCCGCCATGGCCGCCAGCCCGGCGACGTCCTGCAGCGCACCGGTCTCGTTGTTGGCAAGCATGACCGAAACGAGCGAAGGCTTGTCGGCCATCGCCGCTTGAAAGTCGGCGCAGGCGACACGGCAATCCGAACCGACGGCAATCTCGCGCAGCATCCAGCCCGAGCGACGCAAGGCCCTGGCGGGTTCGCGTACGCAGGGATGCTCGATTGCGGAAATGGCCACCGTGCCGGGAGTCATGCAGGCCGCCGCACCCTTGATGAACAGGTTGTTGGCTTCCGACCCGCCACTGGTGAAAATCACCTCCGTGGGGTGGGCACCGACCGCACAGGCCACGCGCTGCCTGGCCTCGTCGATGGCACGCCGCGCCGCCCGCCCGTACTCGTGGCGACTCGACGCATTACCGAAGCGGCCTTCCAGATAAGGCAGCATGGCGTCGAGCACCGTCGCAGCGAGCGGCGTTGTCGCGTTGTGGTCGAAGTAGGCCGGGGCGAACATGGCCGGATACAGGCTCGCGAATCCTGGTCAGGCGGCCGCGGCGAATTCGTCAGCCGGCCGGCGCACGCGCCGCATGGGACGTTCGTCGTGCAGCACTGCCGGTTGACCGGTGCGTTCGCGCTGCTGGGCCACCAGTTCGGCAAGGGTGACCGAGCTCAGGTACTCGAACATCTTCTCGTTGAGGCTGGTCCACAGGTCGTGGGTCATGCAGGGGCGCTGGTCTTCCGCGCAATTGCCCTTGCCGCCGCAGTTGGTGGCATCCAGCGATTCATCGACGGCATGGATGATGTCCGCCACCGAAACGGCTTCCAGCGGCTTGGCCAGGCAATAACCGCCGCCCGGGCCCCGCACGCTCGATACCAGATGCCGGCGGCGCAGCTTGCCGAACAACTGCTCCAGATACGACAGGGAAATCTTTTGGCGCTCGCTGATGCCAGCCAGGGTGACGGGGCCTGCATGCTGACGCAGGGCCAGGTCGATCATCGCGGTGACGGCAAAACGTCCTTTGGTGGTCAGTCTCATGTCTACTCTCCGTAGGTTTACTGCACTCGGGAAATGCGCCGGGAGCCAATACCCGAGCATTTCCATCAACTATATGGGGAGCCGAGTGTTTTAGTCAACTATTTTCGAGATTAATTTTGGATCGAAATTGTCGGCGGTCGCCACGTCATCCTCCAGCTTGACCCCGCAACGCTCCATGGTTTTCAGCAAGGCATCGATACGCCGATCGGTTTCCACGGCATGATCCAGCAAACCGTGAATCGCATGTGTCACCGGATCGTCTTCGGCGCGGGTCACCGCATAGGCCGAGAAGCCCATCTGGCCCGCCTTCACCTCGCGATCGATCTCGCTACGGTCCTCAATGATCCGCGCCGGAATCCCAACTGCCGTAGCGCCGGGAGGCACGTCGCGCACCACCACCGCGTTCGAGCCGACCTTCGCCCCCGCGCCCAGCGTGATCGGTCCCAGCACCTTGGCGCCGGCACCAATCACCACACCGGGCTTCAGAGTCGGATGGCGCTTGCCCTTGTTCCACGAGGTTCCACCCAGCGTCACGCCGTGATACAGCGTGCATTCATCTTCAATGACAGCGGTCTCTCCTATCACCACACCCATGCCATGGTCAATGAACACGCGACGCCCGATCGTCGCCCCCGGATGAATCTCGATACCCGTAATCCAGCGCGTGAAATGCGACAGCGCGCGCGCCATCCAGCGCAGCCGCGCCGACCACAGCCAGTGCGAAACCCTGTGCAGGGTAAGGGCATGAAAGCCCGGATAGCAGGTCAGCACCTCCCAGGTGGAACGGGCGGCTGGATCGCGTTCGAAAACGCAGGCAATGTCTTCACGCAAACGAGCAAACATGGATGAATTTATTAGGATTTTTTGAAATGTTAAAATTCCCGAGCGGAAAGATCAAGTTTTATTTTCCGTCGCGGAAACGGCGTTTGAGGAATTCCGGCGTGGCGCCGTGCAGGGGTTCCTCCAAGGCGGCAAACAGGCCGCGCAGGATATTGATTTCTTCTCGCTCCGGTCCGGCGCGCGACAGCAGGCGACGCAGGCGCGGAATCAAGCGCTTGGGACTGGCGGGATCGAGGAAGCCGGAGCCGATGGCCGCCCGCTCGATATGCGCGATCAGCCCCTCAACGTCTTCATGGCTGGCTGCCATCCCGGCGCCCGAGATCGCCGGTGGTGCGCCGGGGTCAAGCGCCGCCATGCGCAATTCGTAGGCCATCAACTGCACCGCAGCGGCGAGATTCAGCGAACTGAATGCAGGGTCCACCGGCACCGTGGCCCAGCGCGCACATAGCGCCAGTTCCTCATTGGATAGCCCCGAGGTCTCGTTGCCGAAGACCAGCGCCACGTCCCCGCTGGCGGCGGTACGCACCACCTCGGAAGCGGCGTCGCGCACCCAGAGCGCTGGGGCCGCCAGCTCGCGCCGACGCGCTGTCAGCGCCACGGCCAGCACCGTTCCCTGCAGGGCGGCGCCCAGCGAATCGACAATTTCCGCATTGGCCAGCACATCGACCGCGCCGGCCGCCATGGCATCGGCTTGGGCATGGGGAAATTCGCGCGGATTGACCAGCACCAGGCGAGACAGCCCCATGGTCTTCATCGCCCGTGCGGCGGCGCCAATGTTTCCCGGATGGCTGGGATGCGAGAGGACAATTCGCGTCCGCGCGAAGACAGGGCTGGCAGTGAAATTCGTGGTGTTCATTTCAGGTCCGTTTCCCGCTGGGCCGGGACGGCATCCCGGGATAGAATTGCGGACCTGTTCGCCCAGTGCGACCGCCAGCCCGTCCCGCAATAATCATGCATCCCACGCTGAACATCGCCGTCAAGGCCGCCCGCGAGGCTGCCAAAATCATCAATCGCGCCAGCCTCGACATCGACAAGCTCAAGATCGACGTCAAGCGCCAGAGCGACTTCGTCACCGAGGTGGATCGCGCGGCCGAAGCCGCCATCCTCAGCGTCCTGCGCGACGCCTATCCAGCGCACGGAATTTTAGCAGAGGAGTCCGGCCTGGCCGGCACCAGCGCCGACTCCGAATACCAGTGGATCATCGATCCGCTGGACGGCACCACCAACTTCATCCACGGCCTGCCGCAATATGCCATCTCGATCGGACTGGCGCACAAGGGCCAGATGACCCAGGCGGTGGTTTTCGATCCGAACCGCAATGAACTGTTTACTGCCACTCGCGGCGGCGGCGCCTTCCTCAACGACAAGCGCATCCGGGTCAGCAAGCGCACCCGGCTCGACGAAGCCCTGATCGGCACCGGCTTTCCGTTTCGCATGTTCGACCACATCGAAGCCTACCTGGCGATCTTCCGCGATGTCGCGCGCAAGACGGCCGGCATGCGCCGTCCCGGCGCGGCAGCACTCGACCTGGCCTGGGTGGCCTGCGGTCGTATGGATGGCTTCTGGGAACTCGGCCTTTCACCCTGGGACATGGCAGCCGGCAGCCTGCTGATCACCGAAGCCGGCGGCCTGGTGGGCGACCTGGCGGGCGAACCGAACTACATGGCGACCGGCAACATCGTCGGCGGCAACCCGAAGGTCTTCGGCCAATTGCTGCAACTCATTGCGCCGCACCGAACGGCCGCGCTGCCTGCCTGAGCCGTCGCCCATGGCGGCCGTACCCGGCGCCGCCGAACTGGCGGTTCATACCCCGGTCATGCAGCAGTGGTTGCGCCACAAGGCGCAGCACGAGGACAAGCTGTTGTTCTTCCGCATGGGGGACTTCTACGAGCTGTTCTACGAAGACGCGGAACGCGCCGCCCGCCTGCTCGACATCACGCTGACCGCGCGCGGCCAGTCGGCCGGCAAGCCGATCGCCATGGCGGGCATTCCCTACCACGCGGCCGACGGCTACCTGGCCAAGCTGGTCAAGCTCGGCGTTTCCGTCGCCATCTGCGAGCAGATCTCCGATCCGGCCCAAGCCAAGGGTCCGGTGGATCGGGCAGTCACCCGCATCGTCACCCCCGGCACGCTGACCGATGCCAACCTGCTCGACGAGCGCGCGGAAAGCCTTCTGCTGGCGCTCGCCATCGACCGCCAGCGCGCCGGTCTGGCCTGGCTCAATCTGGCCAATGGCGACATGCGCCTGCTGGAAACCAGCGTCGACGCCCTCGCCGCCCACTTCGAACGCCTGCGTCCGGCAGAGCTGCTGCTACCTGATGGCCAGCGAGGCGACCTGCCGGAATCGCGCGCGGTGGTGCAACACCTGCCCGACTGGCATTTCGACGAACGTGCGGCAAGCCATGCGCTGGCAGAACACTTCGGCACCCGCGACCTCGCCGGTTTCGGCGTCGGCGGAGAAACGCTGGCGCTGGCCGCGGCCGGTGCGCTCTACCGTTACGCCCAGGCCACGCAGTTCCAGGCCTTGTCCCACGTCACGCAATTGGGTGTCGAGCACGAGGGCAGCTACCTGCGCCTGGATGCCGCAACCCGGCGCAATCTTGAAATCTCGGAAACCTTGCGCGGCGAGCCGGCACCCACCCTGCTCTCGTTGTTCGACCGATGTGCCACCAGCATGGGTTCGCGCTGGTTGCGCCACTGCCTGCACCATCCTTCCACCGACCGCCGCATTCCGTCAGCGCGCCACGACGCCGTCGCGGCGCTGATCGGAGAGTCTGGCAGCGGGCCGGCAACGGCGTTGAGCGAGGCCTTGGCCGGCTTCGCCGACATTGAACGCATCGCGGCCCGCATCGCGCTGAAAAATGCCCGCCCACGCGACCTATCCGCGCTGCGCGACAGCCTCGGGCGCCTGGACCGGATCCGGCCAATAGTCGGCGCCCAGACTACGGCGACGCGGCTCAACGAACTGCTCGCCGCGCTCGCCACACCCCAGGCCTGCCTCTCGCTGCTCAACGACGCTGTCGCGGCCGAACCAGGTGCCTTGCTGCGCGATGGCGGCGTGATAGCGCCGGGCTACAGCGCGGACCTCGATGAGCTGCGCGCGATCCAGGACAACTGCGGCGCTTTCCTGATTGAGCTCGAAGCGCGCGAGCGCGAACGCAGCGGTATCGCCAGCCTCAAGGTCGAGTTCAACAAGGTGCATGGCTTTTACATCGAGGTCACTCACGCCAACGTGGACAAGATCCCCGAAGATTACCGCCGCCGCCAGACGCTGAAGAACGCCGAGCGCTACATCACGCCGGAACTCAAGGCCTTCGAGGACAAAGCCCTGTCCGCCAACGAACGCGCCCTGGCCCTGGAAAAGCAGCTCTGGGAAGAACTGCTGGGCGCACTGGCAACGCATATTCCGCAGTTGCAGAAAATCGCTCGTGCCATCGCCGAACTCGATGGCCTGACCGCCTTTGCCACCGTCGCCATGCTGCATGACTACCGACAGCCGGAGTTCGTCGACGAGGCGCTGATCGAGATCGACGCCGGGCGCCACCCGGTGGTCGAGCGGCAGGTCGACAGTTTCATCGCCAACGACACCCGTTTCGCTGCCCAACGCCGCATGCTGCTGATCACCGGCCCCAACATGGGCGGCAAATCCACCTATATGCGCCAGGCGGCCCTGATTGTTTTGCTCGCCCATTGCGGCAGCTTCGTCCCCGCAGCGCATTGCCGCCTGGGACCAATCGACGCCATCTACACGCGCATCGGCGCTTCGGATGACCTGGCCTCCGGGCGCTCGACCTTCATGGTCGAAATGACCGAGGCCGCCGCCATCCTGAATGGCGCGACTGAAAAGTCGCTGGTGCTGATGGACGAGATCGGGCGCGGCACCTCGACCTTCGACGGCGTGGCCCTGGCCTTTGCCATCGCCCGTCACCTGCTGGAAAAGAACCGCGCCTTTTCCCTCTTCTCGACGCATTACTTCGAACTGACGCGCCTGGCGCAGGATTCGCCGATCTGCGCCAACATCCACCTCGACGCTGTCGAGCATGGCCACAAGATCATCTTCCTCCATGCGGTTGAGGAAGGCCCGGCGTCGCAAAGCTATGGCGTGCAGGTTGCAGCACTGGCCGGGATGCCGCCGGCTGTGGTGCGCGAAGCCCGGCGGCGCCTGACGCTGCTGGAGAATCGCGAGGCGGGTTCCTTGCAACAGCCCGATCTGTTTGCCAGCGCCCCGCCCCTGCCCGAGCCGCCGCACCCGGCGCTGGATGCACTGCGCGACCTGAATCCCGACGACTTGAGCCCGCGCGAGGCGCTCGACCGGCTTTACCAATTGGTGCGCCTGGCCAAGACGTGAGGCCAACACTGCTTCTGCTTCTCGGCGTGCTGCTGGCCCTGCCGGCACAGGCAGACAGCTTCTCGTTCGGCCTCTTCGGCGACACGCCCTATACCCAGTGGGAACGCCTGCACCTGCCCGATCTGATCGCCGATATGGATCGCGAGAACCTCGCCTTCGTGATCCACGACGGAGACATAAAGAGCGGATCGGACGAGTGTAGCGACAAGGCCTTTGCGGACATTCACGGAGTCTTCGCCAACTCCGTCCATCCCTTGATCTATGTGCCGGGCGACAATGAGTGGACCGACTGCCATCGACGCAGCAACGGCGGATACCAGCCCCTGGAACGCCTGGCAAAGCTCCGTCAATTGTTTTTCCCCGACGATCTCACGCTCGGCAAGCGTCGTTTGGTGCTCGAGCGCCAAAGCGCACAGGCAGTATTTTCCACCTACCGGGAAAATTCACGCTGGGAAACCGGGCCGGTACTGTTTGTGACGCTGAACATCCCGGGCACCAACAACAACCACGATGCACCGGATCGCGCTGAGTTCATCGGTCGCAGCCTGGCAAACACCGCGTGGCTGGAGCAGTCGTTTGCGCAGGCGCGCCGCAAAAAGCTGTCAGGCATCCTGATCGTCATCCAGGGAAACCCGGGGTTTCAGGCCGCAAATGCCGGCCACCCGCCCTCGGGATATCGACAATTTCTCGAACAATTGCGTGCGGAGACTCGGAATTTTCCCGGGCAGGTAGTGCTGGTCCATGGCGATACCCATCACCAGCGCATCGATCAGCCCCTCGAAGACCCCGATACCGGCCAGACCGTAGCCAACTTCACCCGGGTGGAGACGCATGGCTCACCATCCTTCGGCTGGACCAAGGCGACGGTCGATCGACGCAATCCCCGGCTGTTTCATTTCGAGCCACGGGTCGTCGCCGGGCCCAGGCTTCAATACAATGCGCAGTGAATTCTGGTGCAGGCGGGCGAACCCATGAACGCGGAGAAAAGCGCGACGATCCTGGTAGTCGATGATCATCCGGTGAATGTGCTGCTGCTGCAGAAGCTGCTGCAAGCACACTACCGGGTCATCACCGCCGACTGTGGCGCCAAGGCACTGGCACAAGCCTCGTCCGAGCCTCCCCCGGATCTGATCCTGCTGGATGTAATGATGCCCGACATGAGCGGCTACGAGGTCTGCACCCGTCTAAAGGAAAAGCCGACAACCCATGACATACCGGTCATCTTCGTCACCTCGATGTCGGAAATGGAGAACGAGGAACATGGCCTCTCGCTGGGCGCGGTCGACTATCTGACCAAGCCCATCAGCACCCCGATCCTGATGGCTAGGGTGCGCAACCATTTGGCCCTGCGCCGTCAGGCCATGGAACTGGAGGAGCTCAACCGATCGCTGGCGCAACGCGTTGCCGACGGCGTCGCCGAGGTGGAGCGCTTCGGTCGCCTGCGGCGCTTCTTTTCCCCGGCGGTGGCGGATATGTTGTTGACCGGGGACGCAGACGATCCGTTGAAGACGCACCGTCGTGAAATTGTGGTGGTGTTCCTGGATCTGCGCGGCTACACATCATTCACCGAAGAGTTCGGCGCCGACGAAGTGATGCGCGTGCTGGGCGAATTTCATGCCGCCATGGGGCAACTTGTCATGCAGTGCGGCGCGACGCTGGAACGCTTTGCCGGCGACGGCATGATGATATTTTTCAATGATCCGCTGGAGATCGACGATCCGGCGGGAACGGCGGTACGCATGGCGCTCGACATGCAGCAGCGCTTTGCCGGTCTGCAACTGCAATGGCAGGCGCGCGGCTACTCGCTGTCCATGGGGATCGGCATCGCACAGGGGGTGGCGACCATTGGCGCCATAGGCTTCGAGGGCAGGCGCGATTACGGCGCCATCGGCAGCGTCACCAATCTCGCCGCGCGTCTTTGCAGCGAAGCACGCGGCGGTCAGATATTGATCGCACAACAAGCCGCCCTGAACGCCGGGGCAACGATACCGATGCGGGAAGCTGGCGAAGTAATGCTGAAAGGCTTTGCCACCCCGGTCAAAATTTTCGAACCGGTGGCGACCACCTGAGTCACGGCTAAGGCCGCTTCAGTGGAACTCGTCCTCGTGAGGGACCGGTGCCGGCAAGACCATGATGCCTTCGTCGAGCAATGCCAGGGTTTCCTCGGCACTGGCACGGCCACGAATGCTGCGGGCAGGCGCCTCGTCATAGTGGATTCGTCGGGCCTCTTCAGGGAAGCGCTCGCCCACGTTCTCGGCCTGTTTTGCGGCCTGCGCCAGCACCTGGAACAGTTTGCCGGCAAGTTCGGTCGGGACCGCAGGCGCCTCAGCCACGGCTTCGGCAGAGGCAACGACGCTGCGCCGGACGTGCGGAGCGGAGGGCAGCAAGCGCACATCCGAGGTTTGGCAGTGCGGGCAATTCACGAGCTGCCGCTCACACTGGCTGCGAAAGGCGTCGGTCGAGGCGAACCAGCCCTCGAAGCGATGGCCTGAATCACAAAGAATGTTGAGGACGATCACAATAGATCCGAAATGCCACGGAAAGCGTTGACGGCCCTATTGTATCTCCCGCCGCGCCTCGTATTTCCCGCAGAAATCACGTAGTTTCCACAAGGTTGCGGGCCTCGTCTTTGGTTTATCCTGATTCGATCAGCTTATTGAACGAATTTGCGGCCACGGCCTTGGCGTCATGAGAGGGCAGCGGTCGCCCGGAATCGAGGGTGCAATCCATGGCGCAACAGCAATCGCTACCCACACGAGCGGCCTCTCCCGGCGAAGTGATCTTCTCCGAGGGGTCGATGGGCAATCCCTTCATGTATGTCATCAAGGAAGGGTCAGTTGAGATATCGATAACGCGCGGCGAGCGCAAGGTCGTGCTTTCCACCCTTGGGCGCGGCCAGTTCTTTGGGGAAATGGCCCTTCTATCAACCGAACCGCGCAGTGCCACGGCAAAGGCTTTGACCTACTGCGAATTCCAGGTGATAGAAGCTGACGCACTGGAACGACTGATCGACAAGTCTTCACCCATCGTCCGCTACATGCTGCGGACCCTGATCGCCATGGTCAAGCGCAAAGACGAATTGGTGGCGCGTCACGCGATGGGGTTATCCGTGGTGGTGGCCTATGCGCAACTGCTGGAACTGATCGCTGCGCCGCAAGTCGCGTCCAACAAACTGAAGCGGGAACGAGAAGCAGAGATTTCGCTGCCGATCGACGAAGTGGTCGACCAGTGCATGCGTATCCTGCGTCACTCCCGCCAGGAGGTGAACGCAACGCTCAAGCACATGTTCAAGCTCAGCTTGATCACCATCGAATCGGGCCGCCCCGGCTATCGCAAAGTTCGTCTCAACGACAAGGTGGTCACGGTCGATGACGGTAAGCCGGCCTACCAGATGGTCCGCTTCAATCACGAGGAAATCGTCAGGAAAGCGCAGAACCTTCCGGAGTCGGCGAATCAGGACCTCGCCGGCTATATCCGCAGCGAGCTCGAACTGGTCGATCTGGCCGAGGTCGAGGCGCTGGTCGGAATCGATCGCGCCGCAATCCTGCGCAAACTCGCAGAGGATGAACTCGCCGAGGAGCTCTTTGTCTTCCGCAAATCTGCGGTGATGCGCCTTCTGGAAGAAAAAGGGGCCGGCTACTTTTCTGGCTGAGCCTCCGACGAACCGATCCCCGAAACGGGCGTTGGTCCGAAAAAGCGCTTTAGGTGGTGCCCGGAACCGGAATCGAACCGGTACGCCTTGCGGCGAGGGATTTTAAGTCCCTTGTGTCTACCAATTTCACCATCCGGGCCTGAGCCGAGGCTCCTTAGCCAGGGCTCCAAGCGGAGGAATACTGGAGGCGCGACCCGGAATCGAACCGAGGTACACGGCTTTGCAGGCCGCTGCATAACCACTCTGCCATCGCGCCGCGAAGGACTTGAAGTTAAAAGGGGGAAAGCATGGCTTTCCCCCGGAATTCTGGAGCGGCAGAAGAGTCTCGAACTCTCGACCTCAACCTTGGCAAGGTTGCGCTCTACCAACTGAGCTACTGCCGCAAAACAGCCGCGCATTATAGCGGGGACATTTACGCTGTCAACGACTGCGCTCGGAAATTTCCGGCCACGCTTTGCGCAGGTAATAGCCCATCGACCACAAGGTCAGCAAGGCAGCGATCCACAAGGCCACTGTACCGAGCCAAACCACGTTCAAAGGCCCGATCGGGGCATGCCATAGCAGCATCGGAATCGCCGTCATCTGAGCAATCGTCTTCAGCTTGCCGAGGACGGAAACGGCCACGCTCTTGCGCGCCCCGATATGCGCCATCCATTCGCGCAGGGCCGATATCGCGATCTCGCGACCAATGATGACGAACGCCAGGATCGCATCGGCACGATCGAGCTTGACCAGCATCACCAGCGCCGCCGCCACCATCAATTTGTCCGCCACCGGATCGAGGAAGGCCCCGAATGCCGACGTCTGGTTCAGCTTGCGCGCCAGCCAGCCATCAATCCAGTCTGTGATTGCCGCAACAACGAAAGCGATAGTGGCGATGAAATTCTGCTCTCCGCCGCTCAGCGGCAGGTAGAACACGCCCACAACCACAGGAATCAGAAGTATGCGCGCCCAGGTCAGCAGATTGGGAATGTTCAGCGGCATGTCAATGAAATGCGTGGTAGATGTCTTCCGCCAAGCGACGCGAAATACCCTCGACGCGACAGAGATCCTCGATGGTCGCCGCCTTGACTCCATCCAGGCCCCCAAACTGGGCCAGCAGCTTGCGGCGCCGCGTCGGGCCGACGCCGGCGACGTCCTCAAGTTTCGAACGTCCGCGCGGCTTGGCCCGCCGGGCGCGATGACCAACGATCGCAAAGCGATGTGCTTCGTCGCGAATCTCCTGAATCAGGTGGAAGCCGGCGTGGTCCATGGCCAATTGTAGCGGCAGCTCCCGTCCATGCACGAAAAGGGTTTCGAGTCCGGGCTTGCGCTCCTCGCCCTTGGCAACGCCGATGCTCGCCAGGTGATCGAGCCCAAGTTCGGCGAAGACTTCCCGCGCCACGCGATGCTGGCCTTTGCCGCCGTCGATCAGGATCAGGTCCGGCGAAACGGTCTCCCCCGTGGCCACCTTCTCGTAACGCCGCGTCAGGGCCTGGCGCATGGCGGCGTAATCATCCCCCGGCTGGATGCCCTCAATATTGAAGCGGCGGTATTCGCCCTTCTTCATCGCGCCGTCGATATTGACGACGCAAGACGCCACGGTGCCTTCCCCCAGGGTATGGCTGATGTCGAAACACTCGATGCGACGCGGGGGTTCTGCGAGTTCGAGCGCCTCCTGCAAGGCCGCGAGCCGACTGCTGCTGCGCGATTTGCTTTGCCAGCGCGCCTGCAATGCCAGATCGGCATTCTTCAGCGCCATCTCCATCCAGGCGCGCTCCATTTCATTGCGCGGCGGGCCAGCATTGAGCGCCTCGTCGATGTCCTCCAGCGGCCAAACGCCGAGAATCAGGCGCGAGGGAACCGGATGCTCGGCGTAGTGCTGGGCAAGGAATGCCGCCAGCCCTTCGCCCGCCTCGACTTCACCGGCCGCCTGCGGAAAGTAGGCGCGATCGCCCAGGTGCAGACCACCGCGCACCATGGCGAGGTTGATGCAAAGGGCACCGCGATCGACCACGGCGGCGACGATATCGACATCGGCATCGCGCGTCGAACTGACGTATTGCCGATGCAGCACCGCCTGCAGCGCGCGCACCTGGTCGCGCCAGGCGGCTGCTTCTTCGAAGCGCAGGGCGGTAGCTGCCGCCTCCATGCGCTGCGTCAGCCCATCGATGACCTCCGAATGGCGGCCGCGCAGGAACATCTCCGCCAGCCTTACGTCGGCACCGTAATCAGCAGCAGAAACCAGGCCGACGCACGGTGCCTTGCAGCGCCGGATCTGATGCATCAGGCAGGGACGGGAGCGATGGGCAAACACCGCCTCCTCGCAGGTACGAAGCAGAAAGGTTTTCTGGATGAGCTGAATGCTCTCGCGCACCGCGAGGCCACTGGGAAAGGGACCGAAATAGCGCGACTTCTTTTCGAAGGCGCCCCGATGGTAGAAGAGCCGGGGAAACTCGCCGCCGGAAAGCCCGATGTAGGGGTAGGACTTGTCGTCGCGGAACAGGATGTTGTACTTCGGTGCGAGCTTCTTGATCAGCGTGTTTTCCAGGATCAGGGCCTCGGCCTCGGAGCGCGTGGCCGTCACTTCCATCGCCGCGACCTGCTGCAGCATCAGCGCAATGCGCGGGCTTTGGCCCGTCTTCTGAAAGTAGGACGACACGCGCTTCTTCAGGTTCTTCGCCTTGCCGACATACAACACGGCACGATCGGCGGCGAGCATGCGATACACCCCCGGGGCCTCGGTCAGGGAGGCGAGGAACTCCCGGGCATCGAACGCGGGTTCAGGCGTCGATGTCTTGGCGGACACGGCGAAACACTTCCTGGAAGTCGGCGCTGGTGAGACGGCGAGTCTGGGTGTTGTAGCGACTGCAGTGATAGCTGTCGATCAGAATCCGGCCGTCCGGCAGGACGTGGCGCGCACCATGGGCAAAGGAGAACGCCGATTGCTTCATGCCCAGCGCCATCAACACCGCCTTGTGCGCCACCAGGCCAAGCGCCAGTAAGACACGCAGCTCCGGAGCCGCACGCAGTTCCTCGGCAAGATAGCGGTTGCAGGTCTTGATCTCGGCCGGTTCCGGTTTGTTCTCCGGCGGCAGGCATTTCACCGCATTGCTGATCCGGCAATCGATCAGGCGCAGCCCATCATCGGCGGCGACGGATTCTGCCCGCGAGGCAAAGCCGAAGACGTGCAGCGTCTCGTAGAGCAGGATCCCGGCGTAATCGCCGGTGAACGGTCGCCCGGTGCGATTGGCGCCATGCATGCCGGGGGCGAGGCCTACGACCAGCAATCGCGCCTTGGGATCGCCAAAGGGAAGCACGGGACGGGCGTGGTAATCAGGGTGCCGGCTCCTCACATCGGCGAGGAAGCCCGCCAGGCGGGGGCAATCGGTGCAACGTAAGAGGGAATCCATTGAGCTAGGATACCGCCTCGCCATGACATCGATGCCTCCTACCTGCGACATTTTCTGCGCCGTGGTCGACAACTATGGCGACGCGGGGGTCTGTTGGCGCCTGGCCAGCCAACTCGCGCACGAACACGGCTGGCAGGTCCGCCTCTGGATCGACGATCCACAGCCACTGTATCGGCTGGCACCGGACATGGCCAAGGGGCCGATCGAGGTCCGCCACTGGGACGCGCCCTGGCCTGCCGTGGATCCGGCCGAGGTCGTCATCGAAGCCTTCGCCTGCGATCCGCCGGCCGAGTATGTCGCGGCAATGGCTCGCGCAGAGCACCAGCCGGTCTGGATCAACCTGGAATACCTCTCCGCCGAATCCTGGGTCGCATCCTGCCATGGCCAAGCTTCGCCGCATCCGCGCCTGCCGCTGGTCAAGCATTTCCTCTTCCCGGGTTTCGATGCCGCCACCGGCGGCTTGCTGCGCGAGGTCGATTACGAAGCCCGCCGTGCCGCCTTCAACGAGTCGGCATTTCGTGCCGAATTCGGCCTGCCACCGCGACAAGTGGACGAGCTGACGATTTCGATGTTCGCCTACCCGCATGCCCCGTTACCGGACCTATTGACCGCCCTGGCCACATCGGAGCGCCCGGTATCGATCCTGCTCCCAGGCGGAGTGCAACGGACATCCTCTAATGGCGCTGTGAACCAGTTCCCCCTGCCCTTCCTGCCCCAGCGCCGCTACGACGAAATCCTCTGGGCCTGTGACCTGAACTTCGTACGGGGCGAAGACTCCTTCGTGCGCGCCCAATGGGCGGCCAAGCCCTTCGTCTGGCACATCTATCCGCAGGAAGACGATGCCCACCGTGTCAAGCTCGACGCCTTTCTCGACCGGCACCCGGCAGGCAACGTATTGCGCCCGTTCTGGCATGCATGGAATGGCTGGCGCCGCCTCGACTGGCAGGCATTTGCCGCGTCGCTGCCGGACCAGGAAGTTGCTGCAAAAACCTGGCGCGAAACGCTTTCCGGACTGCCGAACCTCGCGGCCGCTCTTGTGCAATTCAGTGGCGAGCGGCTAAAATAGCGGGTTTCCAATTCCCGCTTCAGGATTCATGCCATGAAAATCGCCCAGGAACTCCGCGCCGGCAACGTCGTGATGGTCGGCAACGACCCGCTCGTCGTGCAGAAGGCCGAATACAACAAGGGCGGTCGCAGTGCCGCCGTGGTCAAGTTCAAGTTCAAGAACCTGCTGACTGGCGCCGCCTCCGAGGCGGTCTACAAGGCCGACGACAAGTTCGACCAGGTCGTGCCCGAGCGCAAGGAATGCACCTATTCCTACTTCGCCGACCCGATGTACGTGTTCATGGACACCGAGTACAACCAGTACGAGGTCGAAGCCGAAAACATGTCCGACGCCATCCCTTACATCGAGGACGGCATGGCGGTGGAAGTGGTGTTCTACGACGGCAAGGCGATTTCGGTCGAAATGCCCAACAGCGTGGTGCGCGAAGTCGTCTACACCGAGCCCGCCGTCAAGGGCGACACCTCGGGCAAGGTGATGAAGCCAGCCAAGACCAACACCGGCATGGAGCTGCCGGTGCCGCTGTTCGTGGAAATCGGCGACAAGATCGAGATCGACACGCGTACCGGAGAGTACAAGAACCGCGTCAAGTAATCCCCGCGCGTCCTCCGAACGGGCAGCCGAGGCTGCCCGTTTGCGTTTACCGAGCCAGCACGCGTTCCGCCAGGCGCACCCAGTAACGGATGCCGGTGGCGATCACCTCGTCATTGAAGTCATAGTGCGGACTGTGCAACATGCAACCGCCCTCGCCCGGCCCGTTGCCCAGCCAGACGTAACACCCCGGCACCACCTTGGACAGGTAGGCAAAATCTTCGGCACCCATGCTCGGCGCCAAGCCGGTGAACACCTTGGCTTCACCAACCACGTGGCGCGCCACGTCACGCGCGATGGCGCTGGGCTCGGCCGCATTCACCGTCGGCGGATAGCCGCGTTCGTAGCGCAAGTCGATGTTTACCCGGTAGGTCGCCTCGATACCGGAACACACCCGGCGCAGTCCGTCCTCGAGAGAATCCTGCAAATCGCCCTTGAAGCTGCGCACGGTGCCGCCCAGTTGCGCCTTTTCGGGAAGCACATTGTCGGCATGACCGGCATGAAAGCGCGTCACGCTGACCACGGCCGCATCCAGCGGATCGGTATTGCGCGACACCAGGGATTGCAGGGCCTGCACCAGGGCGCTACCGGCGAGGACAGTATCAACGGCCTGATGTGGCATGGCGGCATGGCCGCCCCGGCCGGTGATCTGGATATCGAAACGATCGGCGCCGGCCATCACCGGCCCCTCGGTAACACCAAAGCTGCCGGCCGCCATTCCCGGCCAGTTGTGCAATCCGAACACCATGTCCATCGGAAAGCGCTCGAACAGCCCTTCCTCGACCATCACCCGCCCGCCGCCCTCGTGCTCTTCAGCGGGCTGGAAGATGAAATACACCGTGCCGTCGAAGTTGCGCAGCGTGCTCAGGGCCTCGGCGGCGCCCAGCAACATGGCCGTATGCCCGTCGTGGCCGCAGGCATGCATGCGCCCCTGATGTGTCGAATGATGGGGAAACGTGTTGAGTTCGCTAAGCGGCAGGGCATCCATGTCGGCACGCAGGCCGATCGCACGCGGACTGCTGCCCAGCGAAAGCTTTGCCACCACTCCGGTTCGGGCAATGCCGCGATGGACCTCCAGGCCCAGTCCGTCGAGGAAATCTGCGACCTTGCCAGCGGTCCGCGTCTCGGCAAATGCGAGTTCGGGATGAGCGTGGATATCGCGGCGCAATGCGGCGATTCGAGGAGTAAGTCCGGGCAGGATATCGTCGATCATGAGGTGACTCGTAGCTGGGCTCGGGTGCCCAATCCTAGCAGTCTGGCGCCAGAGTGGCGAACCCCCAAAAGGCATTTGCGAGCCAGGGGCATTTGGGAATTTGCAGCGCCTAGGCTACCATTTGAGCATGACGATCAATGCCGCACAGACACTCACCGGTGTAACTGCCTTGGTCTCGGCACGGGCGGCAAGCGTGCGCGATCCTTCCGCGCTGGCGCAGAAAATCCCGACCCTGGCCACAACCCCCTTGACGGTCAGCTTGGGCAGCACCCAGGTGCAGCCGCGCCTCTACGATGCATCCGGCCTGATTCGCGGCCTGATCACTCTGGATCGGGACGGCCAGTTGCCCACAACCCGCCAGGCGGGTGACGCAGCGATCGAGTTGCAGGCCAATCTGGAAACGACCCTGGGTCTCGACTCGGGTAGTGCCGGACTGACCGGAGCAAGCCGGGCCGCCCTATCGGCGAATTCAGCGGATGCCCTCGATGCGGTCCTCGCCAGCGGCAGCGGTGGGGAAACCGGACTCGCATCGGATCTCGCCTTGCAGGATTTGCTGGCGCAAACCCTGAGCAGTTTCTCGTCCGGCCTCGACCGAACACGCTCGGCCGCCTCGGCCATCACCCTGCGTGACGCCTTCCAGTCGGCACCCACCCATGAAGCCCTGCAGGCAGCCAACAACCTGCCTGCCGAATCCCTGGCACTTGCCGCCCGGGCCGTCGGCACCGACCGGGGCGCCGCCGCCAGTCTGGCCACCCCCGCACAAGCCCTCACCAACAACGATACCTCGACCCAGGCGTTTAATCGCCTGCTGAATGCCGATCTCGAAGAAGCGCTCGCCGAAACCGATGCCGCCCGACCCCGTCGCCGGCACAGCGGCGTCGCTGGAGCCAGTGACCTGCTGCTGGCTGGGCTCGCCCTGCCCGGCACCGAGACCGATACTGCAAGCGGTTCCGACCTGAACACCGACGCGTTGGAAGTGGCGCTGCCGATTCCGGGACTGGCAACCGACGCCCTGCTACGTGCCGCACAGCGGCCATTGCCTGCCGGCGGAACTCCCGCCGCGCCGGCAGTACCGGATGCCACGGCCGATTCGGAATCGATAGCAGCCTCGCGCCCCGAATCCGTACCAGCGCAAGCCGTCGAGACCCAGCGCGCGGTGGCGGACGCGACGGTCGCGCGTGACAGCCCGGCCCGTACATCCCCATCGCCAGCCGCCAACCCGGTGGCCGTCACCGCCGATCGGCCCCGGGAACCGCGTTATGCCGAACTGGCCGCAGCGATGACCATGGGTGCTGCGGTGTATCGCTTCCAGACCACCGTCAGCGTCACGGTGCCGCCCGGCGAATTGCCGCCGCATCGCACGGTACGGGCCATTCTGGCGGTGCCCGAATCGAAGGCAATCACCTGACGCGGTCTGCGGTGCGACGCATCGCGCATCTGGACATGGATGCGTTCTATGCGTCCGTCGAGTTGCTGCGTTACCCCGAACTGCGCGGACAGGCGGTCGTGATCGGCGGACGCCGACAGCACCAGCCCGTCACGCGTACCGATGGCAGCCGCCAGTTTGCGCGCCTGCGCGACTACGTCGGTCGCGGGGTGGTCACCACCTCAACCTACGAAGCGCGGGCACTCGGTGTGTACTCCGGCATGGGCGTGATGAAGTCTGCCCAACTGGCACCCGATGCCATTCTTTTGCCGACGGACTTCGCGGCCTACCGTCATTACTCGCGGCTGTTCAAGGCCGCTGTCGCCACGGTGGCCCCATGCATCGAGGATCGGGGAATCGACGAAATCTACATCGACCTGACCGACCTCGCTGGCGATACCCTCGTGCTCGCGCGAGAAATCAAGACGGCCGTACGCAACGCCACGGGCCTGAGCTGCTCCATCGGCATCAGTCCCAACAAGCTCTTGTCGAAAATCTGCTCCGACCTGGAAAAGCCGGACGGCCTGACCCTGCTCTCGATCGACGACGTGCGGACACGCATCTGGCCCTTGCCGGTACGCAAGATCAATGGCATCGGGCCGCGCGCGACAGAGAAGCTGGGCACGCTGGGCATCATCACGATTGCCGACCTGGCCGCCGCCGACCCCGCGCTATTGCAGGCGCACTTCGGGCGAAGCTTTGCGTCATGGCTGCATGCCGCCGCCCACGGAATCGACGAGCGGCCGGTGGTCACCCATTCGGAACCCCGCTCGATCAGCCGGGAAACCACCTTCGAGCGAGACCTGCACCCCCGCCACGATCGCAATACCCTGTCGGGAATATTCACCGAACTCTGCATCCGGGTAGCCGACGATCTGCGGCGCAAGGGCTACCTGGCCCGCACCATCGGCATCAAGCTGCGCTTCGAGGATTTTCGTACCATTACCCGCGATCTGAGCCTGCCGGTCGCCACCGCCGACGCCATGGCCATACGCCGCGCCGCGACCGATTGCCTGCGCCGCGTCCCTCTGGACCAGCGCCTACGCCTGCTCGGCGTCAAAACCAGCGGACTGGTGCCGGCCAACAGTGAAACACATTGGGAAACCTCACGGCAGACCGAATTGCTTTTGTAGTTAGCCCATGCCGAGTGGGCGTAAGATTACACTGACAACGGCATCCCAAAAACAACGCAATCCGCAATGGCCAGCACTGACAAGGGGAACGAAGCAACGACTATCGAGCAGGAGGAGTTGCGCGGCATTTCGCGCTCCGTCGGCGAGATCGAGTGGTTGCTGATGATCGTGGTATTGCTCTACCACGCCTTCGGCGGCATCCCCGAAGACGACCAGCCGACCACAGTCGTGGCCATGGTCTTGTACGCCTTGTGCATCATGGGGTTCCGCTACGCCAACTTCTTCAAGCATGAGTCGCGCTGGAAGCTGGCCGTTGAAACCTGGATCATGACCGCCTTCATCACCTGGACGCTGCTCCACACCGGCCGCCTGGAGAGCCCGCTACTCAATTCTTACCTGCTGGTGATCATTACCAGTGCCCTGGCCCTGGGCAAGCTGACCACCCTGCTGGAACTGGCACTGATCGGAGCCTGCATCGTCATGCTGGGTGAAGGCGAAACGCGTGACATCCTCACCCTGAAACACGCCGCCGGCCTTTTTGCGCAGTTCGCGCCCTTTGTGCTGGTGGCCTACATCACCACCATGTTCGCGTCGGACATCCGCTACGGACTCAACCAGGTCAAGCTGCTGGCCGAGACCGACGAGCTGACCAAGGCCTACAACCGACGCGGCTTCGCCATCATCGCCGACCGCCTGTTCGGCCAGGCGGTGCGCTACAACCGTCCGATCAGCATGCTGGTACTGGATTGCGACAACCTGAAGCAGGTCAACGACAATACCGGGCACAAGGCCGGGGATGCCCTGCTGATCGGCCTCGTCAAGTGCATCCAGGGCCATCTGCGCCACACCGACGTCCTGGTCCGCCATGGCGGCGACGAATTCATCGTCCTGTTGCCGGAAACTCCGGCGGTCGGCGCCCTGGACGCAGCGGAAAAGATTCGCGCTGCCGTCGAATCCAATGCGCTGGCGATCGACGGAAAACTGGTAAAGACTACGGTCAGCGTTGGCGTCGCCAGCTACCCGGAAGATGGAAGCTCGCTCGATCTGATGCTGGCCCATGCCGACCGCAACATGTACCAGGCAAAGCTCAGCGGACGCAACCGGGTGGTCTACCAGACATTGAGCGACGCCAAGGCGGTCGCTCCCGCCTGAGCCACCTCAGGGATACAGGCCCCGCTGTTCCCGGGCGGCCAGCACGCGTTGGCAGGCAATGATGAAGGCCGCCGTGCGCAAGGGCAGTTGCCGCTCGACAGCCAAGGTCCAGATCGCGGTGACGGCCTTGACCATGATGGCCTCCAGACGGGCGTTGATCTCGTCCTCGCTCCAGAAAAAGCTGGAGAAATCCTGCACCCATTCGAAATACGACACGGTCACGCCTCCGGCATTGGCCAGCACATCAGGCACCACCAGGATTCCCCGCTCACGCAAGACATCGTCGGCCGCCGGCAGCGTCGGACCATTGGCGCCTTCGACCACGATCCGGGCACGCAGCCCCTCGGCCCGCGCCTCGGTAAGCTGCCCTTCCAGGGCGGCAGGGACAAGAAATTCACATTCCGTCTGCCAGAAATCCTCGGCAAGGATTGAAGTTGCACCGGTAAATCCGGCCAGACTGCCGCGTGCCGCCGCATGCGCGATTGCGGCCCCCACGTCAATGCCGCCGGAGTTGAAGTAACTGCCGCCGACATCCTGCAACGCCACCACGCGTGCGCCATGTTCGGCAAAAATGCGCGCGGCAATGCTGCCCACGTTGCCAAAGCCCTGTACCGCCACTCGTGCGCCCTGAATCGCGATCCCGCTACGGACACCAGCCTCGCGGGCGGCAATGAACACGCCGCGACCGGTTGCTTCCTGGCGCCCGAGCGAGCCCCCCAGAGCCACCGGTTTCCCGGTGACGACACCACTGGCGGTATGGCCGACATTCACTGAATAGGTATCCATCATCCAGGCCATGATCTGCTGGTCGCTGCCGACGTCGGGGGCCGGAATGTCCTTGTCGGGCCCGATCACGATGCCGATCTCCGAGGTATAACGCCGGGTCACGCGCTCCAGTTCACCGCGCGACAGCGTACGCGGATCGACCCGCACCCCGCCCTTGGCGCCACCGAAGGGCAGGCCCAGTGCTGCATTCTTCACCGTCATCCATCCCGCCAGGGCCATGACTTCGTTGAGCGACACCTCCGGGTGGAAGCGCACACCTCCTTTGCCCGGCCCACGCGACAGATTGTGCTGCACCCGATAGCCCTCGAAATGCGCCACGCTGCCATCGTCGCGAATGATCGGGACGTCGACGACCAAAACACGTTTGGGGTGTTTCAGGGTTTCGATCCAGTGCGCGAGATCGCCCAGATGGGGAGCGACGCGATCGATTTGCTCGAGGAAGCTGGACCAAGGCGCGGGCCGCGCCGGATCCAGGTAGGAGAGATTGGCAAGTTTCGTGGTCATGGTATTGCTCCTGGCTCCGTTCATATCGACGACGCCGCGCGCGCGCCCTGGTCGTACCGTCCCGAGAGGGTACGCAACAGGCGCGCAAGGTCGCCGATCCGCAGGTTTTCTTCTTCGGCACCGGAAAAGCCCGGCATCAGGCAGGCCTCGCGCACCTGGCGATAGCGCTCGCACAGGGCCTCGCCGGACGCGGTAGCCGACCAAAATACCTCCTTGCCGCGCCGCTCGCCCCTGACCAGGTCAAGATTCGCGAGCTTCTTCAAGGCATAGGACACCACGTGGGTATCTTCGATGTTCAGCACGAAGCAGATGTCAGCCAGCTTTTTCTCGCGACCGCGATGATTGACATGGTGCAGCACCAGGATCTCGGTTTCCGTCATGTCCTTGACGCCGGCTGCCGCCATGCAGCGGATCATCCAACGCCCAAAAGCGTGGCTGGCAATGATCAGGCCGAATTCGAGTTCGGACAGTTCAGGACACTTGTCGGACACCAGATGTTCGGACGAAACGATGCGTCGCGTTCCGTCGCTGGCGTTGTCGGCGGGCGCTGCAGGTTTTCTGGCCATTTCGGGATTCCTCGATGTTGCGCCGAATAATTGAAACATTTTATTGACGTTTTGTAAATGTAATGTTAACGTTGTACCCGCTTCCTTCCCTTCGAACCGAACTTTCCCTGAGGACACTGCTGATGAAAACCTGCCTTCGCACGCTCGTCGCCGCACTCGGTTTCACCGCCCTCGCCGCATCCGCCCAGACCAAATGGGACATGCCGACGCCCTACCCGGCCGCCAATTTCCACACCGAGAACATCAGCCAGTTCGCCGCCGACGTCGACAAGGCCAGCGGCGGCAAGCTCAAGATCACCGTCCATCCGGCCGGATCGCTGTTCAAGGCGAACGAGATCAAGCGTGCCGTACAGGGCGGCCAGGCCCAGATCGGCGAGATCCTGCTCGGCGGCTATGCCAACGAGAACCCCGTCTTCGGCGCCGACAACGTGCCCTTCCTCGCCACGTCCTACGCCGAGGCACGGAAGCTCGCCGCCGCGCAAAAGCCGGCGCTCGATGCGCTGCTGACCAAGCAGGGCCTGAAGATGCTGTTCTCTGTGCCCTGGCCGCCACAGGGTATCTTTTCTGCGAAAGCCATCAACTCCGGTGCCGACCTGAAGGGCGTCAAGTGGCGCGCCTACAGCCCGCAAACCTCGCGCATCGCCGAACTGGTGGGCGCCCAGCCGGTGACCATCCAGGCCGCCGAACTCTCGCAGGCGCTGGCCACCGGGGCCGTCGCCGCGTTCATGACCTCGGCCGCCACTGGCGTGGACTCGAAGGTCTGGGAACAGGTGAAGAACTACTACGATACCCAGGCCTGGTTGCCGAAGAATGCCGTGCTGGTATCGCAAAAGGCCTTCGATGCGCTCGACAAGGCAACCCAGGACGCGGTATTGAAGGCCGCTGCCGACGCCGAGGCGCGCGGCTGGAAAACCAGCGAAGACAAGACCAAGGTCTGGGTCGAGACGCTGACCAAGAACGGCATGACCGTCGCTGCCCCCTCGGCCGCGCTCAAGGCCGACATGAAGAAGGTCGGCGACACCATGATCGGCGAATGGCAGAAGACTGCCGGCGCCGACGGCCAGGCCATCCTCGACGCCTACCGGAAGTAATCCGGTGCGACGGGCGCTCGATAGCGTGTATGGCGGTGCCGCCTGGCTGGCGGCCCTGTTCATGATCGGCACCCTGGCAGCGATCCTGCTGTCGGTGTTCGGGCGCCTGTTCGACTTCCATGTCCGGGGCACGGATGCGTATGCCGGCTATTGCATGGCCGCTGCTGCCTTCCTGTCCCTGGCGCATACGCTCAAGCGTGGCGAGCACATACGAGTCACGCTGATCCTGGATCGGCTGCCGCCCGGGGCGCGACGCGGATTCGAAATCTGGTGCCATGGCGCCGGCATCGTGCTCGCGGCGCTGCTGGCCTGGTTTGCCACCAGGCTGGTATGGCAATCCTTCCAGTTCAACGATGTCTCGCAAGGCAACGACGCCACGCCGCTGTGGATTCCACAGATCGGCATGGCACTGGGCGCACTGGTGTTCCTGGTTGCCCTGACGGACGATTTCGTCACCGTCGCCAGCGGCCGATCCCTGCGCCACCGTGATCCGGACGCCGAACCGGTGAGGAGCGAGTAATGAGCCTCGCGATCACCTTCTTCCTCATCGCGGCACTGTTCGCCATCCTCGCCAGCGGCATCTGGATCGGACTTGCCCTGCTCGGCGTCGGCTGGCTCGGCATGGAACTGTTTTCCTCGCGCCCGGCCGGCGATGCCATGGCGGTCACCATTTGGGGTGCCTCCTCGTCCTGGACCCTGACCGCGCTGCCGATGTTTCTCTGGATGGGCGAGATCCTGTTCCGCACCCGGCTTTCCGAAGACATGTTCAAGGGCCTCGCGCCCTGGCTGGAAAAACTGCCTGGACGCCTGCTCCACACCAATGTCATTGGCTGCACCATCTTTGCCGCCGTCTCCGGTTCCTCGGCCGCCACCTGCGCCACCATCGGCAAGATCACCCTTCCGGAACTCGCCAAGCGTGGCTACCCGGAAAACATTACGGTCGGCACCCTCGCCGGCGCCAGTACGCTCGGCCTGCTGATCCCGCCGTCGATCATCATGATCGTCTACGGCGTCGCCGCCGAAGTCTCGATCGCCAAGCTGTTCATTGGCGGCGTGGTGCCCGGCCTGATGCTGGGCGGGCTGTTCATGGGCTGGATCATCGTCTGGGCGCTGCTGCATCCGGATGCCGTGCCGCCCATCACTGAACGCACCACCCTGGGCCAGAAACTGTATGCCTCGCGCAACCTGATTCCGATTGTCCTGCTGATCACGCTGGTGCTGGGTTCGATCTACATCGGCGTGGCCACCGCGACCGAGGCCGCCGCGCTGGGCGTGGTCGGCAGCCTGGTGCTGGCGGCCTTCCAGCAATCGCTCTCCTGGCAAAGCTTCCGCGACAGCCTGATGGGCGCCACGCGCCTCTACTGCATGATCGCCCTGATCCTCGCCGGGTCGAGCTTCCTCACCCTGTCGATGGGCTACCTCGGCCTGCCGCGCCAACTCGCGGAATGGATCGGCAGCCTCGGCCTGACACCCTTCTGGCTGCTCTTCGGCCTGATGATTTTCTACATCATCCTCGGCTGCTTCCTCGACGGCATCTCGATGGTGGTGCTGACCATCGGCGTGATCCAGCCTACCATCATGGCGGCCGGCATCGACCTGATCTGGTTCGGCATCTTCCTCGTGGTGGTGGTCGAGATGGCCCAGATCACGCCGCCAGTCGGCTTCAACCTGTTCGTCCTGCAGGGCATGACCAACCGGCAACTGCCCTGGATCGCACGCACTGCCCTTCCGGCGTTCTTCCTCATGGTCGTGGCGGTAGGACTGCTGTATGCCATGCCAGGACTGGTGACCTGGCTGCCGCAACGCATGGTCGGCTGATGCCACGCTTGCTCGACCTGGGCGACGGTGCGCTGACGCTCGAATTCGGCGATCGCATCGCTCCCGAGTTCAGCGCCAAGGTCATGGCAACCCGCGACGCTCTGGCGGCGGCAGCGCTTGACGGGGTCACCGATGTCGTGCCGACCTGGCGATCGCTGACGGTGCACTTCGATCCCCTGCGGCTTGATCGCCAACGCCTCGCCGACTGCCTGTTGCGCTGCGCCCAAGCACCCGTGCAAAAGTCGGCGCTGGCGACACGGTGGCAAATTCCGGTTTGCTTTGGCGGCGAGCACGGTCCCGACCTCAACGCCGTGGCCACTGCCGCCGGACGCAGCCCCGAGGCGGTAATCGAGGCCCTGTGCGCCACCGAACTGCGGGTATTTCTACTCGGCTTCCTGCCCGGCTTTCCCTATCTCGGCGAATTGCCGGAATGGCTGCGCCTGCCACGTCGCAGCACGCCGCGCAGTGCCGTTCCTGCCAACAGCCTGGCCATTGCCGGGGCGCAAGCGGCGATCTACCCCTGGGTCAGCCCCGGCGGCTGGCACTTGCTCGGACGCACGCCCGTGCGCCTGTTCGACCTGGCCAACGAGAACCGCCCTGCCCTGTTTGCGCCGGGGGACAGCCTGCGCTTCACCTCGATCCCGGCCGACCGCTATCAGCAACTTCACGCCGCCGTGGCGGCCGGCGAGATCAACGCCGACCAGTGGCGACTGCCATGATCGAGGTCCTGGCCGCTCCCCTGCCGACCAGCATCCAGGATTTCGGTCGCCCTGGTTACCGCCATCTCGGCATGCCGCTCTCCGGGGCGCTCGATCCCGAGTGGATGCATATCGCCAATGCGCTGGCGGGAAATCCCCCATCGGCGGCGGTGCTCGAAATGCGCCTGGTCGGACCGCGCCTGCGTGTCCATCGATCGCTCGTCATCGCTCTCGGTGGCGACTTCGGCGCCGTGATCGAAACCCAGGATGGCACGCGACGCCCGGCGGCGAACTGGTGCGCCCATATCTTGGCCCCGGGCGAGATCATCGAGCTGGGGACCCTGCGCAGCGGCATCGGCTATCTGGCCGTCGAGGGCGGACTCCAGGTTCCACCAGTCCTGGGCAGCCGCTCCACCTACGTTCGTGCCGGCATCGGCGGCCTGGACGGACGCTGCCTGCGGGCGGGCGATACGCTCGAAATCGACCCCGCCAAGCCGTCGACGGCCCAGCGCCTGTCCGCGAGACCGCAGCTCGACGCCGGCCCGATACGCGTGATCGCAGGGCCGCAAGGTGAGTACTTCACGGCCGCGGCCTGGGCCGATTTTCTTGGCGCCGAGTTCACAGTCACGCGCGAAGCCGATCGCATGGGTCTGCGCCTGGACGGCCCACGCCTCGCTCACGACCCGACGCTGGGTGCCGACATCGTCTCGGATGCGGTAACCCCCGGTGCGATCCAGGTGCCCGGCGACGGCAAGCCGATCGTGCTGCTCGCCGATTGCCAGACGGTCGGCGGGTATCCGAAGATCGCCACGGTGATCGGCGCCGACTTGCGCCGCCTCGGCCATGTCCTTCCCGGTCAGACACTACGCTTCGCTGCCGTCAGCCTCGATGACGCCCTGGCCGCCCGACATGCCGCTGCCAGCGCACTGGACCACTGCCTTGCTGCCATGCGTCCGGCGGCACGTGAATTCAACCTTGATGCGCTGTATGGCGCCAACCTGATCGACGGAGTCATCGATGCCGGACATGCGGATTAACCTCAACGCCGATCTCGGCGAAGGCTACGGCCCCTGGACCATGGGCGACGATGCAGCCATGCTGGGCGTGGTCAACTCGGCCAACGTCGCCTGCGGCGGCCATGCCGGTGATCCGGATGTGATGCGCACAACACTGGCCCTCGCCCGCGAGCGCGGCGTCTCGGTCGGCGCCCATCCGAGCTACCCCGACCTGCGCGGCTTCGGCCGCCGCCCCATGGCGCTCTCGGCCACGGAACTGGAAAACCAGCTCGCGGCGCAAATCGGAGCACTGTCCGCCATCGCCGCGCTGGAGGGCACGCGCATCACCCACGTCAAGCCGCACGGCGCACTCAACAACCAGGCCTGCGTCGACCGTGCGCTGGCCGACACCGTCTGCCGCGCCATGCGCGCCATCGACCCGGGGCTGATCCTGCTGGCCCCGGCCGCATCGGCCCTGGTCGCGGCCGGTCGCGCCGCAGGACTGGCCGTGGTCGAGGAGATCTTCGCCGACCGCGCCTACCTGCCCGACGGCCAACTGATGCCGCGCTCGCGCCCCGACGCGATGATCCATGGTGGTGCGGCCTGCCTCGCCCACGTCAAGGCCATGCTCGCCGCCGGCGCCGTGATCGCCATCGACGGAACGCGGGTTCCGACGCCGATCGGTAGCATCTGCGTGCATGGCGACAGCCCCGATGCCGTGGAGGTCGCCCAGGTGTTGCGCCAGGGGCTGCTCGAGGCCGGATATCGCCTCGTCGGTCTGCCTGAGTTGGCCGGTGCCTGACTTAGAATCGACCCATGCCTATTCCCCTGCTTCGCGCCGCCGAACTGCGCGCCATCGAAGTTGAGCATGCCGGAGCCACGCCCCCGTTGATGGAGCGGGCTGGCCGTGCCGCAGCGGAATTCGTCCAATCGCGTTTTGGCACCGGACGCGTGTTGATCTGCGCCGGGCCTGGCAACAACGGTGGCGACGGCTTTGTGCTGGCGCGCGAACTGGCCCGCGCAGGTCGACAGGTCTGCGTACATTTTGTCGGCGACGCCGCGCGCTTGCCTCCGGATGCGGCGGCGGCCTACCAGAGTTGCCGTACCACCCGCGCCGACTTTTGCTCTGAAGTTCCAGCAGGGGATTTTTCCCTGGTGGTCGATGCGCTGTTCGGCATTGGTCTCGCGCGACCGATCACAGGCGACCTTGCCGCCCTGATCGAGCGCATCAATGCCTATGGCGGTCCCGTGCTTGCCCTGGATATTCCGAGCGGGCTCGACGGCGACAGCGGACGCGTGCTTGGCACGGCCGTGCGTGCCACGCACACCCTCAGCTTCATCGGCGGCAAGCCCGGGCTATATACCTTGCAGGGCCCCGACCACTGCGGTGACATCCATGTCGATGGCCTGGGCCCAACGCTCGAGGGACATTCGGGAGCGCTGCTCTCGACGGCGGATTTTCGTGGCGGCCTGCGGCCCCGTCCGCGCAATTGCCACAAGGGAACCCATGGCTCGCTTGCCGTGATCGGCGGCGCGCCGGGCATGAGCGGGGCCGCCCTGCTGGCGGCGCGGTCCGGGCTGCAACTGGGCGCCGGGCGCGTCTTCGTCGGCCTACTGGAAGTACTGGCCGTCGATCCGATCCAGCCCGAATTGATGCTGCGCACACCCGATGAGGCGCTGGCCCAGGCCACGGCCATCGTCGCCGGCCCCGGCATGGGTGATTCTGTGGCCGCCACCGAGCTGGTTCGCCGTGTCGCCAGCGCCGACTTTCCACTGTTGCTCGATGCCGACGCCTTGAACCAACTCGCCGCCCACCCCGTACTTGCGGCGCGGGTCAGGCACCGCCAGGCACCCACGCTGATCACGCCTCACCCAGCCGAAGCGGCGCGCCTGCTTGGCATTGCCACCGACGACGTTCAGGCAAACCGCGTCGACGCCGCACTGACGCTGGCCCGGCGCTTCAAGGCCCACGTCGCGCTCAAGGGCTGCGGCACCGTGGTCGCCACCCCCAATGGGCAATGGCGCGTCAATGCCAGCGGCAATCCGGGGCTGGCTTCGGCAGGCAGCGGCGATGTCCTTTCCGGCATTGGCGGGGCCCTGCTGGCCCAGGGTTGGCCAGCGTCTGCAGCCTTGTGTGGCGCAGTGCATATCCATGGCCTTGCCGCCGACCTGCTGGTCGCAAATGGTGACGGCCCGATCGGGATCGCCGCCAGCGAACTGATTCCCGCCGCGCGCAGCATCCTCAATCGACTGATTGCCGCTGATGCCTGACCGGCACAAGGTCGGAATCGCCATCCTGCTGATGGTGGGCGCCACCTTGTGCTTTGCAGCACTCGATGCGACCTCGAAGTATCTTTCGCGCACCTACCCGATCCCGATGATGGTCTGGGGTCGTTATACCTTTCATCTGCTAATGATGGTGATCTTCCTGGCCCCGTCGATGCGCCTGCAGTTGGTCACGACCTCGCGACCGCTGGCCCAGATTACGCGGGCGCTGATGCTGACCGGCACCACGGGATTCGCCATGGCCGGTTTTTCCCTGATGCCACTCGCGGAAAGCACGGCCTTCCTGTTCATCACGCCGCTGGTGGTGGTAATCCTCTCCCACTTCCTGCTCAAGGAATCCATCACGCGAGGCCACTGGCTCGCCGTGATCGCCGGCTTCGGTGGCGCCTTGCTGATCGCCCGACCCGGTGGCGCATTGAATGTCGAGGGCATCGTCTGGATGTCGCTTGCCGCCGCCTGCTATGCCATTTATCAAATCCAGACGCGACAGCTTTCGCCTACGGAGAGCACACTGACCATGCTGTTCTATACGGCCCTGGTCGGCACCGTCGCCATGACGCTCGCTGCGCCGCTGTATTGGGGTGGCCCCACCCCCAGCGTCGTCGATGCAGCGCTGATCGCCTCGCTGGGGATCTACGGCGGAACGGGCCACCTTATGCTGATCCGGGCTTTTCGCCATGCGACCGCCTCGTTCCTTTCTCCCTTCCTGTATGGGCAGTTGATCTGGGCCGCACTGCTGAGCTGGATCTTCTTCGAGCACCTGCCCGATCTGCTTTCCATTGGCGGCATGCTGGTGATCGCCGGCAGCAGCCTTTCGATAGCTCTCGGCGAACGCTTGCGCCGTCGCGCCTGATCAAGTAAAAGATCGTCACCGCCGCAGCTTTCAACAGGAGGCCGTCCATGTTGCAGAAGCTCGACAGCATCGTTCCGCAGCGTTACCACGCCTGGGCGCTGTGCATCCTCCTCGCCACGGCCTGCCTTGCGCTGGCCTCCCTCTCCTCCTTCTGGCTTTGGCCGGGACTGGTGTTCGGCGCACTCGCGCTGGTGGGTCTGGTCGATTACCTGCAGCCGCGCCAGGCGATCCGCCGCAACTACCCGGTGCTGGCGCATTTCCGCTTCTTCTTCGAGTACATCCGCCCCGAAATCCGCCAGTATTTTCTCGAGGCCGATTCGGAGGAACTTCCCTTCTCGCGCGCCCAGCGCTCGATCATCTATCAGCGCTCCAAACAGGCCGTGGACAAGCGACCCTTCGGCACCCAGCTCAATCTCTACGAGCCGCACTACGAGTGGATCAATCATTCGATCGCACCGATCCATATCGAGAGCCATGACTTTCGCATCAAGGTCGGCGGCCCAGCGTGCAGCAAACCGTATTCGGCCAGTGTCTTCAACATTTCGGCGATGAGCTTCGGCGCACTTTCGGCCAATGCCATTCTCGCCCTCAACGAGGGTGCGCGACGCGGCAACTTCTTCCACGACACCGGCGAGGGATCGATCTCCCGCCATCACCGCCGCAACGGCGGTGACCTGGTCTGGGAGATCGGCAGCGGCTATTTCGGCTGCCGCGATGCGAACGGCAAGTTCGACGGTGCGCGCTTTGCCGAGAACGCAGCACTCGACCAGGTGAAGATGATCGAGATCAAGCTCTCGCAAGGGGCGAAGCCAGGTCACGGCGGCGTGTTGCCCGGCGCCAAGGTGACCCCCGAAATCGCCGAAGCGCGGGGCGTTCCGGTTGGCACCGACTGCATTTCCCCGTCGCGTCATTCCGCATTTTCCACGCCGATCGAGTTCCTTGAGTTCATCGCCCGCCTGCGGGAGCTTTCGGGCGGCAAGCCGGTCGGCTTCAAGCTGGCGATCGGCCATCCCTGGGAATGGTTCGCCATCGTCAAGGCCATGCTGAAAACCGGCATCGCGCCCGACTTCATCGTGGTCGACGGCGGCGAGGGCGGCACCGGTGCGGCGCCGCTGGAATTCACCGATCACGTTGGCGCACCGCTGCGCGAAGGGCTGATGCTGGTGCATAACACCCTGGTCGGCGTCAATCTGCGCCAGCAGGTCTGCATCGGCTCGTCGGGCAAGATCGTTACTGCCTTCGACATGGCACGTACCATCGCCACCGGCGCCGACTGGTGCAACTCGGCACGCGGCTTCATGTTCGCCCTTGGCTGCCTGCAGGCCCAGACCTGCCACACCGGGCATTGCCCGACCGGCGTCACCACCCAGGACCCGCTGCGCATGCGCGCACTCGACGTCACCGACAAGTCGGCGCGGGTGCATCAGTTCCACCGCAATACGCTGATCGCCCTCAAGGAAATGCTGGGCGCTGCCGGCCTCGCGCACCCCGGCGAACTGGGGCCGGAACATGTCATTCGTCGCGTCTCCGCCACTGAAGTGCGCTCACTGGCAGCCCTGCACCACTGGGCACGACCCGGCGAACTGCTGGCCGGAGTGCCGGATCACCCGGTGTTCAAGGTGTTCTGGGATGTGGCCAGCGCCGAAAGCTTCGACGCACCCTCCACCACGCTCAGTTTGCGGGGGACGAAGTTCCGCTAAGCCGGGCTAGAATCGTCGGCGATCCCCACAACCCGACGCACATCATGGAACGCCAAATTCAACTCGCCGCCGAAGTCCAGCGCAACGTGCTCGCCGCCCTGGTCGAGGATATCGGCGGCGGCGACCTGACGGCCCTGCTGACCCCGGCCAGCCGTCGTTCGCAAGGCACGGTGATCAGCCGCGAAAATGCCGTGCTCGCAGGCACCGCCTGGTTCGATGCCTGCTTCCGCCAACTCGATCAAAGAGCTTCGATCCGCTGGCAGGCACGCGACGGCGACACCGTCACTGCCGGGCAAACCCTGTGCGAAATCGAAGCCAGCACGCGGGCTCTGCTCACTGCCGAACGGGCTGCGCTCAACTTCCTGCAACTGCTCTCGGCGACCGCCACCGTCACCCGCCTGTATGTCGATGCCGTAGCCGGCACCCGGGCGCGCATCGTCGATACGCGCAAGACCCTGCCGGGACTGCGTCTGGCCCAGAAATACGCCGTGACCTGCGGCGGCGGCAGCAACCACCGCCTCGGCCTGTATGACGGCATCCTGATCAAGGAAAACCACATCATGGCGGCCGGCGGCGTCACGGCGGCACTGGTTCAGGCCACAGCCATCGGCCGCAAGGACGTCTTCATCCAGATCGAGGTCGAAACGCTGGAACAGCTTGCCGAGGCCCTCGACGCCGGGGCCACCATGATCCTGCTCGACAACATGGACCTGGCGCAAATGCGACAAGCCGTCGGCCTTACCGCTGGCCGTGCCGAACTCGAGGCCTCGGGAGGTGTCAGCCTGGAAACCGTGCGTGCCATCGCCGAAACCGGCGTTGACCGCATCTCGATCGGCGGGCTAACCAAGAATGTGCGCGCGATCGATCTTTCGCTGCGGCACAGCGAAGGCTGATCCGCTATAATGCGCGCCCTGCCCGCCCGGCCAGATCGCGGCGGACAGCCAGCGGAGAGGTGGATGAGTGGTTTAAGTCGCACGCCTGGAAAGCGTGTTTAGGATAATATCCTAACGAGGGTTCGAATCCCTCCCTCTCCGCCAAACCCCTTGAATTTTAAGGAGATTTGGCAAAATCATCCACGAGGTGGCAGACCGTAGCAGAAGCAATACAGCCGACGAAAGTCGGCTTTTTTGTTCCCAAGTGTTCCCGAATTGTTCCCGAATTTCCCATCTGATCCCATTAGACCTGTTCCCGAAATGTTCCCAAATGACGTTTCGGACTTAATCTCGATGGCCATCTTGACCAGAATTTGATGGTCTCGTTTTGGTTTTGACGATTTTTTTCGGGCGTCCAACGCTACGTCGCTTGGTCTTTACACTCACTCTGGGTTGAGGCTGAACCGGAGTTTTCCCAGTTCTCTGGCGATCCACAAACTCGGCCAAATCTGTCAAACAGACAAAGCGACGTCCCCCAATCTGCATGGTTGGTATCAATTCGTTCCCCTCCGAGCGTAAATTTCGAAGCCGCTTCAGGGACACCCCCCCGAGAATTTCGCCCGCCTCACGTTCAGTGATGATCGCTTTCCCGCCGGCAGCGGTCATCAGTAGATCCAACGTATTCATTGCCCACGCTCCATTCACTAAGCCGACTTTGATGCCTGACATCGGAGGTCAGGACAAAATGAATGGTAGGGATGTGATGGGATGTTGCGGGATCGAAATGCGCCCTCAAAGGACGTATTTCGATGCTCATTTCTGAAAAAATGAAGCAGTCACACTCAAACTAACTGGCGATAGGTCAATCCGGCAGGGGCTGTTGCCAGCGATTGAAGTCGCTCATAGAAACCGGTGCTTGAAATGCGACCTTTACGGCCGCGTTTCGGTTACAAGCCGAATCTCTCCATTGCTACGATCAGCATGTCACGAAATGGAGTCCCAAAATGAGCCACGCCACCGCAGAAAACAGCATGGAGATGCTCTCCCGCCGCTACAGCCGTTCTCTGCTTCCGCTCGCTATGGCTGCTCGCGAAATTGGAATCAATCTCAGGACGGCACACAACCAGATCAGCAAAGGGGTGTTTCCTGTTCCCACCATCCTGCAGGCCCGGCGGCGCTATGTTCATGTCGAGGATCTGGCCGGGTACATCGATCAATTACGCCGCACCGGTGGAACAGCGAAGAAATAACTATTTCGCTGCCGCCCCCAACCTGGCGGCAAGTTCGCGCTTTCCGGTTTTTCTGAGCACCCCAATTGCGGATAGCTGTGGCTCGCGAGGGCGTGACGTGCCCGCCTCCCAGTTGTAAACAGTCTGAACTGACACCTGTAGAAGCCCAGCCACTTCCGGAACGGACAGTTCAAGTCGCTCCCGCATGGATCGGAATCCCTTGGCGCTGAATCTAATCTTGGATGCGGACTGGCCTGCATCAGGCACGACAGCCGCTTGCGAGTTTTCCTTGTGTCGCCGGGAAAGCTGTTGCTCGACCGCCGACAAGCGTTTTTTCAAGGTAGCGATTTCGGATCGATAACGCCCCACAGCCTTTTTCAAACCTGCGGTTTCGGTGCGTAGTTCCTTGCGCGCCAGACGGATAACTTCTTCTCGTAGTGCGGCTGCAAAATTCGGCACGTTGATTGCCCTCGTTTGGATAGATGAAATTCGGCCAACGCCGCAATGTATCAGATCGGCATAGTGCAGACAGGCGTAGCCGTCACAGGTCAACGCTGAACAGGGGCTTCTACTCGCCTGCCGCTTTTATTCTTTCGACAACATCGTGAGCAAGTGCGCGGCAGGCGATCAGTTCTTCCTTGGTTGATTGCCGCGTCTTGAGCGAATCGGCAAGAAACTGGCAGCGCTCCTCAATAACCGGGAGAACCTTTCCCCGAATGAAATCACGCTCTTCCATCGTGAGGCGCTCGTCGCCGATAACCCGAGAAATTGCGTCAGGCAACTCGGCATTCATTCGCGAGAGGATACCGCGAACCAATCGGGGGGCCGCGCCAGCTTCAAGCGCCATGGCGTCCCAATGGACCCCTTCGATCCAGCCCGGCTTGTTTTCACCGGCGATGGCCATCGACATGGTTGCGCGCGGCAAGTAGGCTTCAACACAAAGCATGTCGTAAAACGGCGCCACGGCCGCCTTCTGGCCTCGCATCAGGAAAGCGATATTTTTCGCATGCGCATCAAGGTTGCCCACCAGGTAGTTGAATGCAACCCACTGCAAGATGGCATTGGTCGCCACGATGGGACGGTCGATAAACGGGCTTCTGACCAGGTCGAACAGGTGTTGTAGCCCCAGCCCTCCTTCGCTCTCGTATTTCTTCGAAGGCGAAACCCCAAGGGCTTGGCACAGGTCGATCTGATGCAGTCGCCGAATCGTCTCAGCAGTCGGCGTACGGTCAAAGCGCTCGATGACATACAGAGGTTCCGGCAAATGCAGCAAATCCACCTGGGGTACTGGTACTTTCAGTTCAGCCGCCAAGCGCATGCAAAAGAATTCGTTGGCAGGGCAAAAGGGGAAGTCCGCACTGGCGTTCTCGGGCTTGACGATATGGGTCGAAGCCGCCGTACCTTCGGGCAGAAACATGGATCCATGCGCGTCGATACACAGCCCGAGCTTCTCCTGTGCGCCAGCCAGCGACATGCGGATTTCGTCCCAGGATGCCATCAACGGCAAGTTGCGCGAGCGCGATTCCTGAATTTTGTCTTGCAGGGCAGCTGGGGACAGGGGCAGCAACTTTTCCTGAACGCTGGAGATGTCCATTGTTTCGGGAAGCAACGAGAGAGCGCCGGCCGTATCCTGGCCATGACGAAGCAGCAATGCCCAGGTGTCCTTTGGGTCGATACGATCCCTCGACGCGATCAACTCGCGCAGCCGTCCCTCGGGCAATAAATTCTCGAAGAACCATTCCACCTGACGGATATCAGCCGTGTCCTGATATCCACGTGTTACCAGCGGAAAGGAAGGCGACAAGGAGTAGGCATTCCATCCAGCGTCGTAGTCAAACGACCAGCGGCCCTCGGCAACATCGAGAAAGCCGACCAGGTC
>CAIVQO010000091.1 GCA_903908065.1 uncultured beta proteobacterium | reverse complement strand
TTGGCCAGCGGCCGGCCGGTCCGGCGATTCCAGACCACGGTGGTTTCGCGCTGGTTGGTTATCCCCAACGCGGCGACGTCAGGTGCTTTGGCACCGGCCTTGGCCAGGACCTCACGTGCCGTGGCGAGTTGGGAGTCCCAGATCTCGAGTGGATCGTGCTCGACCCAGCCCGGTTGGGGAAAGATCTGGCGAAACTCGCGCTGGGCCATCGCGACCTGCCGGCCAGCGCGGTCGAAGAGGATGCTGCGCGAACTCGTGGTGCCCTGGTCGAGGGCCAACAGATAGCGGGCGGATGTCATCGCGGAAAGGCTCCGGGGCGGGGCAGCAGAGAATTGTAAGCTTCGATTAAGAGTGCTTATGGTAGTATCCCGCGCCGCAGCAAAAGACCGTTCCCGAGAGCGTGTAAAGGGGCGGCGACGCTTCATCCCCAGGCAAGAGACCCGATCCGCGAACAATGACCGGCCTGACCGACTGATGCCGGCTTCAGATCAACGCAGCATCTACAACAAGGAAGACGCATGAAGATCCACGAATATCAGGGCAAGGAAATCCTGAAGAAATTCGGTGTGACGGTCCCGCGCGGCATTCCCTGCTTTTCCGTCGACGAGGCGGTCAAGGCAGCGGAAACGCTGGGTGGCAAGGTTTGGGTGGTCAAGGCCCAGATCCACGCCGGCGGTCGCGGCAAGGGCGGTGGCGTCAAGGTCGCCAAGTCGATGGACGAGGTCCGTGCCTACGCCGGGCAGATCCTCGGCATGCAGCTGGTGACGCACCAGACCGGGCCGGCCGGGCAGAAGGTCCGCCGCCTGCTGGTCGAAGAAGGCGCCGACATCAAGAAGGAATATTACGTTGCCGCCCTGACCGACCGTGCCTCGCAGAAGGTGGCGATGATGGCTTCGTCCGAGGGCGGCATGGACATCGAGGAAGTCGCGCACAAGATGCCGGAAAAGATCATCAAGGTCTTCGTTGATCCGGCGACCGGGCTGACTGATGCCCAGGCCAAGCAGCTGGCGGACGGCATCGGCGTTCCGGCCGGCTCGCAGGCCCAGGCCATCGACACTTTCAAGAAGCTCTACACCTGCTATATGGACACCGATGCCAGCCTGGCCGAGATCAATCCGATGATCCTCGAAGGCAACGGCAACATCAAGGCGCTCGACGCCAAGTTCAACTTCGATTCCAACGCGCTCTATCGCCATCCGGAGATCGTGGCTTACCGCGACCTCGACGAAGAGGATGCGGACGAAATCGAGGCTTCCAAGTTCGACCTGGCCTACATCAGCCTCGACGGCAACATTGGCTGCCTGGTGAACGGCGCCGGCCTCGCCATGGCGACCATGGACACGATCAAGCTGTTCGGCGCCGAGCCCGCCAACTTCCTCGACGTCGGCGGCGGTGCCACGACCGAGAAGGTCACGGAGGCGTTCAAGATCATGCTCAAGAACCCCAAGGTGAAGGGCATCCTGGTCAACATCTTCGGCGGCATCATGAAGTGCGACACCATCGCCACCGGCGTGGTCACCGCCGCGCGCGAGACGCACCTGTCGGTGCCGCTGGTGGTGCGCATGAAGGGCACCAACGAGGACCTGGGCAAAAAGATCCTGGCCGAATCCGGCCTGCCGATCATTTCCGCCGACTCCATGGCCGAGGCCGCGACCAAGATCGTCGCCGCCGTCAAGTAAGGAATCCAAATGTCCATCTTCATCAACAAAGACACCCGCATCATCACCCAGGGCATCACCGGCAAGACCGGCCAGTTCCATACCGAGAAGTGCATCGAGTACGCCAACGGCAAGAACTGCTTCGTCGCCGGCGTGAACCCGAAAAAAGCCGGAGAGAAGATCTTCGACGTCCCGATCTTCGCCTCGGTCAAGGAAGCCAAGGCGCAGACCGGCGCAACGGTGTCGGTGATTTACGTGCCGCCCGCCGGCGCCGCTGACGCGATCTGGGAAGCCTGCGAGGCCGACCTCGACCTGGCAATCTGCATTACCGAGGGCATCCCCGTGCGCGACATGCTGGTGGTGCGCAACAAGATGAAGGCCAAGGAAGCCGCTGGCGGCAAGAAGACCCTGCTGCTAGGCCCCAACTGCCCCGGCCTGATCACCCCGGATGAAGTCAAGATCGGCATCATGCCTGGCCACATCCACCGCAAGGGTCGCATCGGCGTGGTCTCGCGTTCGGGCACCCTGACCTATGAAGCCGTGGCGCAGCTCACAGAAATCGGCCTCGGCCAGAGCTCCGCGGTCGGCATTGGCGGCGACCCGATCAACGGCCTCAAGCACATCGACGTGATGAAGGCCTTCAACGACGATCCCGATACCGATGCGGTGATCATGATCGGCGAGATCGGCGGTCCGGACGAAGCCGAAGCCGCGCAGTGGTGCAAGACCAACATGAAGAAGCCGATCGTCGGCTTCATCGCCGGGGTCACCGCCCCGGCCGGCAAGCGCATGGGCCACGCCGGTGCGCTGATCTCCGGCGGCGCCGATACGGCCGATGCCAAGCTGGCGATCATGGAGGAGTGCGGGTTCACGGTGACGCGCAATCCCTCCGAGATGGGCAAGCTGCTCAAGGGCCTGCTGAAGTAGAAGTCGGCGCTGGCGGTACGGTGATCACGTGCCGCCGGTGGTCCGGGGCGGATTGGTGCCCGGGCAATCTGTGAAAAGCCGCACGGCGCAAGCCCGTGCGGCTTTTTTGCGCTTAGAATCGGCAAATCTCCGGTCAAAGGCTCCGATTGTCATGAAATTGATTGACGGACTTGACGCAGGACTGTAAGAATTGCGCTTATTGCGCTGTTTTTTCGCAGGCTCTCGACAGGGTTGCAACCGATGAAGAAAGCGGGCTTCTGGAAAAGTGACGGGTTCTTCGGGGTGGCCGTCACCCTCGTCATGCTGGTCCTCGGCAATGGCGACCTCTTGCAGGGTCTGGAACGCAAAGCCTATGACATGGGGGTTGGCGCGGCGAGTCGGACGCCTTCGGACAAGATAGCCATTATCGCCATCGACAAACCCAGCCTGGACAACATCGGGCGCTGGCCATGGTCCCGCGACATCATGGCCGACATGGTGGACAAACTGGCCGCGGCCAAAGCCAAAGTCATTGCCACCACGGTGTTCTACTCGGAGCCCCAGCGCGACCAGGGGCTGGTCTACATCAACAAGCTGATTGAAACCTGTGGCGTTACCTTGCCCACGGCTGCTGCTCCTGCCGAGCCAGCCCCGGCTCCTGCAGGCGATCCCGCAGCGGCACCGGTAGTCCCTGCGCCAGCCGTACCGGCCCCTGCGTCATCCTGTCCTCAAATTGAGGCCTTGCTGGTCGAGGCTGACCAGAAACTGAATACCGATCGGCGCCTGGCCGATGCGTTCAGCAAGGCGGGCAACGTCACGTTGCCTATGCTCTTCGTGCTGGGCGAACCGCGCGGGCGTCCGGACAAGGATCTGCCAGATTACATTAAGAAAAATGCCGTCAAGGTCTCTGGCGCCGATGTTGCGCCACCTTTCCCCACGCTGGGTATCGACGCTGGCGTGATCGAACCGCTGGGCAAGGTCGCCAAAGCGATTGGTCACCTGAATGTGGTGCCCGACGTCGATGGTGCGATTCGTACCGAGCCGCTGGTCCTTTCGTATTTCGACCAAACCTTTCCCTCATTGTCTTTGTTGGTGGCCGCCCGCAGCCACAATCTGACCGTTGCCGACATCCAGGCCCAAGCCGGCGATTCGGTCAAGCTCGGGAAACTCAAGATCGGAACGGATACCGATTCCCGGATGCTCACTTTTTTCTACAAGGACAAGGAAGCTGGCCAGTCGGCATTTCAGGTTGATTCCTTCTTCGACGTCAAGAGCGGCAAGATTCCCTACGACAAGTATCGCGACAAGATCGTCCTGATCGGTCCGACATCCTCGTCCGTTGGCAGCGTCTTCGTGACGCCCATCAGCCCGGCCATGCCGGCGGTGTTGATGCAGGCCCATGCCGTGTCGAGCCTGCTCTCCGAACATTTCTTCGTAGCGCCGACCTGGGGTTTCTGGGTCGAGAAGCTGGTTTTCCTTTTAATTGCGGCCTATCTCGTGGCCTTGCTGCCACGGATCAAGGCGGGCGTCGCGGCCGCGATTACGGGCGGCGTTCTGGTGGCATTGATTGCAACCCACTTCATCCTGATGACAACTCAACTGATGTGGATTCAGTTGATGGTTCCCGCCGCCTTGTTGGTCGTCGGCCATTTGCTGCTGACGGTCAAGCGTTTCGTTGTCACCGAGCGTGGCAAGGAAAAATCGGACGCGGCCTCGGCGGAATCGAATCGCATGCTGGGCCTCGCCTTCCAAGGCCAGGGCCAACTTGACATGGCTTTCGACAAATTCCGTCTCTGCCCCAAAGACAACCAGGTCATGGAGAACATCTACAACCTGGCCCTGGATTTCGAACGCAAGCGTCAATTCAACAAGGCCGAAGCCGCATTCCGCTACATCTATGACTGGGATCCAAAGTTCCGTGACATCGAAAGCCGGGTCAATCGCGCAAAGCAACTTTCGGAAACTGTCATCCTTGGCGGTGGCAGTGGTGGCCGCAGTAACGCGAGCCTCCTTGATGCCAGCGGAAATGTCGAAAAGCCGATGTTGGGTCGTTACCAGATCGAAAAGGAGCTGGGCAAGGGCGCCATGGGCGTTGTTTACATGGGGCGCGATCCCAAGATCAATCGCGTCGTGGCCATCAAGACCATGGCCCTGTCACAGGAGTTCGAGGCCGACGAGCTGGTCGAGGTAAAGGAACGTTTCTTCCGCGAAGCGGAGACGGCAGGACGCCTAAACCATCCGAACATCGTTCAGATGTACGATGCCGGCGAGGAGCACGACCTCGCCTACATAGCCATGGAGTTTCTCAAGGGCAAGGATCTGGTGCCCTACGCCAAGGTCGGAAACCTGATGCCCATCCCGAGGGTGATGAGCATCGTCGCCCGGGTTGCGGATGCACTTTCGTATGCCCATGAGAACAATGTCGTTCACCGCGACATCAAGCCGGCCAACATCATGTATGAACCGGATTCGGATCAGGTCAAGGTCACCGATTTCGGCATTGCCCGCATCACCGACTCATCGAAGACCAAGACCGGCATGGTGCTCGGAACCCCGAGTTACATGTCACCGGAACAACTGGCCGGGAAAAAGATCGACGGCCGTTCCGATCTTTTCTCTTTGGGTGTCATGCTGTTTCAAATGAGTTGCGGAAAGTTGCCCTTCGAAGGAGACTCGATGGCGCAATTGATGTTCAGGATCGCAAATGAAGCGCATCCCGACATCCGGTCAATTAATCGAGAGCTTCCGGAATGTGTTGTCGCCATCATCGACAAGGCGCTGACCAAGGATCCCGATGCGCGGTATCAGACTGGTGCAGAGTTTGCCCGCGATATTCGCACCTGCATTAGCATGAGCGGTGGAACACCGGCAGCCGATTCCGGCGTGGATATTAGTTTCTGAGGGCATCGCCATGGATATGAATGCCGTTCTCGAAATGGTCACCCGCAGTGATCCGGGCATGGTTCGCTCGAACAATGAAGACTCCGTCATGGCCAACGCCGAGGTGGGTTTTGCCGTGCTGGCCGATGGCATGGGTGGATACAATGCCGGTGAGGTGGCAAGTGGCATGGCCACCACGATGCTCGGATCCGAACTCGCCAAGGCATTTGCAGATCGGTCACCCAGCAGCGATGCGGGGGGCGGCAAGACCTGGGCCGAAGTCGCCGTTGAAACACAGATGGGTTTGGTTAACAGCGCGATTTTCCAGTCTTCGCAAACCAATCCGCAGCATGCCGGGATGGGCACGACCTTGGTCGTTGCCGTATTCCACGACAACAGGGTGACGGTAGGTCACATCGGCGATTCTCGGATGTACCGCCTGCGCGGGGATGACTTCCAGGCGATAACTCGAGATCACTCCCTGCTGCAGGAGCAGATCGATGCAGGCCTGATCACACCGGAGCAGGCGCGTCACTCGCAAAACAAGAATCTGGTGACGCGCGCGGTTGGAATTGACGCCGAAGTGGCAGCCGAGATCCATGACCACGAAGTCATGCCGGGCGACGTATATCTACTTTGCTCCGACGGCCTCAACGATATGGTGGAGGATGACGAGATTGCGATGACTCTGGGGGCGCTGTCGGCGAACCTTGAGCTTTGCGCAACTCAGCTGATACAGATGGCCAACGATAATGGTGGCCGTGACAATGTTTCTGTAATCTTGGTCAAGGTCAAGGGGGAATATCCGGCATCTCGCGGAATGCTCGCCCGGATCCTGGCCTGGTTCAAGTAATGCAGCGCTCTGTGACCTTGAAGGACGAAGAAAATGGCTAAGCTCATACTCAGCATGGAAACCACGATGCTCAAGGAAATTCCCTTGAACAAGGAGCGCACCACGATCGGTCGCAAGCCGCATAACGACATTCAGATCGACAACCTTGCGATATCGGGCGAGCACGCTGTCGTCATTACCATCCTCAACGACTCCTTCCTCGAGGACCTCGGCAGCACCAACGGAACTTTCGTCAATGGTCAGTCGGTCAAAAAGCACTTTCTGCAGAATGGCGACACCATCGAGCTCGGCAAGTACCGCCTGAAGTTTGTCAGTGAGTTGCCTCAGCAGACTAACGCCGCCGACTTCGAAAAGACGATGATTTTGCGTCCTGGCGCCGCGAAGCCTCCGGCGGCTCCGCCGCCCGCCGCTCCCGCAGCGCCGACTCCTCCGGCCGCCCCGGCCGGCGTTCCTGCGGCGCATACCACCACTTCGCCCGGCATGCCGCCCGCCGCTGCCGCAACAACTCCGGCACCTACTGCCGCGCTCCTCTTGGGCGCAATCCAATTGCTCTCCGGCGGAAACGCTGGGAAGGAGATGGAGCTTACAAAGACGCTGACAACGTTGGGGAAGCCCGGAGTCCAGGTGGCGGTTATTGCGCGCCGGCCCCACGGTTATTTCATTACCCACGTCGAAGGCGCCAGCTTCCCAGTGGTCAACGGCAAGGCTCTGGACGCGCAAGCGCATCAATTGGCCGATCATGATGTGATCGAATTGGCAGGCGTCAAGATGGAGTTTTTCCTCAAGAGCTGAAGCTTCGCCAACCGTGTCCTCGGAGGTCTCTTGAAACAATACATTCCCCGCTATGGATTGGGACTGCTGATCCTGCTGGTATTGCTCGGCCATTCGGCACGCGTCTATCAAATTCCGTTCATCAATCATCTGGATTCGCTGATCTACGACGCGAAGTTGCGCCTGACCATGCCACGTACGGTGGATCCAAGGGTTGTCATCCTGGATATCGACGAAAAATCTCTCGCGGAGCAGGGGCGCTGGCCATGGGGGCGCGACAAGCTGGCATTGCTGATGGACAAGCTCTTTAATCAGTATGGTATGCGGCTGGTTGGCTTTGACGTCGTTTTCGCCGAGCCCGACGACAGTTCAGGTCTGCGTACCCTCGATGCCCTGGCCAAAAAGGAACTGCGCGAGGTTCCGGCCTTCAGTTCGGTGTTGCGCGAGTTGCGTCCGCAACTCGATAATGACGCGCGATTCGCCGAGTCGATGAAAAATCGACCGATTATCCTTGGCTATTATTTTTCAAGTCGCGAGGATGGAGTCAGCACCGGTGCCGTGCCGTCCCCCGTCTTCCCGGCTGGCACATTTGCCGGACGTCGCATTGGTTTTACTCAGTGGGTCAGTTTTGGCGGGAACCTGCCGGAGTTTCAGAAAGCTGCTGCTGGCGCAGGCCATTTCAATCCGCTAGTTGATGGTGATGGGATTTCAAGGCGTGTTCCCTTGCTGGTCGAGTACAAGGGGCAATATTACGAGTCCTTGTCCCTGGCCATGGTTCGCAGCTTGCTCGGCAATCCGGTAATTATTCCCGGTTACCCGTCCAACTCGCCGAGTTCCTATGCTGCGATGGAGTGGCTGGAGCTCAAGGGTGGCAGTGAAGCGCCGCTGTCGATTCCGATTGATGAAAACGCCGCAACTCTGATCCCGTATCGCGGCACTCAGGGAAGTTTCCGATACATCTCCATAACGGACATATTGACGGACAAGGTTCCAAAGGAACTGCTGGCAGGTCGGATCGCCATCGTCGGTACCACTGCACCTGGCCTGATGGACCTGCGGGCAACCCCGGTTGGCGCAGCCTATCCAGGGGTGGAGATTCACGCCAATCTGATTGCCGGAATGCTCGATGGCGCAATCAAGCACAAGCCCCCCTATATCCTGGGTGCCGATGTTGTCCTGGTTCTGCTGGCTGGTGGCGTGATGGTCTTCCTGTTGCCGTTGCTGTCACCCTTCCGGGCGACCGTGGTTGGTTCAATCGTGCTCCTGCTGCTCCTCAGCATCAATTTCAGTTTCTGGCACATTTCTAACGTCGTGTTGCCACTGGCGAGTGGCGGAATCGCGGTGGTGCTGTTGTATGCCATGAACATGTCATGGGGCTATTTCGTTGAGTCCCGGACCAAGCGGCAATTGACAGGATTGTTTGGCCAGTATGTGCCGCCGGAGCTGGTTGAGGAGATGAGCCGGGATCCCGAAAACTACAGCATGGCCGGTCGCAAGGCGGAGCTTACGGTCCTGTTTTCTGACGTACGTGGATTTACGACCATTTCCGAGGGGCTTGAGCCGGATGAATTGGCCAGCCTCATGAACCAGTATCTTGGCGCAATGACCATCGTGGTTCGGAAGCATCGGGGAACCCTGGACAAGTATATTGGCGATGCAATCATGGCCTTCTGGGGCGCGCCGGTGGATGATCCAGAGCACGCGAAGAATGCGGTTCTTACCGGTCTGGAAATGCATGTTGCCTTGCATGAGTTGAACAAGGATCTTTTGGCCAAAGACTGGCCCGAACTCAAGATCGGCGTTGGCGTCAATACCGGTCCAATGACTGTTGGCGACATGGGATCGCCTGTCCGCCAGTCCTACACGGTGATGGGTGATGCAGTAAATCTGGGTTCGCGCCTTGAGGGCATAACCAAGCAGTACGGTGTCGGATTCATTGTCGGCGAGGGTACCCGCGATCTGGTGAAGAATGAGTTTGTTTTCCGTGAGCTTGATCGGGTGCGCGTCAAGGGCAAGGAAGATCCCGTCGGAATTTACGAGCCGGTGGGTGAGGAAGGCAAGGTCGGAAAGGACGATCTGGACGAATTGAAGTTATGGAATCAGGCGCTGCGCCTGTACCGGGGCCAGGATTGGGACCAGGCTGAAGTTACCTTGATGAATCTGCAACGGATAAATCCCCGCTATCTTTACGACCTGTACATCAAGCGTGTCGAACATCTGCGCAAAGAGCCGCCAGGCGAGAACTGGGACGGCGTCACCACATTCGAGACGAAATAGGGACCATGAAGGTACGCATACTGGGCTGTAGTGGCGGAATAGGGGGGCGCCACCTGCGGACTACTTCATTGTTGGTCGATAACGACATCCTGATTGATGCAGGTACAGGTGTGGGTGATCTGGCGATCGCGGAACTGGCCCAGATCGATCATGTCTTCATTACCCATTCACATCTCGACCACCTGGCCTGCATGCCGTTCATGATCGATACGGTTGGCGACATGCGCAACCGTCCTCTGACCGTTCATGCCACGGAGGCAACGCTGGAAATCATTCGCGCCCATGTTTTCAATTGGGCGATCTGGCCTGATTTCAGCGTAATTCCCACCCCGGACAAACCCTTTATGCGCTTTGCCACGATTCGAGTCGGCGAGGCCATCGACATAGAGGGACGCAAGGTGGTTCCGCTACCAGCCAATCACACCGTTCCGGCCGTCGGTTATCAGGTTGATTCCGGCCAAGGCAGCCTGGTGTTTACCGGCGATACCGGTCCCTGCCCGGAGCTTTGGCAGTACGTCAACCAAATCCGGAACTTGCGCTACCTGATTATCGAATGTGCGTTTTCCAACAGCGAGAAGTGGCTGGCGCAGGCTTCTCTCCACCTCTGTCCCAGCATGTTGCTCGACGAGCTTACGAACCTGCAACGCGATGCTGAGGTGTTCATCACCCACCTCAAGCCCGGTCAAATCGAATTGACGATGCAGGAAATCGAGGATTGCATTGGCGAGTATCGCCCCGGGATGCTGCAGAATAACCAGCTCTTCGAGATCTGATCATGATCGATACGGTCAGCGTTGAAATGCTGGCGCGCTTGCAGCCCCTTGCTTCGCTGGGCCAGGCCGGTCTTGGCGAATTGCCGGGGATGTGCAAGACGATGCAGTTTGCCCGTGGTAGCGACCCGTTTCGTGCCGCCGATTGGACGGGGCAAATGGTGTATCTGGTCCAAGGGCAGATTCTCGCCAGCTTGGCGGACGGTACAAGCCGAGTTCTGGTGGGAGGACACGAGCTGGCATCGGCGCCGCTTGTTCGTGATGGCAAGGTCCCAGCCAGAAGCCAGGCTATAACCGATGTCGTCATGATGTCCCTTGAAGAGGACAAGCTCGATATCCTCTTGACCTGGAATCAACTCGCGGCTCCGACAACAGACGAGGATGCCGGAACTGAACCCACCGACTGGCGCCGGATGTCCGGCATGTTTGCGGTAGAAAATTTGACTACCGGAGTATTTGCCTCCCTGCCTCCGGCCAACATTCAGACCCTGCTGGCAAAATTCATCCGATTGCCCGTCAAACGCGCTGATCAGATCATCAAGCAAGGCGAACCCGGAGACTTTTACTACTTGATTGAAAGCGGACGTTGCAAGGTGTCTCGCCAGGTGGCGGGCTCCTCAATTCAGCTTGCCGAACTGAAGGCCGGCAATGCATTTGGTGAGGAGGCGCTGGTTGCCGACACGGTCAGGAATGCGACGGTGGTCATGAAGACCGATGGAGTTCTGCTGCGTCTCTCGAAAGACGATTTCAATGAGCTTTTGCGCGCTCCGCTGCTGCAAAAGGTCGATGGCCTCGAAGCTGGGCGCCGAGTTGCAAACGGTGCCATCTGGATTGACGTGCGGTTTCCCGCCGAGTACCGCAGCGACGGATTCCAGGGCGCGTTGAATATCCCGCTGGACGATATTCGACAGGCGCTGGCCGCACTAGATCCAGAAAAGGAATACATCGTGTATTGCCAGACGGGACGTCGCAGTTCCGCCGCGGCATTTCTGCTTTCCCAACGCGGGTTCAATGCTGCCTTGCTGGATGGCGGCATGAGAGCTTATGCGGCTGCCATGGAGTCAGTTAAATGAGCGCAGTTCCTGCAACGCCGGCAGAGAGTGCCGCGGATGTCGATACCCGCCTGGCATTCTTCAAGAATCTCCAGGTCGTCACCAACAAGGTTCATGCGACTGCCAACATTGACGAGATCATGTTGGAACTCTCAGGTGAAATTTGCAGCTTGTTCAACGCCGATCGCCTGACAATCTACTCTGTTGGCGACGACAAGGCGTCCATCGTCTCCAAAGTCAAAACCGGCCTGAACTCCTTCAAGGATCTACGCCTGCCCATCGCGGACCAGAGTATCGCCGGACACGTGGCACTGGCGAAGAAGACTGTCAACATTCGAGATGTTTACGACGATGCCGAGTTAAAGGCGATCAATCCGTCTTTGAGGTTTCTTCAGGAAGTCGATAAGCGAACCGGTTATCGCACCAAGCAGATGCTGGTGGCACCGGTGGTGGACGCACAGACCAGCGAACTACTCGGTGTGGTTCAAATCATCAACAACAAGGCTGGTTCGCCGTTCTCACCCATTGCTCTCGAGGGTGTCAAGGGCCTGTGCGAAACCTTGGCCATTGCCTTTACCCAACGTAGCAAGCCTGCCCAGGCGGTCAAGACCAAGTACGATTTCCTGGTGTCCGACGCCGTAATTTCAGCTCAGGAGCTGGAACTGGCGACACGCACTGCGCGCCGCAAGAACATGGACATCGAGGAAGTATTGGTCAATGAGTTCCAGGTCAAGCATCAGGCATTGGGCATCGCGCTTGGCAAGTTTTTCAACGTGGCGTACGAGCCGTTCAAGGGCGATCGAATCAAGCCGGCTGATTTGCTGAAGAATCTCAAGCGGGACTTTCTCGAGCAGGCGAAGTGGGCGCCCGTCGAGGAAACCTCGGAAGGCGTTATCGTCGTTTGCATGGATCCGGAACAGGTAAAGGGTTCGCGAGTCGTCAACAACGTGTTCCCGCGCTCGAAGGCGGTGTATCGGGTTACCACCAACCATGAGTTCGCACAGACCATAGACCAGTTGTTCGGTGCCGCTGGCGTACCAGGATTTACCGATGACAGCTCGGTCGGAGACTTGCTCTCGACGCTCGACGAGGGCGAAATGGATGGAGAGGGCGGCGCTTCTGACGATGTATCTGCCGCTGCCGACAACGAACTGGTCAAACTGGTCAACAAGATCATCATCGACGCCTATCAGATGGGGGCCTCGGACATTCACATCGAGCCGGGAATAGGCAAGGACAAGGTTCTGGTCCGCTTCCGTCGCGACGGCTCCCTGCAGAAATACATCGAAGTGCCGGCAAGCTACAGAAATGCCATGGTGGCCCGCCTCAAGATCATGTGTGACCTGGATATTGCAGAACGTCGCAAACCGCAGGATGGCAAGATCAAGTTCAAGAAGTTCGGTCCATTGGATATTGAATTGCGTGTCGCGACCCTGCCGACTACGGGAGGCGTAGAGGACGTCGTGATGCGAATCCTCGCCGCCGGTGAGCCGATTCCGCTCGATAAGCTCGGTGTTCTCCCGATCAACCTCGAGAAGCTCAAGGCGACGATTTCAAAACCCTATGGGCTTTTCTTCGTGTGCGGTCCGACCGGTTCAGGCAAGACGACGACACTGCATTCCGTTCTTGGTTACCTGAACACGGTCGATACCAAGATCTGGACCGCCGAGGATCCGGTCGAGATTACCCAGAAAGGCTTGCGCCAGTGCCAGGTCAACAAGAAGGTGATCGACTTCGCCACCGTCATGAAGGCATTTTTGCGTGCCGATCCGGACATCATCATGGTCGGCGAAATGCGCGATGCGGAAACCACCGGCATCGGTATCGAAGCGTCACTGACGGGCCACCTGGTGTTCGCTACGTTGCATACCAACAGTGCGCCGGAATCGATCATTCGCCTGCTTGATATGGGCATGGATCCATTCAACTTTGCCGACGCGCTGCTCGGCATTCTGGCGCAGCGTTTGGCCAAGCGCCTGTGCAAGTGCAAGGAAGCCTATAACCCTGATGAAGAAGAGGTTCGCCTGTTCATGAAGGAATATTGCAGCGAACTGGAGAATACCGAAACCTTCAAGGCAGACCAGAAGGCTGCCTATGCCGCAACGCAAGCCAGACTGTTGAAGGATTATGGCAAGGACGGAAAGTTCGTGTTCACTCGCGCCAAGGGATGTGATACTTGTGGTGGCAGCGGGTACAAAGGTCGAGTGGGTCTACATGAGCTGATGATCGGTACAGAGCCGATCAAGAAGCTGATCCAGGAACATGCGCGGGTTGCTCAGCTGTTTGCACAGGCCTTGGAAGACGGCATGCTGACCTTGAAGATGGATGGCCTGGAAAAGGCATTGCAGGGCGTTACGGACCTCAAGCAGGTAAGGGCCGTTTGCATCAAGTAAGGGAGTCGGGCATGGACAGCTCCAGCGACCTGTTTCGCCGCCTTGAGCAGCTCAATGAGATTGGGGCCGCGCTGTCCAAAGAGCGGGACATCAATCGTCTGCTCGAATCCATCCTGGTTGCCGCCAAGACCATTACCCATGCCGACGGCGGTACCCTTTACCGGATGACCGAAGACAGTCGCGCCTTGCGGTTCGAGATACTGCGCACTGATTCCTTGAATATCGCGATGGGGGGCACGACCGGGAATCCGATCAATTTTCCCAACCTGCCCCTTGGCAACGAAAAAGGCGAGCCCAATGACTCGATGGTTGCCGCCTACGCCGCGATTCACGACAAGACCGTCAATATCGCGGATGCCTATACGGAGGCGGGATTCGATTTTTCAGGCACGCGGCGCTTTGACGAACGGACCGGCTATCGCTCCCAGTCCTTTCTTACGGTTCCGATGAAAAACCATGAGGGTGAGATCATCGGCGTGTTGCAATTGATCAACGCACTTGATCCCGCTGACAAGACGGTGAAGCCTTTTTCCTCAGCGGACCAGAGCCTTGCCGAATCGCTGGCGTCGCAGGCCGCGATAGCGTTAACTAATCGCCTACTGATCACACAGTTGGAGGAACTATTCGAGTCCTTCATTAACCTGATCAACTTGGCAATTGATGAAAAGTCACCTTATACGGGCGGACATTGCCAACGCGTACCGGCTTTGACGATGATGCTGGCGGCCGCCGCGGATGAGGCTACGGAAGGTCCGCTCGCTGAATTTCGCATGGATGAGCGTGATCGCTACGAACTCAAGATCGCCGGTTTGTTGCACGACTGCGGCAAGGTCACCACGCCCGTCCATGTGGTCGATAAGGCGACCAAGCTGCAGACATTGTTCGATCGAATTCATCTAATTGATACGCGCTTCGAGGTCTTGAAGCGGGACGCCGAGATTTCTGCACTTAGGCGTCAGTTGGCATTGCGGGGTGGAGGTCATACCAGGGATGACGAGCAAATACTCCAGCAGTACCATGATGAGGTGCGGGTTCTGGATGAGGATCGCGAATTCCTGCGCAAGGCTAACGTCGGTGGCGAGGCGATGAGCGAAGCCGATCTTCAGCGCGTTCGCGATATCGGTAGCAGTCGCAAATGGCGCAATGTCGATGCCGTCGAAACCGAGTTCCTCACTGCCGACGAAGTGGTTAACCTGACGATCCGTGCCGGTACGCTTACCCTGAAAGAGCGCGATGTGATCAATCACCACATCGTCGCCACCATCAAGATGCTGGAGCAGCTGCCGTGGCCGCGCCACCTGACGAGGGTGCCGGAATACGCCGGCGGCCATCATGAACGCATGGACGGCAAGGGTTACCCGAAAGGCCTGACCCGCGAGCAGATGTCATGGCAGGCCCGGATGATGGGTATCGCGGACATCTTTGAAGCCCTGACTGCCCGCGATCGGCCGTACAAGGCAGGGATGAAGCTGTCGCAGGCCATGTCGATCATGGCCAACTTCAAGAAAAATGGCCATATCGACCCGGATCTATTCGACGTCTTTGTCCGCAAGGGTGTGTATCGTCATTACGCCGAGCAGTTTCTCGATCAAGGACAGATTGATTCGGTAGATGAGTCATTGCTGATTTCAGGCTGATCCCGATGCCTGTCCATTGATCGCAAGATGTGACAAAGATGGAACTGAGATGACGATTTCCGTCACTTGCGGTTTTGACGAGCGTGAAACACCAAGATTAGACAGGGAGTCGCCCCCTCCGGTTTCATTGGTACATTTCCTGCTTATTTGTAACGTAGCGACAACCGTCGCACCTCTTCTCTAGGAGAATCCATATGACCAAGCTGCAAAAGGGTTTTACCCTGATCGAGCTGATGATCGTTGTCGCGATTATCGGTATCCTCGCCGCGATTGCCATCCCGCAGTTCAGCGAGTACACCAAGAAGGGCAATGACAAGGCTGCCCAGTCCGACGCCAAGAACCTGCTGACGCAGGCCACGGCCAACTCCACCAACTAATAGGGAGCCGATGATGAAAAAAGTTATTCTTGCGTCGGTTCTCTCCACTGTTGCGATGACTTCGATGGTCGATGCCAATGCCGCTACAAGCGGCGTCGTCTGTGCTGCGCCGACCGCCGCAGCCAACGGGTCGCTGACCGTCGACACCGCCGCCACCAACGAGATGGTGGTTAATGCTTTTACGCCGAAGTGCTCCGCCAACGTGCATATGGTCTATGACCAGGGCAAGGCTTACTTCCGCGTCGGATCCGTGTCGTCCGCCGGCGGCCGTTCCTTCCGTGGCTCCACGGCGGGTGGTTCGGTGACCAGCGATGCAACCTGCTCGGGTACCAACTGCAGCTCGACCGCCGCCAGCAACGCGCTGACCAGCACGTCGAACCCGACCGCGGGCTGATACTCGGCAAGTTTTCGCGACGTATCCAGGGCGGGCAAATCTCGCGGTTTGCCCGCCTTTTATTTTGCGAGTTTCGGAATGCGCTTCCAGTCGCTTGAATTTACCTGGTCAGGCATGCTCTCCGGCCTGCGTGGCCGCAGCATCCAGGTCACATTCGTACTCGGCGTGGTCCTGATCGCTTTCGCCTATCTGGCGGCCAGCTTTTCACCGCGCCAGCCGCAGACCATTGCCCTCGACATTGGTTTCTCGGTACTCCGGTTTACGCTGGTGCTGCTGGCGTTGTTCTGGGTGCAGGACCTTTTTACCCGAGAGATCGATCGCAAGATCATCCTTCATTCACTTGCGCTGCCCGCTTCACGCGCCGCGTTTTTCGTTGGTCGCTACCTTTCTGTCGTTGCCTTGGCGAGCATTTCGGTTGTGATACTCGGCCTGTGTCTGCTGCTGGCGGTTTTGATGGCGAGCCCGGGCTATGAGCAGGAATTTTCCGTTGACCTCGGAATCCCCTTCTGGCTGGCTTTGGTCGGAATAGTTCTTGATGTGGCGGTGATCGCTGCCGTGGCCTCTGCCGTGGCGATGATTTCCACCGTTCCGGTGTTGCCGCTGGCGATCGGTGCAGCCTTCGCCATAGGCGGCAAGGCCTTGGGGGCGTCTGCCAATTACCTTGCCCGTGGCGCGGATGGCGATACCGCCCTGGTTGACCGAATGGGCCACTGGGTAGATCTGGTCAGTGTGTTGATTCCCGATTTATCCCGGCTGGACTGGCGACAGTGGTCCGTCTATGGTGCCGCACCGTCTGCCGAACAGCTGCTTTGGGCGAGCGCGATGGCCATTTCGTATGCCGCGATTGCCCTCATCCTTGGTGTACGGGCCTTGCAGAAGAGGGAGTTCTCCTGAATCAGCCGATGACGACAGCGCGTCTGGCGATGGCCTTACTCATCGCGGTAGCAGTGTTCGTCATGTCTGTCCTGTTCGGGCCGCGCGAAGTCGTCCATGAGCGCAGCCGGGAACTGGCGGTACGCATTCCGTTGGTGTTCCAGATTCTCACCGCTGCCGGCGATCGCTATCTGGCGGCCAACCTGGCGGGCTTCCGTATCCTGGTGTCGGAGGCCTACCGCATGGGGCCGGCCGAACTGGCACTGCAGGCGCAGCTGCAGAAAGATGTCTCCTGGCTCAATCCGGCACACGAGGACAACTACTACATCGCCGCCGCCATCCTGTCGGTTCCGGAAGTGATTCCTGCCGCACAATACATCCTGCGCCGTGCCGCCGATGCCAGGCCAAAAGACTGGCAGCCCCTGTTTTACTACGGGTTCAATCGCTACTTCTACGAGAAGGATCCGGTGGCCGGCGCGCTGGCCTTGCTCGAAGCCGTGCCTCGAATGCGTGACGAGGGCGAAAGCTGGACAATGCAAAATTTGGCGGCGCGCTGGATTGAACGCGGCTACAGCGCGGCTGATGCGGCCCGCATCGTCGGTGGCATGGCCGAGAATGCCAACCCGGGACGCTTCAAGCGCTACCTGAACTACCGCGCGCAACGCCTGCGCGACCTGGCGATCCTGAAGGATGCTGCGGCACGCTTTCGCGAGAGTCAAGGGCGGCCCCCGAACAGCCTGGATGAACTCGTGGCAACGAGGCTGATCGAGCGCATTCCCGACGACCCTTTCCGGCGCGGCTACACTCTGGACCCGCAGGGGGAGCCCATATTTGCCCAGCGGCGTTGAGGCGGGCGGAAATATAGGACACATGGCAATGTTCGCAATACAAATAGAGAACCTGGAGAAGGTCTATGCCGAAGGCGTAATGCGGCGGCCGGTAAGGGCCGTCGCCGGAGTATCGCTCGAGGTCAGCGAAGGCGAGGCTTTCGGCTTCGTTGGGCCGAATGGTGCCGGCAAGAGCAGCACGATTCGCATCCTGATGGGTTTGGCCCGCGCCACCGCGGGTAGCTGCCGGCTGTTCGGCATCGATGCTGCGATTCCCGCGGCCCGGTTGCGGGTGGGTTACGTGCCGGAGAACCCTTGTCTTTACGATTACCTAACACCATTAGAGATCACCTCGATGAGCTTGCGCCTGCACCTGCCGGCTGACGGCACGACAACAGCGCGGCAGGCCATGCAGTGGCTTGAGCGGCTCGGTGTCGCGCATGTTGCCCATGCGCCGGTGCGCTCGTTTTCCAAAGGCATGACGCAACGTGTGGCGCTGGCAAATGCGATGGCGATCAAGCCGCGCCTGCTTATCCTGGATGAGCCGCTCAGCGGACTGGATCCAATCGGAAGGCGGGAGGTGGTGGAGATACTCGCCGACTACAAACGTGGTGGCGGTACCCTTTTCTTCACCTCACATGTCCTGCACGATGTGGAGCGGTTGGCGGACCGTTTCGGACTGATTCACAAGGGCGAGATTCGCTCGGTTCGTTCTCCAGCGGAACTCGTCGGTAGTGAGGATATTGTCATGGTGCGAAGCTGTGGCAATAGTGCATTTGCGGGTGCTCGTGAGGAAAGTGCGGGCAACTGGGTGGCAGAGGTGCCTGCATCGCGGCTGTGGACGACGCTTGAGGAAATACGCGGTCGCGGCCATCAATTGCGCGAAGTGCGGCCTTCTTTGTCGCTCGAGGCCGCCTTCATGCATGCCGTCGGCAACAAAATGCAGACAGAGGACAAGGCAGATGCCACCGCTTGACGAGTTTCAGGAGAACATCGCGCGAGGTGATGCCTTGCGCGACAGCAACCGGATCGATGCCGCCCTCGATGCATACGATGCCGCCACCGCTGCGGAACCGGAATTGGCCCTCGGCCACTTCAAACGCGGAACAGTGCTGGCGCTCTTGCGGCGCGCGGAGGATGCCGCCGGGGCCTACGAGAAAGCCTTGGAGCTATCTCCAGATTACCCCGAGGCGGCCAACAACCTTGCTGTATTGATGATCAACCGCGGCAGTTGGAACGACGCCGATAGCCTGTTGCGCGAGGTCCTGTCCCGTCATCTCGAGTATTTCGATGCGCATAACAACCTGGCCGACGCCTTGCTCAGGCGCGGCAGAAATCTCGAGGCCCTGTACCACGCGCGCCGCGCCTTCGAAATCACTCCCTCTTCGCCGCATGCAGTCGAACGTGTCGCGGCGGCATTGAACAGCCTGGGTCGCATGCATGAGGCAGCCGCGTTCGTCGCCGAGAACATCGGTAACGTGGTCTCCTATACGGCGCTGTGGTCGACGTATGGAATTTCGCTGCAGGGACTGGGTCGGCATGCCGAAGCGGATCGCGCCCATGCCAAAGCGGACGAGACAGCGGGCAATCAGCTGGTGCCGCGCATGAACCGCCTGTTTTTCTCTAACTACCTCTCGGTGTCCAACGACGAACTCTGGCGGCGCCATAGCGAATTCGGCCGATTGCTGCGGGAAGTGATTGGGCCCGCAAACACCAACTTCGCAAATATCAGTCGCGACCCCGAGCGACGCCTTAACGTGGGTATTGTTTCTGGCGACCTGCGCCGCCACTCTGTGTCCTACTTCGTTCCCGGCGCCTTCGAGCAACTGGATCATGCGCAGTTTCGGCTACATGCCTATAATGTCTCGCATTACGCCGATGACGATACCGTGCGTCTGAAGTCGCTGTTCAAGGTCTGGCGCAACGTGGCCAAGCTGGATCACCAGGCCCTGTTCCATCAGATACGCGAGGACAGGATCGACATCCTGATCGACCTGTCGGGATATACCAACGAGTCACGCCTGGCCGTGTTCGCGCATCGCCCTGCTCCGGTGCAGCTTAGTTACATGGGTTATCCCAATACCACCGGACTGGACGTAATCGACTATCGCCTGACCGATGCACTGGTTGACCCGCCCGGCAGCGACGACAAATTTCATTCCGAGATCCTCTGGCGCCTTGATCGTTGCTTCCTTTGCTATACGCCTTTTCGCGATGCGCCCGAGGTGGCGCAGAGGGCCGTTGACACGGGGTCCGTGGTGTTCGGGTCGTTCAATACCCGGGCCAAGTATTCCGATGCCTGCCTCGCGGCGTGGATCTCGCTGCTGCAACGCGTACCTGGGTCGAGGATGGTGATCAAGTCGCTGGTGGGCAATGGCGACGAGGCCGGACGCGCCGAACTCCTGGCGCGATTCGCCGCCGCAGGTGTTGATTCATCGCGCATTGACATGCTCGACCGGATCGGAAGGACCGAGGAGCATCTGGCCAACTACGCCAATATCGACATCGCCCTGGATACGTTTCCCTACAACGGCACTACCACTACCTTCGAGGCCCTGTGGATGGGAGTGCCCGTGGTGACCCTGAGCGGCGGCCGCCATGCGTCGCGCGTTGGTGCAAGCATCCTTCATGGCGCCGGACTCGAGGATCTGGTGGCCACGTCCGTCGAGCAGTACATCGATATAGCCGCGGATTTGGCACGGGATCCGTCGCGCTGCCGGGAATTGCGCTCCGGATTGCGTGCCCGCATGGCAGCCAGCCCATTGCTGGACCGTGAGGCTATGGGCCTGGCCATGGGGCAGGCCTTGCGTGCGATGTGGCAGGGTTTCTGTCGCGAGCACCCGGTCCAGGAAGTCGAGACCTTGTCTGTCGTAGCGGAAGCGAAGGAGCTGATGCGGCTCCATATTGGTGGGCGCGAAGCCCGGGAAGGCTGGAAGATCCTCGACGTCGAGGATCGCCCCGAGGTTGACTTTGTTACCGACATGCGCGACCTCTCGATGATCGATGACGCCAGTTGCAGCGATGTCTATATGTCGCATGTCCTCGAGCACGTCGCGCTGGGTGAGGTGCTGCCGGTACTGAACGATTTGCACCGCATCCTAGCGCCTGGAGGCAAGCTGTATATCGCCGTGCCGGATACGGAAGTGCTTGCTGAAATGCTGCTGGATCCGGAACTCGATACCCCCTCCAAGTTCTTCGTGATGCGAATGATGTTCGGCGGCCAGATGTCCCAGCACGACTTCCATTGCATCGGCTTCACCTTCGACTTTCTGGTCGATTACCTCGCGGCAATCGAATTCGAAAGCGTCGAACATGTCGAGTCGTTCAATATGTTCGAAGACGATAGCGAATTCACCTATTGCGGCAAAAGGGTGTCGCTCAATCTGGTCGTTACCAAATGAGACGCGGGATGAGCCGCCGACGGGAGCAGTGAAGTGAAAGTCATCGGAAAGAAGCTGGCGGGCAGCGGCCACGCGGACGCGGACACCCTGCGCCTGATGCGTTTGGTAGAGACGCAGAAGTACGCCGATGTCGAGCGCGTGGCGCGCGAAATCCTGGCACGCAGTCCACGCCATCCGCTTGCACTCAAGGCCTTGTCCTTTGCACTGATAGGCCTCAGCCGATACGAAGAGCTGATGCCCGTGGTTGATTTCGCACTGAGCCAGCAGCCCGAGGACGGCGAGCTGCACAACAATCGCGCCATTGCCCTGGCTGAATTGATGCGATGGGAAGAGGCGATCGCCGAGTTCGGGCATGCTCTCGAACGCATGCCCAACGACGCCGAGATCCACAAGAACCTGGGCACAGCCCTGTTCCGGATCAATCGCTGGAACGACGCGGTGCCGTCACTGCTCAAGGCCATTGAACTGCATCCGGACGAGTATTTGGAAGCCATCGAGGTGCTTGCTAAGTGCCTTTACTACGCGCGCCGGATGGACGAAGCGTATGCGGTCTGCAATGCCATGCATGAGGCCTACCCCGACAATCCCTATCCCTTGCACCGACTTACCGAGGTCGAGCTGCATCGCTGCAGCTGGTCCAAGGTGACGGAGAATATTGCGCGCCTGAAGCCGATGATCGACTCTCAGTCATGGGCGGCGAATCCTTGGGGCCTGTTCAAGTACTGGGGAATCGGTATGGCGGAATTCCGTCGCATGGCGGAGCGCTTTGCCGAATCGATGGTGCCGCCATCGATACGCGTTCATTCGCCGGCACCGCCGCAGACTTGGCGCGCGGGTCAGCGACCCCTGCACGTGGCCTACTTGTCGGCCGATCTCGGCGAGCATCCCGTGGCCAATGTGATCGCCGAGCTCATAGAGCGCCATGATCGTGGCAAGGTAAAGGTGACGGCCTATGCACTAAACAAGGAGGACGGCAGCGAGCAGCGCAAGCGCCTGGAGGCTGCTTTCGATGCATTTTATGGCGTCGACCGACTGTCCGTGCGCGAGATCGCGTCACGGATTCGCGACGACGAGGTCGATATCCTGGTCGATCTCAACGGCTGGACTGGCGGAGCACGTGCCGAGGTTCTGACCTTGCGCCCGGCCCCGGTGCAGGTGGGTTGGTTGGGTTACGCGGGAACAGTGGGTTCGCCGCTCTTGGTGGACCATGTCATTGGCGATGCCATCGTGATTCCCGCAGAACACGAAGGCTTCTATACCGAGCAGGTCGTCCGCATGCCGCATACCTACATGCCGGCGGATACCCGCCATCCCATCGGCCAGCGACCGACACGGGAGAGCCTTGGCCTGCCACCGAATGCGTTCGTCCTCTGCTCTTTCAACAACAGTTACAAGCTCAACCCGCCTTGTTTCGATCTTTGGTGCCACATCTTGAAGCAGATGCCGGATGCGGTGCTGTGGCTGTCCCATGGCAACGACACGGTCAAGGACAACCTGCGCCGCGAGGCCGGGCAGCGCGGAGTGGAGGGCGAGCGCCTGATATTTGCTGCGCGCGCGCCGGCTCGCGCCGACTATCTGGCGCGCATAGGCCTGGCCGATCTGGCGCTGGATCCCTTCCCCTATAACTCGCACTCCACCGGGGTTGATGCGCTGGTAGCCGGCGTGCCGCTGGTAACCAAACTCGGCGATACCTTCCCGTCACGGGTCGGCGCCAGCCTGCTATCGGCGGCGGGCCTTCCCAGCCTTGTCGCATCCGATGAGGCTGGCTATGAGTCGCTGGTGCTCGAGTGCTACCGGGACAGGGCAAAGCTGGAGTCGATCAAGCGGCACCTCGTCGAGGCCAGGATATCAAGTTCGGTGCCTCTTTTCGACATGGGTGCCTTTGCGCGGGATATCGAGGCCTTGTACTTCGCGATGGTCGGCGAGGCGGCTAGCGCTCCTTAAGTTGCCGGTCAGTTCCCGAGGGTACCGGTGATGGTGGCCGGAAAATGCGTTGCAGCGCGACCTGATCGAGGCGTCCGATGTAGTGAGGGGCCAGGTAGCCCTTCTGCTGTTCGACCAAGGTCTGTCCATAGTTGGGCGGGGTGCGATTCCAGATCAGGGCGCGGGCAATCTCATATCCGGGAGTGATAGCCCCCAAGCCCAGCGCCACCACCAGTCCGGTCCGTCGCAACCGATCGCGCCCGACTGGAGCCTGTTTGTCGAATTCGGCCAAGACTAGGATCAATAGCACGATCAGGCAGGGCGTCGATATCCTCAGCATCCAGTCGTTGGACGGGCCGATGCGTATCAGCGGCAACAGAAGCAGCAGGACAACCGCGACGCCGAGCGCTTGACGCTGCTCGATCAGGCGGGGCCGCAGCAGCATGGCCAGCAGGCCGAACTCGAAGGCTGCGAACTGCACGTAGGCTACGAGCATGTCAAGTGCCGGCCAGGTGGCGGCACCACTGTTGGCGGATGCATCGACTGGGCCGATCAGAACGGGGGTGGCCTCCACGCCGGGACGGCTGAGGTAGGCAAGCATGAGCGCAAGAAACGGCAGCGCGGCAAGCCACTGCAGGCCTGTCGGGGCTCGCAGGGCCGCAGAGAGGCCTTCGCTGCGCTTCCACGCGGCAAGGAAATACCATGGCACCAGGCCGACGGCAAAGGGCGTCCAGAGCAGCAATAGCGGAAGCATCAGCAACCCCAGCGCCGGCAGGTTGGCGCTATCGCGATTGCGATACAAAAGCAGCATGCCCAGCCAGAGCGGCAAAGCGTGATTCGGTGCCCAGAACAGTTGTCCGCTAAGTGAGGTGTAGGTCCATGGTCGCCACCACTCGAGGGGCAGCGGAAAAACGGGCGCATGGCCATGCACCAGTAGGATGGCCGGGAAATCCATGCCGCTGAATACGATCACCAGCAGGGAAAGCCCGACCAATCGGAGTCCAAAGCGGCGTGGCAGTGGCAGCATTAGGAGAAACAGCAGGACGCCGATCACGCACCATGCCAGCAGCAGCAGGGGGGCGAGGCCAATTCCAGTCAGTTTGGCCGCCAGCGCGGGGACCAGGAAAAGCCCGGTGGCCGAACGCAGCATCAGGGCGGCCCCGGACTGCGTGCCATAGGCGGGTGGCCAGGTGCCGAAAATCATGTCGGCATAGACCGCATCGCGTGTGCGCCAGTCGACGTTGGCGTAGGCGAGATGGCCTGCGCCGCCAAGGGCGGACCAGGCAACCGCCAGGACTAGCAGCCAGACCAGGACGGCGGCGCTACGGGCCGTCGCCGGAGATTTCGGCAGGGTGCGGACTGTGCCGAAAAGTGCCGCGAGCAACAGGGCGGAAAGGGTACCGCCAGCCGCCGGCTCCAGCCAGCCAATGCAGAATACCAAGGCCGGCGCGGCGAGGTAGGCGACAACCGCCGTCGACAGCCGATCAGGCACGTTGGTCATCGCCCGCCGGACCGAAGTTGATCCTTTCGCGTTCGATCACCAATGGCCGCTTTTGTACCTGGGTATGAATCTGCAATATGTATTCGCCGAGCAACCCGATGAAGAACAGTTGTACCGAGGCGAAAAAAAAGAAGCCGATCAGGATTGGCGCCAGGCCGAAAGACATTTGATCCCACTGGATGAGCTTAAGGACCAGATAGCCGAGCGCAATGAGCAGGGACACCGCGGAAAGGGCAAAGCCGGCCATGGTTGCTAGGCGCAGGGGTACCTTCGAATGGCTGGTGATACCCAGCATCGCCATGTCGTAAAGTGCGTAGAAATTGTTCTTGGTGATGCCACGCTTGCGCATCGGTTGCGTGTAGGGAATTTCGGCGTGGCTGTAGCCCATGTCGGCGATCAGGCCACGGAAATAGGGATAGGGGTCGTCGATTCGCCGGAAGCTTTCGATCACCTCGCGGTCATAGAGGCCGAAGCCGGTGTAATGCGGAATCAAGGTGACATCGGCAATGCGCCCGACCGTGGCGTAGTAAAGCCTGCGTAGGGCGAACATTGGCGCGGTTTCGTGGCTTTCGGGTTTCACGCCGACCACCACCTTCCAGCCCTGTTGCCACTTGCGGATGAAGTCGCCGATCAATTCCGGCGGCTCCTGCATGTCGGACGCCATGTTGATGATGGCATCGCCACGCGCCTGCAGCAGGCCGTGGTTCGACGAGCGGATGATGCCGAAGTTGCGATTGTTGACGATGGCCCGAACCCGGAAGTCGGCGCTGGCGAGACGGCGAATTTCCGCCACCGTGCCATCGGTCGAGGCATTGTCGACATAGATGTGCTCATAGTCATACTCGGGAAAGCCTTCCATTTGCGCGGCGATGCGGCGATGGAGTTCCTCGACGTTTCCCTCCTCGTTGTAGCAGGGCGTCACGATCGAGATGAGCTGGCGTCGGCTCATGGTCGCCTCGCCGCGAGCATACGGACGTTCTCAGCCCACACCTGAAGCCGAGGCAGATCGAAGGCGTCCAGGCTTTTGAAGTAACTGTCCAATTTGGAGATCGGCTCGCCATGAGCGAGATGGATCAGTATCAGGCGTTTGAACAGGTCCTCCGAGGCGTGCTCACTTCTTGCGAGACGCTCGAGTGCCGGCAGATCATTACCAAAAATGGATGAGCGCGAGCGACCGAATTCGCGGGTTTCCCGCAGCGCGTAGTCGAACCAGTCTTCTGAGGCTGATGCGTTGAGACTTTCGAATTTTGCTGCCGGAGGGAAGAACGGCGAGTCGATCAGATGGCTTTCGCAATGGATCAAATGTTCCAGCACATCGAGCGAAACAATATGAAATCCGCAGTCCCAGGCAATACGCGCCAGGGTTGAGAGTGCCGTCGAAGAGTTGCTCTGGCTGCAGTAGCTGGCAAGCTCATCGTAAGCTGCCAGCAACAGTGCATGGCGGCGGTCCGGATTCAGCGAGGGCAGAAATCGAAAAGCGGCATATTTGACAAACGCGGCTGCATAGGCACATTGCTCCACGTCGTCGGTCGAAATTTCCAGACTTCGAGCCATCGGCAGCTGGCAATATCCGGCAATGGCGTCCATGCGCTCTGCGCCCGAAAGCACAGTGCTTCCTCCCTTGCGGGCGAGCAGTCCTTCGGCCGACAGGCCGGCCGCAGTTTCGGGGCGGGCAGCGAAGAAGTTCAGGTCGAAGGCGTCAAACGGGTCATCATCGTCGACTTGCGCCAGGATAGATCCGTCGCCAAGCAGGCGGTAAATGTCAAAGCCGTTTTCGCGGAACTTTGCGTTCAGATCGCTGGCGAACTTCCGGCCATGGACGGCCTCGAACATTACCAGGGGAGAATAGGTTCTGAAAAACTCCTGTCCACCGTCGAGAATTGCGCTTTCCTGCCCTTCGGCATCAAGCTTGACGAAATCGACGCACGGCCATCTCCGGCGATGGAGTTCGCTGTCGAGGGTGGTGACTTCGACGAATTCGACGTAATCACCGTCCTCGGGTGCGGCAACCAGTTGATGCAGTTCGCCCGAATTTCCGAGCTTAAGGACTCCTTTGCCGGCAAAGTCGGAGAGCGCGGCCGAGGATACCGTCGTGTTGACAAGGCCGTTGAGCTCGAGCGAATGTTCAAGGTGTCCGCAGTTCTCGGTTCCCGGCTCATAGGCATAAACCCGCCCGCTTACTCCTGCCCCCAGGGCCAGGGGCAGCGTGTAGATTCCGACGTTGGCGCCGATATCCAGTGCAATCACTCCCGGCTTGGCAAGACGATGGACAAAGTCGACCTCCCTCTCAAACCAGCGGTTCTGTTCGAGCAGAGCGAATGTGGTGAGGCAGTAGAGATTGGCGGGCACCGAATGGCGAATACCGCGATCGTTTTCGAGGGTAAGGCTGTCGATCATGTCGCTCATGTGACACTCGGCCCTTCGGTGCTGATCCACTCGGCGTAGTTGGTGGCGTAATTGGTCCCTGCTTGCGCATCCGCAGCCGCAAACGCAAGGTGGGCGAGATCAAATGAGTTGTAAAGGTCGTGCAAAAGGACCGCCAGCTTGACAAGTTTCAATGGCGGCAGCCGGTCGAAATGCATCCAGTCCCGGACGTACACCACATTGCCCCAGAGTTCCTGCCTGAACGCGGCATGTGGATTCTCCGGATTCAGGAAGGGGAGGAAGGATCGATAGCCGCAACCCAGGCGCGTATGCCACTGGAAGCCAAACGTGCGCAGGCTGCGGTCGATTTCGCCGAAAAGAGGCATGCCCTTGTACATTTCTATCCAAGAAACTTCGGTTTGGATCAATGTCACTTTTTCCAGCAGTCGTCCGGCGTTCTCGAAGACCATTTGTTCCGCGCCCTGGACGTCGATCTTGATGAAGTCCGCGTCGGTGATCTCTGGAATGTCGTCCAGGCGTGTGGTCACGACGGAATGGGTCGCAACCACTTCGGTAAGCTCCGAAAGATTGTGAAACATCCTGAGCAGCGGCATGTTTGGTTCAAACAGCGAACCCGTGGGACCCCAGCTGGTTTCGTAGTAGGTGGCTGAGTTTCCGTCGCCGATGAAAAACGGCAGGCAAAGGTGCGGTGGCGGGTAGCGCTGCCTCAGGACTTCCTGTGCCGCCTGGTCGGGCTCGAACGCGATCAATCTGGCAACTCCGGCATCAATCAGGCCCTGGTAGGCGGGCGCCGTTTCGCCGACGATTGATGCGCCGATGTCGATGATCGTGATGGGCGAATCCGGGGGGACGATATTGCCGATACTTGTCATTGATGCATGTTCTCAGGATTTGCCGGAATCCGGTGGCACCATTACGTCGGAGCCTATAGCCCGCGCGAATAGATCAGCGCCTTAAGCGAGTCATCGCGGGCATACGGGCTATCGATATCGTCAATCCTGATCGGAGCATCGGCGCGTACCGCGCGCAGCAGAACCTCGCCGTGCATCAGTTCACGGCAGGAAATCTGGCCCTTTTGCAATGGCACGGCCAGATACACGTCATCGTCGGAGAGTACATGCCCGAGCGGCAGGTCCTGGCGCGCATAGACACCTCTTACCAAAGCGTCGAGATAGGCGATCTCTCGCTGGGGCGGGATGCGCTTGCGTGTGCCAGGGGCACCGCACATGGCAATGGCCTTTTCCCACGCCTTGAACCACTGATCGACCTGCGCCGGAAGGCTGCAATAGGGCGACACCGGAATGCCGTCTGCCTGGATGTCGACATGTCGCTCGAAGGTTCGCGCGCCCTTGGCGTAGGCCAACATCACCGAGCTGGTCCAGTCGTGGTATTCATGGGTTGAATAGCCGATGACATTGTTCGGGTAGCGGTCGCGCAGGAAGTCGATCTGGTTGAGTTCCAGCTCATGGTCTTCCGACGGGTACAGCGAAACGCAATGGTTGATCGCCAGCGGGATGTTGCGGTTGGCAAAGAACTTGACTAGGTCGTCGATGTCTTTGAGCGAGGAACCCCCTGTGGATACGATCACCGGCTTGCGCGTGGTGGCGATCTTTTCAATCAGGATCCAGTCGTTGAGGTCGGAGCTCGCAAGCTTGATGATCTCGATGCCAAGATCGTTGCAAAGGTCGACAGCCGATTCGTCGAAAGGTGTGGCCATCGGGATGCAGCCACCCTTGCGAATCGCCGCCACCAGCACCGCGTATTCGTCGCGCGTCAGGCGGGTATCGAGGGTCTTCTTGATGTAGCGGATGTCGTCGCGTTCGCGGAAGTCCTTGTGGATGAAGGCGTCGGCGTCGCGGAACTGCAGCTTGATCGCGGCGCGCACGTTGTTGAAGCGGACGATGCGGGAAAAGTCCGTGATGATGCGTAGGCCGCGCTCGACCCGCCCCCAGTGGTTGTTGGCGAGTTCCAGGACGAACAGGTCTTCGAAGATGCGGGCGTGGTTCATGCCATTGGGGCTTGCGGGAGGAAGCGTGAATTTATCATGCAGCGATGGCGGCGGTGTCCAGCTTCAGGTCATTGTCGTGGCAAATTTCCGCGCCACGGCGAAAAGCTGGCCGCCATTGTCGATGCCGCAGCCCTCGACTTGGAAGCCACTGCGTGCAAGCAGCGCGCCCAGTGATTCCACGGTGAAGTAGTTGATGTGTTCGCGCATGGCGATGAATCCCAGCGGCGGCAGGCGCCCGAACTTGATTCGGCACGCGGTGGAGATGGCGTCGGCGGCCATCAAAAGGGGCCGCCAATGCAGCAGGGCCTTGAGCAGGAGCATACGCATTCGCTCGCCGCCCGGGGCGGGACGCCACTGTTCGTTCGGAACTTCGACATACAGCCAGCCATCGTCTGCGAGCAGGCCGTGGATGCGTTCCAGGTATCGGGAGGGAGAGGAGATGTGCTCCAGTACCTGGCAGCTGAGCACCAGGTGCCATCCGCCGGAGAGTTCGGACTCCCTCGCATAAGTTTCCCCGTCCATGGCGGCGGGGCTGCCGGATGGATCGTAGACAGCCTTGCGATCGGCATCGATCGCCGCCAGCATGTGCCCTTGGCCGCCGCCGTGATCCAGGACGGCATTGAAGTGCGCGGGCGCTTTCGCCCGCGCCAGCGAGTGTCGCAGGTTGTCGAGGCGGGCGGTGGAGTCGGACCAGGCCAGTGTCGCCGCGTGGCGTGCGAATGTATAGAAGGGTTCCCAGGCCTGCCTGTCGCGCTGGTAGGCGGCGTCGCGGTAGCCCCGGTAATAGCGGGCGACCTCATCATCATCGAGGCCGCGCTGGAAAAAGCGCAGCCCGCAATCCTGGCAATGAACCAGCTCAGTGATTTCCGGGCGGCCGTGCCAGGCGCGGGCTGCCAGGAAGCCAGAGACGATCTGCGCTTCGCCGCGCAGGTGGCGGCCGCCGCAACACAGGCATCCCGCCGTCGCGCGCCGGCAGTGGTCGAAGGCTTCAGGCGTTGCTGGCGCCATCGTCGGCCGGCCAGCGGTTGCGTTCCAGTTCGGCGCGGTCAAGGAAGGGGAACATGTCCTCCAGCGGCGGCGTGACGATGCTGCCGTCGGGCAGCTTGCGCGAGCTCATGCGTGGCTCGAAGCCCTGGCTGGGGTCGAGGATCACGTCGCACAAATGCGGTCCCTCAGAGGCGAGCACGTCGTCAACGGAGGCAGCAAAGTCGGCGCCGGCGATACGGCGCGCGGGGATGCCGAAGGCGGTGGCGACGGCGACAAAATCGGGAAAGCCGACGCCGTTGTCGGGGCTCTCGCCGACCAGTCGGCCGAAGAAGTTGGCCTGCGAGGAGCGGATCGACAGGTAGCCGCGATTGTTGAGGACGAAGATCTTGACCGGCAGGCGGTGATGGGCGATGGTCTGCAGCTCCTGTAGGTTCATCATGATGCTGCCGTCACCGGCCAGGCAGATGATCCGCTTCTGCGTGCCGCGCGCTGCGAGCGCCCCGAACCAGGCGCCGATGGCGGCCGGGACGTCGTAGCCCATCGAGGCGCTGCCCGAATTGGAGAAGAGGCGCATCCCGGGCTTGATGCGCCCGGCCTGGAATGGAACGATAGTCGCTGTGGCATTGCCGCAGGCGACGATGTCCTTGCCATCGAGGCGGGCGAACAACTGTTCGACGAAATGGTAGGGATTGATCTTTACCGCTAACTCGCGCTGATGGGCCTGAACCGCCGGATAGTCAATGATGCGTTGGCGGCACCAGGCCAGCCATTCGGCGTGTTGCGGTGGCGGGCTCCAGGACGCGAGTTCGCCGTCAAGGGCGGCGAGAAACTCCTTCAGGTCGGCTTGCACGGCCAGATCCGGCTTCACCGTGGGCTTGGCCAGTTCCGCCGCGTCGATGTCGACCTGGATCTTGAAGGCGCGTGGCGCAAAGGCCTGCCAGTTGTAGCTCACCTGGCGGATGTTGAGCCGGCTGCCGAGCACCAGCAGCAGATCGGCGCTTTGCACCGTGAAGTTGCCGGCACGGGTGCCGATGCTACCGGGTCGTCCGCAATACAAGGGATCGTCGTTGGCGATCAGGTCGTGCGTCCAGGCGGTGGTGACCGGGATGCCCAGGAGGCGGATCACGCGTTCGAACTCGGTGACTGCACGGGCCGCGCGCACGCCGGTGCCGGCCAGGATCACCGGGCGTTTGGCATTGCTGAGGCGACGAATCAACTCGGCGACCGCGGCAGTGCACGATGCGGGCGTGGTGGCCGGCGGCGTCCAGCGACGCAGCGCTTCCGGGTCGATCGCCGCGCTCTGCACGTCGATCGGGATGTCCAGCCAGGCTGGGCCGGGGCGGCCGGTATAGGCGTGGTACAGGGCCTGGTCGAGGTGCCAGGCGATATCCTCGGCACGTTCGACGACAGCGGCATACTTGGTGATGCCGCGCGCCATCGGCACGATCTCGCCCTCCTGGTCGCCCAACTGGCGTAGCCCCGGCACGGGCGTCGTGGCGAGGCAGGTGGCGCGCTTGACCTGGCCGGAAACGACGATCATCGGTACTGAATCAGTCCAGGCGCCGAACACGCCGTTGAGCGCGTTGATGCCGCCGGGGCCGGTAGTCACGTTGAGCACCGGCGGATGGCCGGCGATCCGTGCATAGGCTTCCGCCGCCATCGCCGCGGCCTGCTCGTGGTGGAAACAGACCGGAGTCAGGCCGGGCTGGTGGGCAAGGGCGTCATTGAGGAACATGGCGCCGCCGCCGGTTACCATGAACACATGCTTCACGCCATGGCGGGCAAGGCAGTGCGCAAGATGGGAGGCAACCGTCGTCATGGCAAAGTCGGCGCTGGAACTACGGCGATTTCGGCCCGGTTCAGCGCCTTTTTACGCGAGCACCCGGCGGAAATAGGCGACGGTTTCCTTCAGGCCGTCCTCAAGGCTGACCTTGGGGGCCCAGTCCAGCGCCTTCCCGGCAAGAGTGATATCCGGCTGCCGTTGCCGCGGATCGTCCTGCGGCAGGGGCTTGAAGCAGAGCCTGGAGGAGCCGCCGACGATGCCGATGACCTTCTCGGCGAGCTCGAGCATGGTGAATTCGACGGGGTTGCCGAGGTTCACCGGCCCGGTGAATTCCGCCGGCGAATCCATCATGCGCAGCATGCCTTCGATCAGGTCGTCGACATAGCAGAAGCTGCGCGACTGCGAGCCGTCGCCGTAGATCGTCAGGTCCTTGCCCGCCAGTGCCTGGCAAATGAAATTGCTCACCACGCGGCCGTCGTCGGGATGCATGCGTGGACCGTAGGTATTGAAGATGCGCACCACCTTGATCTGCATCATGTGCTGGCGGTGGTAGTCGAAGAACAGGGTTTCGGCACAGCGCTTGCCTTCGTCGTAACAGCTGCGGATACCAATCGGATTGACCTTGCCCCAATAGCCTTCCGGTTGCGGGTGCACTTCCGGATCGCCATACACCTCGCTGGTCGAGGCCTGCAGGATGCGGGCCTTGACGCGCTTGGCGAGTCCCAGCATGTTGATCGCGCCATGCACGCTGGTCTTGGTCGTCTGCACGGGATCGTGCTGGTAGTGGACCGGGCTCGCCGGGCAGGCCAGGTTGAAGATGCGATCGACTTCGACGTAGAGCGGGAAGGTCACGTCATGGCGCATCAGTTCAAAATAAGGATGGTCCAGGAGGTGCGCGACATTGCGCTTCGAGCCGGTGAAGAAGTTGTCGACGCAAAGCACATCGCTGCCGCGCTCGATCAGGCGGTCGCAGAGGTGGGAGCCAAGGAAGCCGGCGCCGCCGGTAATGAGGACTCGATTCATGGTGTCTGGAAAAGGATGCGGTGGTCGATGGGGGATCAGGTGAGGGCGTTTGTTGTCACTGGGGGGGCGGGCTTGTGAGGGAGGTTTCGGCGGGCCTTCGTGGCCGGCGACCGATGCCATACAGCGAGCCGACCTGGGTTCCGTCTGCCGTTGAGTACAGGTTCGGTACGGTTTCGCCAACCTCGAAGTAACGCTCCAGAAAGCGTTTGAGCGAGGCATCGGAGAAGAACTGGACGTGGTCCGTGTTGGCGTATTCCTCGGGCCCGGTTGGGACTTCGATGAACACGGTTCCATCCGGCTTCAGGACCTCCACTATTTTTGCAAAGGTGCGGTCCAGGTTCGGGATGTGCTCGATGGTGTGAAAAGACGCGACGACATCATAGTAGGCCCGGGGTAGCTGGAATTCCTCGAAAAGTCCGATTTTGATCTTCACGCCCAATGCCTTCATGCCGGCTTCCGCGGTAGGCCGGTTGCATTCGCAGCCGAGTGCCTCGTGACCAAGGTTTTCGAGTTCCCGGAGCAGGATTCCTTCGGAACAGCCGATTTCGAGGAACTTCATCGCCGAATCGGCAAACACGCCGCATTTGCGCATGGCGCCGATGCGCGCATCGATGAATTCTTTCCACTGCGGGCCGTACTCGATCCGGGTGATGCCCTGGTGCTCCTTGTCCTGCTTCCAGTAGTCGATATCCCGGTACATCAGCCGCAGAATCGACTTCCCCGGATTCCTTCGGGTATAGACATGGCCGCAGTCCGCGCAATGGTCGAGCGGCGAGTATTGGGTATTGAACTCGATCCTGTCCGGCCTTCCACCGCACGCGGGGCAGTTGGAAACGGGGATCGTGAACCCCGGGAGCTTGTACAGCAGGCGGATCAGAATCTTTGCCTGTATGGCGGACATCCGTCCCAGGACCGGATCGAAAAATGTTTGTACCAAGGAGCTCATAGGCGATGTAAGCCCGACGGGGGGGGCAGCACAGGCGGAACACCCGGAAGCCGACTGCTGCCGACGGGCAAATGTCTCATATTACAATCAATTCTTGCCGGGAAGTCCTGGCGCCACGATGGGAAACACCTGATTGTGCTGAAGCCCGGCTTCCGGCGATTGCGCCACCCTTCGCGATGAGGTTTTCGCTGATTGTCGCGACCATGGGGCGCACGGTCGAATTGCGTCGATTGCTGGAGTCCCTGGTCCGGCAAGGCCGGAATGATTTTGAGGTCATTCTCGTTGACCAGAACCCGGATCAGCGCGTTGCCGAGGTAATCGCGCCCTTCGTCGGGCAACTCGAAATCGTTCACGCCAGGTCGGCAAAGGGGGCATCGCGTGCCCGCAACGTGGGTCTGGCCATGGCTCGCGGCGATATAATCGGCTTCCCGGATGATGACTGCTGGTACCCCGCTGGTTTGCTGGATCGAGTTGCGGGATTTCTGGACGCAGCACCGGATTGGGATGGCATCATCGGTCACACCATTGACGCCGAGGGAAACACGACCTTGCCCTGGAACGACCGGGCCGGTCCGCTGTCACCGGCGATGTCGTGGCGGCGCGCCGTGACCTATGTCTATTTCCTGCGACGGGACGTGGCACTGGGGGTTGGGGGCTTCGACACAACGCTCGGGCCGGGGTCTGGCTCCCCCTGGGGAGCCGGCGATGACAATGACTTCATGCTGCGCGCACTAAAGAAGGGGGCGAAAGTGTATTTCGAGCCGGCGTTGACGGTACATCACCCGCCGCTGTTCCCTTCTTTCGACGGTGTGGCCCTTGATAAACGCAAGAGCTATGCGCGCGCCGACGGCCGCGTGTTGCGCAAGCACCCAATGCCCCTGTGGTGGAAGTTGGCATTCTTCGGCATGCCCCTGGCGCGATGGACGGTTTCCCTTGCGACCCTGAACGGCGAGCAGTTGCGCTTCCACTGGGTGACTTTCCTCGGGCGGGTTCGTGGCTTTCGCGACCGTTTGTCCGCTTGAGCTTGCCGTCCGGGGGCATCGTGGCGGCGCGACCGCCGATGTACTTTGTGGCTGAGGAGTGAATTTGGTCATGGATTGTCTGGCAAACTTGAGATAGCGTGGATAGCCTATGGATTTGACGGACCACCAGTTATTGACCACCGACAGCCGGGTGCTGGCCATGCTTCAGCGCCGCGAGGTTCGCGCACCCTTCGTGACCGTAGTCGTCACGGTATTCAATTACGAGCGCTACGTCGCGGATTGTCTGCAGTCGATCGCCGCGCAGACCTACCGCAACTTCAAGTGCCTGATCGTGGATGACTGCTCGACCGACCGCTCGGTCGAGGCGATTGAGCGATTCATTGCCGAGCGTCAGTTGGGCGAGCGGTTTTTCCTGGTCCGGCATGAGACGAATCAGGGACAGATGGCTGGCTTCAAGACCGGTTGCGAACGCGCCGAGGGCGAGTTCGTGGTCTATGTCGATGCCGACGACCTGCTCCTCCCCGATTTCCTGGTCGGGCACCTCGCCGTGCATCTGGGCGAAATGCCCGTCGCCTTCACCAGCTCTGATCAATACCAGATCAACGAGGCTGGCGAGGTCATCGCTGGCCGGCATTCCGACCTGCTGGCCCGCGGACGTTTCCGCCACGTCGGGCCGCACTACCTTTACGAGAACTCCTGGCTGTGGGCGACCACCAGCTCCATGATGTTCCGCCGTGCGACGCTGCAGATGATCCTGCCGGACGTGACCGAACCCTTCCGGGTCTGCGCCGACAACTACATCTGCCACTTCGGCAACCTGGTGGGTGGCTCGATCCTGATTCCCGAGCGCCTGGGATGCTATCGGCGCCACGGCGCCAACTCTTTCAGCAAGAACCGCATCGTCGGCGGACAGCATCCGACCGGCGACATGCGCACCCATCCCCACCACGCGAGCATCCGCCAAGCGATGGTGGGCCACCTGCTCAACTATTCGGATCGCTTCATCTCGGTCCTGGCGGGCTGGTGGTTTCTGGTATTGTTGGCGCGCGTCGTCATGTTTGGCGAGGCGCTGCGCATCGTCGTCGACGGTAGCTGGTCAGCGAAGATCCGCATGCCCAGGCACTATGTCCTGCCTTTCCTGATGCGTAGCCTGGTCAACCGGATACGCTGGAAGCTCAGATTCTTCCTTGCTTTCGGGCCGCACATCCACCCGATCGCCAAGAGGCGCAGGAACCGCAGTGCCGATTAGGAAGTCGAAGCGGAAATTCGAGTCCGCCGTCTCGAGTCCACCGTCAGATTGCCCCAACCCCGCAACAGGAGGCCGCAGTGAAATCACCCGCCGATATGAAGATCATCCAGATCGACATTACCAACGCATGCACCAAGAAGTGCTCGAACTGCACGCGATTCTGCGGCAACCACCGCAAGCCCTTCATGATGGACTTCGACACCTTCAGGCGTGCCGTGGATTCCATGGAGGGTTTTCCCGGGATTGTCGGCATCATGGGCGGGGAGCCGACGCTGCACCCGCAGTTCGAGGAGTTCGTCCGCTATTTCGCATCCAAGTTCGGCACCGGCGGACCGCTGGACAACGGGCGCAAGCCGATTTCCAGCTTCAATGCCCACATCGTCGGCAATGTGTTCGACATCGAAAACAACAATCGGCGCGGACTCTGGTCGATCATGGGCAAGCGCTATTACGAGCATTTCGAGCTGATCCAGGAGACCTTCGGTTACCAGGTGGTCAATGACCATGCCAGCCCGAGCGATCATGCCGCGCTGCTGATCACGCGCAAGGAGCTCGGCATCCCCGATGAAGAATGGTTCCCGATGCGCGATGCCTGCTGGATCCAGAACCGATGGAGCGCGTCGATCCACCCCAAGGGCGCCTTTTTCTGCGAAGTCGCCGCAGCACTCGATGCGACCTTCGACGGTCCCGGTGGCTGGCCGATCGAACCGGGATGGTGGAAGCGCAAGCCGGAGGACTTTGGCGACCAGCTCAAGTACTGCGAGATGTGCAGCGCCTGCCTAAACGTGCCGACGCGCAATGCCAATGACGAAACGGATGACGTTTCGCCCGTGATGTACGAGAAGCTGGTGCAAATCCGCAGCCCGAAGATCAAGCAGAAGCTGATCAACATCGTTCCGGTCGGGATGAACGGCGATGCGGCCCAGGAAAAAGTCAGCGGCCGCATCGTCGAAACCAATACGCCCTACCTGCCCGACAGCGATCACAGCCTGCGGGTCGGGCCCACCAACCGCACCATTTACCCCAAGCGTTTCGACGCCATCCTGCTTGGTCGCGACGATCCGGCTTCGCTAGGCAAGTTCCTTCCCTTGCGCGGACAGTTCGACGACGTCGTTGCCCAGGTATCGGCGTTGACGCCGGAGTACGCTTCGCTTTGCGAGTCGGCAACGATGAAAGCGATCGAAGCCGCCGGCAAGCCGGGTGGCGAGGCGTTGAATTCCGCGCTGGCAATGGTCGAGTTTTCCGACTGGTGCGTGCTGATCGCGCCGGGCTTTGCGGTTCCGGAAGGTCTCATGCCCCGGCTGCGTGAAGTGGTGCTGAATCCGGGTTCGCTGTATTTCCTGCCGGCACTGGACACGGAGCATGGCGCGCCTCCCTTCCTGATGTTCAACACCCTGGCCCGCTCCCTGCGCGGGCATCTGCCGAACCCCTTCCCTGTCACCGGTGGGATCGCCGAGTTCATCCGCCGCTGGCCTGACAACAAGCGCATCCAGCTGGACCCGAATTTCGATCGCCCGGTGGATGTTCCGCCCCCCGACGCGATCGACCAGATGTTCGAAAAGATCCGCGCCGATTATTCGTGGATCGCGCAAGCGCTCCCGCACCCGGTCGGCAGCCGCATCATGCGGCTCGGCGCCTGGGCCCATTCGGCCACCAAGCGCGCCCAGGGTTACGTGCGGGGTTCGGCTCGCCAGACCTGAGTGTTTGCCCGGCGGCTTCCGGGGGGTCAGCCGGAGATCCGGTTGCTCTTGATTTCGCCCAGCGGGCCGCGCGTGACCGGCTTGCCGTCCAGTTTGCGCTTTAGCCAGACGACCCGCTTGTAGGCGCGGCGAATGAACATTCCCAGGTCGCTCAGGCGATAGTCGTCCGGGCGGCTTTCCTCCAGCGCCACCCGCTTTTGCGCAGGGTAGCTGGCGCCGATGTCGAACAGGTCACCGCCTACTTGCAGCGAAGACGCACGCAGATTGAAGAAGCGAAAGCACTCCCCGGGCCCGTCGCTGCAATAGGCCACGCCGGGATTGAACACGCAGCCGTCAATCAGTCCATGCAGGTAGGCCGGGGCTGGTGTGTCACGCACCATCAGCACCCAGTCGGGGGTCCTGGCTGCCGCGATCAGGTCGCTCAGTGCCTGCGCACCGGTGAGCAAGGGCAGGTCGAATTCGGCTGCAAGGGCCGCATGGGCGGGCGTTTGCGAGGCGACGGCATCCAGTTGCCCCGCCTCCTTCCGCCCCTGCAGGAAAACCCGCGCCTGCTCGGCGGCGATGTTGGCTGAAAGCCAGGCGACGTGTGTGACGTGCTGTGGCACCAGGCGATTGCGGCTCTTGCCCATGCGGTTTTCCTGGTCGTCCATGTAGGGCGTGGGTTTCTGGATGATGGAATGCTGGTCCTTCTGGTAGGCGACCGGATCGAAAGTATTGACCAGGCCCTTCCTTAATTTGGGGCTGTTGATTTCCTGCAACTTGGCCGCCCATACCGGCGAGACGTCGTCGGTCTCGTCGTTGGCGTCGCGGCTGGGCATGGGCAGGCAGGCGCTGCACATTTCGCACCAGTCCAGTTGCTCCTTGAAGTCCTGCGGCTTGCGCATCCACCAGCCTGGCTCGATCGGCCAGCCCCCGGGGCCGCCCAGGGTGGCATCCATGGCCGCGGCGATCTCGCAGAAAAAGGCGCCCTTGGGGGTGATCGACGCGCTCCAGAGGTTCTGCACCCAGCAGCGGTCGCGCAGCTTGATCCACTCGTCATCGGGTATGCCCAGTTCCTTGCGCGTCACCATGTGGGTCTGGTGCATCGAGGTATGGGAATGGTCGTTGAGCAGCTGGTAGCCGAAGGTATCCTGAATCAGTTCGAAATTTTCGTAGTAGCGGGGCGTCACCGAGGTCCACAGGCCGCGACGGTTGCCGTAATCGACGTGGTAGCCGTTGGCCAGGACGTGGCGCATGAAATCCGCCGACGGTTCGATCAACCTGGCGGTCGAGTCGTCATAGCCCACGTTGGCGCGGTAATACTCCATGAAGCGCCTGAATTCCGGATGCTGGGTCGGTTCCCCGCCCATGATGCCGACGATGCCGCGAAATCCCTTGAGCGAGTCCACCGCCTTCTTGAAGGTCTCGAAGTCCATGAAAAAGGGCCGTGTGTGATGCCCACAGAACCGGGTGCAGTTCGCGCAGCGCATCGGACAGGCGTTGGTCAGTTCGATCTGGATGACCTTCATGTCTGCGGGGGATTTCATGGTGTGCCCTCTATGTGTTCTACATGCTAATCGGGGGCTTCTTCCGATCCTCCCGAGTTCCAGAGGCACAATACGTCAATCGGCTGGCTGCGAGCCGGTTCAGTTTGAAGTGACCTGGGTAGGAATTTTCGCATCAACCGACGAGCTTTCATAACGGGGCGGGAACTCGGCAAGGTAACGCTTCTGTCGATAGTACCCAAGTTGCTCTTCGATCCAGCCTGACAGTACAGATGAAAGAGCTTCAACCTCTGCCGGGAACGTGTAGGAAAGATTGTTGATCTCGCCAGGGTCTGCGCGCAGATTGAAAAGCATCGTTTTGTTCATGGTGAAATCACGGACCAGCTTCCAGTCGCCTTGGATCACCGCGTATCGTTCCCCCAGCATATGGCTCACCGTGAACACCGGTTTCATGGAGCTGCGGGTGAAAACGCTGGTTCCTTGAAAGCCGGGATGCTCCGGAAGTCCAAGTAGGTCAAGTATGGACGGCGGGACGTCTATATCTTCGACATTCCGGAATACGTCGGTGCCGATTCCATCGGGAACCCTGATCAACAAGGGCTTACGCACCATTTCATTGAACACGGTATAGCCATGGGCAGGGTAGCCATGCTCGTAAAAGGCCTGTCCGGTATCGCCGGCAATTATCAGGATCGTATTGTCCCATTGTCCCGATCTCTGCAAATGCGCAACTAGTCGGGCGATGCATGAGTCGATGTAGTTCAGGCTGTCTGCATACTTGTCTTTGACTAGTCCGATCTTGTCTCGCGGGTAGCCATCCATGCCGATATAGAAATCGACCGGTTCCTTGAGGAATTTGGCCGCAACACCTTTTGGCAGGGTGTACGGAATGTGGGAGCGCTGGAGATTCATGTAGATATAAAACGGGGATGCGCCTTGTCCGATCCATTTGATCGCTTTAGCAACCACCTCGCCATCGTCGATCTTGCCGGAGTTTCCAAGGCGCTCTACAAAGTCGAAGAACCCCTTGTCCGAGGCCGGTGCATACTTGCTTCCGGTCGATGTGGCGGCGTGGTAGAAGACATCGAGGGACTTGCTCTCAAGTCCGTAATACATTCCACCCCAATACTCGTTTTGGGCCGAGAAGATTGCCGTTCGGTAGCCCTGCCGCTTGAGCAGGTCGTAGATCCTCAGCTTCGGGTAGTCGTCGTCAGACAAGTTCGGTTCATACTTTGCCTTGCGCAGGGGGTACAAGGATGTAATGCCTGACAAGTCCGCATAGTCGGAATGGCTTGCCTGCGAATACGCATTGCGGAAGCGCCAGGACTGGTCAGCCAACTTGTCAACGGTCGGCATGACGGACCGAGTTCCGCCATAGCTGACCAACTGGTCGGGTCGGAGTGATTCGACGAGGAGGTAAATGACGTTCAGCCTTCGCATGCCATCGGCCTTGGGTGTTTCGGTCGCGACGCTGTCGCGCGGAATTCGGGGGCGGACCATTTTGTGGGAAATGGTCTCAAACACGCCGCGCGAGTCGCTCGAGGAAAACGATGCCGCCAGGGTGTCGGCAGGTCCGACGGGCCGAACTGCAATGGTCTCGGCGGAGCCGATTATCAACAGAACAGATGCTGCGAGCAGTCCCCAGCCGGCGGTTGCGATCTCGGTCCGGAAAGGAGGTCGATCGGCCCTGCGTTTGTGCAGGTATGTGCGCAATCCACCAAGTGCGATGGCGATGGCCGCATAGACAATTACGAAGGCAATTCCGCCCGTGGCGAACAGGTGATTGGCGATTTGCCTGGGTTGGATTACTCCGATCTGGAGGAGCGACCTGTCGACGAAGCTTCCGGTACGCGAAAAAAGGTACCAGCTAGAGAGATACAGCAGAATCGACAATGCGACAACGGAAATTGCGGCCCACGAGACTAGCCGTGAAACACTACGTGAAACGGCATCGGGAAGCCTAAAGGCAATCAGGCTGTTGCAGGCAATGACAAAAAAGCTTGACCAAGCAAATGCCCGAATAATTTCCAGGATGGTTGGCGTCGGGGTTTCGGCGCCAGCGAGGACGGACCGTGCAGCGAACTCGCCAAGGAAGACGAAAAAGGCCACAACGTAGCATTGGACGAGAAAGGCCCCTCCGAGGCTGGCGATTCTCCGGCCAGGATCCGTGATCAACTTGCTGGCCGGGGCCGGGCTATTCATACCTGGGGCAAATACAGGTTCGGAGGGGAAGAAATGGTTTCAGGTGAGGCGGCAGGATTCTGAGTATCGATCCAGCACTCCGGAAACAGATTGGGAAAACTCCCTCAGCTTTCCCTGCTCCATCCAGGCGACATGGGTTGCCATCCTGCGAATCTGTTCCAAAGCATGGGATACCAGAATGCAGGTTCTGCCATTCGAGACGAGAGCCTCGACATGCTTCAAGCACTTCTCTTGAAACTCGGCATCACCGACGGCCAGAACCTCGTCGATAACCAGAATTTCCGCATCGACGTGGGCCGCGATCGCATAGGCGAGACGAACATACATCCCACTGGAGTAATGCTTCACCGGGGTGTCGATGAATCGCTCGATCCCTGAAAATTCGACGATCGAGTCAAAGCGGCTCCGAACGACGGCTATGGGGCAACCCAGCATGGTTCCATTGAGGAAGATGTTTTCCCTGCCAGTCAATTCGGGGTGGAAGCCGGTGCCAACCTCGAGCAGGGAGGCGGTGCGCCCTTGTATCTGTATGCTTCCCTCGCTGGGCGGAATGATTCTGGACAGTATCTTCAACAAGGTGGACTTGCCTGAACCATTGCGGCCAATCAAGGCAAGAAATTGGCCTGGTTCCACTTCGATTGACACATTGCGCAGGGCCCAGAATTCCTCATAGTCGCTATCCGGGCCAAAGCTGTCGAGGCGACGAAAGGCAAGACTGGTCAGCCAACCCTTGAGTGAATCAACCCGGTGCTGGTGTGACAGTCGGTAGCGCTTTCCCAACCCGGCGATGCGAATGCAAGGGGCAACCATCTCAGGCAAGATCTACCAGATCAAGTTCATGCTTCAGAAACGTTTGTGTGCCACCCCATCCGATGATCGCCGTAACTCCTGCCGAAGCCAAGACCGCATCCCGAGGGAACGCATGCAGGTCGTGGCTGAGCAGACTCCATCGTAATCCTTCTATGATGCCAACCATTGGATTGAACACGTAGAGCAATTGCCAATCTTCCGGAACACGGTCGAGGGTGTAGCCAACGGGTGAAAGAAGGAATCCGATTGATAGCAGAAACGGTACCAAGTTTGATATGTCGCGAAAGCGCACATTGACAACTGACAATCCGAGCCCGATTCCTACGCAAAGCAGGTAAAGCTGGATGCAGAACAGCGGGAAGAAGATCGCACGCCAATCCGGCACAAACCGGAACCAGACGCATGTGGCTGCAAATAACAGCCAGGCGACGAGGAATTCCACCGCGTCCGAGGTAATGGCCGTCAGCGGGAACAGGGCACGGGGAAAGTAGGTTTTCTGAATGATGTGCATATGCCAACTAAGTGTACCCATGCCGTCAGGCACTGCATTTGAGAAGAAATACCAGGGAATTACGCCGCAAAAGATTATCAGCGGGTAGGGTACGGCCCCCTCCTTGGCAAAACCCGCAAGGTGGCCGAATGCAAATGTCATTGTTGCCATAAGCATCAGGGGTTTGAACAGCAGCCACGCCAAGCCGAAGTAGGTGTGGCGAAAGCGAATTATCAGGTCCCTTCCGATCAGAACGTAGGCCACTTCCCGATACTCGATGAGTTCGCGGCAGTAGGCAAGGAACCCGACGGGCTTCCCATCGATTTTTCGCCATTCCCTCTGTTGCTGTGATTCCTTAGGCATCGATCAGATTCGGTTTGGTGGAAAACGCAGGCGGGGCGGCGTTCAGCGCCCAATCCAGGGTTCGTTTGATGGCCTCGGCGAGTGGCAGGTCCCTCCGATTGCCTAGGGTACGCCTGCCTTGTATAACATCGGGCACATAGCGTTCAGCACCCACTGCAGGTTTGCCACCGAGCAACACTTCGCATCTGCCGGGTGCCAATGCGGCAATCAGGTTCGCCAATTCTATTAGCGAGACCGCAACGTCGCTGCCGACGTTGTAGGCAGTTCTGCATTTTCCATGCGCAAGAAGGCCTATCAGGGAAGCCGTCAAGTCTCCGGCGTACAGATAGCTGCGTACTTCGTGGCCGTCGCCATGGATGCGGATTGGCCCACCCGCCAGTGCATCGCGCAGGAAGCTGCCGGCGGCGAACTTGTCGGTCAGGGGCAAGTAGGGGCCGATGAAGGCAAAGCCGCGGGTAACTACGCAGTCGAGGTTGGAAGCGAGGAACAGGGCTTCGCTGCGCTGCTTGAGCAGGCCGTAGGACGAAACCGTTGCCGCGTCGGCGGAGAAGTCTTCCCCCAACCGCTCGACATCGCCGGGCTGACGGCCATACACTGCGCCAGAACTGGCGTAGAGTACCCGTCGTACACCTGCGGTCCTAGCAAAACGTATCAAATTGGCGCTTCCCTGGAGGCAGCGCTCCACGATCGCCGGACCACCAGCGCCGACTTCTGCTGCGCTTGGCGTGGCGAAGTCGATCAGGTAGTCGAAGCGCCCGGCCGGAAACTCGAACCCGGCCGGCTCGCCAATAATCCAGTCGAAATCGGGACGCGATCCGAGATGCGGGACCTCGGCCCGGAAGCGCACCGGATCACGGCTGAGCAGGGTGGCGCGGACATTCGCGCCGCAAGCGTCGTTGGCGGCGGCAATGGCCTCCAGCAGCCACTTGCCGTAGAAGCCCGTGGCACCGGTGATGAAGAGGCGGGCATGGGCAAGCTGCGACCAGAGATTTGCCGTGTGCGTCAGGATGTGCTCACGGTCTTTAGGTGAAATGGGCGGCAGCGGCGGGTTCAGAAGCCGACTCCGAGGAATTCGCGAATTCGATCGGCAGCGTAGTCCAGCATCTCGTTACTGAGGCCCGGATAGACGCCGATCCAGAAGCTGCGCTCGGTGATGATATTGGCGACGTTCAGTTCGCCGCTGACGCGGAAGCTGCGCCCCTTCATATAGGGCTGGCGCGTGACGTTGCCGGCAAACAGCAGGCGCGTGCCGACCTTTTGTTGGTCGAGGTAGCGTAGCAGGTCGACGCGGCTGCAGGGCGCGTTTTCGCGCAGGGTGAGGAGGAAGCCGAACCACGACGGATCGCTGCCTGCCGTTGCCTCAGGCAGGACCAGGAATTCCTCGCAGTCGCGCAGCCGCTCGCGCAGGTGCAGGAAATTGGCGCGCCGGGCGGCGATGAAATCGTCCAGCCGCGCCATCTGCGCCACGCCCAGGGCCGCCTGCATGTCGGTGATCTTGAGGTTGTAGCCGGCATGCGAGTAGGTGTACTTGTGGTCGTAGCCGCAGGGCAGGTCGCCAAGTTGCCAATCGAAGCGCTTGCCGCAGGTGTTGTCTCTTCCCGGCGCGCAATAACAGTCGCGTCCCCAGTCGCGGAAGGATTCGACGATGCGCGCCAGCAGCGGATCGTCGGTGAATACCGCGCCGCCCTCGCCCGTGGTGATGTGGTGCGCCGGATAGAAGGAGAGTGTGCCGAGATGGCCGAAGGTGCCAACACTGCGACCGTGCAGGGTCGAGCCGAAGGCATCGCAGCAATCTTCGACCAGCCAGAGTCCATGGCGATCGGCCAGCGCGCGCAGTTCGCCGGCACGGAAGGGGTTGCCCAGCGCATGCGCAAGCATGATCGCCCGAGTCTGCGGGCCGATGGCGGCTGCGATGGCCTCGACGGTCGGGTTATAGGTTGCAAGTTCCGAATCGACGAAAACCGGCATCAGGCCGTTTTGCACTATCGGGTTGATGGTGGTCGGAAAGCCGGCCGCGGCGGTAATGACTTCGTCTCCGGGCTGCAGGGCACGCTCGCCGAGCATGGGCGAAGTCAGTGCGGAAAGCGCCAGCAGGTTGGCCGAGGAGCCTGAGCTTGTGGTCAGTGCCCTCTTCACGCCAATGCGTTGCGCAATCAGGCGCTCGAATTCGTCGTTGAAACGGCCGGTGGTCAGCCAGCCGTCGAGCGCGGCATCGACCAACGCAACATATGCCTCTGCATCGAGCATGCGGCCGGCAGGGGGCACGGCTGTTTGTCCGGCGAGAAAGGGACGTGGTGCTTCCTGTGCGGCGGCGAACTCGCGTACCTGGTCGAGGATGCTCGTGCGCAAGGTCTCGCGATTCATGAAGTAGCCATATAGTCGTCGAGTTGGGCCAGGCTGATCGCGCGCAGGTCGCGCTCCTGCGCCCAGGCACGGTACCAGTCGGCGGTGCGTTTAAGTGCCTGATCGAGATTCCACGCCGATTTCCAGCCGAGTTCGGCTCGCGCCCTGGAACTGTCGAGCCGGAGTGCCTGCGTTTCCTTCTGGAAATTGGCAGGGGCAATTTCGACCCGGGTCCCCTTGGCCCAATGGGCCGCAGCGCGGTTGGCAATTTCGGCAACACTGATCGCATCGGCGGCCTCGGGGCCGAAATTCCAGCCGGTGGCAAAGCGGGAGCCATCCTTGTCGTGCAGGGCTTCGGCAAGCATCAGGTAGCCATGCAAGGCATCGAGAACATGCTGCCAGGGGCGCACCGCATCAGGCATGCGCAATGACGGGGTCTTGCCGGCGGCAAAGGCTGTGAAGAGATCGGGCAGCAGGCGGTGTGCTCCCCAGTCGCCACCGCCAATCACGTTTCCGGCGCGGGCGGTTGCGATGCGCGGCGCGTCCGGCCTACTGAAGAAAGATTCACGCCATGCTTGGACGGCGATCTCAGCGCAGCTCTTGCTGGCGCTGTAGGGATCCAGCCCGCCCATGGGCGCGTCTTCGGCCAGTGCCTTGTCGTTTGCCGCCGGGGCATAGCATTTGTCACTGGTGACGATGACGGCTGCCTTGACCGTCGAGGATTCGCGGATGGCGTCCAGCAGGTTCAGCGTCCCGGTAAGGTTGCTGGCGAAGGTTTCTCGCGCCGAGCGGTAGCCCTCGGCGACTGTGGCCTGCGCCGCCAGGTGGAATACCACGCTGGCCTGGCTTTTGACCAATGCGGCCGCCAACGCATCGAAATCGCGGATGTCGCCATGGTGCGAATCCATGATCTCGGCAAGGTGCGCAAGTTCAAACAGGTTGGGTTGGGTTGGCGGCGCCAGCGAGAGCGCTGTAACCCGGGCGCCGACGTTTTGCAGCCAAAGCGCCAGCCAAGCACCCTTGAAGCCGGTATGGCCGGTTAGAAAGACCTGACGACCGCGCCAGAAGCCCGTATCGAGCGTCATTTCGATTTATACCTGCAAGTGATCAAAACGCGCGTGTTGGACATTCGGCAGGTGGTGGTTGGAGGCGGGGTAGGTATTCAAATGCTTGCGGTGTTGACTGCAGCCCATGAGTGGGGCTGACTTGCTTGGTCCATCCCGCGGACACGGGATGAATGTTACCAGAGCGGGGTATAAGGACTTTTCGCCGGGACGATAAACAAACCCTTATCCCCAAATAGAAATAATCGCATCGGCGGGTATTGGGGATTTGTTAACCTTCCGCCTTCACGAAAAACCATATTCGGAGGAGGCTCGGCATGGCGTTGGTCAATCCGCACGGAGGCGGCAGTTTGCGGCCACTGTTGCTTGAAGGCGACGCGCTCAAGGCTGAACTGGCCCGTGCGGCATCTCTGCCCAAGGTCAAGGTCAGCTCCCGCGAAAAGGGCGACATCGTCATGATGGGCCAGGGCGGCTTCACCCCGCTCGAGGGCTTCATGAGCCATGCTGACTGGCAGGGTGTGTGCGACGGCATGAAGATGGCTTCCGGCTTGTTCTGGCCGATCCCGATTACGCTGTCAACCGACAAGGCCACCGCCGACGGCATCAAGGTCGCCGGCGATATCGCGCTGGTCGACCCGGACGACGGTTCGATCCTCGCGACCATGAAGGTGACCGAGAAGTACGCGATCGACAAGGCGCACGAGTGCGCGACGGTGTTCAAGACCACCGACCTGGAGCACCCTGGCGTCAAGATGGTCATGGAGCAGGGCGAGATCAACCTCGCCGGCCCGGTCAAGGTGCTCTCGCTGGGCGGTTTCCCCGAGACCTACGGCGAACTGCTGATGTCGCCCAAGGAAACCCGTGCCCTGTTCGAATCCTATGGCTGGAGCAAGGTTGCCGCCTTCCAGACGCGCAATCCGATGCACCGCTCGCACGAATACCTGGCCAAGGTGGCAATTGAAACTTGCGACGGCGTCCTGGTGCATTCCCTGCTCGGCAACCTCAAGCCCGGGGACATTCCCGCCGACGTGCGCTCCGAGGCGATCAGCACCCTGATCGACAACTACTTCGTCAAGAAGACCGTGATCCAGGCCGGCTATCCGCTCGACATGCGCTATGCCGGTCCGCGCGAGGCGCTGCTGCATGCGCTGTTCCGCCAGAACTACGGCTGTTCGCATCTGATCGTCGGGCGCGACCACGCTGGCGTCGGCAGTTATTACGGCCCCTTCGACGCCCATCACATCTTTGATGAACTGCCCAAGGGCGCGCTGGAGACCCAGGCGCTGAAGATCGACTGGACCTTCTGGTGCTACAAGTGCGGCGGCATGGCCTCGGCCCGGACCTGTCCGCATGGCGAGGCGGATCGCCTGCTGCTCTCCGGCACCAAGCTGCGCAAGATGCTTTCCGAAGGCGGCGACGTACCCGCCGAGTTCTCCCGTCCCGAAGTGCTGGAAGTCCTGCGCAAGTATTACGCCGGCCTCGAAGCGCACGAAAAAGTTGAAGTCAAGCTGTCCGGGCATTCCGCCCGCTGAGTTTCGCCGTACCGAGTTTTTTTACGAACCACACCGCAACCAAGGAGTAGAAGACAAATGCCAACCTTTGTTCGTACCGAGAAGTGCGACGGCTGCAAGGGGCAGG
>CAIVQO010000090.1 GCA_903908065.1 uncultured beta proteobacterium | reverse complement strand
GAGGGCAACCAACCAAACTACGCTACACTTATCCACAGCTGCTCTCATGTCAGACAGCTACAGCCCCTGGCCAGAATTGAATCGGCACGCCTGATCAGAATTCACCCGGCGCGGACACGCCAGGGAGTCTGGAAGCGGCGTCTCGGTGATCCGCATGTGGAAGGCCGGGACGGTCGACTATAAGAAGATTCCTGAGCTTCGCGGAATCGATCTTGAGCGTTATCGCGGGAAAGGCAGAGAGGAGGTACGGGTGGCGATGGTGAAGTGATTTTGTTAAGCTTGCACCGTCTTTTTTGAACGAACCGCTAACTCTGGTGGCTTGCCCCCCTCCAAATCTCGCCATTGACGTCCAGATTCGGACGGGGGCAACTTTGGGGGCAACTCACATTTTGTATGCAATAAAATCCATACAAAACAGTGCATTAAATATGAACTACGAGTGAGCCCCTGCCACCAGTATCAAGAAAGCCCCTTCCAGTCATTGCTGGTTGGGGCTTTGTCTTTGTGGCGCGCTGGATCGAATGTTTCGGGGAGTATGGGGCTGCAGACAATTCTGCCAAGCATCGGAGAATCGTTACCTTTCGGCCGAGACGTTCTTCGCTGCAGGGCCTGCGGGAGTCGCTCTATTCAGGTGGCAGGTTGTCTGAATCATCCGCAAATTCATAAATCGCCCCTATTTCCCTTTGAGTAGGTTCGATCAAGAACCTCCGGCTTGGGGATAAAGTAGCCCGGAATCAGCTGGCCAATCAATACAAATGGAGTGGCGATAGCCTGCGAAGGCTATCTGCACAACTCCAATGGAGGAGGCAGTATGGACGAGCTCGATAACATCGCCGTTCTAGGCTACAACTAGCCATTCCATCGTTGTAGCGGGGTTATACCCATTGGCGTTCGCGGAAAGCGTCGCGGGGTGTCGACCCTCGGCCACCGGTAAGGCCAAGGCCCCGTTCGCCGTTTGGCCGGCGGGGCTTTCGCATTTCGGGCCGGCCCTGACCAAGTGGTAGGATTGGCCGATGAGCCACGACAAGTCGCGCGAAGTCATCCTCTCGATCAAAATCACGCCTGAACTGGTGAAAGGGCTCGATGCCCTGCGCGCCTCCTGGCGCAAGGATCCCCATTCGATTCCCGGCGGCCTCGCCTGTTCCGAATCCAAGGCCGGACAATTCGTCCTGATCGCCAACGAGTCAGTATTCACAACGATTCCAGGGGCGTGCATCATCAAGGGCATCGGTGCCTTGGAGCTGGCCAACTCGGACCATCTGTTCGAGGACGGCGCAACGTCGAAGACGCTCGTGCTGCGGGATACGCCGGAAGGTTGGCGCTTTTCGGTCAAATACCTTCCGCCTATCGTGCGCGAACGACACGCCAAATGAGGGGCAACCTGTTTTCCGGCGTCGGCACTGCGGTCGCCCGTGCCGAGCAGTTCGAGGAATTGCTGTCGCGGTCGGGTTTTCGCGTCGAACGCATCGTCTCGAGCGGGCAGGCCAGCCCGCCTGGCTTCTGGTATGACCAGGAAGTCGGCGAATGGGTTGTACTGCTCTCCGGCGCGGCCGAACTCCAATTCGAGAACGAAGCGGAATCGTGCAAGCTGGGGCCGGGCGACTGGGTCAATATCGAAGCCCACCGACGACATCGGATCAACTGGACTGACCCGTCGCAGCCAACCGTCTGGCTGGCGATCCACTATCACTAGCGCCGCTTCGGAAGGCGCACCTCGCCGCCAGGCTGATTCCCAGTCATTCCGGCCGTGGATCGCACCCGAAGGCCGATTAAAATTCCCCCGCTCAGGACAGCAATACTTCAACTCCCCCACGCCATTGGAATCCTCATGACCCAGCCGCCAGCCAACCGTCGTACCCTGTTCCGCGATGTCGCCATCGGGCAGCGTTTCTACGACCCCATCAGCGCCGAGTATTTCGTCAAGCAGGATGAGATGCTGGCGGCGATGGTCACCGGCATCGGCGACGGCTCGGTGCCCGACGAGTTCGAGGCCGACGACGTGGTAGGCATCGATCTCTAACTTGCCCCAAGGGAAGTCCCCGTGAGTCTGCCGCCCTGCCCCAAGTGCAATTCCGCCTACACCTACGAAGACGGCGACATGCTCGTCTGCCCCGAGTGCGCCCATGAATGGCCGCGCAATGCCGGCGCCGAACCCGGTGAAACCGAGCGGGTCGTGCGCGATGCCGTCGGCAATGTCCTGCAGGACGGCGATTCGGTAACCGTGATCAAGGACCTCAAGGTGAAGGGTTCATCCTACGTGGTCAAGGTCGGCACCAAGGTGAAAAACATCCGCCTGGTCGAGGGCGATCACGACATCGACTGCAAGATCGACGGCATCGGCGCCATGGGGCTGAAGTCGGAGTTCGTCAAGAAGGCGTGATTGCCTGCTGCCTCCGGCGGCGAGTTACGGTTTCCGGTTTCGCAATTGGAGGTCGTACTCGGTGAGGTGGCCCAATACCCAGTCCTTCACCTTGGCCATGATGGTCTTGCGCTCGATCAGCCGCTGCTTCATCAGATCGAAACTCAGTTGCGTGATCTGTTCGATGATCCGGCTGTGATCGTCAATGTGCCGCGCCAGCATGTCCGGCGGCAGGCCAAGCGTGCGCATGACCTGCTCTTCGCTGGCAAAGTGGTCGATGAGTTGGCCGCTCAGCCGCGAGAGGGCTTCGGAGAAATCGGCAGAGCCCGGGTGATCCTCGGGATCGCTGAACATTCTTTGCAATTGGTCCAGCAGGGACTGGTGCTGGTCGTCGATCGAAGGAATCCCGACCGAGATGTGGCTTGGCAACGGTAACACGTTCAATCCGCTTGTTTGGGCTGACTATCCGGTGCGATCCTGCCACAGGAGAAAGAGTCCTGCCGTGTCCCAGGTCAACTTTCAGCGAATTAAAATTGCGGCGTGAACATCGCCGCCGATACCCAGCGCCGCTTTGGCGGCATCGAACGCCTCTATGGCAGCGGGGCTTTGGCGCGCGCCGCGACGGCGCACGTCACGGTAATCGGCATCGGCGGCGTCGGCTCCTGGGCCGCGGAAGCACTGGCGCGATCGGGTATCGGCCGCCTGACGCTGATCGACCTCGACCACGTCGCCGAGTCCAACATCAATCGCCAGGCCCAGGCGCTGGGCACCACGCTGGGGGCGGCCAAGGTGGCCGCCATGCGCGAGCGCATCCTGGCCATCAACCCGGGCTGCACGGTGGTCGGCATTGAGGAATTCATCGATGAAGACAACGTCGCCATGCTCCTGCCCGCCTGCGATGCGGTGATCGACGCAATCGACCAGGTGCGCGCCAAGGCGGCGCTGATCGCCCATTGCCGCCGCGCCCGCCTGCGCATCGTCACCACCGGCGGCGCCGGCGGCCGCCAGGACCCGACGCGGATCGAGATCGCCGACCTCTCGCGCACCACGCAGGACGCACTGGCCTCCAAGGTCCGCGCCCGCCTGCGCAAGGAATACGGCTTCAGCCGCGACCCGAAGCAGAAGTTCGGCGTCGACTGCGTGTTCTCGCCGGAACAGGCACCGCGCATTGACGCCTCCTGCGCCCTGCCAGCTGCGGAATTCGATGCCGGCGCCGGCCTGAATTGCGCCGGCTATGGCTCGTCGGTGGCCGTCACCGCCAGTTTCGGCTTCGCCGCGGCGGCGCGGGTGCTCGCCGCTATACTCAAGCCATGATGGCATCCCCGCCTGCTCCCGTCGTCCTCGTCACCGGCGCCGCGCGTCGCGTCGGCGCCGAGATCGCGCGCACGCTGCATGCCGCCGGGGCCCGGCTTGCGATCCATTGCCGCCACTCGCGCGCCGAGGCCGAAGACCTCGCGGCACGGCTGAACGGCATACGCCCGGAAAGTGCCGCCGTGTTCAGCGCCGACCTGCTCGACGATGCCGCGCCGCCAATGCTGGTGGCTGCCGTGCTCGGCCACTTTGGCCGCCTCGATGCGCTGGTGAACAATGCGTCCTCGTTCTATGCCACGAAAGTCGGCGCTGTCGACACGGCGATCTGGGACGACCTGGTCGGCTCCAACCTCAAGGCGCCCTACTTCCTCGCCCAGGCCGCTGCGCTGCAGCTCGAGGCCAACGGCGGCTGCATCGTGAATATCACCGACATCCATGCCGAACGCCCGCTGCGCGGCTATGCCGTGTATTGCGCAGCCAAGGCCGGCCTGCTCGGCCTGACCCGCGCCCTGGCGCAGGAACTCGGCCCCCGCGTGCGGGTCAATGCGGTGGCGCCCGGTGCCATCGAGTGGCCGCAGGGCACCGACGATTTCCCGCCGGCGGAACGCGCCGCGATCGTCGAACACAGCCTGCTGAAGCGGGTCGGCGCGCCCGCAGACATTGCACGCACGGTAAAGTTCCTGATCTTCGATGCCCCCTATGTCACCGGCCAGGTGATCAACGTCGACGGCGGCCGCACCGCACATTTATGAACGCTGTACTAAGCCCTGCACCCACCGCCCGCCAGGCGCAAAAGGCTGCCTTCGAAAGTAACAAGCTCGCCAAACGCCTGCGCCGCGAAGTCGGTCAGGCGATCGCCGACTTCAACATGATCGGCGCCGGCGACAAAGTGATGGTCTGCCTTTCCGGCGGCAAGGATTCCTTCGCCCTGCTCGACATCCTACTTTTCCTGCGCGAGCATGCGCCTGTTGCCTTCGACGTCGTTGCGGTCAACCTCGACCAGAAGCAGCCGGGCTTCCCCGCCGACGTGCTGCCCGATTATTTACGCTCGATCGACGTCCCCTTCCACATCGAAAACGAGGACACCTATTCCATCGTCAAGCGCGTGATCCCGGAGGGCAAGACCACCTGTTCGCTGTGCTCGCGCCTGCGCCGCGGTGTGCTCTACCGCGTGGCCGGCGAACTGGGGGCGACGCGCATCGCACTCGGCCACCATCGCGACGACATCCTGCAAACCCTGTTCCTCAACATGTTCTTCGGCGGCAAACTGAAATCCATGCCGCCCAAACTGGTCTCGGACGACGGCCGCCACATCGTTATCCGCCCGCTGGCTTACTGCCGCGAGCGCGACCTGGAAAAATGGGCGGCGCTGCGCGAGTTTCCCATCATTCCCTGCAACCTGTGCGGTTCGCAGCCCAACCTCCAGCGGCAGCAGGTGAAGCAGATGCTGAACGAATGGGAGAAGCGTTTCCCCGGCCGCATCGAGACCATGTTCCGCAGCCTCGCCAACGTGGTGCCCTCGCACCTGCTCGACGCGCGGCTGTTCGATTTTGCAAGCCTGGAAGCGACCGGCCGGCCCGACCCCGAGGGCGACGTCGCCTTCGACCCGCAGGCCCTGCCGCTCGCCGCTCCGCAGGTGGTGGATTTCATGGAACAGGACGACTGATGGATGCACGACGCCTTCCCGCCCGCCATGGCGTGCTCTGGCTGCTGGCCGGCTTCGCCCTGTTTCGCCGCCACCCGCCGATGATGACGGCGCTGACCTTCGGCTACCTGCTGACGGTGATCGTGGTGAACCTGATTCCGAAAATCGGCCCCTTCATCCTGCCCCTGCTGTTGCCGGCGCTGACGGTGATGCTGGCCAATGGCTGTCGTGCCGTCGAGCAGGGCGGCAGTTTCAGCAGCGAAACGCTGGGGCAGGGCATCGGCACCCAGCGCGTCGGCCTGATGCGCCTCGGCGGCCTGCACCTGCTGGGCTCCAGCCTGCTGGTCCTGGGTGGATCCTTTCTCGGTGACCCGGTAAACCTCAACGACGGCATCACTCCGGAAGAACTCGTCGCCCTCACCACCGACCTTGCCATCCTGCTGGTGCTGGCCTCGCCGCTGCTGATGGCCTTCTGGTTCGCCCCCCTGCTCACCGCCTGGGATGGCATCGGCGCCGCCAAGTCGCTGTTCTTCAGTTTCGTCGCCAGCTGGCGCAACTGGAAGGCGTTTGCAATGTATGGCATTGCCATCGTGCTGGTCGGCGCCGTCGTGCCCGGGCTGATCCTCATCCTGGCCGGGCAGATCTCGCAATCCCTGCTGACCGTGCTCAACACCGCACTGCGCATGCTGCTGATCTTCGTCCTGGCGCCGACCATGGTGGCCAGCGTCTACCTGTCCTACCGCGACGTCTTCGCCCAGCCCGTGCAAGCCGATGAGTGAGACAGGCCCGCTCGGCCTCTTCGGCGGCACCTTCGACCCTGTGCATGTCGGCCACCTGCGCCTGGCGATCGAGGCGCGCGAGGCCTTGGGCCTGGACGAAATCTGCCTGATCCCGGCCGGCAATCCGCCGCTGCGCTCGGCACCGCACTGCGCCGCCGAACAGCGGCTGGCCATGGTCGAACGCGCCATCGCCGACCTGCCGGGTTTCAGCGTCGACCGCGCCGAGGTCGCTGCCGCGGACCAGCCCAGCTACACCATCGACACGCTTGCCCGGCAGCGCCGGCAACACGGTCCGCGACGCCCGCTGGTGCTGCTGCTCGGCGCCGATGCGTTCTCCCGGCTGGAAGCCTGGCATCGCTGGCGCGAGCTGTTCGACCTGGCCCACATCGCGGTGGCGACGCGGCCGGGGCATGAACTGACTATTCCCGCTGAGACACAGGGTGCCGGCGCGGGCCAAGGGCAGGGAGCCGCGCTCGACGCCGAATTCCGTTCCCGGCGAGGCACGGCCGCCGACCTGGCCAAGGCCCCCGCCGGCCGTATCGTCCCGTTTGCCATCACCGCGCTGGAAGTGTCAGCCACAGCCATCCGCGAACGCCTGGCGCGCGGCGGCAATGTGCGGCATCTGGTTCCCGATGCCGTTCTCGACTATATTGACTCGCACCAGCTCTACCGGACTCCGCATGGACATTAGAAAACTGCAAAAGCTCGCCGTCGCCGCCCTCGAAGACATCAAGGCCAAGGACATCGAGGTAATCAACACGACCAAGGTCTCGGCGATGTTCGACCGCGTCATCATCGCCACCGGCGACTCCAACCGCCAGGTCAAGGCGCTGGCGAAGAGCGTGCACGACAAGGTCAAGGAGGCGGGCGGCACGGTGATCGGCATCGAGGGCGAAGATGCCGGCGAGTGGGTGCTGGTCGACCTCGGCGACATCGTGGTGCACGTCATGCAACCGGCGATCCGTAGCTACTACAACCTCGAAGAACTCTGGAAAGTCGTGCCCAAGCGCACGCGCAAGAAGGCCACCGGCGACAGCGACGACGAATGAGGCTGATCGTCGCCGCCGTCGCCACCCGCCCTCCCGATTGGGTGGTGGCCGGCTGGGATGATTACGCCAGGCGCATGCCGCGCGAGCTGTCGCTGGAACTGCTGGAGATCAAGCCGGAACCGCGCACCACGGGCAAGACCCCGGAAGCCATGATGGCCCTTGAAGCCGCGCGCATCGAGGCCCGCCTGCCCGCCGGCTGCCGCCGCATCGCCCTCGACGAACGCGGCGAGGCGCCCACCACGCGCCAGCTGGCGGAGCGCCTGGGCAAATGGATGGCCGGCGGCAGCGATGTCGCCTTCATCATCGGCGGCCCGGACGGACTCGACCCGAGGATCAAGGACACGGCCCACGAAACCCTGCGCCTGTCGAGCCTGACCCTGCCCCACGCGCTGGTTCGCGTGGTGCTCGCCGAGGCCCTGTATCGCGCCCACAGCGTGACAAAGGGCCACCCCTACCATCGCGACTGAGGCTATGCTCCGCTGCCCCTTCAACGACACGCGAATGCCATGATGGAACCGCGCATCTACCTCGCCTCACGCAGCCCGCGCCGCCGCGAGCTGCTGACCCAGATCGGCGTGCGCTTCGACCTGCTGCTGTTTCGCGGCAATCCGCGCGAAGACACCGAAGTCAATGAGGACAGCCTGCCCGGCGAGACGCCGGATGCCTACGTGCTGCGCGTCGCGCAGGCCAAGGCGCGCTTCGGCGCCGACCTGCTGAAACGCCGGCCGCTGGTGCCGCATCCGGTACTGGCCGCCGACACCACGCTTGACGTCGATGGCGAAATCATCGCCAAGCCGCGCGACACGGCGGACGCTGAATCCATCCTGGCGCGCCTCTCGGGGCGCAGCCATCGCGTGCTGACGGCGATCGCCATGGCACGCGGCGAGCGCATCGAATCCCGGCTGTCGGTCAGCGAGGTGCGCTTCCGCACGCTGGGCGCCGAGGAGATCCGGCGCTACGTGCAAACCGGCGACCCGATGGACAAGGCCGGCGCTTACGGCATCCAGGGCCGCGCCGCGATCTTCGTCGAATCGATCAGCGGCTCGCATTCGGGCATCGTCGGCCTGCCGCTGTGCGAAACCGCGCTCTTGCTGCGAGAATTCGGCTATCCGCTTTGACCGGGCCCTGCCCAAATGATGAACGAGCAATTCCTGATCAACTTCACTCCGCAGGAAACGCGCGTCGCCCTCTTGCAACAGGGCGTGGTGCAGGAGCTGCACATCGAGCGCACCAACGGCCGCGGCATCGTCGGCAACGTCTATCTCGGCCGCGTGGTGCGCGTCCTGCCGGGGATGCAGTCGGCCTTCGTCGAGATCGGCCTGGAGCGCACCGCCTTCCTCCACGTCGCCGACATCTGGAGCGAGCGTCCTGCCGGGAATGGCCACGCCAACCATGAAACCCGCCCCATCGAACGCATCCTGAGCGAGGGGCAGTCGATCATGGTGCAGGTGCAGAAGGACCCGATCGGCACCAAGGGCGCGCGCCTGACGACGCAGATTTCGATTGCCGGTCGCCTGCTGGTGCACCTGCCGCAGGACAACCACATAGGCATTTCGCAGCGCATCGCCGAAGAGGCCGAGCGCGACGCGCTGCGCGCCCGCATCGCTTCGCTGCTGCCTACCGAACAACCCGGCGGCTATATCCTGCGCACCGTAGCCGCCGGCGCCAGCGACGAGGAACTCGCCGCCGACATCGCCTACCTGCGGCGCATCTGGGCCGAGATCAAGGGCCGCGCCGTGGGCGCCCTGCCACCGATGGTGCTGCACGAAGACCTGACCCTGGGCCAGCGCGTGCTGCGCGACCTGGTGACCTCGGAAACCAGCGCGGTGGTGATCGACTCGCGCGAGAACTTCCAGAAGCTGCAACTGTTTGCACAGGAGTACGTGCCGCAGGTGAGCGGCCGGCTGGTGCATTACACCGGCGAGCGCCCCCTGTTCGATCTGCACGGCGTCGAGGACGAAATCCAGAAAGCGCTGGCGCGGCGGGTCGACCTCAAGTCCGGCGGTTACCTGATCTTCGACCAGACCGAGGCGATGACCACGGTGGACGTCAATACCGGCGGCTATGTCGGCTCGCGCAACTTCGACGACACCATCTTTAAGACCAACCTCGAAGCGGCACAAACCATCGCGCGCCAGTTGCGCCTGCGCAACCTCGGCGGCATCATCATTGCCGACTTCATCGACATGGAAGACGAGCAGCACAAGGAAGCCGTGCTGACCGAATTCAACAAGGCCCTGGCCAAGGACCACACGCGCATCACGGTGTCCGGCTTCACCCAGCTTGGCCTGGTCGAAATGACCCGCAAGCGCACCCGCGAGAGCCTCGCCCACGTGCTGTGCGAACCCTGCCCGACCTGCGGCGGGCGCGGCGAGGTCAAGACCGCGCAGACCGTCTGCTACGAAGTGCTGCGCGAACTGCTGCGCGAGGCGCGGCAATTTACCGCGCGCGAAATGCGCGTGCTGGCCGCACCGGCGGTGATCGACCTATTCCTCGAAGAGGAATCGCAGGCGGTTGCCATGCTCTCCGAGTTCATCGGCATGCCGATCTCGCTGCATGCCGAAAGCGGCTACACCCAGGAACAGTACGACATCGTCCTGATGTAACCCGGCACCCTCAGCGCCCCGGATAGGCGGGCAGGGCCGGCAGCTGCGGCGACAAGGGTGCCAGCGGCCCTATCGGCGGCTGCGGTGCGCGCGGCGCGGCCAGCCCGGCGGCGGTGCGCGCCGAGGGATTGGGCAGGGTGCCGAATACTGCCGACCAGAGTTCGATCGCACGCGCCGAGTCGACCGGCACCGGCTCCGGCGCCAGCCAGATCTCGTATTGGTTGGTCCACGCCGCGGCGACGGCATAGGCGCTGCGCCAGTTGGCCAGCACCTGGTTGATGATCTGTTCGCGCGAGCCGACCTGCATGGCGCAGACCGGGGCTTCGTTTTCCGGGTCCAGCTGCATGGCGCGATGCATTTCGTTCAGCTCGCGCAGGGCTTCGCAGCTCTCGCGGATGTCGAGCGCGGTCATCGCCGCCGTAACGCCGGCGCCGACATAGGGGATCGCCACCGCCGCCATGCCATTGACGTGGCGCGAGGCGTTCCGATACAGGCGCCGCGCCAGGCTGGCGGAGAACTTACGCGTCGCTGCCTGGTTTGCCGCCAGGGCCTGCTTCTGGCGCGCCAGGCTGTCGCCGAGCTCCTTGTTGCTCTTTTCCAGTGCACGCAGCTTTTCGATCAGTTCGCGATTGGCCGTCTCCAGTTCGGCATGCCGCTCTTCCATCGCCACCACCGCCGCACGCGCATTGCCCAGGCGTTCGGCGGCATCGCCGGCATCGACAGCCTGCGCACCGGCGCCACCGGCGACGCCGGTGGCCACGAGCAGCAACAGGCCCCTACGCGCACGGCGCATCATCCGCCCCGCTCCGCCTCGCGCCGGAGGCGCAGCCAACGCAGCATGACGGCATACAACGTCTCCGGCTCGACCGGTTTGCCGATGTGGTCGTTCATGCCCGCGGCAAGGCATTGCTCGCGGTCCTCGTTGAAGGCATTGGCGGTCATGGCGATGATGGGCAGGGATTCGCAGCCGGGCAGGCGGCGAACGGCACGGGCGGCATCGAGCCCGCTCAGCACCGGCATCTGCACGTCCATCAGCACCAGATCGAAGCCCTCCGCGCCGACCCGTTCCACTGCCTGTCGCCCGTCAGTCGCCAGTTCGGCGTGCAATCCGGCGGTTGCCACGAGATACAGGGCGACTTCCTGGTTGACCGGATCGTCTTCCGCCACCAGCACGCGCCTGCCGCTGAATTCAGCCTTCAGCAACGCGGCCGAGACTTCACGCGGCGCCCCGGTCGGTGCCTCCGGTCCATCCGTCGCGCGCCGCAGGCGCACGGTGGCCCAGAACCGGCTGCCGACGCCGGGCTCACTGTCGACACCCGCATCACCGTCCATCAGCCGCGCGATGCGGCGCGAGATGATCAGGCCCAGGCCAGTGCCGCCATGGCGGCGCGTAGACGAATCGTCGGCCTGGCTGAAGGGTTTGAAGAGGCGCTCCTGCTGTTCCGGGCTGATGCCGATGCCCTGGTCGCTGACCTCGAAACGCACCACCACGCTGGCGCTGTCCTGCCCGACCAGGGCGGCGCTCACCGCAATCTCCCCCCGCTCGGAAAACTTGACCGCGTTGCCGAGGAAGTTGAGCAGGATCTGGCGTATGCGCAGGGCATCGCCGCACAACACCCGCGGCAATTCGGGCGCGATCCGGGAAGACACGGCCAGGCCCTTGGCGCGCGCCGCCTCGTCCTGCATCAGCAGGGTTTCGTCGATCAGGTCGGGAAGGATGAAGTTGCGCTCTTCCAGCGTCATGCGATCGGCCTCGATCTTGGAAATGTCGAGGATGTCGTTGATCACCGCCAGCAGGTGCCGCGACGCGCCCATGCTCCTTTCGAGCTGGTCGATCTGCTGCGGGTCGGTCGCGCTGCGCAAAGCCAGCGCCGTCATGCCCATGATGCCGTTGAGCGGCGTGCGCAACTCGTGGCTCATGTTGGCGAGGAAAACGCTCTTGGCGCGGCTGGCAGCCTCGGCGGCATCGCGCGCCTGGGCCAGTTCGCCGGTGCGGGAGTAAACCAGTTCCTCGAGATGATGACGATACTGTTCCAGTTCGGCCTCGGTCGCCTTGCGGGTACCGATGTCGGAAATGAAGCCATGCCAGAGCACGGAACCATCGGCCTCCTTTTCCGGAACCGCATCGACCTGCATCCAGCGTACCTCCTGGCCGGGAACCAGCACGCGATACTGGTGGCGCCAGGGGGCGAGCCGGCGTGCCGATTCCTCGATCGCGGCGCGGAAGGCCGGCAGGTCGTCGGGGTGCAGGCGGGCGAACATCGGCCCGGCATCGGTGGATACCTCTTCCGGTCCGATGCCGTGCGTATCGCGCAGCATCTCGTTGGCATAGGGAACGGAAAATCTGCCGTCAGCGTGGCGGCGCAGTTCGAACACTACCCCGGGGACGCGCCCGGCGATGCGCTGCAGGCGCTGGAGCGCTTCCTCGTGGGCGGCGGCGATGCGGGCCATGGCAGTGATCTGGGTCTGGTGCCATTCGCGCTCGCGGTCGGCATCGCGCGCCCGCGCCAGTTGCTGCGCATCGATGATGCGCTGGCCGCGATGGACGATGTAGAGCAGGGCGAGAAACAACAAGGCCATGACCGCGCCGACCAGCAGCAGGAACTGCTTGGAACTATTCACCACGCTGCCGAGGTTCTGCCTGGCCTCGTCCTCGGCGCGTCGCTCGCCGGCCGCCATGATGCCCGCGATGCGGGTCGAACTGGCGCGGATCTGGCGCAGCAAGCCGGTGACGTCGGCATAGATTCCGAACACGCCGACCACCTCGGAACCGCCGGGCGCGAACACCGGTATGTAACTGGAAATCAGGTCGAGGTTCTCGACCACGCCCTCGAAGGCGCTGAACTGGTCGCGGTGGGTCAGCTCGCTGGCCGGCTTGCCGCCGGCGGCCACGCGCCAGCCGGCATTGGTCGATTTGTCCTCGCCGATCTGGCCGTGTTCCGACGAATACACGGTCAGGCCGCGCATGTCGTAAACCTTGATCTTGAATACCCCGGTGTTTTTCATCGCAGCAATGGTCTTGCGGTCCAGTGCGGTGAAACCCGGCAGGTCGCGGATGTGCTGCCCCAGCGCATCGGCGCAGGCGCGCCGCGCTGCGGCGTCGGCAGCGGTGCAGGTCGCGCCCGGCAGTGCCGCGACGCGCCGGACAAAGGGCGCGAAATCCGAGGTCCACAGCAAGTTGGCGAACAGCCGGGTCAGGGCCACGTTGGCCGCCTCCTGTTCGGCCACCAGGCCATCGCGCGCGGCGTTTTCGGCCTGTGTCGCGAGATCCTTGTGCAACGCCTTGAGCGCCACCAGCTCACGCTGCTGGGCTGCCTCGAAGAAGGCGATCTCGCGCTCCTGCAAGAATAGGAGCACCGCACCCACCACCAGGAACGACACGCAGGCCGCGATCGAATAATGGCGATAGAGGCGAAACCCGCGGCCCTCATCGGGCGCCGGGATGCTTGCGCCGGCCGTTGGCTTGCTCGTCTCCGCCGTCATGCCGTCCCAATCGCGCGCATGCCGGTAGCCATGCAGCCCAGGTCGTCCATCGAATTGAGGTTGGCGAATGCCGCGGCCTGGTCCTCGAAGTCGACCTCCACGACCTGCAGCGATTCATACCAGAGGCCGAGCTTGCGGCCGCCGCTGATCAGGAAGGCATCGAGCCGCGGCAGCAGCTCGCGCCGCGCCAGGCAAAAGGCACGATGAACACGATCACCGGCGAGTGGCACGGCAAGGTCGGCATGCGCCGCCTCGAGCGCTTCTTCCAGTCTGGCCGCCAGGTCGGTCGGCAACCGGGGTGAATCGCAGGGGGCGGCGAGCAGCAGCGGCGTGTCAGCCTGGAACATGGCCGCCTGCAGCCCGGCCAAAGGACCGCAGTAACCCGGCATGCGGTCCGCAAGGATCGCGCAGCCGAATTCTCGGTAGCGCTCGAGGTTGCGATTAGCGCTGATCACCACCCGTCCGACTTGGGGACGCAGACGCTCCAGGACCAAGTGCACCAGCGGGCGGCCGTCGAGGAGTTCCAGCCCCTTGTCGACACCGCCCATGCGCCGGCCTTCGCCGCCGGACAAGATCACCCCTGTAATGTTCGGCCTCATGACAGCACGCTTTCCCATAGGGATTCGATGCCCTGCTTCAGCAGATCCACCACCTCAGGCTCGACCACCGGGTTGCCAGCAACGCCCCGGCTACCGCTTGCATGGGGTAGTGCGACCACCGGTGGCGGCAAGCGACCCGGCGCACCCCGCGTGTAATCCGCCAGCGCCTTTTTCACGGCATCCGCATCGAGCACGGCGATCGGGGTCCGGCAATGCGCGCAGGCGCTGTCCTTGCGGATGTCGACCGGCGCCCCGCAGGAAGCGCAGCGCAGCAGGGCCACCTGGGGTCTCAGCGCCTTGATCTCGCCCGGACTCAGCTGACGAACGAAGCCCTTTTCGATCATGAACTGGCCGAAACTGATGAAGCGGCCGTGCTCGCTGCAGCGCAGGTAGTTAAAGCGCCCGCTCTTGACCCGATCCTGCGAATGGATTAGGCCTTCGCCGCAGCGCGGGCAATGCAGGGAAGCCGCCAGCGGCTGGCGCAGACTCGGGTCCTGTTCGTGGATCAAGCGGAAGAGTTCGACGATTCCGGCCGGGGCCAACTGCAGGCTTTCGAAATCGTCGAACCAGATGCCCTGGCACGACATGCACAGGTCGAGGCCAAGCTCGCCGCCCAGCTTGCGCTGAAACTGGTGCTGCTGCATCGGCTTGCGACAAGAGGGGCAGGAGAGCGCACTCACATCCGGGCCTCAATACACCAGCGTCGCCCATTCCGGGTCCAGCGCGCGGGCAACGAAAGCGCTGGCGGCAATGGTGCCGGCATACTCGGGGATCAGGGCCTCGTCCTTCGCCACCAGGGCGCCCATGGCCATGGCGCAGGCATTCAGGCTGGCGCCGAGATTGGTGGCCTGGCGCATCATCTGGTAGATCGAGGTGTCGACGCCGGGCCAGGGACGCAGCGCATCCGCCACCCCAACCACCAGCAGGCGCACCGTCGGACCGGCGAAATGGATTTCCACCTCGCTGTCGAAGGCGGCGGCGGCGGCGGCGTGCACGAAGGGCGTGGCGCACAGTTCGGGACGATCCGCCGTCGCCGACCAGAGCAGGATGGCAAGTTTTTTGCGCTGGCCGCTCACGCGAATTCCGCTCCCGGCTCGACACGCGCCACATGTTCACGATAGGCCGCGGCATCGATCAGGCCGGCACGTTCGGCGTCCCACGCAGTCGGCCGCGCGCGCACCATCCAGCCGGCCTGGTAGGGATCGCGGTTGAGGACGCCGGGATGTTCCTCGGCCTCCTCATTCGCCTCGACCAGCACGAAGGACAGCGGCGCGCGCACCGCCAACACTGTCTTGGCGCATTCCACCGTGCCCATGCCGCGCCCCGCCTCGACTTCCGCGCCTTTCGGTTTGGCGGTGAAGCCAATGATTTCTCCGGCACGATGGATGCCGAACGCGGTTGCGCCGATCAGCGCCTCCTCGCCCAGCCGTCGCACCCACATGTCGTGCTCGGCATCGTAGAGCAGGCCATCGGGTATCGCACCGCGAAAAGGCAGCAGGGCCATGCTTCCTCAGTACCTCGGTGCCGCCACGCGTATCACGCCGCAGGCCACGCGCTTGCCGGAATTGCCGGCCGGTTGCGACTTGTAGTCGTCGGGGTCGGCGTGGATCACCACGGCGCGCCCGGCAATGCTGCTGGCGTCGTTGCCGAGCGTGAGCTGCGTCAGCTCGGCCGCCAGGTTGGCGCCGCCCGACTTGTCGGCCACCAGGTTCGGCATGTCGCCGGCATGACGCTCGGCGCCGCCGTGGTGGCCATGCGCCTTGCCAGCGGGATTGAAGTGGCCCTTGGCGCTGGTGGCGTCGGCCGCGCTGCAATCGCCCACCTCGTGCACATGGAAGCCATGCTCGCCGGGGGTCAGGCCGCTGACCCGGGCATCGACGAACAGCCGGTCGCCGCGCGTGGTGAAGGTCACCACCCCGGTCACGCTGCTGCCCGAGCGGGCTTCGAGCGTGGCGCTGGCGATCCGGTCCGCAGGCGGGGCGCTGGTTTGGGACGCACAGGCGGCGAGCAGCAGCGCGCCAGCCGCCGACAGCAGGTAGGTTCTTGATGTCTGGTGCATTTGTCTCTCCTTGGGGAAGGTTGGCGGAAGAGAGAGGGAGTCGAACCCACCAGGGACCGCGTGGCGACCCCTGCCGATTTTGAAGACCGGCCGCCCCACCGGGGAACGTTCTCTTCCGTAGTACTTTAGTTATTGTCCATCCATGCCTGACCCGCGCCGTTGCCGCGTACCACGTGTTCGTCACGCACCCGGCGAGTGTAGCCGATGCGGTCGAAGAATTCGAGGATCTGGATCGCCACTTTGCGCCCGCCGCTGCCATCGGCATAAATGACATTGCGCAGGTCGGCGGCACGCGCAGCGCCATTTTCGGCGCTCAGGCGGGCGACGATGGCGGCCAGCTCGGCCACCGCCGCGGCGGTGAAAAAGTGGTCGTGCGCCACCGGATACAGCTCGCCGCCACGCGCCATGCGGCGGAACAACTGGCGCACGGTGTCCTCGGGCGTGCCGCTGGCGCGGAACACGTCGCGCACCCGCGGCGGATTGAATGCCTGCGCATCGAGCAGGGGCTTCAGCACCGCGAACAGGTCGCGGTCGGCCGCCGAGACGCTGACGGCATGGTTCGGCAGATGCAGCCAGGCACGGGTCTGCGCCACCGCGCCGGCGGCCAGCAGCTCGCCGGCCAGCACGTCGAAGGCAGCCCGCGGCAGGTTGGCCGCGGTCATGCGCCGCAGGCGTTCGCGTTCGACCCCGGTCAGGTCCGGGGCGCGCTCGTGTTCCCGTGCCAGGGCATCCAGCAGGCGCCGGGCCAGTGCTTCCCAGGTCGCGGCGGCAAAGCCCAGCTGCCCGTCGCCGGCGCGCACCTGGCGCAGCCCGGCGCGCTGCCACAGGGCATCCGCATCGGCCGGCAACAGGTTCCATGCCACGGCAACGCGGTCCAGGTCGACGCCGGCCAGCCCCTGCCGCGTCATGAGTTCCAGCACCGCGAGTGAGTCGTCCGCACGCAGGGTGCCGAGCAGGGCAAGCCGCTCGGCGCTGCGCTTGTGCCGCGTCGGCGGAACGATGTCGAGCACGCGCCCGCCCGCCACGGTGCGCTGGGCGCCGGCATCGCGCAGCACGAAGCGGTCGCCGCGCAGGGCCAGGGTTTCGCGTTCGAGCAGGATCTCGACCAACGCCGCGCTGCCCGGCGCCGCCTCGGTGCAATCGAGCAGCGCAACGCGGCCGAGGATGTCCTCGGTGCCGAGGTGCACGTGAACGTTCTGCAAATGCCGCAGCGGCGCAGCGGCGGCCGGGACGCGCAGCTCGCCATGGAAGCGGGTCAGCGGAACGGCCAGCGCCGGATCGACCACCCACATGCCGCGCGCGATGTCGGCCTTCTCGAAGTCGCCGGTCAGCGCCAGGGCGATGCGTTCGCCGGCCGCACCCTGCGGCGCCGGACGGTCCTGCACGTGCAGGCTGCGCACCCGCGCCCGCAGCGGCCCGCGCCGCGCCGCCGGCGCGATCGTCACCGTGTCGCCAGCGCCGACTTTTCCCGCATGCGCCGTGCCGGTGACCACCGTGCCGGCCCCGGCCAGGCTGAAGCAGCGGTCGATGGCGAGGCGGAAGCGGCCGGCCTCCGCCCGTCGCGGAACAGTCCGCGCCGCTTCCGCGTCGAGGTGGGCGCGCAGCGCCGCCACGCCCTCGCCGCCCTTCGCCGAGAGCGGGAACAACGGGCAGCCCGCGAGTGCCGTGCCGGCCAGCAGCGCCTCAACCTCAGCCCGCGCTTCGTCCAGGCGCTGCGGGGTCACGGCGTCGATCTTATTGAGCGCCACGGCTCCGCGGGTCAGGCCGAGCAAGTCGAGCAGTTCCAGATGCTCGCGCGTCTGCGGCATCGGGCCGTCGTCGGCGGCGACCACCAGCAGCACGAAATCGATGCCGGTGGCGCCGGCCAGCATGTTGTGGATCAGCTTTTCGTGGCCCGGCACATCGACGAAACCGAGCACCCCGCCATCCGCCAGGGGCGCATAGGCATAGCCGAGGTCGAGGGTGATGCCGCGCGCCTTTTCTTCCGGCAGGCGGTCGGCATCCACGCCGGTGAGCGCCTTCACCAGCGTGGTCTTGCCGTGGTCGATGTGGCCCGCAGTTCCGACAATCATGTGCCGACGATCATGGTCTGACGGCCAGCGCGGCAATCGTTGCGTTGAAGTCGGCTTCGTCCTTCGCGTCGAGGCAGCGCAGATCGAGCAGCAGCGCGCCGTCTTCGATGCGGCCGATTACCGGACGCAAGGGGGGCGCCACGCCGCGCAGGGCAGCCTCGATGCGGTTCAGCACGCCGCCCTTCTTCCCCGTCGGGCGAACGGCGAAACCGGCCGAGGGCAGGCGATCCACCGGCAGCGAACCGGAACCGATCTGGGACTTCAAGGCAATGATCTGCACCGTCACCGGAAGTGCCCCCAGCGCCGCCTGCAAGACCGGCAGCAGGCGCGCCGCCTGCGCCGCGATCTCGGCCTCGGGCCGCGTCAGTTGGCGCACGGCGGTCAGGCGTAAATGCAGGCGCTCGGGATCGCGGTAGAGCGCGAGTACGGCCTCCAGCGCGGCCAGCGTCAGCTTGCCGACGCGCAGCGCGCGCTTGAGCGGATTCTTCTTGATCCTCGCGATCAGCTCCCTGCGCCCCACCAGCAGGCCGGCTTGCGGCCCGCCCAGCAGCTTGTCTCCGGAAAAGGTGACCAGGTCGGCGCCGGCGGCGATGGCTTCACGAGGCGTCGGTTCGTGCGGCAGGCCCCAGGCGGCGAGGTCGGTCAGCGTGCCGCTGCCGAGGTCGATGACGAAGGGCAGGCCTTTGTCATGCGCCAGCGCCGCCAGTTCGGCCTCGGGCACGGCGTGGGTAAAGCCGTGGATCGCGTAGTTGCTGGCGTGCACCTTCATCAGCATCGCCGTGCGCGGGTTGATGGCCTCGGCGAAGTCCCTGAGGTGGGTGCGGTTGGTGGTGCCGACTTCGACCAGCTTGGCCCCGGCACGGCTCATGATGTCGGGCACGCGGAAAGCGCCGCCGATCTCGATCAGTTCGCCGCGCGAAACGATCACCTGCTTCTTCGGCGCCAGGGTGTTGAGCAGCAGGAATACGGCAGCGGCGTTGTTGTTCACCACCGTCGCCGCTTCGGCGCCGGTCAGCTCGCACAGCAGTTCATTGACGATGTCATCACGGTCGCCGCGGCCGCCGGACTCGATGTCGTATTCCAGCGCGCAGGGGTTGCGCGCCGCCATGACGATCGCCTGCACCGCTTCCTCGGGCAGCGGCGCGCGGCCGAGGTTGGTATGCAGCACGGTGCCGGTGAGGTTGAACACCGGGCGCAGCTTCGGCGCCATTTTCGCCGTGACGCGGGCGCCGACTTTTGCCAGCAGCCCAGCCTCGTCGGGCAGCGGCGCGCCCTGCTTCACGGCTTCGCGGGCGGCGGCGAGCGCGGCACGTATCGCCTCGGTGACTACGGCGCGGCCGTGGGATTCGATCAGGGGGAGCAACGCCGCGCTGGCGAGCAGGCGGTCGACGGACGGAAGCTGGGAGAGTGGATTCATGATTTCACCCGGACCGGGCAGAAACAACGATAACGTGATTCTAGCGGCAGGCGCCGCCACAATCACGCCGCAGCGCAGCAGTCAGCGCTGGAAGCCCCTGGCCAGTTCGCGCACCAGTTCGGCGGCGGGCATCTCGCGACAGCCGCTGGCATTCTGTCCGCACCACAGCGGCGAGAAATCGGTCAAACCGGCCGCTTCGGCCCGGGCGCGCAGCGGCGCCAGCGCCGCCGTCGCGAGGGGGAACTCCGGCACCACGTCGGACAGCGGGCCAAGCTCGCGCATCAGCCGCGTCAGCAAGCCGCGCGCGGGGCGGCCGGTGTAGAGATTGGTCAGGGCGGTATGCGCGGCAGCCGGGCTCTTCAGCGCAGCGCGATGCAGGGGTGGGGTGGTCGCCTCGGCGCAAAGCATGAAGGCGGTGCCAACCTGCACCCCGGCGGCACCCAGCGCCATCGCCGCCGCCACGCCATCGGCATCGGCGATGCCGCCGGCGGCGACCACCGGCACCCGCACCGCACCCACCACCTGCGGCAACAGGGCGAAGGTGCCGGCCTGCAGCGACAGGTCGAGGGACAGGAAATGCCCCCGATGGCCACCGGCTTCGAGGCCCTGGGCAATGATCACGTCGGCGCCGTGCGCCTCCAGCCAACGCGCTTCGTCCACCGTGGTGGCGGAGGACAGCACCACGGCGCCGGCTGACTTGACCTGCGCCATCAGTTCGGGCGCCGGCAAACCAAAGTGGAAGCTGACGACCGGCGGCCTGAATTCGGCGACCAATGCCGCCGCCTCCGCATCAAAGGGTCGCCGCCCCGGGCCCGCCGCGATGCCCGCGGGATCGATGCCGAACTCGCGGTAGTAGGGCTCCAATGCACTGCGCCAGGCAGCTTCGCGCGCCGCATCGGGCGGGGGCGCGGCGTGGCAGAAGAAGTTGAGATTGAATGGTCGCGATGTCGCAGCGCGGATCGTCGCCAGTTCGGCACGCAAGGCATCCGGCGCCAGCATCGCCGCCGGCAACGACCCGAGCGCACCGGCCGCGGAGGCCGCGATGCACAGAGCGCTGCCCTGCACGCCGGCCAGCGGCGCCTGGATAAGCGGCAACTCGATGCCCAGCAAGCCCATTAATGTCATGGTCCGTTTCCCCGCAGATGCGGCATGCTATCAGCCGCCGCATTCACGGGAATCAAGGTTCAGCCCGGACAGTGCAGGCCCAATGCCACCATCGACCACGCGCCGTAGAGCGCAAGGAGGACGCATGACCCCCAACCCCACCGCCGCGCGCAGCCGCTGGCTGCGGCTGCTCGGCATCGAACTCAGCCCGGTCAGCCATCGCGAACGGCTGGTCTCGGCGCTCGGCGGCTTCGTCGCCATCCTTGTCGTGTTCTGGACCAGCCGGGCGATCCTGGGCCCGGCGGCCTCGCCCATCCTGGTGCTGTCGATGGGTTCGACTGCCGCGATGCTGTTTGCCGTGCCACACGGTGCGCTGTCGCAACCCTGGCCGCTGCTCGGCGGCCATTTTGTTTCCGGCGTGATCGGCATTGCCTGCCTGTTGTGGATTCCCGAGCCCATGCTGGCCGCCGCTGTCGCCACTGGCCTGGCGCTGGGCGCGATGCATTACCTGCGCTGCATCCACCCACCGGCGGGCGCCACGGCGCTGGCGGCGGCGCTGGGCAACGAGACGGTCAAGGCCATGGGCTTCGGCTTCGTCCTCGCGCCGCTGATGCTCAACGTCGCAATCATGCTGGCGGTGGCGGTCGCCTTCAACGGGCTGTTCCCCTGGCGGCGCTATCCGGCGGCACTGGTCAAGGCCAGCGAAGCGCCGCATCCCGCGTCGGCCCCTTACGAGGCGATCTCACACGAAGACTTCGTCTACGCGCTGTCGCAAATGGATTCGTTCATCGACGTCTCGGAGGACGACCTGCTGCGCATCTACGCGCTGGCGACCGGAAGGCACCGCGACCTGGAGGCCCAGGCCGCGGCGGGTGGAATCAGCCCTTCTGAGCCTTCCTGAAGGCGGCGAAATCGCCGCCCTTTAGGTAGTGTTTCTCCGTTACATAGCGGTCGAGCAACAGCGCGCTATCAACTTCCAGCTTGCCACGGTTGCGCGCCACCTCCTTGCCGTTGGCATCGAGGATGACGATCACCGGCCGCAGCTTCTGCGGGTTGTGGCGCTTGACCATTTCGTGGCGCGGGTCATCGGGGTCGAGATCCAGATCGCCGAAATCGGCATGCGCGCCGAGGTAATGCTTTGAGTACTTCGCACTGACTTCGGGTTTCTTGAGCACACTCACGGTGTAGCGACAAGCCCCTCACTCGGCATGGTGACCGAAGTACAGCATGACATGGCGGTCCGGTTGCTTCTTCGCCGCCGCCACCGCGGCCAGGTCGTCGGCATGAAGCGGCAACACGCCGTCGAGGTGGTCGGCCAAAGCGGGGAGACTGAAGGTCGCGGCGCAAAGGAAGGCGAACAGGGCAAGCAGGCGTCTCATGGAGGCTCCTTTGGAATGGGGAACAAAGCCGAGACAGTGTAACTATGAATTGGTTCCGCCTGGTGCCGCCCGTAACGCCGTGTCATCAGCGCCGACTTTTGGGTCAGCCGCCCGGCACCAGCAGCAGGTTCGGCCCGCTGCGAGCATAGCCGGCCTCGTCCACCAGGATGTCCAGGGCAAGCGTGGCGAGGTCGTCGGCCACCGGATCGACGGCGGCCTTTTCGGCATAGGCGATCTTGAGGTAGCTCTTGCAGCTCTCGCAGGTCTCGGCGCGGATGGCCTCGTTCTCCTTGCCGGCCTCATCTTGCAGCGCGCGGTAGGTGACGCCGTCGGTGACATCGCAGGCGCTGCACTTCAGGCGCACCAGGTTCCATTCGGTATTGCACAGCGCGCAGTGCAGGTAGCGCAGGTTGGAGACTTCGCCCACCGTGCGGATCACGCTGCCCACCGGCAGGAAACCGCAGCAGGGGCAGACGCCGGGTACGTCGAGGGCGGCGATTTCGCTGATTCCCAGGCGCGAGGCAGCACCGGTCCACAGCACCTGCAAGGCAGCCGCGACATAGGGCAGCAGGGCGGCATCTTCGCCGTAAAGTTCGGTGTGCAGCACGCGCTCGGCCAGCTCTTCGAGCGCCTCGGCGTCGAGCTTCTTGAGCCTTGCCAGATCGCTGCGCGCAGCTTCGGCGGCGTCCGGTTGAATCGCGGTGGCGATGTCGCGCAGGACATCGCGCCAGACAGCGGGACGTGGCCAGGACTGGGCCGGCAGCGGCGGCATGCGGTGCTCGCGGGCCAGCGCCATCTGCGCGGTGCCGGGCAGGTCGAGCACCGGCAGCGCTTGCAGCGCCGTGTGCTGGGCGCGGCTGATGGCGCCGAGGAAGCGCAGCCAGTCGCCCAGGCTGTGCCCGTCGGCGAGCTGATCGAAGCGGGCCGCACGGCGGCTGAATATGGTGGCGGCGTCGGGCGCAATGACGTGGGGTGGCTCGCTGCTCGACTTGATGGGAATGATGGGGGATTGGGTAGATGCGCTCATGGCGGAGAGTCTAGTCGATTGGGGCGCTGCAAACGACCCGCGGGCCGAAGCCCGCGGGTGTGGTTTGCTGCGAGGCAGGCGAAACGCTTATGACTTGCCGGTGACCTGGCGGTACCAGGCGCGGTGGTGCTGCTTGGCCCAGGCGCGGGTGACCGTGCCGTAGACCATGGCGCGCACCGTGCCGCGTACCCACAGCGCCGCGTAGACATGCACGAAGATCATCGCGATCATGATCGCGGCGATCGCGGCATGCACCACGGCGCCGAGGCGCACCACATCCACCGGGAAGCTGAAGTAGGCGCGCCACAGCAGAATGCCTGAGACGAACAGCAGCAGCATGCACAGCGACATGGCCCAGAACATCGCCTTCTGGCCGCCGTTGTACTTGCCCTGTTCCGGCATGTTGTGGTCGTTGCCGTCGATCATCTCGCCCACACGCGACAACCATTCCTTGTCCGCCGCCGTCATCTGGTTCAAGGCCCTGAAGCGGAAGAACATGACGACGAAGGCGATCATCATCAATGCGCCGATGATGGGGTGCAGGATGCGCGCCCAGACCCCGCCGCCGAACAGCTGCGTCAACGGATAGAAGGCCGGATGGAAGAAGGCCAGGCCTGACAGCGCCAGCAGGATGAAGCAGATGCCGACGAGCCAGTGATTGGCACGCTCCTCCGCGTTATAGCGCTGCAGGTCCTTCGGATTGCGGATCATTTTGCATCCTCCTTTTCCATCTCGTCTTCCAGCTCCTTGGACACCTCGTTCGGCCCCTTCATCACGTAGTGGAACAGGCTGCCAAGTGCGACGGCAGCCATGGCCACGGTGGCGACCGGCTTGGCGATGCCCTTCCACAACGAGACCAGCGGGCTGATGCCGGGATCGTTGGGCAGGCCCTTGTAGAGCTCCGGCCGATCGGCGTGGTGCAGCACGTACATGACGTGGGTGCCGCCGACGCCGGGTGGATCATAGAGCCCCGCCTTGTCGTAACCGCGCGACTTGAGGTCGGCGACGCGCTTGCCGGCGTAATCCTTCATCTGCTCCTTGGAGCCGAACTGGATCGCCCCGGTCGGGCAGGCCTTGGCGCAGGCGGGTGCCTGGCCAACGGCCACGCGGTCGGAGCACAGCGAGCACTTGTAGGCCTTGCTGTCCTCTTTCGAGATGCGCGGGATGTTGAAGGGACAGCCGGTGACGCAGTAGCCGCAGCCGATGCAGTTTTCCTGGTGGAAATCGACGATGCCATTGGCGTACTGGATGATGGCGCCGGGCGCCGGGCAGGCCTTGAGGCAGCCCGGGTCGGCGCAATGCATGCAGCCGTCCTTGCGGATCAGCCACTCCAGCTTGCCCTTTTCTTCCACTTCGGCGAAGCGCATCACGGTCCACGACTTGGCCGACAGGTCCACCGGGTTGTCGTACACCCCGGTGCAGCTGCCGACCTCGTCACGGATGTCGTTCCACTCCATGCACGCCACCTGGCAGGCCTTGCAGCCGATGCAGGTGGAGACGTCGATCAGCTTGGCGACTTCCGTGGTTTGCCGCACGCCGGGCGCGGGCGTCGTGGTTGCCGAGCGGCGGGCGATATCTAGCGATTGCAGTGCCATGATCTCTCCTTATGCCTTCTCGATGTTGACCAGGAACGCCTTGAATTCCGGCGTCTGCGAATTGGCGTCACCCACGTATGGCGTCAGCGTGTTGGTGATGAAGCCCGGCTTGGTGACCCCCTTGAAGCCCCAGTGGATCGGGATGCCGACCGTGTGGGTCTTCTTGCCGTCGATGGTCAGCGTGGCGATGCGCTTGCTGACCACCGCCACGGCCTTGATGAAGCCGCGGTTGCTGCGCACCTTGACCCGGTCGCCGTTGGCGATGCCCTTCTCCTTGGCCAGCTCCTCGCCGATCTCGACGAACTGCTCGGGCTGCAGGATGGCATTCAGCTTCGAATGCTTGGTCCAGAAGTGGAAGTGCTCGACCAGGCGATAGGTGGTGGCGACGTAGGGGAAGTCCTTGGCCTTGCCGAACACCTCCATGTCGCCCTTGTACACGCGGGCTGCCGGATTGTTGAGCGCCTTCGGGTTGTTGGGGCTGAACGGGTTCTTGTCCAGCGGCGTTTCGAAGGGCTCGTAGTGCTCGGAGAAGGGGCCGTCGGCCATGCCCGGCGCGAACAGCCGCGCCACGCCCTCGGGCGTCATGATGAAGGGCATCACATTCTCATCCGGCGCGGCATCCGGACGCATGTCGGGGATGTCGTTGCCGGCCCAGGCGGTTCCCGTCCAGCGGATCACCGTGCGCTTCGGATCCCAGGGCTTGCCCGACAGGTCGCAGGAGGCGCGGTTGTAGATGATGCGCCGGTTCGCCGGCCAGGCAAAGCCCCACAGCAGCGTCTGCCCCAGCCCGGACGGGTCCGAGTTGTCGCGCCGCGCGGTGAGGTTGCCGGCCTGCGACCAGCAGCCGCCGTAGATCCAGTTGCCGCAGGAGGTGGAGCCATCATCGCGCAGCTGCGCGAAGCCGGCCAGCTGTTCGCCGGCCTTGGCGATCACCTTGGTCTTGTCCTTCGGATCGAAGACATCGCCCAGCGCCTTGCCCGAGATTTCCATCAGCAATTCCGCCGATGAGGGCTTGGTCGGGATGCGATGCGGCCAGCTCAGATTGAGGATGGGATCGGGCAACTTGCCGCCGTCCTTGGCGTACATGGCCTTGAGCTTCTGGAACAGGGTGGCGATGATCTCGATGTCGCCCTTGGATTCGCCCGGACCGTCCGCCGCCTTCCAGTGCCACTGGATGACGCGGCCGGAGTTGGTGAACGAACCAGTGTCCTCGGCAAAGCAGTCCGCCGGCAGGCGGAAGACTTCGGTCGGGATCTTCGACGCATCGACTTCGTTCAGCTCGCCGTGGTTCTTCCAGAACTCGGAGGTGTCGGTCACCAGCGGGTCGATGACGACCAGGTACTTGAGCTTGGCCAGCGCGTCGCCCACCTTCTTCTTGTTCGACACCGAAGCCAGCGGATTGAAGCCCTGGCAAACGAAGCCGTTCATCTTGCCCTGGTGCATGCGCTCGAAGATCGCCAGCACGTCGTAGGCGCCGTCGCGCTTGGGCAGCCACTCGTAGCCGTAGTCGTTCTTGTCGGTCGCCGCATTCCCGTACCAAGCCTTCTGCAGGCTGGTAAACCACTTCGGGAAGTTCTGCGGGAAGTTCATCTGGTTGGGGCGCAGCGGTTTCGGCGTGCGCTTTTCCAGATAGGTCTTGCGATCGACATCGGCATCGGTCGGCGCACTTATGTAGCCCGGCAGGTTTTCCGAATACAGGCACATGTCGGTGATGCCCTGCACGTTGGCGTGGCCTCGCAGCGCGTTGATGCCGCCGCCCGCCATGCCCATGTTGCCGAGCAGGGTCTGGATGATGGCCATGGTGCGGATGTTCTGCGAACCGACCGAATGCTGCGTCCAGCCCAGCGCATAGCAGATCGTCATGGTCTTGTCGGGCGCCGCCGTCTCCGCGATCATCTCGCAGATCTTGAGGAAGGATTCCTTGGGCGTGCCGGTGACCTTGCTCACCATGTCCGGCGTATAGCGGCTGTAGTGCTTCTTCAGCAACTGGAAGGCGCAGTTCGGATCCTGCAGGGTCGGATCGACCTTGGCGAAGGAATCGCCGCCCTTGACCGTCTCCATCTGGTAACCCCAGGTGGCCTTGTCGTAGCTGCGCTTTTCCGGGTTGTAGCCGGAGAACAGACCATCTTCGAACTTGAAGTCCGGATTGATCAGGAAGCTGGCGTTGGTGTAGTTCTTGACGTAATCGTGGTGGATCTTGTCATTGGTCAGCAGGTAGTTGATCACCCCGCCGAGGAAGGCAATGTCGGAACCGGCGCGAACCGGCGCATAAAAATCGGAAACCGCAGCGGAGCGGGTGAAACGGGGATCGACCACGACCAGCTTGGCCTTGCGATCCTTCTTCGCTTCGATCACCCACTTGAAACCGCAGGGATGCGCTTCGGCGGCATTGCCGCCCATGACCATGATCAGATCGGCATTCTTGATGTCGACCCAATGGTTGGTCATCGCACCACGCCCAAATGTCGGACCCAGACTGGATACCGTGGGGGCGTGTCAGATGCGTGCTTGCGTATCGAAGGCGACGGCGCCGAGGCTGCGCAGGACCTTGTGGCTGATGTAACCGGTTTCGTTGTTGGCGGCGGACGAGGCAAGGAAGCCGAAGGTATTCCAGCGGTTGACCGTCACCCCATCCTTGTTCTTTTCGATGAAGTTGGCGTCGCGGTCGGCCTTCATGTGCTTGGCGATGCGCGTCAGCGCGTCATCCCAGCTGATGCGCTTCCACTCGTTGCTGCCGGGCTCGCGCACTTCGGGGAACTTGAGCCGGTTGGGGCTCTTGACCATGTCGAGCAGGCCCGCCCCCTTGGGGCACAGGGTGCCGCGGTTCACGGGATTGTCGGGGTCGCCCTCGATGTGGATGATGTCCGCTTTCGCGTTCTTGGACTTGTCGCCCGTGGTATAGATCAGGACCCCGCAGCTCACCGAGCAGTAGGGACACATGTTGCGGGTTTCCGTGGCGTGGGCCAGCTTGTAGCTGCGCACCTCGGCCAGGGCCGATGTCGGCGAGTAACCCATCAGGGCGATGGATGACCCGGAGAGACCGGCGCCGCAGATCTTGAAGAACTGCCGCCGTGAGACTTGCATGGTTGGTGTGCCTCCTCATTGAACAAAAACCGGCCGGGGCAAAATGACGCAGGCCGGTCGCTTACCTCCGCAAGTTTCGAGCCTGCGTCGGCAAGCTTGCCGAACAATGAGTTACCGCAATGCACAAATCATACTGGGACAAAATGTTCCAGGCATTCTGTCCCGGTGGGACAATTTGTCTTATGGCATGGATTGTCTATTTGCCAAGTGCGGTCAAATTGACGATGATCCGGTCGAACCCGGAATCGAGGAGGAAATCGCTTTGACATCCCTGCCCACCGTCGCGGCCGGCGAGCTTTCGCCCTGGCGGCACCAGTCCGTGCTGGTGGTCGATGACGAACCCGGCATGGTCAGCTTCCTGCAACGGTCGCTAGAGGCGCGCTGCGGCTGGGTTGCCGTGGCTGGCAGCGTGGAACTCGCGGAAGAGTTGCTCAACCGCCGCCACTTCGACCTGATCGTGCTCGATATCGCGCTGCCCGGCCGCTCCGGCGTCGAGTGGCTGCACCAGTTGCGCGACCAGGGTTTTGCCGGCGACGTGGTGCTGATGACGGCCTATGCCGACCTCGAAACCGCGATCGATGCCTTGCGCGCCGGCGCGGCGGATTTCCTGCTCAAGCCCTTCTCGGTGGCGCAAATGCTCAACGCAGTGAAGCGCTGCTTCGAGCGCTCGTCGCTGCGGCGCGAGAACTTCGTGTTGCGACGCGAACTCGATCAGCGCGACGATAGCGTCGAGGGCGTGATCGGCGACTCGCCGGTGATCCGCGAGGTCTGCGCCCGCATCAAGCGCATCGCGCCGACGCCGACCACGGTGCTGATCCACGGCGAATCGGGCACCGGCAAGGAGCTTGCGGCGCGCGCGCTGCATCGCATGAGCCCGCGCGGCGAAGGTCGCGACGCGGGGCCTTTCGTGCCGATCAACTGCGCGGCGATCGCCGAGGAAATCATCGAGTCGGAACTCTTCGGCCACGTCAAGGGCGCCTTTACCGGCGCCACCTCCGGCCGCGAGGGACTGTTCTACTATGCCCGCGGCGGCACGCTGTTCCTCGACGAAATCTCCGAGCTGCCGCTGCCGGCACAGGCCAAGCTGCTGCGCGTGCTTGAGGAACGCAAACTGCGCCCGGTGGGATCGGAACAGGAGATCCCGGTCGATGTGCGCGTGGTGGCGGCCACCAACCGCGACCTGGTCGCCGAAGTCGCCGCCGGACGCTTCCGCAGCGACCTGTACTACCGCCTGCAGGTCGTGGAAGTGCGCATGCCGCCGCTGCGCGAACGGCTGGAAGACCTGCCCGATCTGGTCGAGTATTTCAACGGCCAGCTGGCCGCCCGCCTGGGTTTGCCCGAGCTGCCCCACGACGAGACGGCGCTGTCCAGGCTCAGGAACTATGGCTGGCCGGGCAACGTGCGCGAATTGAAGAACCTGGTCGAGCGCTCGCTGATCCTTGGCTTCTACGCCGACGACTTTGCCACCGACGACGAGGAGGCCGTGGCGGCGGCACCAACACCCGGCGCCGGCGGCGAAGAATCGCTCGCCACGGTCGAGCGCCGGCACATCCTGGCGGTGCTCGATGCCTGCCGCGGCAACAAGTCGGAGGCGGCGCGGCGGCTCGGCATCTCGCGCAAGACCCTGGAACGCAAATGCGCGGCCTGGGGGGTCTAGCACCCGCCGGGCTCGCGGCACGCTTTCGCGGTTCGCTGCGCTTCAAGCTGCTGGCGCTGGCGCTAGGCCCGCTGCTGCTGGCGGTACCGATCCTGGTCGGCATCCTGGTGGCCTGGGGCGCGGTGTACTACGACCGCCTGCTGATCACCAAGGTGCAGAGCGACCTTGCCGTGGCCCACGGCTATTTCGACCAGGTCAAGCAGGGGGTGGGGCGTCGCGTCGAAACCCTGGCCGGCTCGGAGCGCCTGGCGCGCACGCTGCGCGAACGCCCGGGCCCGGCGGCGGTGGCCGAGCACCTGCGCGAAATGAGGCAACAGCTCGGGCTCGATTTCCTGATCCTGCTCGACGCCAACGGCCGGGTGCGCGCCGCCAGCGGCGGCCCGACCCCGGGCACCCCCCATGCCGAATGGGAAGTGGTGCGGCGCGCACTGACCGGCCGCGTCGAAACCGAGGTCGACATCTTCGATGCCGCCCAGCTGGCGGCGATCGACCCGCAGCTGGCGGAACGCGCGCGCACGCCGCTGATCGCCACGCGCAACGCCCTGCCGACCAGCCGCAACGAGGAAACCCGCGGCATGCTGATCCATGCCGCGGCGCCGCTTGCGGCCAATGCCGGCGTCCTGGCGGGGGGCCTGCTGCTGAACAAGAACCTCGACATGGTCGACCGCATCAACGAGATCGTCTATCCCGAGGGCTCTCTGCCACTGGGCAGCGTCGGCACCGCGACCCTGTTCCTTGATGACGTTCGGGTTGCCACCAACGTGCGGCTGTTCGAGGGCGTGCGCGCGATCGGCACGCGGGTTTCGGCCGCCGTGCGCCACACGGCGCTCGAGTTGGGGCGCACCTGGCTGGATCGCGCCTTCGTGGTCAACGACTGGTACGTCTCGGCCTACGAACCGATCATCGACAGCCACGGCCGGCGCGTCGGCATGCTCTACGTCGGCTACCTCGAGGAACCTTTCCAGCGCGCGCGCTGGTTCGCGCTCGCGGCGGTCGCGGTGTTGTTCGCCGCGACGCTGGCCGTGGCGGCGCTGGTTTCGCTGCGCCTGGCGCGCCACGTCTCGCAGCCGGTGGAACGCATGCACGGCACGATGAACGCGATAGAGGCCGGGGAACTGGATGCGCGCGTCGGAGCCGGCGTTGCCCGGCTGTCGGGCGAGGACGAACTCGCCGAGCTGGCTGCTCACTTCGACCGCCTGCTCGACCGGCTCGCCGAGCAGACCGACGCCCTGCAACGCTGGGGCCGCGAACTCGATGCCAAGGTCGCCGAGCGCACCCGCGAACTGGCCGAGGCCAACGAGACGCTGCGCTCGGCGCAGCAACGGCTGGTGATGTCGGAAAAGCTCGCCGCCATCGGCCAGCTGGCAGCGGGCGTGGCGCACGAGGTCAATAATCCCGTCGCGGTGATCCAGGGCAACCTCGATGTCTTGCGCGAAACCCTGGGCAACGAGGCCGAGCCCGTCATGGCGGAGATCCGGCTGATCCAGGACCAGGTGTTCCGCATCCGCCTGATCGTCACCAAGCTGCTGCAATTCGCCCGCCCCGCCGAGTACGCGGGCTATCTGGAGCCGATCCGCCTCGACCAAGTGGTGCAGGACAGCCTGGTGCTGGTGGCGCACCAGATGAAGAAGACGAATGTCACCATCGTCCAGGAACTGCGCGCTACGCGGCCGGTCAGCGTCAACCGCAACGAATTGCAGCAGGTGCTGATCAACCTGATGGTGAATGCGCTGCAGGCCATGCCCGGCGGCGGCACGATGCGCCTGGAAACCGGCGACGGAGAGCGCGACGGCGTCGCCGGGAGCTACATCGCCGTCGGCGACAGCGGGCCGGGCATCGCGCCCGCTGATCGCGAGCGCCTGTTCGACCCCTTCTTCACCACCAAGAGCACCGACGGCACGGGGCTGGGCTTGTGGGTCAGCCTGGGGATCGTGCAGCGCTACGACGGGCGCATCGAACTCGACTGCCCGACAAATGGCGGCTCGGTATTCACCGTCTGGCTGCCCGGCGAGCCGACGGCGGCTTAGGCCGGATCAGCTTCCGGCGCCTGCGAAGCGCTTTTCTATCTCTGCCGCCGGAATGTAACCGCCGACGCGCTCGCCACCGGCGAAGAAGATCGCCGGCGTGCCGTTGATGCGAAGCCTGCCGCCAAGCTGGGCCGAGCGGTTGAGGCCGGCTACGTCGCACTTGGCCGGCGCGGCGGGCGGCTGCTTGCCGGCCGTCATCCAATCCATCCAGGCCTTGGCGCGGTCGGGCGCACACCAGATCGCCTTCGACTTCTCGTAGGAATCGTCGCCCAGCACCGGCAGCAGGAAGGTATAGACCGTGACATCCTTGAGCGTGGTGATGTCCTTCGCCAACTTCTTGCAGTAGCCGCAGTTCGGGTCTTCGAAGGTGACCATGACGTTCTTGCCGGAGCCGCGTACCTGCTTCAGCGCCAGTTCCAGCGGCAGCGCATTGAACTGGCGCTCGGCGGTGATGTTCTTGCCGGTCTTCATGTCCAGCAGATTGCCGAACAGGACATGGCTTGCCTTGTCATCGACATACAGGATCTGGCCTTCGACCCAGACTTCCCACATGCCGGGCATGGGCGCCTTGCCGATCTTTTCCACCTTGCCCAGCTTGGACTCGACCGCTTTGCGTACATCGGCCTCATCGGCCAGGGTGGCGCAGGAAAAGCAGGCCAGGACGGCCGCAAGCAGGGGCAATTTCATGTTTTCTCCGGAGAATTTCAGGTTGACAGGGCGTAACGGACCAGCAAGTCCTTTACGACCGGCACGCGATTGGTAAGGTTCAATCCAAAATTGCGCAGGCGCTTGAGCGAGTCAGCCGAGGGACCAAACAGGTCGTGCAGGGTATCGGTCACCGTCTGCAGGGTCACCACTTCCTCCTTGCGCGCCCGCTCGTAACGGCGCAAGAGCGATATGTCACCGCAGTCGATGTGCTCCGGCCTGTCGCACAAGACGCCCGCCAGCACGCGGGCATCCTGGAACCCCAGGTTGATGCCGTGGCCCGACAACGGATGGATGGTATGCGCAGCATCGCCGATGAGCGCCAGGCGCTGCGAGACGCAGCGCGGCGCGCGCATCAGGCGCAGCGGGAATCCGGCCTGCGGGGTCAGCAGCCGCAGCGCGCCGAGCGTGTGTCCGCCGGCAGCGGCAACCCGCGTTGCCAGCGCTTCGGCATCGAGGCCCATCAGTTCGCGCCCCAGGTATTCCGGCGCCGACCAGACCATCGACATTCGCTCGCCCGGCAACGGCAACCAGGCCAGCACGCCTTCGTCACAGCGGAACCATTGATAGGCCGTGCCACGATGCGGCAACTCGGTTTCGAAGTTGGCGACCACCCCGAGCTGATCGTAGGGGTCGAAGCGCACGTCGATCCCGGCCGCGGTTCGCGTCCAGGATTCCGCACCGTCGGCGCCGACCACCAGGCGCGCGGTCAGCTGGCGGCCATCATCCAGCGTCAGCACGGCGGCATCCGGCGCCAACATCAGGTCCCTGGGGCGGGCCGGGCAGAGCAGGGTCAGGTTGCCCTGGCGCTTGACCGTCTCCCACAGTTCGCGCGCCATCAGGGAGGATTCGAGGATCCAGGCCAGTTCGGAAGCGCCAACGCCGTACGCGCTGAAATCAAGCCGCCCGCCGGAGTCGCCATGCACTTCCATCTGTGCCACGGCCTGCATGCGCGCGACGTCCAGGTGGCGCCAGGCACCGAGCTCGTCCAGAAAACGTGCATTGGCTGGGCTGATCGCATACACCCGCGAATCCCAGCCCTCGGAAAACGTCGGCGCCTGGCCTTCGACCAGCGCCACCGACAAGGAAGAGCGGCGCAAGGCCGCAGCGAGCGAAAGACCAGCCAGGCCACCGCCCACGATCACGATATCGAAGTTCATCCTGCCATTGTCGCCCAAGGCCGCCCGCCTTGACAAGGCAAGCGCCCGGCGATGATCACCCAATCCTCAATCGTCCGGCTTGTACTTGGCCAAAACCATTTCGATGCCGCCTTCGGCCATCGGCGTGCGAGTCTGATCGAAATATCGATCCTGCAATCCGTAGCGATACCCATGGTCGACCAAGGCAACCGATATTGGCTTGACGTCGGCAACCATTTCGCGAACGAGGTCCAGCACATTGAACGATACCGGTGACCACGAGTTCGTCTTACCCATGGTGAAGGTCAGCTTGTGGTCCGAATTGAACCGCGACGGCCAATTTCCCTGCTCGTAAAGATCTTCGTCAGGAACCTGTATCACTAGGTATCCGCCTGGCTTGACGACCCGCAACCAATTGCGCAGGGCAATCCGCGGATCGCGCAAATGTTCGAGGCAATGCGAAGAATAGAGAAAATCGAAGGACTCGTCGGGCAGGTTGGCCAGTTCCTGCGCATCACCGTGACATGCGTCATACACGAAAAGGCTTCCGATCAAGGGGAAGAACTCCCGCAAGGGCCCCAGCGAATCCCTTCCCCCACCGACATCCAACCCGGCACCAACGAAGTATCGGGTGGCGAATCGGGCATCGTGCACTCGGCGTAAAACACTGATGGAGGTCACTCCCGCAACGCCCTCCTGAACCATGAACCGCTGCTGCTCGCCATCGTGCGGAAGGATGTTAAGCAAAGCCGATATGGTTTCCTCGAACTCCTTTGGTACCAGGATGAAATAACCTTGATCTGACTCCAGGACAACCTGAACGTGCGACCCGGCCCAACGTTCGAACAAGGCCTCCAATTCCGCCTGCCTGTCCCATTGCCTGGCGAATTCAGGACACTCTCCCAACTGAAAGCCGCCTTCCAGGTACATTCTTGCGTCATCGACGATCAAGATGTCGCCGTCGCCGAAATGGTCCTGCAGGGCCGCCAACTCGTCCAGTAGGGGAAAGCTCTCCGGGGCCACTGTCGCCTGCCCATAGGAAGTCATGCCGAAATCTGCTCCGCCCACGAAATGGGCATCCAGATAGACAAGCTTGTTTCCCTGAAACCCTGAAACCACGGATTTCAGAAGCGTTGCGCTTTCACCGAAATGCAGCGTCACGTTCGTGTTGTTCGCAAACTGGGTCAGGTTATGGCGGTAAAGCTTCTCCTCGATTTCAATGCTGTGGATTTCACTGAATCCGCACTTTAGCGCCCAAGACAATGAAATTCCGGCGCCGGTGCCGGTTTCGACCAACAGGTCGATATTGGCCAGTTCCCTGATCGCGCGAAGATTGAAGCGCCGCAAGCTTCCCATTATTCGTTTTCCCTGTTGTCGAATAGCGCCGGATGATGAGCGGGATACTTTTATTCTGTCCAGCCTCGAATTGCAATGCCAATGGATGGCGTTGGATGGCGTTGCCGCCTGCGGCCAACCTCGTCAGAATCTCCCAAGCATGTATTCGTGTATCATTTTTTGTCCTTGTCAGGCATCCATGAAATGAAAATTGGACTCATCCAGTCACGCGGCATCGGCGATATTGTCATCGCGGCCCCGATCGCACAACACTACATATCTAATGGGCACGAAGTTTTCTGGCCGGTCAGCGATTGCTTTTTTCCCTTTGTCAGGACTGCGTTTCCGACGATAAATTTCATCAGCTTGATTCCCGATTCGTCGGGCTACCACTCTCTCGACCACGCCTACAACCGTCCGCTTGCGGAATTGCAGGCGCTCGCGTGTGACGAGATCTTTTGCCTGTACTCAAATCTGGTTGCGGAACAGGGGATGACCTTCGAAGGTACCGTCGACGCCCGTCTGGCGAATTCCCTCAAGTTCGACGAATACAAATATGCCGTCGCACGGGTTCCATTCGCAAAAAAGTGGGAGCTGCAAATCACCCGTGACAGGGATCGGGAAAAAGCCTTGTTTGATCGCCTCGACATCCGTCGGGAATACATACTGATCCACAGCCAGGGGTCCAATTTCTCAATGGACATTCAGCCTACCGAGGAAATGGAGCGGGACTTTCAGATAATACGGATCACGGAAATTACCGACAACCCTTTTGACTGGCTGGGCGTAATCGAGTCGGCCGCAATGCTTTTTCTGCTGGACAGCTGTTTTGCGAATCTCGCAGAGCAACTGGACATAGGGCGACAGCGGGCGCTGTTTCTCAGGTCTGGCGTAAGAGCAACACCAGTTTTCAAAAATGGCTGGGAGATATTCTGAGAGCGGAGTGTCGCCGGATGCATAAGCCCTCTCCCCCGTTCCCGTCCTTGACAAGGCCAGCGCCCGGCGAGGATAATCCTGCCCCTTTGCATGGTGATGTAGCTCAGCTGGTTAGAGCGACGGATTCATAATCCGTAGGTCGAGGGTTCAAGTCCCCCCATCACCACCAGCATTCAAGCGGCCCCCAGCGATGGGGGCCGTTTTCTTTCCTGATCCGGCCACGAAGCTTGCCGCCGCACTGCATTTTTTGCCGCCGCGTCCGTAAATAAGGTACACCGGATCGCAAAGTCCATCGCCCGGTAGCACGGAATCAGTGACTTACCCGTCCTTCTGCTTCCTGGCACGCCCGATGCAGCGTTGCGATCAAGGAGCCGCATCACCTCGGCTCAGGAAATGCAGGGAGACCACCATGTTCCATGTCCTCGACCACACCGACCTCGTCTATAGCGGCGACCTGTCGCAGGCGACCCAGTATGTCCTCGAACACAGCGGCAAGTGCCTGGATGAGGCGATTCGATCCGGCATCCGCATCCTCTACAGCGACGCGCTGCACAGCCTGCAACTTGGCCGTTGCCTGCCGATTCCGCTGCGCGCAGCTGAAACCTTTCCCGCGCGCGGGTTGCGGCGGACAGGCTGAAGTTTCCCAACCGGTCGCCGTTAATCGAGCAGGCAGTCCGCATGGCATGGACCGTACATGAAAGGGTCAGGATCAAGGGCCTTACGCCGCAGGTGACATCATGAACATGAACCCCATCGGAAAATTCGAGATGCGCGAAATCGTCAGCGAGTTCGAGACGACGCTGATTCGCCTCTACGGCGTCAATATGCTCGACGCCGCCGTCAGCCGCTACGAAGCACTGGACATCTACAACGAATTTCGCTGCGCGCGCACGGCTGCTGCGATCTGCGGCCTGCGCAAGGGCCTGAGCCTGCAAACGGCCGCCTGAGGCGCATTCAGGCGTCGGGACTCGCCGCCTTGCGCCGACGTGATTCGACGATGCCCATGTTGGGCGCAAGGTCGCCTTGCCCGGCGGCCAGCACCTCGCGGCGCTGCTCGCAACGCTGCAAAACCTCCCGCTGCTGTTCCGCGCTGTAAGCCACCCACCAGTCGCGTTCGTCCTGGGTGCGGAAACAGCCGCGACAGAGACCATTGGCCGGATCCAGCTCGCAAACCTTGACGCAGGGCGAGCGCACCGGCGTCGGAGTGAAGGCGCTGTTCATGGTCGGTCGCGGCCGGGCACCCCGGCGCCGGGTGGCGCCGGGAGGTCGCCCTTACTTCTTGGCCTTGGCCTTGCGGCAGCCAAGCTGCTTCGACTTGTCGTTGCTGAAGTACTCGAGGCCGTCGCCGCAAGCCAGCGGCTGCGCCGGCGCCTTGGCATCCTTGCCGCCCTTGCAGATGAAGTCGCCTGCCTTGCCTGCCTTGCCGCTCATCTTGTAGCCTTCGGGGCAGGCCGGAGCCGCCGCCTTGGCCGGCGCCGCAGCGCCCTCAACCGTCAGCTTGGCCGTCGCCGTGCCGACGCAGGGAAAGTGGGTAGTGATCTTCCGGCCTTCGGCCTTGATGCTGAAGCTGCCAGCCTTGGCGTAAGTCTTGGTGATGGTGACGGGGAACTTGCCGTCCTTGCCGTCGATCTTGACCTGGCGCGATTCGCTACCGTCGTCGAAGTGCACCACCATGCCGCAGAAGCCGGGGGCCTCGCCCTCGGCGGCAATGGTGATCTTCACTTCCTGGCCAGCCTTGGCCGGGTTGGGCTCGACCTTCACGGCACCGATGCCGCCCTGCTGCGCGAACGCCAGGTTCGATGCGAGGCCGAGCAGCAAACTCAACTGGAATTTCATGGCAACCCAACTTGGTCTGATAACCTCCACAATCTATCGCAATTTTTTTGAATCGGGAAATCGGCATGAAGGCTTTGCGCATCCTCGGTATCGCCCTGGGCATCCTCGTCGCACTGGTCGCGATCGGCATCGGACTGCTGTTCGCGCTGTTCGACGGCGAAAAGCTGAAGTCGGAACTGAGTCGCGTGGTGCTGGAACAGAAGCAGCGCAAACTCGATATCGCCGGCAAGGTGGAACTTTCGGTGTGGCCGGAAGTAGCCCTGAACCTCGGCCGGGTCAGCCTTTCGGAACCGGGTGGAAAGCAGGAATTCGCCGCGCTCGATTCGGCGCGCGTCGCCGTGGCGGTGATGCCCCTGCTGTCGAAGCAGGTGCAGGTGCAGCGCATCGAGGTCGCCGGGCTCAAGGCCACGCTGGTGAAACACAAGGACGGCACGCTCAACATCGCCGACCTGATCGGCGACGGCAGCGCCGCCAAAGCCGCGCCGAAAGTCGGCGCTGACACCACGGCGAGCGCGCCCGTTCAGCTCGACATTGCCGGCATTCGGCTGTCGAACGCGCAGCTCACCTGGCGTGACGAAAAGTCCGGCAGCACCACGGCCCTCTCGCAACTGGACATCGGCAGCGGCCGCATTCGCGCCGACGGCGCCCAACGCAGCCTGGCCATCGACGCACTGGCAGTTTCCGCCACGGGCAAGACCGGCGCCGACAACTTCGAACTGAAACTGGAAGCGCCGCGGCTGCAGCTCTCGCCCGAAAAATCCGGCGGCGAGACGCTGAGCCTGTCGGCCCTGCTGTCCGGCAGCGGCCGCAATGTCGCCGCAAAGCTGGTGCTGTCGGGCGTTGAGGGCAACACCCAGGCACTGAAGATCGGCAAGCTTGCGCTCGAACTCGACGCCAAGGCGGGCGAGGCAACGGTAAAGGGCCGCCTCGAATCGCCGGTGGCGGCCGATCTTGCCGCGCAGACGCTGGCGCTGGAAAACCTGGCTGGCAAGGTGGACCTCGCCAGCCCGCAAATGCCGATGAAGCAGCTATCCCTGCCGATCAGCGGCAAATTGCGCGCCGACCTGGCCCGGCAAAGCGCGGCGCTGGAGCTAGGCACCCGCTTCGACGAATCGAAGATCGCGCTCAAGCTCAACCTCGCGAAATTTGCGCCGCTGGCGCTGGGTTTCGAGCTCGACATCGACCAGCTGAACGTCGACAAGTACCTGCCACCCACCGCCAATACACCGGCGCAGAAGGCGCCCGGCGACGACAAGCTCGATTTCTCGGCGCTCAAAGGCCACGACGTGCATGGCAGCATCCGCATCGGCGCGCTGCAAGCCTCGAAGCTGAAGCTCACCAAGCTGAATGCCACGCTCAAGCTGGCCGGCGGGCGCCTCGACGTGGCGCCGATCAGCCTCAACCTCTACGAGGGCAGCGCCGCCGGCAGCCTCATGCTCAATGCCAACGGCAACCAGCTGGCGCTGAAGCAGAACCTCTCCGGCATCAGCATCAATCCGCTGATGAAGGATCTGGCCGACAAGGACCTGCTCGAAGGCCGCGGCAACCTGGCGCTTGATATCACCAGCCGCGGCGACAGCGTCGCCGCCATGAAGAAGGCGCTTGCCGGCACGGCCTCGCTGAGCCTCAAGGATGGCGCCATCAAGGGCATCAACCTGGCGCAGTCGCTGCGCGACATCAAGGGCAAGCTGGGATCGAAGCAGGATTCGACACAACAGGCCAAGGCCGGCGACAAAACCGATTTCTCCGAACTCGGCGCCTCGCTGAAAATCGCCAACGGTGTCGCGCACAACGAAGACCTGTCGATGAAATCGCCTTTCCTGCGCCTTTCCGGCGCCGGCGACATCGACATCGGCGCCGGGCAGATGAACTACCTGGCCAAGGCCAGCGTCGTCGCCAGCAGCACGGGGCAGGGCGGCCAGGGCCTGGAACACCTGAAGGGCCTTACCGTCCCGGTGCGCGTCAGCGGCCCCTTCGAGGCCCTGGCCTACAAGCTTGAACTCGGCAGCCTGGTGGGCGATGCCGCGAAGGCCAAGGTCGAGGAAAAATCGTCTGAAATCAAGGCCAAGGCCCAGGATCAGGTCAAGGACAAGCTAAAGGGACTGTTCGGCAAATAGGCATGCGTAAGGTAGGGCTTTCGTCTATTACCTAGGTACTAAGTAGCATCCGCAGTTTTCCGCGCTTTCCACGGATCAACAAGAGCGTCCGGCTTTGAGACCATCCGGGACTCCGCGATCCCGACGGCCGGCGGCCAGGGCGTTGCGGAATTCCGCAATTGGCCAATTACAGTCCGGGCGCAGGCAGCGAAACCGGACGAGCTACGGAGGACCCGGTGACCGCTTTGCTCGCCCCGAATGTTCGCGACCCCCGCCCGCGCCGTCGCCGGCCGGGCACTGAGCCTTGAACGCGAACAACGAACCGCGCGGGGCAACTGCGCCGGAGTTCCAGGCCGAAGCGCAGGCCAGGCACCTGCTGTCGATCGGCACCCGGCTGACCCTGGCGATCTCCCTGGTGATCGCCTTGGGTTTTGGCGGGATGGTGATCTTCTATACCCAGCAGCAGGAAAAGAACATCCTGCTGCAGAACGAAAGGGCGATCAACCAGGTCCTCGGCAGCATCAACCAGGGCCTGCAATCGGTCATGCTTACCGCCTCGGCCGATGCGGTCCGGCTCTTCGCCGACAACCTGAAGCGGGTCCAGGAAATCGACGAAATCCGCATCCTGCGGCCCAACGGGCTGGAGGCCTTCCGCGACAACTCCACCATCCGCCAGGTCAACGAGTATCGGGATACCGAGGATTTCAAGCCGCGTCCGCGCGAAGAGGTGAACCGGATCTTTGCCGCCGATGACGAAAACCTGACGCGCGCCATTCGCAGCCAGCAGCTGAGCTTCTTTTACGACACCCAGCACGACAACCCGCACCTGACCTTCCTGTTGCCGATCAAGAACCTGGCGCGCTGCAAGCGCTGCCACGGGCGCGACCAGGAAGTGCTGGGCGTGCTTGAAGTCCGCTCCGACCTCGAACCGGTGCGCGAGCAGGTGCGCCAGACCTGGCGCCAATCGCTGCTGGTGCTGGCGATCGCCGTCAGCGCGGTGCTCCTGATCGCCGCCGCGGTACTGCGCCGCTTCATCGTGCGCCCGATCGGGCAGGTCTCCCATGCCATGGCGCGCATCGCCTCGGGCGACCTCGAGCACCGGATCCCGGTCATCGGCCAGGACGAACTGTCGCGCCTGGCGCAGTCCTTCAATTCGCTGGCGCAGGAGTTGCAGCAGCGCCACGCCGGATTCACCGCTGAACACAACAAGCTCACGACCATACTCATGGGTGCGGAGGAAGGCATCGTCGTCACCGATGGCACGGGCCGCGTCGTCCTCGTCAATCCGGCGGCCGAACGCCTCCTCGGCAAACCGGCGTCGCGCATCATCGCCGAGGGCCTCCTGCAGCTGTTCGACCACCCGGCGCGGATCGAATCCGCGCTGCAAAACGCCGGCTTTGCCAGCGCCAACGACATCTTCCGCTATGGCAACAGCCACCTGGCCGTCTACGCTTCGACCTTGCGCCGTCAGGACGGCGGCATGCTCGGGCACGCCGTGCTGATCCGCAACATGACCGAGGAAAAGCGCCTCGAGCAAAGCCTGCGCGAACTGTCCAATACCGACGCCCTGACCGGGCTGGCCAATCGCCGCGCGCTCGACGAAGCGCTGAAACAGGAATGCGGCCTCGCCCTGGAGCAGGATCGCGACCTTGCGGTGCTGATGTTCGATATCGACCACTTCAAAACCTTCAACGACAAGTACGGCCACGCGCAGGGCGACCGGGTGCTCAGGCAGTTCGCGCTCGCCGCCTTGTCCTGCGTGCGCGCCGACCTGGATACCCTGTGCCGCTATGGCGGCGAGGAATTCACCCTGATCTGCCGCGATACGCCGCAAGAAGGCGCCACGCTGCTGGCGGAACGCATTCGCGCCTGCATCGAAGGAATGCGCGTCGATGGCCTCAGGGTGACCACCAGCATCGGCGTCGCCGGCCTGCGCGAAAGCGGCGCGACGCAACCGGAGCAATTGATCGAACGCGCCGATGCGGCGCTGTATGCCGCCAAGCACGGCGGCCGCAACAAGGTCGTTGCCGCCGGGAGCGGGACATGATCGCCTTCCGCCACATCGGCCATCGCCTGCTGGCTTCGGTCGGCGGCGTCATCATCCTCGGCATCCTCGGCCTCACGCTGACCTACGCCCTGCGCCAGGAAGCGGCTTCGGTCGCGCAGAACGAATCGGCGCTGGGTTCGGTGGCCGACAGCGTCGCCGAAAGCCTGGCTGCCTTGATGCAGGGCGGGCATTCCAAGGTCGCGCCCGACCTCGCGAGCCGCGTGGAAAAAGTGCCCGGCATCATCGACATCAAGATCCTGCGCACCGACGGCACCGAGGCCTTCGTGGACAACCTGACCTTCGAGCAGGTCAAGCAGCGCAATCCGGAGTTCGAGTTCATTCCGCGCAGCGTCGAACCGGTGCGCGTCGTCGCCGCCGACGATCCCGCGCTGGAACGCATGCACCGCGAGGGGCAGCGCGTGTTCCAGTACCGGGTCCAGCCCGGCGGCGAACGCCTGGTCACGGTCATGAGCCCGATCAAAAATGCCGTCCCGTGTCACAAGTGTCATGGCGACGACGATGCGGTGCGGGGCGTGATCAGTTTCACCGTGTCGATGCAGGAAGTGGACCACAACGTGGCGCAGACCTGGCGACTGGCGGTGCTGGTGATCGCCACGGCGCTGATCGGCATCGTTTCGCTGATCTACTGGTTCACCCATCGCATCGTGGTGGAAAAGCTGACCGAAGTGCTCAGGGCCATGGACACCGTCGCCGCAGGTGACAACAGCCTGCGCCTTGAGGCGATGCGCCAAGACGAAATCGGCGACATGGCGCGGGCCTTCAACCACATGAACCAGAACCTGCAGCTGACCTGGGAACAACTGCGCGACGAGCGCAACAAGCTGAACACGGTGATCCACAGCGCCAGCACCGGCATCGTCGTCACCGATGGCGCGATGCGCATCGTGCTGGTGAATCGTGCCGCCGAGGCCATCGTCGGCCGCACGGCCGGCGAAATCACCGAACACGGATTTCTGGAACTGTTCGACGACCCCGATTGGATGCGGGCGCGGCTGGCGCATGACGGCGGCAAGAATTCGTCCGGCATCCTCCACTGGCATGGCCGTATCCTGTCGGTGCACGCCTCCACCATCCGCAATGGCGAGGTGATCGGCTCGGCGGCACTGATCCGCGACGTTACCGAGGAAAAACGGCTGGAGGCGCGCCTGGAGCAGCAGTCGATCACCGACGCGCTGACCGGGATCTTCAACCGCCGGCATTTCGACGAAGTGATCGAGACCGAATTCAAGCGCTGGAAGCGCTACGGCCAGCCGGTCGCGGTGGCAATGATCGACGTCGACCATTTCAAGAAGTTCAACGACACCCATGGCCACGACTGCGGCGACCACGTGCTGGCCGCCATCGGCGAGGTGCTGCTGGAACTGTCGGCCCCGGCCCAGATTCCCTGCCGCTATGGCGGCGAGGAACTGATCGTGGTGATGCCCGGCGTCACCCAAGATGCCGGCGCAGGCTTTGCAGAAGCGATCCGGCAGCGCATCGCCGAACTGGTGGTGGATGGGCTCCAGGTCACAGCCAGCATCGGCGTTGCCGGTTTGCCCGGCCATGCGGCCGACTCCGCCGCCGCCCTGGTGCGGCTGGCCGACGAGGCGCTGTACGTCGCCAAGGAAAACGGACGCAATCTGGTTCGCGTTGCCGGCGGAGACTAGGAGCGCGGAACCTGAGCCGCCGCAGCCAACGTGGGCCGCGCTAACATGCCGGCTCTTGCGGACATCGGCACCATGCTCAGAACCGGAATCGACCTTGGCGGCAGCAAAATCGAAATCGCCTGTTTCGGCGACGATGATTCCATCGTGCTGCGCGAACGCATTCCCACGCCGCAGGGCGACTACATGGGCACCGTAATGGCCGTGGCCGGCCTGGTCGAGCGCGCCGAGCAAAAAGTCGGCGCCCGTGGCACGGTGGGCGTAGGCATCCCGGGGGCCGAGTCGCGCCTGACCGGCCTGATCAAGAATGCCAATTCCACCTGCCTGATCGGCAAGCCGCTGAGGCGCGACTTGCAGGCCGTATTGCAGCGCGAAGTGCGTCTCGCCAACGACGCCAACTGCTTCGCACTTTCGGAAACCGTCGATGGCGCCGGCGCCGGCGCCGACGTGGTCTTCGGCGTGATCCTCGGCACCGGGGTCGGCGGCGGCATCGTGGTCGGCGGCAAGCCCCTGGTCGGCGCCAATGCCATCGCCGGCGAGTGGGGACACAATCCAATGCCCGGCGAACAGCTCGCGCTGGCCTGCTACTGCGGACGCCAGGACTGCATCGAACTCTACCTCTCCGGGCCAGCGCTGGCGGCCGACCATCGCCGTATCACCGGCGCCGACTTTCAGGCCGACGAAATCTCACGGCACGCCAGCGCAGGCGATGCCGCATGCGACGCGACCCTGCGCCGCTACGAGGCCCGCCTGGCGCGCGCCCTGGCGCAGGTCATCAACATCCTCGATCCGGATGTCATCGTGCTGGGCGGCGGCCTCTCCAACATCGACCGGCTCTACGAGAACGTGCCGCGCCTGTGGGACGCCCAGGTGTTTTCCGACCACGTGGCGACGCGGCTGCTGAAGCACCGCCACGGCGATTCCTCCGGCGTGCGCGGTGCGGCCTGGCTATGGAACTGATCGCCCCGGTCATCGTCAGCGGCATCTTCACCGGCCGCGTCGGTAGGCGGCCCGGGGAAAGCCGCGGCAGCGCCATCGCCAAGGACGTCCCGGCCTGCCCGGCGCGCATCGGCAGCGATGGACTGGAAGGCGACGAGCACGCCGATCCGCGCGCCCACGGCGGGCCCGAGAAGGCCGTGCATCTGTTTCCGCTCGAACACTACGACGCCCTGGCGCAGGCCTTTCCCGAGGCACGCAACCTCCATCCCGGCGGGCTGGGGGAAAATCTTTCAACGCGCGGCATTACCGAAGAGGCGGCCTGCATCGGCGACATCTTCAGCCTGGGCACGGCGCGCCTGCAAATCGCGCAGCCGCGCACGCCGTGCTGGAAGATCGACGCCCGCTGCGGCGTCGAGGGCGTCGCCGCGCATGTGGCCGAACACGGCCTCGCCGGCTGGTATTTACGCGTCCTGGCCGCAGGCGAGTGCAGCGCAGGCGATGCCCTGACCCATGTCGAACGCCTGCCCGGCGCCATCAGCCTGGCCCGCTTCAACCGCAGCCTGCGCGAGGCCCGTCCGTCGCTGCAGCTGCTCGACCTGCTGGCGTCGGCGCCAGGTCTGACGCCTGACTGGGGACGCAAGATCCGCAGCCGCATGGAATGGCTGCTAAACAACAAGGACGCCGTGTGAACCTCTGGCTGCGCATTTTCCTGCCGTTTGCGGCGGGCTATTACTTCTCCTATTTTCTGCGCAACGTAAATGCGGTGATCGCGCCGGAGCTCACCCGCGAGCTGGGCGTTTCGGCTGCCGACCTCGGCCTGCTGACCAGCGCCTACCTGCTCGCTTTCGGCGCCGTGCAGCTGCCGCTGGGCCTGGCGCTCGACCGCTGGGGTGCGCGCCGCGTCGAAAGCACCCTGCTGCTGATCGCCGCCGCCGGTTGCGCGCTGTTCGCCATGGGAACGTCATTGACCCAGCTGGCGGTGGCACGCGCGCTGATCGGTCTTGGCGTGTCGGCCTGCCTGATGGCCTCGTTCAAGGCCTTCGGCCAATGGTTTGGCACGGAGCGCCAGGCCTCGCTCAATGCCGCCATCATGGCTGCCGGGGGGCTCGGTGCGCTGACCGCGTCGACGCCGCTGTCCTGGGCGATTCCCGCCTTCGGCTGGCGCACGGTATTTGTCGGCCTGGCGATCGCCGGCGTCGCCGTCGCGGCGGGCATCTTCAGCACGCCGGAAAAGGCGGCCGGCGGCGCGGCGGTGCCGCTGCGGCAGCAGGTGGCCGGCCTGGTCGGCGTGCTGACCAGCCGCGCCTTCTGGCGCTACGCGCCGCAATCGACGCTGATCATCGGCGGCTTCATGGCCTTGCAAGGATTATGGGCGGTGCCCTGGCTGATGAATTTTTCGGGCCTGACGCGGGAAGTTGCCGCCCACCACCTGCTGCTGATGGCCGGCGGCATGCTGACGGGATTCCTCGGCATCGCCTTCGGCGTCAACCGGATGGCGCAGCTTGGCCTCGGCCCCGAGCGCCTGCTGCTGGGCGGCATGGGCCTCGGCCTGCTGGCCACCCTGCTGATCGTGCTCGGCATCGGCCCCAGCGAACCGCTATGGCTGGCGCTTGGGCTGGTGTTCTCGGTCGGCAACCTGGCCTACGCGCTGCTGCAATCGAACTATGGCCCGGAACTGGCGGGCCGCGTGAACACCGCGCTCAACCTGATGGTGTTCATTGGCGCCTTCGGCATCCAGTGGGGCTTCGGTGCCGCCGTCGACGCGCTGCGCGCTGCCGGCCAGGCGCCGCGCGAGGCGTTCCAGATCACCTTCGGCGGCCTGCTCGCCTTGCAGCTCGCGAGCTGGCTGTGGTACCTCGCCGATAGCCGCAAGGCGGCCTAGACCACCTTGGCGCGGATGTCGTAGATGCCGTCGATGTGGGCTTCCATGACATCGCCCGGCACCACCGGGCCGACGTTTTCCGGCGTGCCGGAATAGATGATGTCGCCGGGAAACAGCTCGTAGAACTGCGACAGGTTGGCGATCTGTTCGGCCACCGACCAGATCATGTTCGACAGGTCGCTGGACTGCTTGGTGGTGCCATTCACCTTGAGCCAGATCGCTCCCTTGCTGAAATGCCCGGTCTGCGCCACCGGATGAAGGTGGCTGATGACGGCGGAATTGTCGAAGGACTTGCCGACTTCCCAGGGCTTCTTCTGATCGCCCATGCCACGCTGCAGGTCGCGCCGCGTCATGTCGAGGCCGACGGCATAGGCAACCACGTGCTCGAGCGCCTTGTCGGCGGGAATGTTCTTGCCGCGCTTGCCGATTGCGGCCACCAGCTCCACTTCGTAGTGGTAGTTCTTGGTCATCGGCGGATAGGGATGGTCGATCGTGGTTCCGGCAGGGGCCAACTGGATCGCATCGGTCGGCTTCTGGAAGAAGAAGGGGGGCTCGCGCGTCGGGTCCGACCCCATTTCGCGCGCATGGGCGGCGTAATTGCGACCGACACAGTAGATGCGGCGCACCTGGAATTTCCGGCTCGATCCGACCACCGGAATATAGGTGGCCGGCACTGCGAACATGACGTCGTCCGCCGCCTGTGCGGGCAGCGTGGTGGCGACGCCAAGCGTGGCGCCCAGGGCGGAACTGCATGCAAGGAAGCGGCGGCGGGGTTGGTCCATGTCTCTCTCCGGGGTCAGGTTATCGTTTTGGCGCGGCCGCCAGGTGACGACCTCGCTCGGCATGGTAGCGCCAGGCCGATCAAAATTCCAAGGGGTCGACGTCGAGGTGCCAGCGCAGGCCGGCCGGCATCTTTTGCGCGTAGAGGCAGTCCATCCATTTGCCGAGGAAGGCCTGCAAGGCGGATCGGCTCAGCGACTCCACCAGCAGCTGCCCGCGTTCCAGCGCCATCAGGCGCTGCATGCGCATCGGCACCGGGTCGTAGAGCGTGACCTCGACCGCCAGCGGCTCGGCGGCGGCGCGCGCCGTAGCAAGGAAATCCAGCGCCTGCGACATTTCGCGCGCCTCGGCGCGCAGCATGGCCTGGAAACTGAAGGGCGGAAAGCCGGCGATGCGCCGCTCGGCCAGCTGGCTTTGCGCGAAGCTGCCATAGTCGTGTGCCTGCAGGGCGCGATACAACGGGTGCTGCGGATGCTCGGTCTGGATCAGCACCTCGCCCGGCAGTTCGGCGCGCCCGCTGCGGCCGCCAACCTGCATCAGCTGTGCGAACAGGCGTTCGGGAGCGCGGAAGTCGGCGGCGAACAGGGCGGCATCCGCGCCTACTGCACCGACCAGTGTCAGGCGCGGGAAATCGTGGCCCTTGGCCAACATCTGGGTGCCGACCAGGATGTCGGCCTCGCCGGCATGGATGCTGGCCAGCAGCGCCTGCCATTTCTTCGGCGTACTGGCCGAGTCGCGGTCGATGCGCAGCACCCGTGCCTGCGGGAAGCGTTCGCCGAGCATGGCTTCGAGGCGCTGCGTGCCGCGGCCGAAGGGCAGCAGGTCGACATTGCCGCAGTCCGGGCAGGCGCGCGGCACACCGGCCTCGAACCCGCAGTGGTGGCAGCGCAGGCGCCGGTCGGCGAGGTGCAGCACGAGGTTGGCAGCACAGCGCCGGCAGCGCGAGATCCAGCCGCAGGGCGGGCAGGCCAGCACCGGCGCATAGCCGCGCCGATTGAGGAAAACCAGGCTTTGCTCGCCGCGTTCGAGGCGCAAGGCCAGCGCCGCGAGTAGTTCCGCCGAGAGGCCTTCCTGCAGCTTCTGGCGCCGCGTGTCGACCACCTGCACGCTCGGCATGTCCTCCGCCACCGCGCGTTCGGGCAGTTCGAGCAATCGATAGCGGCCCGTCGCGGCATGGTGGAAAGTCTCCAGCGAGGGCGTGGCCGAGCCGAGCACGATCGGGATGTTGCGCTGGTGCGCGCGCCAGATCGCCACGTCGCGCGCCGAGTAGCGCAGGCCCTCCTGCTGTTTGAACGAGGCATCGTGCTCCTCGTCGACCACGATCAGGCGCAGTCGCGGCAGCGGCATGAACACCGCGAGGCGGGTACCGAGCACGATGTCGGCGCGTCCGGCCTGGGCATCGAGGAAGCCGCGCGCACGCGCCGCATCGGCCATGCCGCTGTTGGCGCAGACCACACGTGCGCCCGGAAAACGGGCGGCGACACGACTTTCCAGCTGCGGCGTGAGCGCGATTTCCGGCACCAGCATCAGGGCCTGGCCGCCGCCGGCCAGCACGTCGGCGATGGCGCGAAGATAGACCTCGGTCTTGCCGCTGCCGGTCACCCCGTGCAGCAGGAAGGTCTGGAATTCGCGCGCAGCGGTGAGCGCGGCCACCGCGGCCTGTTGCGCCGGCAGGAGATCCGGCAGGGCCAGGGTCGCAGAAGTCATGTCCCTGGCGCCTGCGCCGGGGACGGTATCCCCAGAAGTCGGCGCTGGCGACACGGCGATCTTGGCCGCCTTGGGCATGCGCGGCAGTTTGCCGCGGCGAAGCATGGGCGGCAGGGCGAAGGACGTTACCTCGCCCAGCGGTGTCTGGTAATAGCGCGCACAGAACTCGCACAGGGCCAACCAGTCGGGCGGCAGCGCCGGCATGTCGCGCAGGATCGCCGCGACCGGTTTCAGCTTGTTTTCCGGCTGCTCGCTGTCCGCGCTTAGCCCGACAATGACTCCGGTCTTCGAAGCCTTGCCAAATGGGACATCGACCCGCCGGCCGATATCACTTTCGTCAGAATCCGGTGCCAGGTAGTCGAACAACCTCGGCAGCGGCACATCGAGGGCGACCCGAACGATGTTCATGCCGGCTCAGACGCTTGCCTGAGAATCTTCGAGATTACCTTGCCAAATGCGCTCAAGTATCTGGCCAAAAAGACAATTGGGCTTACCCACAAAATCTGTGGATAACTTTGTGGGTAAGCGCCACGGCGAGCGCCTAAGTTACCGCCCGGCCTAGCAATTTTCATCTCTGTGCAATATTTGAGCAAAAAATTACTGTTTAAAACCAGCGACTTACAAATATCATTTGGCGGGTGCCGGTGATTTTGCGGCAACTACGGTGGTCTAGCGTTTTCTGTGAATAAGTCAACTGCCGCAGGCCATTTTTTGCCCCCCCCGCGAGCCCTTGCCGGACGGCCTTTTGCGCAGGGTGGCCGGCGCCAAACCGCAGCCCGCGGCGGCTTCGCGTTTCAGCCCGTCGCGGAAGCGCGCCGGCTGTGGCTATGCACCGTGTCAACCAGAATTTTTACGTTGTCCGGGGGGGTGAACTGCGAAATCCCGTGGCCGAGATTGAAGACATGGCCGCCGGCTTTTCTGGCCTCGGCAGGGTCGGCAGCGTAGCTGTCCAGCACCCTCCTGGCTTCGGCGGCCACCTTGTCGGGCGCGGCAAACATTGCCATCGGATCGAAATTGCCCTGCAGCGCGACACGATTGCCAACCCGCCGCCGGGCTTCGCCCAGATCGGTGGTCCAGTCCAGGCCCACGGCATCGCAGCCGATGTCGGCAATGGCTTCCAGCCACTGCCCGCCGCCCTTGGTAAACACGATGCTGGGCACGCGCTCGCCTTCGCTGACCCTGGTCAGGCCGGCGACGATGCGCTGCATGTAGGCCAGCGAAAACTCGCGGTAGGCGGCGTGCGACATGACGCCGCCCCAGGAATCGAAAATCATCACCGCCTGGGCACCCGACGCGATCTGCGCGTTCAGGTAGTCGATCACCGCCGTGGTGGTGACGTCGAGGATGCGATGCAACAGGTCGGGCCGGTCGTAGAGCATGGTCTTGACCGTGCGGTAATCGGTGGCCGATCCCGAGCCGCCTTCGATCATGTAGCAGGCCAGGGTCCACGGGCTGCCGGAGAAGCCGATCAGCGGCACCGAGCCATGCAGGGCGCGGCGGATCTCCGCCACGGCGTCCATCACGTAGCGCAGATGGACGTTGGGGTCTGGCGCGGTGAGGTCGCGAATCGCCCATTCCTCGCGCAGCGGGCGCTCGAACTTGGGGCCCTCGCCTTCGGCGAAATACAGGCCGAGGCCCATCGCATCGGGCACGGTGAGGATGTCGGAAAACAGGATGGCCGCATCCAGCTCGAAGCGGGACAGCGGTTGCAGGGTGACTTCGCAGGCCAGTTGCGGGTTCTTGCACAGTTGCAGGAAGCTGCCGGCGCGACGCCGCGTCTCGTTGTACTCCGGCAGGTAGCGGCCGGCCTGGCGCATCAGCCAGACCGGCGTGTAATCGACGGGCTGGCGCAGCAGGGCGCGAAGAAAGGTGTCGTTCTTGGGGCGGGCCGTGGGTGACATTTGAGCGATCCTGCGGAATGAAGCCGCAATTATCGCTCAGAGCACCTCAGCGCCGCCAGAAGGCCGGCGTCATCACCACCAGCAGGGTGAAGATTTCGAGCCGGCCAAGCAGCATGGCAAAGCTGCAGACCCATGTCTGGAAGTCGGTCAGTACTTCGAAGGTGGTGGAGGGCCCGACCTGGTTCAATCCGGGTCCGGTGTTGTTCACCGTCGCCACCACGGCCGTGAAGGCCGTCAGGATATCGAGGCCGGAGAAGGTCATTACCAGGGTCAGTGCGACAAGGAAGCACATGTAGGCGAAACCGAAGGCCAGCACCGCAGTGAGGATGTTCTGCGGCACCGGCTCGCCGCCCACCCGCACCGGCCAGATCGCGTTGGGATGCATGGCGCGCAGCAGTTCGCGATACACCTGCTTGTAGAGGATGATGGCACGCACCATCTTGATGCCGCCACCGGTGGATCCGGCGCTGGTGGCAAAGCTGCAGAGGAAGAGCATCCACAGCGGCGCGAAGATGGGCCACAGGTTGTAGTCGACGCTGGCAAACCCGGTCGTGGTGGCAATCGAGACGACGTTGAACAGGGAATGGCGCAGGGCGGTGAGGAACTCGGGGTAGGTTTCCTGCCAGTGCAGGTAGACCGCGATGCCAAGCACGCTGGCCAGCGTCACGCCGAGGAAGTAGCTCGCCTCGGGATCGAACAGGTAGGGCCGCAGGCTGCGTCCGCGCACGGCGAGGAACAGCGTGGCGAAGTTCATCCCGGCGATCAGCATGAATACCACGGTGATGCCTTCGATCAGCGGCGAATCCCAATGGCCGAAGCTGGCATCATGGCTGGAAAAACCACCCAGGCCCATGGTCGAAAAGGAGTGCATCACGGCATCGAACCAGCTCATGCCGGCCCAATGGAAGGACAGGATGCACAACACCGTAACGGCGGCATAGACCACCCAGAGCCCCTTGGCGGTTTCCGCCATGCGCGGCGTCAGGTTGGAGTCCTTCATCGGCCCCGGCGTTTCGGCCTTGAACATTTGTCGCCCACCGATGCCGAGCAGCGGCAGCACCGCCACCGCCAGCACGATCAGGCCCATCCCGCCGAGCCAGACCAGCATGCCGCGCCAGAGGTTGATCGAGGCCGGCAAACCGTCGAGGCCCGACAGGACAGTGGCGCCGGTGGTGGTCAGACCCGACATGGCTTCGAAGTAAGCGTCGGTGAATGAGATCCTCAGCTGGAGTATCAGGGGCAGGCCGGCAAAGACCGGCAACAGGGCCCAGACCATGACCACCAGCAGGAAGCCGTCGCGGACCTTGAGATCCTGCTTCTCCCTGCGTGCCGCCCACCAAAGGCCCAGGCCGGTGAGGAAGGTCACCAGGAAGGCTTCGTCATAGGCCGACTGGGCGCCGTCCTCGATCAGATAGGAATACGCCCAGGGCACGGCCAGGGTCATGGAAAAGGCAGTCAGCAGAATGCCGAAGATCCGAACGACCGGGTAATAGGGTTTCATCGCGGTATCAAAGGAACTGGAAGCCGACCTGGAACAGCTTCTCGACCTGGATTACCTCGCGCTTGCGGGTACAGAACACCACCACGTGGTCGTTCTCTTCAATCACCGTGTCGTGGTGGGGAATGATCACCTTGGCCCGTTTCTCGTCGATCAGGAAGCCATCCCGCTGCACCACGGCCAGATCGCCCGTGTCGCGCACGATGGCGCCGATGTGGGCACCCTTGATCACCGGCAGTTCCTCGATGCGCCGCCCCACCACCTTGCTGCTGTTGCGGTCGCCATGCACCACCAACTCCAGCGCCTCGGCGGCGCCGCGGCGCAGGCTGTGCACGCGCGCCACGTCGCCGCGGCGGCAGAAGGTCAACAGCGAGCCGATGGACACCTGGGCCGGCGAAAGGCCGATGTCGATCGGGCCGCCCTGCACCATGTCGGCATAGGCGCGGCGGTTGATCAGCGCCAGCACGCGCTTGCAGCCGAGGCGCTTAGCCAGCGAGGCGGCCATGATGTTGTCCTCGTCGTCGTTGGTAAGCGCAAGGAACATGTCCATCTCGTCGATGTTCTCCTGCGCCAGGACGTTTTCGTCGGTGGCCTCGCCATGCAGCACCAGGCTTTTCTGCAGCCGCGCGGCGACGGCTTCGGCGCGCGCGGCGTTGCGCTCCACCACCTTGACCTCGTGGTCGGCTTCCAGCGTGGCGGCGACTCGGGCGCCAATGTTGCCGCCGCCGGCGATCATTACCCGCTTGACCGGCTTCAGCATGCGCCGCAGTTCGCGCATCACCGGCCGGATGTGTTCGCTGGCGGCGAGCACGAAAACCTCGTCGCCGCCCTCGATCACCGTGTTGCCGTCGGGATCGACCGGCTGGTGCTCGCGGAAGATCGCCGCGATGCGGGCATCGACGCCTTCCGGAAGGTGCTCGCGCATGGTGCGGATCGCCTTGCCCACCAGCAGGCCGCCGTCATAGGCGCGGACGCAAACCAGGGTCACCCGCCCATCGGCGAACTCCAGCACCTGCAGTGCCTCGGGGAACTCGATCAGGCGCGTGATGTAGTCTGTGATCTCCTGTTCCGGGCAGATGGCGTGGGTGACGGCGAAATGATCGTCGTCGAGCATCGTCTGGTCGTCGAGATAATCGGCCGAACGCAGGCGGGCGACGCGCGTGGTGACGTTGAACACGCTGCGCGCGATCTTGCAGGCCACCAGGTTGGTCGAGTCCGACTGGGTCACCGCCACCAGCATGTCGGCGTCGTCCATGCCGGCATTCTTCAAGACCGAGGGCAGGGCGCCGTTGCCGACCAGGGTGCGCACATCGAGGCGGTCGGCGATGTCGCCGATCGCCTCACGGCTCTGGTCGACGATGGTGATGTCGTTGGCTTCGGAGGCGAGCGCCTCGGCCACGGAAGCGCCGACCTGGCCGGCACCGAGAATCACGATACGCATGGTGAGTTACGCTCAGCGCAGGCCGAGGTCCTTGAGTTTGCGATACAGGTGGGTGCGTTCGAGGCCGGTCTTTTCCGCCAGGCGCGTCATGTTGCCACCGTCCTTGGCCAGGTGGTACTCGAAGTACATGCGCTCGAAGGCCTCGCGCGCCTCGCGCAAGGGCAGCTCGATCACCTCGGGATCGAGCCCGGCCGGCACCAGCGAAGGCTCGCCGGCCGGCGCCAGAAGCTGCAGGGTCTCGTCTTCGCCGATCTCCTCGCCCAGGCTGCCCAGGGCGAGCGATTTGACCGCTGCCTTGAGCTCGCCGTAACCGCCCTCCCACGCGTGCTGGCGCAGGGCGTTGAGCGCGGCTGTGGAGAAGCGCCGCAGCGGCACTTCATCGCTTTCCATCAATTGCGTCAGCAGGTGGGTGGCGATGTCCGGCACTTCGTCCTTCAGTTCGGCCAGGCTGGGCACGCCAAGCCCGGTCTCGAACAGGCGCAGCAGTCCGTTCTCGTCCCAGCCCAGGGCCTGCAACTCCGCGCTGCTGTGCGTCGTGGCGGCCACCAGGCGCAGGTTGTAGCGCTCCAGGCGCTCGGCGGCGAAGAGCAGGTTTTTTTGCTGCAGCCGGCTCAGGCGCGCCAATTCCTCGCACCAGAGCACGCCGCCGCTGGCGCGTTGCAGGACTTCGGTGGACAGCGGGTTGGAATCGTGGGCCAGGTCGAACCAGGGCTTGCCCGGCAACTGCGCCGAGCGCGCCACCAGCTCGACGATGCCGCCCGGCGCCGCGCGCAGCAACAGCAGCGGACTCTTGGCCAGCACTTGGTCGAAGCGGCGCTTGAGGTCGCGCAAGGGGCCGGGGCGGGCGAAGGCGCCCAGCGACAGGCCGCCGCCGGCGTTGCGCGCACCGCGCTCGAGGCCCTTCTTCACCGCCGCCAGCAGTTTCTGCATGCCGATCGGCTTTTCCAGGAAATCGAGCGCGCCGATCTTCGTCGCCTCGACCGCGGTGTCGATCGTGGCATGGCCCGACATCATCACCACCGGCATGTTGAGCTGGCCCGCGGCGCCCCATTCCTTGAGCAAGGTGATGCCATCGGTATCAGGCATCCAGATGTCGAGCAGCACCAGGTCCGGTCGCCCGGCGTCGCGCGCGGCGCGTGCCTCGGCGGCATTCTCGGCGAGCCGGACGTCATGGCCTTCGTCGCGCAGGATTTCCGAGAGCAACTCCCGTATCCCGACCTCGTCATCGACCACCAGTATCTTCGGCATGTTTCCCTACCCCCTTGTTTCCCTATGCGGCTTTCGCCGCCTCGCTGTTCGCCCGATCACGCGGCGCGACTTCGTCGGCTGTTCCATTCGCCAGCGGCAGCCAGATGCTGACTTCGCCCCCATGGTCGCTGGCAAGGCGTATCTCGCCACCGTGGTCGTCGACGATCTTCTTGACGATGGCGAGGCCGAGGCCGGTGCCTTTGGCCTTGGTCGTGACATAGGGTTCGAAGGCGCGCGACAGGATCTGAGGCGGAAAGCCGGGGCCGTTGTCGCGCACCGTCAGGCGCATGCGCCTCGCATCCTGGACAATGCTGATCGTGATCTTCGGCGCATCTGTTTCGGCCAGGGCATCCTGGGCGTTGGTCAGCACGTTGTGCAGCACCTGGCGCAGCTGGTTGGCATCGGCCAGCACCTGCGGCAGGCCGGAAGTCGGCGCTGGCGATACGGCGATTTCGGCACGCGACTGGTGATACAGGTCCAGCACCTCGCCGAGCAGGGCCGCCAGATCCACCGGCGCCAGCTGCGGCAGCGGCGTGCGCGCATAGTCGCGAAAGTCGTTGACCATGTTCTTCATCGCCTCGACCTGATTGACGATGGTCTGCGTGGCGCGGTCGAGCAGCTCGCGCCCCGGGCCGTTGAGCTGGTCGGCCAGCTTCAGCTGCAGCCGCTCGGCAGAAAGCTGGATCGGCGTCAGCGGATTCTTGATCTCGTGCGCCAGGCGTTGCGCCACCTCGCCCCAGGCGGCGGAACGCTGTGCCGCGATGAGTTGCGTGATGTCGTCGAACACCACCACGTAGCCGCCACCGCCGCCCGCCGGCAGCGCCTTGCCACGCACCAGCAGGGCCTGCGCCATGCCGTCCGGGCGCGCCAGTTCGAGCTGCTGCTGCCATTCGCCGCCGCGCCGGGCGAAGCTTTCGAGGATTTCGCCGGCCAGGGTTTCGTGCCGCGGCCAATCCTGCAAGCGCATCTGCTCGAAGCCGGACAGGTCGTCGGCGAGGATCGCCAGCGCCCCGCGGTTGGCGGCACGCAGGCGAAAGCGCAAGTCGAAGGCCAGCACGCCGGCGGACAGGTTGGCCAGCACGGATTCGAGGTAGGCCTGGGCCGCCTCGGTTTCCGCCCGATGGTGCTCGGCCTGGGCACGCGCCTCCCCCAGTTGCTGGGTCATGCTGTTGAAGGAATGGGTCAGCACGCCGAGTTCGTCGGAGGCTTCGACCGTGGCACGCGGCGTGAAATCGCCGGCCGCCACCGCCTGCGTCCCTTCGGCAAGGATCAACAGCGGCCGCGCCAGCCGTTCGGCGAGCAGGAATGCCAGGGCGATCGCAGCGAACAGGGCCAGCAACAACGCCAGCGTCAGGGTCAGGGTGTAGATCTGCTTGAGTCCGCCGCGGCCGAGTTGCAGCTCCTGGTAATCGCGATGCGCGGTTTCGACGCTTTCGGCGCTCTTGATGATCGATGCCGGCACCATCTGGGTCAATTGCAGGATCTGCGAATCGGCGGTGAAGCCGCTGCCGGCAACCGGCACCAGCGCGCGCACCATCAGCCCGCCGCCTTCGGCATCGCCGGTGAGTGCGATGCCGCGGCCGGTGCGCGCCTGGCGCAGCTGGCTGGATGTTGGCAGCGAAGGCAGCAGGCTGCCAATCTCGGCCGAGCTGCTGGCCAGCACCTGGCCGGACAGCGTGATCAGTGCCGCGCTCTGGGCGCTGGCATTCTCGCGCACGCGATTCAGGCGCGCCGCGCTGGCGACGCCGCCATCGCCCAGATCCAGCGCCGCGCTGCGCGCCTTGGCCAGCAGCTCGGACTGCTGGCTTTCGAGCATGCTGCGACCGAGGTTGAGGCCGCCTTCCAGCGCCGCGTCGACGCGCACGTCGAACCAGGAGTCGATGCTCTTGACGGCGAACTGCATCGACACGGCATACACCAGCGCCCCGGGCAGGACGGCCATCAGGGACAGCATCAGCAGCAGGCGCGACTTGAGCCGCGAGCCGAACACGCCGTCCCGGAAGTCCTGGCGCAGGCGGCGCAACTGCAGGCCGACCAGCACCAGCAGCGCGACGGCGGCGATGCCGTTGATCGCCAGCAGCCAGGGGTAATTCTGCGCGAACAGCGCGGTATTGGCCGAGGCCGACGCCAGCAGGAACAGCAGGATCGCGCCCAGCGCAACGACGACGGCCAGCGCGATCTTCACGGAACGGCCCTCCCCGCTGCCCCCTGCCCAAGGTAGGGGGTGACAACGGATCGCCGCTGCGCGGCTCCGGTTCCTGGCTTGCGCCCCTGCGGGCGGCAGTGCGTGGCGCTCATTGAGCCACCACCGGCGCGGTGAACTGCCAGCGCAAGACCTTGGCTTCGACCTGCAAGCCCTTGTCGGTGATGGCGTCGACCTGGAAGGGCTTGGGCAGCTGGTTGCGGTCGAGCGCGAGGCGCAGGGCCGCTTCGTAGCTTTCGCCGTTCTTCAGCGCATCCTTGTCCGCCACCGGCAGGGCGGCGATGCGGCCGACCACGCGCAGGGCCTCGGCCAGGCTGCCGAAATTCTGGTGCAGGCTGCCGGTGGTCAGCCGATACTGGCGGGTCAGGCTGCTGTAGGCCAGGCGGTAGGACAGATTGCGCGAAACGATGTGTTCATTGACCCAGTACTTGCGGTTGCGCTCGAGGATGAACTCCAGGTTGAAGTACAGCGGTACGCCACGCGTCACTGCCTCTTCGAGGCGATTGCCGAGATCGACGGCGAACTCGGCCGAGAGCGTGTAGCCGTCCTCGCCCGGCGTCAGCGAGGCACTCTTCGGCTCGATGCTTCCGGCATGGGCGAGCGCGACGCACAGCCAAAGCAGGGCAGCCAGCACTCCACGCAGCCAGCGCTCAGGCCTTTTGCAGCAATGCATAGAAAAAGCCGTCATGGTCGGCATCGGGTATCTGGTAGGCGTCTCCGGCGGCAGCCGCTCCGTCCGGCACCGGCCGGGCATCCGGGTGACGGCCGAGGAAGGCGTCCACCTGGCGCGCATTCTCGGCCGCGAACACCGAGCAGCTTGCATAGAGCATTGTGCCACCGGGGGCCAGAGTTGGCCACAAGGCGTCGATGATCCGTGCCTGCGTGGCGGCGAATCCGGCGACGTCGGTTTCACGCCGCAACCACTTCGCGTCGGGATGGCGGCGCACCACGCCCGAGGCCGAACAGGGCACGTCGGCCAGGATGCGATCGAAGGGGCGGCCGTCCCACCAGACGTCCGGATTGCCGGCATCGGCCACCTTGACCGTCGCCGCCAAGCCGAGGCGCTGCAGGTTTTCGGTGATGCGCGCAACGCGTGCGACATCGGCGTCGAGCGCGGTCAGCTCGATGTCGGCACGCTCCAGCAGATGGGCGGTCTTGCCGCCCGGTGCGGCGCAGGCATCGAGCACGCGCATGCCGTCACGGGCGTCGAGCAGGCGCGCGGCCGCCTGGGCGCCAAAATCCTGCACCGAACACAGGCCGCTCTCGAAGCCGCTGATGCGATCCACCGGCAAGGGTTTGTCGAGCAACACGGCGGTATCGTCGAGCGCGCGCGCGCCGATGCCGGCCGCATCGAGCTGGGCCACCAGCAATTCGGCGGCGCTGGCTGTAGCCGTGGCTTGCAGGCGGCGCCGATTGGCGCGCAGGCACATCGGCGGGTGGCTGTTGCCGGCGCGCAGGATGTCCTGCCAGTGCCGCGGATGGTCGGCGCGCAGGCGCGCGATCCACCAGGCCGGATGCTGCCAGCGGGCGACCTCGTCGGCTTCCGCCGCGGCCAGCAATTCGTCGCGGCGGCGCAGGAAATTGCGCAATACGCCATTCACCAGCGGCTTGAAGCGGCCGCCGGCGATGCGCGCGGCGGCGCTCACCGCCTGATCGACCGTGGTGTGGGCATCCTCGCTCCGCGTCTCCAGGCGCATCAAGGCCACCAGCAGCAGGCCCCGCACCGGCGGCTCGGCCAGCGGTCGCTCGATCAGGCGGGCGAGCAGGAAATCGCCGCGGCCATAAGCGCGCAAGGTGGTGTAGGCGAGGTCCATGCTCGCCGCGCGGACGTGGCCGAACAATCCGGCACGGGCCAGCACGGCGTCGAAATTGCGCCCGGCGATCACGGCCGTAACGAGGCCGCCGGCAGCGTGCAGGATTTCCGCGAGGGGGGGCAGCAAGGGCATCGGCGAAGGATAGCAGCCACCTCCGGCGACCGGGGCGTGAAACGCGGTCCGGTCGGCCGGGGGTCGCGTTAGGCGTGGCCTCAGCCGGACTTGAGCGGGTTGCCGCGCAGAAAGTCGGCGCTGGCGAGACGGCGACCGCCGGGCTTTTGCAGCTCCGTCAGGCGCAATGCAGCGTCGCCGCAGGCCACCACGATCCCGTTTGCATCGGCGGCCAGCACTCGGCCTGGCTCGCCCTGCCCGGCAACGACTTCGCCGCGCCAGAGCTTGACCGGCTCGCCGCCGAGCATGGCCGTGGCGCCGGGAAAAGGATTGAAGGCGCGCAGCTTGCGCGCCAGCGTGGAGGCCGGCTGGTTCCAATCCAGTTGGGCATCTGCCTTGGCGACCTTGCCGGCGTAGGTGACGCCCAATTCGGGCTGCGGCACGACAGGCAGCGCATCGAGCCGCGCCAGGGCATCGACGATGCAGCGGCCGCCCAGGTCGGCAAGGCGGTCGTGCAGGCTGCCGGTGGTGTCCTGGGCGTCGATGTCGATGACGGCCGTCAGCAGCATTGGCCCGGTATCGAGGCCGGCCTCCATGCGCATAATGGTGATGCCGGTCTGCGCGTCGCCTGCCTCGATGGCGCGGTGGATCGGCGCCGCGCCGCGCCAGCGCGGCAACAGCGAGGCGTGGATGTTGAGGCAGCCGCGCGGCGGCAGGTCGAGCACCGCCTGCGGCAGGATCAGGCCGTAAGCGGCGACCACCATCAGTTCGGCACCGCGTTCACAAGCCTCGCGGATCGGCTGATGCGTCGCGGGGTCCTTCAGCCGTTCCGGCTGGTGCAGGGGAATGGCATGGGCCAGTGCCACCTGCTTCACTGCCGAGGCCTGCAGGTTCATGCCGCGACCGGCCGGGCGGTCGGGCTGGGTCAGCACCAGCACGACTTCATGGCCGGCGCCGAGCAGGGCCTCGAGGGCGGTAGCCGCGAACTCCGGGGTGCCGGCGAAAATCAGCTTCATCGGCTCAGAGCGTTTCGCGGGCGCGCTTTTGCAACTTGCTCTTGATGCGTTCGCGCTTGAGGCGCGAGAGGTATTCGACGAACACCTTGCCTTCGAGGTGATCCATCTCGTGCTGGATGCATACCGCCAGCAGGTCGTCCGCCGCCATTTCGAAGGGCTTGCCGTCGAGGCCGAGGGCGCGCACGCGGACATGGCTGGCGCGGGTCACCGTTTCGTAGATGCCGGGCACCGACAGGCAGCCCTCCTCGCCTTCGCACTCCCCCGATTTTTCGAGCAACTCGGGGTTGATCAGGGTCAGCAGCTGCGACTTGTCCTCGGAGATGTCGATTACGATCAGGCGCTGATGGCGGTCCACCTGGGTCGCCGCAAGGCCGATGCCGGGGGCGGCATACATCGTCTCGGCCATGTCGGCGGCAAGGCGGCGAATCTCGTCGTCCACGACCGTGATGACGGCTGCCTTCTGGTGCAGACGGGGGTCCGGGTAACGCAAAATGGGCAATAGGGCCATGAAACCGCTCTTGAAAGAATTGATGCAGTGGGTTTTGTCGGGCAGAATCGGACAGATACGCGGGGGCTTCGCCGTGCTCCCAGACACCAGGCCAGGAGATCAACCCATGCGTCGCATTATATCCGCGCTGCTTTTCAGCATTTCAAGCACCCTGGCGCTCGCCCAGGCCACGGCCCCCCTGCAACTGGCCGAGGGCGCCCCGGACCGCTACATCGTCGCTCCCGGCGACACGCTGTGGAGCATCGCGTCCCGCTTCCTCAAGGATCCCTACCGGTGGTCCGAGCTGTGGAAGCTCAACGCCGACGAAATCAAGAATCCGCGTCGCATCTACCCCGGCCAGGTGATCACCCTCGACAAGAGCGGGGGCCAGCCGCAACTCAAGCTGAGCACGATCAATGTCCAGCGCCGCGAGTACGTCGAGTCGCTGGTCAAGGAAATCCCGGTCATCGAGCCGCAGGCCATCGAGCCCTTCCTCAGCGAACCCCGCGTGCTGGAAGCCAGCGGGTTCGACAAGGCGCCGCGCATCGTCGCCATCGAGGGCAACCGGGTGCTGGCCGGATCCAGCGACACCGTGTACACCACCGAAGTCAAGGAGCAGCACAAGGTCTGGCAGATCTTCCGTCCCGGCAAGGTCCTGGTCGACCCGGAAACCGGCGACAAGCTTGGCTTCGAGGCCATCTACCTCGGCACGGCGCGCCAGACCGGGGCCGGCGAACCGTCCTCCTTCCAGATCGGCATCTCGCGCATGGAAATCCTGCGTGACGACCGCCTGATGCCGGCGCCGCGCCAGGATGTGCCGAATTACATCCCGCGCCCGCCGGCGAAAAACATTACCGGCAAGATCCTCAGCGCCTATGCCGGGGTGAATTTCAGCGGCCCGCAGAGCATCGTCACCATCAATCGGGGCAAGAGCCATGGCCTGGAGCCGGGCCACGTGCTGGCGGCCGACGTCGCCGGCCTCAACATCCCGAATCGCTTCGAGGGCGTGCGCACCGACTACAAGCTGCCGGACACCCGCAACGGCCTGCTCTACATCTTCCGCGTCTATGACCGGATTTCCTACGCGCTGGTGATGAATGCCGTGCAGCCCATCGGAGTGGGCGACACCGTACGCACGCCCTGATACCCGCCGTGTCGTCCGGCATGTCGCCTCCCGACGCGGCAAAGCCTGACGCGGAACTGGCGGGCTGGCTGCGCCTGACCCTGGTCCCGGGCGTCGGCGGTGAAGCGCGGCGCGCACTGCTCAAGGCTTTCGGCCCGCCGCAAGCCATCTTCGAAGCTGGTCTGCGAGCGCTCGCCCAGGTGGTGGATTCCTCGATCGCCGAGCGCCTGTTGCAGCACGATTGCAGTGCCGCCGTCGACGCGGCGCTGGCCTGGGCCAGCGAACCCGGCAATCGCGTGCTGACGCTGGCCGATGCGGACTATCCCCAGCGCCTGCTGGATGCCGCCGATCCTCCCGTCCTGCTCTATCTCAAGGGCCGCCCGGAACTGCTCAATCGGCCCCTGCTGGCCATGGTCGGCAGCCGCAACGCCACGGCCCAGGGCGAACGCGATGCCGAGGCCTTCGCCCATGCCCTGGGCGAAGCCGGACTGGGTATCGTCAGCGGCCTGGCCCTCGGCATCGACGCCGCCGCGCACCGCGGTGCGCTGGCCACCGCCGCGGGTACCGTGGCCGTAATCGGCACCGGCGCCGACCGCCTGTATCCGGCGCGCAACCAGCGCCTGGCGCGCAGCATTGCCGAACAGGGCGCCGTGATCAGCGAGTTCCCGCTCGGCACCCCTGCCGTCGCGCACAATTTTCCGCGCCGCAACCGCATCATTGCCGGGCTGGCCCTGGGCTGCCTGGTGGTGGAAGCGGCCCCGCGCAGCGGCTCGCTGATCACGGCCCGGCTGGCGGCCGAGGCCGGGCGCGAAGTGTTCGCCATTCCCGGGTCGATCCATTCCCCGATGTCGCGCGGCTGCCACCAATTGATACGCCAGGGCGCCAAGCTGGTCGAAACCGCGGGCGACATCCTCGAAGAGTTGCGCTGGGAAACCCGCCCCGCAGCGCAGGCCGGTCCGGATGACGATTCCGCCACCGGCGACAGCGACGAAACCCGGGTGCTGGGCAGCCTCGGCGATGCGCCCTGCACCCTGGATACCCTGTCGGTGCGCAGCGGCTTGACGCCGGCCGCCCTTCTTGCCATCCTGCTGCCCATGGAACTTGCCGGACGCGTTGCCCAGCTGCCCGGCGGTTTGTACCAGAAGCAGCACTGAGGATCATGATCGACATCCTGGTTTACCTGTTCGAGAACTACCCGTCCGATGCCTGCCCGGAGCCCGCCGTACTGGCGCGAAAGCTCACCGCCGCCGGCTTCGAGAGCGAGGAAATCAGTGCCGCGCTGCACTGGCTCGAAGGTTTCCCGGTGGCCGCCGACGCAATTTGCCGCCCACCCGCGTCCGGCACGGCGATCCGCATCTACGACCCCGAGGAACAGGAAAGGCTGCCGGCCGAATGCCGCGGCTTCCTTGCCTTCCTCGAACAACACGACGCCATCGATGCCGGCTTGCGCGAAGCCATCGTCGAGCGTGCGCTGGCCCTGCCCGATGCCGAAGTCAGCCTCGACCGGCTGAAGGTAATCGTGCTCGCGGTGATCTGGCGTTTCCGCCACGAAGTCGATGCCCTGATCCTCGAAGAACTGCTGGCCGAGGACACCGCCGACGAGGATATCGAGCCCGGCGAAGGCGTCGTCCGCATCCTCCTGAATTAATCCCCGGCTTGCGTTTTTTCGAGCGCTGCGCTTATGATGCGCCGCTCCCAACCTCGTTCCGTCGACGCAAATCCAAGAAAATCAATGTCTAAGCAACTCATCATCGCCGAAAAGCCCTCCGTGGCGCAGGACATTGCCAAGGCTTTGGGCGGCTTTACCAAGACCGGCGACTACTTCGAGAGTGACGATTACGTGCTCTCCTCGGCCATCGGCCACCTGCTGGAACTGGCGGTGCCGGAGGAATACGACGTCAAGCGCGGCAAGTGGAGCTTCACCCACCTGCCGATGATCCCGCCGCACTTTGCCCTCAACCCGATCGAAAAGACCCAGGAGCGTCTGCGCCTGCTGACGCGCCTGATCAAGCGCAAGGACGTCACCGGCCTGGTGAACGCCTGCGACGCGGGCCGCGAGGGCGAGCTGATCTTCCGTTACGTCGCCCAGCACGCCCTGGGCGAAAAGCAGAAGCCGGTGCGGCGCCTGTGGCTGCAGTCGATGACCGCCACGGCGATCCGCGACGGCTTCGCCCACCTCCGCACGGACAACGAAATGCAGCCGCTGGCCGACGCCGCGCGCTGCCGCTCGGAAGCCGACTGGCTGATCGGCATCAACGGCACGCGCGCCATGACGGCCTTCAATTCCAAGGAAGGCGGCTTCTACAAGACGCCCGTAGGCCGCGTGCAGACGCCGACCCTGGCCATCATGGTCGAGCGCGAAGCCCGCATTCGCGCCTTTGTCTCCCGTGACTACTGGGAAGTCGAGGGCGAGTTCCAATGCCTCGCCGGCACCTACCGCGGCCGCTGGTTCGACGAGACATTCAAAAAGAGCGATGACGAGCACGCCAAGGCCGAGCGCCTGTGGGACAAGGCCAAGGCCGACGCAATCCGCCGCGCCTGCCTCGGCCAGCACGGCACGGTGGAAGAAGAGAGCAAGCCCAAGACCGAGGCCTGCCCGATGCTCTACGACCTCACCTCGCTGCAGCGCGAGGCCAACGGCCGCTTCGGCTTCAGCGCCAAGAACACGCTGGGGCTGGCCCAGGCGCTGTACGAAAAGCACAAGGTGCTGACCTACCCGCGGACCGACAGCCGCCACCTGCCCGAGGATTACCTCACCACGGTCAAATCGACCCTGGGCGAGTTTGCCGGCACGCCCTATGCCGGCTTCGCCGGCACCATATTGAAGAGCGGCTGGGTGCATCCCAACAAGCGCATCTTCAACAATGCCAAGGTAAGCGATCACTTCGCCATCATCCCAACCGGGGCTACGCCCAAGAATCTTTCCGAACCGGAACAGAAGATCTACGACCTGGTCACCAAGCGCTTCCTGGCGATCTTCTTCCCGGCCGCCGAATACAACATCACGACGCGCATCACGCGGGTGGAAAAGCAGGCCTTCAAGACTGAGGGCAAGGTGCTCGTGACGCCCGGCTGGCTGGCCGTGTATGGCAAGGAAGCCCAGGGCGACGAGGAAAGCCCCAACCTGCCGCCGCTGGAAAAGAACGAACGGATCTGGACCAAGGATGTCGAGGTCAAGGCCAAGGCCACCCAGCCGCCGCCGCGATTCTCGGAAGCCACACTCCTCAGCGCGATGGAAGGCGCCGGCAAGCTGATCGAGGACGAGGAGCTGCGCGAAGCGATGTCCGAGCGCGGCCTGGGCACGCCGGCCACCCGCGCCGCCACCATCGAAGGCCTGATCGCCGAGGAGTACGTGCATCGCAACGGCCGCGAACTGCAACCCACGGCCAAGGCCTTCTCGCTGCTGTTCGCGCTGGAGCAGCTGCAGGTGGATGAAATCCGCTCGCCGGAACTGACCGGCGAATGGGAATACAAGCTCAAGGAAATGGAACACGGGCGCCTGTCGCGCGACGAGTTCATGAACCACATCGTCGACCAGACCCGGGTGATGGTCGAGCGCATCAAGACCGGCGAATTCGCCGATCCCGACTTCGGCACGCTGAAGACCCCCTGCCCGCGGTGCGGCGCCAAGATCCACGAGGGCTACAAGCACTTCACCTGCGAGAAGTGCGACTACAAGCTGTGGAAGGTGGTGGCCAGCCGGCAGTGGGAAACCGCCGAGATGGACGAACTGCTTTCTAAGCGCGTGATCGGCCCCTTGCAGGGCTTCCGCAGCAAGATGGGGCGCGCCTTCGCGGCCATGATCAAGCTCAAGGACGACCACACACCCGAATTCGATTTCGGCAATTCCGATGCCGACGCCGACGCCGAGGAAGTCGATTTCTCGGGCCAGGAAAGCCTCGGCGCCTGCGCCAAATGCGGCGGCCGCGTCTTCGAACACGGCATGGCCTATGTCTGCGAGAAGAGCGTGGGCGCCGGCCGGACCTGCGATTTCCGTTCCGGCAAGATCATCCTGCAACAGGAAGTCGGCCGCGCCGACATGCAGAAGCTGCTCGCCACCGGACGCACCGACTTGCTCAAGGGTTTTGTCTCCAACCGCACCAAGCGCAAGTTCTCCGCCTACCTGGTGCGCGACGCCAAGACCGGCAAAGTCGGCTTCGAGTTCGAGCCCAGAGCCCCCAAAGCGGCGCCGAAGGCCGGCGCGGCCGCCAAGCCGGACGCTGCCAAGGCAGAGGCGGCCAACGAGCCGACCGTAAAGAAGGCAGCGGCGAAGAAGCCGGTGGCAAAAAAGACCGCAAAAGTCGGCGCCGGCGACACGGCGAAAAAAGCCTCGCCAAAAAAGGCTGCGGCTAAAAAGCCGGCGGCTAAGAAGGCTGTCGCCAAGAAGGCCTGATGTCAGCCGCGGCAAGCACCCGCGACATCCTCGACTTCTGGTTCCTGCCGGCCGGCGGTTATCGCGCCGAATGGTTTCGCAAGGACGATGCCTTCGACGCGGCCATCCGCGCGCACTTCGGCACCGAGGTCGAGGTGGCGCTGGCCACTTCTCCACCCGCCGCCGCCAGTGACGAAGACCTGCTCGCCCGCATCCTGCTGCTAGACCAGTTCACCCGCAACATCTTCCGCGGCACGCCGCGCGCCTTCGCCGGCGATGCCCAGGCGCTGGCCATCGCCACGCAGCTTGTTACCTCCGGCCGCGACAAGAACCTGGACCACTGGCAACGCTGGTTCGCCTACCTGCCCTTCGAGCACGCCGAATCGCTGCTGGAACAGGAACGCGCGGTGGCCCTGTATGCCGCGCTGCGCCGCGAGGCCCAGGGCGCGGCCTTCGACAGCGCCTACGACTACGCTGTGAAGCACCGCGACATCATCGCCCGCTTCGGCCGCTTCCCGCATCGCAATGGCATCCTCGGCCGCCCCTCGACTGCCGAGGAAATCGAGTTCCTCAAGCAGCCGGGTTCGTCGTTTTAGTCACACATCGTCCGCCGTGGCCACCCATATCCCCGTGGGATAAGTGACCTCGCTGATGCTGTGATAAATCCTGGCGCGGACGATCGCCTTCGGATTGATATAAAGCGTGCCGTCCGGTTCCATGGTGCCGGTGATCGCAGGGGCACCGAATATCGCATCCGCGAGCGAAATCTTCGCAACCCGTCCTGTGACATGAAGGTAAAGCTCGAGGCCGCCCCGAAAGCTGATCTCGACCAGCGCTTCAAGCATGTCGCCGGGCTTCCCCTTCGGGTTCTTTTGCCACCGAGGCCATTGGCGCGACAGCAGCGCCTCGTACTGAGCGCGGTCGGCCAGTCGTCGTATCCGGTCTACGTCGGGCATCGCCATCTTGAGCGTTTCAAGATGGGTCTCGACTTCGACCCAGCAGATCTCGTCGGGGTTGAGGACCGTAAAGGGGTTCACTTCGCCGATCACTACCGGACCGCTGCGGAACATGGCCCCAGGGTCAAGGCGACGAACCAGCATCGCAGCCCGTCGCTCCGTGCCCTGAGTGTAGAACCCGACCTTCCCGTCCGTCCGCGCGATTCGGATTTTCATGATCCCTGCCATGCTACCTTATGACAGCTGCAGGCAGCACAGCGCGGGCCACGAACAATCACTGCTTCAGCTTGACGTAGCGCCCACCCTGTATCTCGGTGAAGAAGACCTTGCGTTCGGTATCGCCGTTGGTGTCGAAGGCGATGGTCTGCTGCAAGCCCTGGTAGGGGCCCGAGCGCTGGGCTACCGCCTTCAGGCTTTCGCCCTTCTTGCGGTTCTTCAGGGCGGTCAGCACCACGGTTGACGCATCATAGGCGGAGACGGAGCTGTAGCCCGGGTTCTTCTGGTAACGCTTGAAATAGGCCTCGCTGAATTCCTGGAATCGCGGCGTCTGATCGTCCCGGTCGTAGTTCTGCACGATCAGCAGGCCTTCCACGACCTGGCCGCCGAGCTCGACTAATTGCTCGGTGGCGGCCCATTCCGAGGCGCCGATCGGCAGCTTGGGCGCCTGCTTGCGCGCCTGCTGGGCCAGCCGGGCCACATCGAGGGCGCCGGAGATGAAGAACAGGCTGTCTGGCTTTGCCGCCAGCATAGTGCCGACCACCTTGGCGAAATCCGTGTCCGGCGCCGACTCGTAGGGCACATCCACGGCAATCGCGGCGCCCCATTCGGTCACCACCTTTCGAAACTCGGTCAGCCATGACTCGGTGAAATTGCGATTGCGGGTGTCGTAGGCGACGGCGATCGACTTCTGGCCGCGCCCGATCATCACCTTGGCGTAATCGCGGGCGTTGTCGCGGGTGGTGCGGTTGATGCGGAACAGGTTGTCGTCCTTGCCGAAAAAGGCCATCGAGGTGATGGTCGGGCTGACCTGGAAGATTTCCGCCTTGCCGGTGATCGGCACGATGACTTCGGCCATGCTGCTGGTGAAGGGTCCGATCACCGCCTCGACCTTGGCGTCGACCAGTTCGCCCGCCGACTTGGCAGCGGTTTCATTTTTCTGTGCGTCGTCCTTGGCGATCAGCTCCACCATGCGCCCGTCAACGCCGCCGGCGCGGTTGAACTGCTCGATGGCAAGCACTACCGCATTGTGGCCAGCCTGCCCGTTGTCCGAATTGCGGTCGGAGAGACCACCGATGAATCCGACCTTGATCGGTTCCTGGGGACCGCAGGCAACCATGCCAAGGGCGGACAGCAGCACGAGTGGGGTGAGATGTTTCATGGTTTTCCTTTCCCTGGATGACAAAAGATCCGATTTTTGTTATCATATTTTATCATTTTAGCTCTGGGTTGCAAGTCGCCCGCGCGTTTTGGGCATCCGCCTTCATCCGCCATGAACTTCCCCCTGGTGCAACGCCTGCGGCAGAACTGGGATCACTCCCTGCGTTTCCGGCTGCTGGCTTTGGGTCTGATGCCGCTGCTGATCGCCTTTCCGGTGGTGATCGCAGTGCTGGTGATCGTCGGCGGCGAAAAGGCCGACACCCTGCTGTTCTCCAACCTGCGCAGCAGCCTGGCCGGCTCGCGCAACTACCTCGACCAGGTCCGGCAGGATGCGGCTGCCCAGGTCGACCAGCTTGTCAAATCGGAACGCCTGGCCCAGCTGCTGCACGGACGCAGCAACCGCCGCGAACTCGACGAGGCCTTGCGCACCGCCAGCCGCGGCAGCGGGCTGGATTTCTTGGTGGTGGCGCTCCCCGACGGCACGGTGATCGGATCCAGTTCCAGGCTTTCGCCGTCGGCCCGGCTACCCGACACCTATGTGGTGCGCCAGGCCCGGATCGGCGTTGCCAATGCCGCCTTCGAACGGCTCGACGGCGGGTTGCTGGCGGGGTTTTCGGGCGAGCTGTCGGCGCGTGCGCGGGTGCTTGCGGTCGCCCCTGAAGGCTCGGTGGTCGGCGAATCACGCGCCCTGATGATCAATGCGGCGGCCCATTTCCCCCTGGCGGCGGACGATACGGATGCGATCCTGGTCGGCGGCATCCTGCTCAACCAGAACATCGCGCTGATCGAGCACATGCGCCAGATCATCTTTCCCGTCGGTACGCTACCGGGCGATGCCGAAGGGGTCACGGCACTGCATGTCGACGGCACCAGCATCGTCATCAGCCGGCAGCGCGGGCAGGGGCAGCGCAATCTCGGCACCCGTGCACCCGCCATGGTCACGGATACCGTTCTGGCCGGCGGCGACCCCTGGCTGGGTCGAATCGACCTCGAGGGCGAGCCCCACCTGGCCGGTTACGAGCCCCTGCTCGATGGCGACGGCCAACGCATCGGCATGGTGGGCGTGGCGATTCCGAGCGCGCCCTACCAGAAGGCCGTCACCCTGATCTTGGCCATGACGGCCGCACTGCTGGCGCTGACCTTGCTGGCGATCTCGATCCTCTTCCTCGGCGCCGGGCGCGACATGACCCAGCGCTTGCAGCGGATCGTCGCAACCATGGCCCGCGTCAGCCAGGGCGACCGTGCGGCGCGGGTGGGCGTTCCGGCACGCGAGGATGAACTGGGGCAACTCACCCGCCATTTCGACGGCCTGCTCGACACCATTGCCAACCAGGACGAAGTGCGCCGCGCCGCGCTCAAGACAATCGCCGACGAAGCCTCGCGCCGACGCGCCCTGTTCGAGCATGAACGCGACGGCGTCGTGATCCTCAATGAGGACGGCAGCGTGTTCGAGGCCAACCCGAAATGTACCGCGATGCTCGGCTATGCACCCGAGGCCTTGAACCGCCTGCGCCTTGCCGACTGGGATGCCCGCCACAGCCCCGCCGAGCTGGAAAAGATGCTGGCCACGGTGACGGCAGAAGGCCTGTTCTTCGAGACCGTGCATCGTCGCAGCGACGGCAGCTGCTACCCGGCCGAGGTTTCGGTGAGCCGGGCACAGTGGGGCGACAAGAGTTTCCGCCTGGTCCTGCAACGCGACATCAGCGAACGCAAGGCGGTCGAGGCCGAGCTGGCGGAGCACCGGCAAAACCTGGAACGCCTGGTGGATGAGCGCACGCGTGAACTCAACAACCGCTCGGAGCAGCTGAACGCCATCTTCGCCCTGAGCCCCGACGGCCTCCTTTCCTTCGATGGCGAACATCGCATTTCCTTCGCCAACGCCGCCTTCCTGCGCCTGACCGGCATGAGCGCAAGCCAGGTCGAAGGGCTCGCCGAAGACGACTTTTCCGACCTGCTGGCCAAAAAATGCGTGGCCGGTGCGGTGTTCCCGGGTGTGGCCGCCTTGCGCTCGGAACGGCTGAAATCGCTTGCGCCCGAGCACGCGGACGCCCATCACCCGCCCCGCAGGCAGTTGATCGAGCTCACCGGACCCGGCAATCGCATCCTGGAAGTCGGAATTCGCCTGGCCGAGGCCGAAAACGTGTCACAAATCCTGTATTTCCGCGACGTGACCCATGAAACCGAGGTCGATCGCATCAAGAGCGAGTTCCTCACCACGGCGGCACATGAGCTGCGCACGCCGATGCAAAGCATTTACGGCTATTCCGAGCTGCTGGCGGCGCAGGAGTTCGACGCCGAGTTTCGCGACGAAATGCTGGAGTCGATTCATCGCAATTCATCGCTGATGATTTCCATCACCAACGAGCTGCTCGACCTGGCCCGCATCGAGGCGCGCCAGGGCAAGGATTTCATCGTCGAACTGCTGCCCCTGAGCGGCATCGTGCGCGAAGCCGTGGCCGACTACAAGCCGCCAACCGGGCGCGACGCGCCCGCAAGCGACGAGATCGACGCCGCGCTGCAGGTCCGGGCCGACCGCAACAAGATGCGGCAGGTCATGCTCAACATCCTGTCCAATGCCTACAAGTACTCGCCCGAGGGCGGCAGCGTGCGGATCGGCGTGCGGCGGGCGGGCGAGGGTGTCGCCATCGACGTGCGCGACCAGGGCATGGGCATGACGCCGGGGCAGCTGGAACGCGTCTGCGAACGCTTCTACCGCGCCGACGCTTCGGGCAAGATCCTCGGCGCCGGACTGGGCATGAGCATCGTCAAGGAGATCGTCGAACTCCACGGCGGACGCCTGGAATTCGAGAGCAAAGTCGGCGCCGGTACCACGGTGACGGTCTGGCTGCCGCTGGAAGCCAGCGGCGCCTGAGACCTTCCCCGCAGTCAGCGATGCCGCTGGCCGCTGTGGTGGCCGGCCGGCTTGCCGCCCCCTGAACCGCCGGCCCCGGCGCGGGCCGGACGCGGCCCGCCGGGGCGACTGCCGCCCGGGCGAGCGCTGCCGCCGCGATTGCGGGCCGGCGCCGGCTTGTGCGCCGGCGGACGCCCGGCCGAGGCGCGCGGCACCTCGTGCGTGTGCTGCGGCTCGAAGCCGGGCAGGATCGAGCTTGCGATCTCGCGCTTGAGCAGGCGTTCGATGTCACGCAGCTGGATGCGCTCGTCGCTGCTGACCAGGGAGAGCGCCTCACCGCTGGCGCCGGCACGGCCGGTACGACCGATGCGATGGACATAGTCCTCGGGCACGTTGGGCAGTTCGAAATTCACCACGCGCGGCAGGGCGTCGATGTCCAGGCCGCGCGCAGCGATGTCGGTGGCCACCAGGGCCGCCAGCTTGCCGTCCTTGAAATCCGCCAGGGCCCGGGTGCGGGCGTTCTGCGACTTGTTGCCGTGCAGGGCAGCGCTGCGCACGCCGGCCTGTTCCAGCTTGCGCGCCAGGGCGTCGGCGCCGTGCTTGGTGCGGCAGAACACCAGCACCTGGTGCCAGCCGTGGGCGGCGAAAAGGTGCAGCAGCAGGTCGCGCTTGCGCTCCTTGTCCACCTTGATCACGCTGTGCCCCACCAGCTCGGCCGGGGTGTTGCGCCGCGCCACCTCGACCAGCGCCGGGTCCTGCAATACGGCGTGGGCCAGCTCGCGCACTTCGGCGGCGAAGGTGGCCGAGAACATCAGGTTCTGCCGCTGCTTGGGCAGGCGCTCGATGATGCGGCGGATGTCGCGGATGAAGCCCATGTCGAACATGCGGTCGGCCTCGTCCAGCACCAGGGTCTGCACCTTCGACAGGTCGACGGTGCGCTGGTTGAGGTGGTCGAGCAGGCGGCCGGGCGTGGCCACCAGGATGTCGATACCGCGGCGCAGGCTCTGGATCTGCGGGTTGATGCCGACACCGCCGAACACCGCCAGCGCGCGCAGGCCGGTGTGGGCACCGTAGGTGCGAACGCTGGCCAGTACCTGGGCCGCCAGTTCGCGCGTGGGCACCAGCACCAGCACGCGAGGCGCCGAATGGCCGACCTTCTGCAAGGGGCTGGGCGTGGTCGTCGACAGCCGCTGCAACAGCGGCAGGACGAAGGCCGCGGTCTTGCCGGTGCCGGTCTGGGCCAGGGCTTCGAGGTCGCGCCCGGCAAGGATGTGGGGGATGGATTGCGCCTGTACCGGCGTTGGCGTGCTGTAGCCCTGCTCGCCAATGGCGCGCAGGAGCTCGGCCGACAGGCCGAGTTCGGAGAACTGCATGGTGATACCTCTGAAGCCGACCCCCGCGCTTGCGCGGGCCAGTCCGGGCGGAAACTTCCGTGGGGTTGAAACCTAGGGTGGGACGCGGCATGCGCCCGATTCAGGCACGACCGGCAGACTGGGGCGCGGTCGTTGGGGAGGTGATGCGGCGCGCACTGTAACACAGCCGGCGCCCGCGTCAGGAAAAGCTTTGCTGGCGCCGTGTCGACAGCGCCTTCCCCAAGGGATACCGTCTCCGGCATTGCCGGAGACATAACTTTTGGCCTGCGTTCAGAACTCCAGCATCACGAAATCGCGCTTGGCGACGCCGCATTCCGGACAGACGAAATCCTCGGGCACATCCTCCCAGCGCGTGCCGGGCGCGATGCCGTGTTCGGGATCGCCCTGCGCTTCGTCATAGACCCAGCCGCAGACCACGCATTGCCATTGCTTCATGCTACCTCCTGTTCGAAGGCGTGCATGCTACCGCATGGAGCGTGGATCAACCGCGCGACAGGAAAGTCGGCTTGAGGCCCTGCCAGGACATCGCCGGCCACTCCAGCGCGTCGAGCATGTTCTTGACCCGCAGGCCCAACTCGGTGTCGCCCTCGATGGACAGCGTACGGTTGAAGAACAGGGTGTCCGGATCTTCCTGACGACTGACCATCTGCAGGTAGGCGGAGAGCGGCGCGGCAAACTGCAGGTCCGGCTTGCCGCCGGTATTCCACAAGGGGCGGAAGGCGCCGGCCCGGTAGCTGAAATCGGCCACCATGCCGGTGTCGAGCACGGTGACCCGGAAACGCTTGCCCTCGATTTCGGAAAGAGTGTCGTCGTGCAGCACGCCCATCCGCTTTGCGGCGTTCAGCGCCAGGGCGAGGTTCATCGAGTGCGGCCACTGCGGCAGGCGGGTGCCGATACGCGCAATCAGCGCCGGTAGGGTGAAGGCGGGGATCTTCGGAATCCGCGAACTGTCGATCATGTCTGCTCCCCTCAAGCGGCGACCTGCGCCGTGCCGGCCTTGCCGAACCAGAAGCCATTGACCGTGCCGGCCGGCGCCCAGGCCGGGTCGTCACACGCGGCTTCGCCCTTGCGGGCGCGGTCGAAGGCTTCGACGATGGCGAAAGTATGCGCCGATTGCGGGCTGATGCGCACCGCGTCGACGCCCATGGCGATCAGCTGCGGCATCTGCGCCAGCAGGCTTTCGGTCTGTGCCGACATGGTTTGGATACCGTTGAGGGTCAGGAAGTGCTTTCCCTCGCGGGTATCGACCAGCAGGCCGTCGGGATGGTCGAGGCACTTGAACTGACAGTCGTCCTTGTTCAGCCCGTAGTGGCGGGCGGTGAAGCAGCGCGCCGAAAAAGCCAGCGGCAGCTTGCCAAAGGCGAAAACCTCGGTTTCCATGCCCGCGGGGCGGCTTGCGTGCAGGGCTTTGACCACGCTGCCCGAGACCTCCAGCGGCGGCAGCCAGCGCTGCGCACCCTGGGCGGCGAAGAAGGCCAGGGTCTGCTCGTTGTAGATGTTGAGGTGCGGCCCGGCGACGAAGGGCAGGCCCTCGTCCTGCGCCATCTTTACCGCGCCGAGGTCATTGGCCTCGACCAGCCCGCCGGCATCGCGCATCAGGCGGCGCATCGCCTTGAGGTCGCTCTCGGATTCAAGCAGGGCCTGGGCGGTTAGCACCACTTCCTTGCCGGCGGCACGCAGGTCCTGCGCCAGCCCGATCCAGTCTGCGGTGCGCAGCTGCTGGCGGCGCGCGCAGACCGCCTCGCCAAGGTAGATGCGATCAATGGCCGGATGCTGCGCGGCCTGGGCGTAGAACTCCAGCACCTCGGCCTTGGGCCAGAAGAACAGCAGGGGGCCGAGCGAAATTTGCATGTGATTCAACGCCACGGGCGGTTGTAGGCGCCCAGCGTGATCTGCGAACCTTCGGCGACCTTGCCCAGCTCCGCCATCCAGGCCGGGTTTACGGCGAAGCCCCCGGGCGCGGCGGCAGCGGCGTCGATGGCCTGGCGCAGGTTGCGCGTCACCTGGGCAACATAGGTCGGGCTGCGCTGGCGGCCTTCGACCTTGATCGCGGCGACACCGATGCGGATGATCTCGGGCAGCATTTCCAGCACGTTGAGGCTGGCCGGCTCCTCCATCGCGTAATAGGTTTCGCCGGCGACATCGAAGCGGCCCTTGCAGATCGTCGGATAGCCGGCCTTCTCGTCGTTGCCGTAACGGTCGATCAGGATGTCGTTAAGGCGCACGTCCATCTCGCTCGGCTTCTTTTCCCACTGCACGTACTTGGCCGGCGAGCAGGCGCCAACCGTATTGGGTGATTCGCCGGTGGCGTAGGAGGAAAGCCAGCAGCGGCCCTCGTTCATGACGCACAGGCTGCCAAAGCCGAAGACCTCGATCTCGACCTCGGTGTGGCGGATCACGTTTTCCACTTGGGCCAGGGTCAGCACCCGCGGCAGCACGGCACGCTGGATGCCGAACTTGTCGCGGCAGAAGTTGATCGCCTCGTAACTGGTGGCCGAGGCCTGCACCGACAGGTGGCGGCGCAGCTGTGGGTGGGTTTTCGTCGCGTAATCGAGCACCGCCGGGTCGGCGATGATTACCGCATCCACGCCCAGCTCGGCGGCCTTGTCCACCGACGCCGTCCAGTCGGCGAAGCGCCCGGCCTGGGCATAGGTGTTGATGGCGACGAGCACCTTGCGCCCGCGCTGGTGGGCGTAGCGAATGCCTTCGGCGACGGCCTTGTCGTCGAAGTTCAGTCCGGCGAAGTTGCGCGCGTTGGTGTCGTTGCGGAAGCCGAGATAGACGTCGTCGGCACCGTTATCGACCGCGGCCTTGAGTGCCGCCAGGCTACCAGCCGGACATACGAGTTGAGGTTTGGCCATCCTCGCCACCCTGGAAAAGAGGGCGGCAGTGTAATAGAAGGCGTTGGAAAATCAGTTGATTAGGGTCAACCGGGGCGCTTTCGCCGTAGCGCCAGCGCCGTCCGCAGGGGATACCGTCTTCGGCCGGGCCGAAGACATAACTTTCCGGCTCAGCGCAGGTCGGACGCCAGCGATGCACGCACGGCTTCGGGCAGGGCACCACTGTTGGCCGTGTAAGCCGGGTGATCGACACCGACCGAGAGCGCCGCACCCGACTTTGCCGCGGCGATCATGCCGGCGGTCAGTTCGAAACGCAGGAAATGCACGGCCGAGGTCTTTTCCTCGTTCTCGCGTTCGAGGTCTTCGTCGGCAATGGCGAACACCGGGTCGAATCCGTCCACCCGCACCCAGACGCGATCCTCGACGCCTTTCAGGCGGGTCAGGGCCTCGCGCCGCTGGCTTTCGTCGGCGTACTCGATCTGCATGGTCACCTTGAAATTGCTGCCGGTAGGGACAAGCGGCACGTAGGAGTCGAGTTCGTGCTGGATGCCATCTTCTTCGAAGATTTTCTCGACGCGTAGCATTTCTTGGATCTGGTAGCGGATCAGCAACTCGTTCTCGAAAATCAACAGGATGTGTTCGCCCAGCGCAACGCGGCGCAGCTTCTTTTGCGCCATGACCTGTTCGCGCATGGCGGGGCGGGCCTTGGCATAGGCTTCGAGGGTCATCAGGGATTCGCGGGTGATGGTCATTGCGGTTTCCATGTTATATCTCTGCGGAACGCGGAGACGGTATCCCCTGGTTGGACTATTCGAGTCCATAGGCAATGCGCAACAGGGTTAGCGGGTGTTGTTTCTCCTTGCGGCCGCCGGCGCCGGCTTCGTTCATGCCTTGCAGAATATGGCGGCCGGCGATGGCGCAATCCGAGCTGACGTAGTCCGGCTCGTTCTCGGCCATGGCGCGGAACACCGGCCGGCCGATCTTCATCGAAAGCTCGTAATACTCTTCCTTGACGCCCCAGGTTCCGTCATGGCCGGCACAACGCTCGACGGTATTGACGTCAGCTCCGGTCATCTTGAGCATTTCTTCTGTCTTCTTGCCGACATTCTGCACCCTGGAGTGGCAGGGGATGTGGTACGAAATCTTGCCCAGCGGTACCTTGAAGTCGGTCTTCAGCAGGCCGTCCTTGTGGCGCAGGACGAAGTACTCGAAGGGGTCGTACATGGCCGCGCTGACTTCCCTGCAGCGCGCGTCTTCGGCGAACAGCAGCGACAGCTCGGCCTTGAACATCAGCGTGCAGGACGGCACCGGGGTAACGATGGCGTAGCCGGCCTGCGCCAGCTCGTGCAGGCGGGGGATGTTGCGCTCCTTGTACTTCTCGACGGTGTCGAGGTCGCCGAGTTCCAGCTTGGGCATGCCGCAGCAGGTTTCGCCCTTGACCACGACGTAGGGGATCTCGTTGTGTTCCAGTAGCTTCAGCAGGTCGTGGCCGAGGCCCGGCTCGTTGTAATTGACGTAGCAGGTGGAGAACACGGCGACCTTGCCCGGGGAGAGCTTGCCGTCCTTCACCGGGTGGTTGTGGCTTTGCGGCGCATCGGCGCGGAAATTGGCCGAATCGAACTCGGGCAGTTGGCGCCGTGCGTCGACGCCGAGCACCTTTTGCAGCACGGCGCGCGCCGGGCCGTTCTTGTTGGCGGCGTTTACAACTTGCGCCACCACGGGGATCGAGGACAGGGTGCCGACCAGTTCGGTCGAGGTCAGCAACTTGTCGCGGAACTTCATCTTGCCCATCTTGTACTGGATGGCCTTGGCGCGCAGCATGGTGTGCGGAAAGTCCAGGTTCCAGGCGTGCGGCGGCACGTAGGGGCACTTGGTCATGTAGCAGACGTCGCACAGGTAACACTGGTCGACCACCTGCCAGAACTTTTCCTTCGGCACGCCGGCGGTTTCCTCATCGCCGGCCTCGTCGATGAAATCGAACAGCTTGGGGAAAGCGTTGCACAGCGAGACGCACCGACGGCAACCGTGGCAGATGTCGAAGATGCGCTCCATCTCCTTTTCGCAGGCGGCCTGGTCGTAGAACTCGGGGTTCTTCCAGTCTATGGCGTGTCGGGTAGGTGCTTCGAGATTGCCTTCGCGCATGGCGTCCTTCCTCGGGTGGGCAGTGGGCAGGGCGTCGGGGTCGGGAGTCGGCGCTGGCGGTACGGCGGCTGATCAAAGCGACCGCCGTCCGCGGGCCTTTATCAGCTGTTGAGGCTGTCCAGCGTCTTCTGGTACTTGTTGGCGTGCGAGCGCTCGGCCTTGGCCAGGGTCTCGAACCAGTCGGCGATCTCGTCGAAGCCTTCGTCGCGCGCGGTCTTGGCCATGCCCGGGTACATGTCGGTGTACTCGTGGGTTTCGCCGGCGATGGCGGATTTCAGGTTGTCGGCGGTGGAGCCGAAGGGCAGGCCGGTGGCGGGATCGCCGCACTTTTCCAGATACTCCAGGTGGCCGTGGGCATGGCCGGTTTCGCCCTCGGCGGTGTTGCGGAACACGCCGGCAACGTCGGCATAGCCCTCGACGTCGGCCTTGTTCGCGAAATACAGGTAACGGCGGTTGGCCTGGGATTCGCCGGCGAATGCGGCTTTCAGGTTGCCCTCGGTTTTGGATCCCTTGAGTGCTGCCATGGTGGTTCTCCTCAGCGTTGGAAGTGTCGGCGCCGCGCCGTCGCGCGGTACCGGGTCAGGGACGTCGTGCGTCGCCTGCCCTGAGACCAATTTAGCCGAGGCGAATCGCGACTTCTAATTGATTTTTTTCAGCGACCCGATAGCCGGCCGCTATCGGGTCAATGCACTACGCGCGTGCCTGGCAGATGGCAGTCGATGACCGCCCGACGCATGACGTCGATCGCCTTGTGGCGAGGAAAGCTGGACCGCCAGACCAGGCCGACGCGGCGCGCCGGGCTCGGCTTGACGAAAGGTTTGACGCGCAGCAGTGGGTCGTCGGCCGGGATGGTATCGACGCTGCTGGACGGCATGACGGTAACACCGACGCCGGACGAGACCATGTGGCGGATGGTTTCGAGCGAGCTGCCTTCCAGCACCTGCGGCGACTCGCCCTGGCTGGCGCGGGTGCACAGGTCGAGCACCTGGTCGCGAAAGCAATTGCCGGGGCCGAGCATCAGCAGGGGCTCGTCCAGCAGTTGCTCCGGGCGCAGCGATTTCGCCGTCGCCCAGGGATGGCTGGCCGGTACCAGGGTGCGGAAATCTTCCTCATACACCGGCTGGGCAACCAGTCCCGGCTCTTCGATGGGCAAGGCCAGCACCAGGACGTCGAGTTCGGCTGCCTTCAACCGTTCCAGAAGGACTTCCGTATAGCCCTCGGCGATGTACAGCGGCATCTGCGGCGCGCGCTCCTTCACCCGCGGCACCAGGGCCGGCAGCAGCCAGGGCCCGATGGTGTAGATCACGCCAAGGCGCAGGGGGCCGGCCAGCGGATCTTTGCCGGCAGCGGCGATTTCGGTGACCCGAGCCGCCTCGGCCAGGGTGCGCTCGGCCTGAGCCACCACGTCGTTGCCGATCGGGGTCGGGCGCACGTCGCCGGCGCTGCGCTCGAACAAGGCGACGCCGAGTTCCTCTTCCAATTTCTTCACGGCCACCGAAAGCGTCGGCTGCGACACGTTGCATTTGTCGGCGGCGCGCCCGAAATGGCGCTCACGAGCCAAGGCAACGATGTAGCGGAGTTCGGTCAGGGTCATGGCGTAACGGTTCCGGCGGCAGCAGGCGCTGGCCGGACGCGAAATCGGATTCGGCGTTCGACCTCGCCAGGCAGAGTCGCGAGACTATCACGGTCGTCCGGTCGTCGCCGGGCGTGGCATGAAAACCCAGCTTTCTCGCCAGGCGGATCGCACGCGTGTTGGTGGCCTGGATCATGCCATGCATGCCCGCCAGACCGGCCCGGGCAGCGCCGGTCAGCAGGGCGCCCAGCAGCTCGCCGCCAATTCCGGCTCCGCGCCAGGCCGGCAGCACCATCAGTGCAAACTCGGCTGATTCCTCGCTGGCCACGTATTCGGCGTGACCGATCACCGTGCCGTCAGCGCCGACTGCCAGATACATTGCCCGCCGACTGCCATCCAGCTTCGCAAGCCTCTCCAGCAGGGCGCGGTTGGGCGCCTCGCCATGCGCAAAGTGGCGTTCGTAAAGGCCATCACGATCCATCGCGGCCAGGAAGTTGGTGATCGCTTCGGCATCCGCCCCCACCGCCGGGCGGATCACGACCCGTGCCCAGGGTTCGCGGGCGCTCATGGCCGCACTCCGGCGGCAACGAATTCGGTGGCCGCGCCGATTACCCCGGCGTCAGCCAATAGGCGGCGGTGTCCAAGCCCGGTGGTTTCGAATAATCGCGCTCCTGGCCAAGTACTTGCGTGACGCAGGGCCTCGGCGAAGGGCACCTCGCGATCCTGCCGATCATGGATCACCAGCATGTCCTGGGCGCCCACCCGGTGCCCCGCCTCGAACTCACTCCAGGCTACGCCGAAGCGGTATTCGATGCGACGTTGCACGGCGGCGCGCAGCGCAGGCGGCCACTCGAGCGCAGCGGCAAGGCGCCAAGTCGATTCCTCCAGACTTGCCGGAGCCGCGATCAGTACACCACGCCGGGCGGCGTCGGGCCGACGTGCCATGACCAGCGCCGCCACCGCGCCGCCGAGTGAGTGGCCGATCAGCGCATGGGCCGGACCGACATGGTCGAGCATGGCCTCCAGGCCGCGCAGGAAATGCGGCAGTGAGGAGTCCGGCCCGCCCGTCATGCCATGGCCGGGAGCGTCGAAGGCAATCACGGAGAATCCACGCTCAAGCAAGGGGGCGATGAAGGCTTTCAACTGGGTACCGCGGCCGCCCCAACCATGAACCAGAATCACCAGAGGATCCTGCTTGCGCCCCCAACGCCAGCCGATCAGACGATCGGGCACCATGGGTACGGCAACCAGACTGGCGTCTTCCATCAGGCGCAACTCATCATCCGGGAAGCGATGGGCCGGTGGCGTCAGCAAGTGGGCGACCGCCCGATCGATGGCGCGCTGAGGCGCATGTCGCCACAGCAGTCGATACAGGGCACGCTCGCGCCAGAGCGCGACGGGGAACCTCAGGGACCGAACGATCGTGCTATTTATTGGCCAAAAAAAAGCGGGGTTGAGCCTGAGTTCCATGCTTACTCCTTCTCTGGGGGTACTGCGTAGTCGCGAACCAGCCGCTCGAAGGCGACGATGGCCCGCCGGCCGGCATCGGGGTCGTTGAGCATGCGACGGCTTTGCTGGGTCGCCTGGTAGATCCCGGTGATCTCGAAAACCAGTTGTTCGATGTCCGTATCGGGTCGCAAATGGCCTTCCGCAACCGCCCGCGCGACCGCCTCGCCCAGGGTATCACGCAATGCAATCAAGGCCTTGCGAACTTCGTCGCGCAGGGGGCCGGGCTGGTCGTCGAACTCGGCGGCGGCCGCATTGATGACGCAGCCACCAGGCAAATTCACCGCCCGCGTCCAGTCCAGCCAGTTCGCCAGCATCGCCCGCAGGCGCGGCAGGCCGCGCGGCTCGCGCAGGGCCGGCCGCACCACGGCCTCGCCAAAGCGCATTTGGGATTCGCGCAGCACTGCCAGCTGCAACTCCTCCTTGGAACCGAAATGGGCGAAGAGGCCACTTTTCGACATGTGGGTCCGCTCGGCCAGCACGCCTATGCTCAGCGCGCCGACGCCAATGCAGCTGGCGAGCGAGAACGCCTCGTCGAGAATGGCCTGCCGGGTTTGCTCTCCTTTGCCCATGAGCGTGTTATAGAACGATCGTTCGTTAAAGTCAAGAAAATTTGCAGGGTGCCGTAAAAGCAAGGTACGGGCTTCGAACCGATGGGCGGCGCCGGTCCGGCTGATGATGAGCGGTCAAAATGAATCCTGAGTTCATTTTTTTGACTTTCTTGACCATCGCAGTCTCTAGGACAATTGTTCGCCATTCGCCAGCCTGGTCCGCCGCCGGTACGTCCCGGTCAGGCATTGCAGTCATGGGAGACGAACATGGACTCACGCAACGATCGGCTTTTTGCAGTCCTTTCGATTTAGGGAATTGCAATCCTGGTAGGTGCCCTGCTGATTTTCATCAGTGTCGCAGACTAGTTTTGTTACTCTCTCCAGCGGAGTTCCGTATCAGACCCTACGTGGCGATCGGCCAGGGAATCGGTCGAAAGCGTGACATACCTCACACTCATTCCACTGACATTCGCCCGGAGCAGCAGAACGTTGATATGAATCAAAGCATTCGCCCTTTCGCAGCGCACAATTGATGCAGATCGGCGGAGGGAAACGCCTTGGCAGAGTTCTGTCGGCTTCCCTATTGCGCCAAGCCGGAGATTCGTCGCCATGAATCCATCGTTACGCCGCCCAGGCGGCGCAACGTTTGCCATGACGCCACACGGGCTTCTGTCCGCTTGCTGGCGCGGGGTCGGCGTATCGCGATATTTACGTTGCCGCAACTCTCCATCATGTCGCCATTTGCCAGGCTCCGAAGCCGCCAACGCGGGTTTCAGGCCATGAGTTCGGAATTTTCCGCCGACCCGGAAACCACATCCCCAAAGCAGGTCACCATCCGGGGCGAAAACTTCCGACTGCTGCGCTACTTTTCGATTGCGGCACTGGTGTCCTTCACCCTTGTCGGCCTCGCCCTCTACTTGATGGAACGGCGCGAGATACGGTTTTTCGCCGATGTGCAGGAAAACCAGTCGAACCTGTTCCGCGATGCCCAGGCGGAACTGTCAAACGAAACCGAGCAGACGGCGCGGCGCGGATTGGTCAAGGCCCAGGAGGCGGCCAACGTCAATTTGACGCACATGATCGCCAATGTGCTCTGGGATGCCCAAATCGCGCCATTTTTGGCGCGCGCCCAAGCGGTTTCACCGGATCGCTGCCGCGCCCTAGCCATCAGCGACGCCGAAGCAGCCAACGCATGCCAGGGTGAAATCGGCTTGCGCATCAAGTCCCTGCCTGGCTTCGCCGAGCTCGACCAGCGCGCCATCGCCACCATGCGCAACAGTAATGTGTTCAAGATCAAGGTCTTCGACCTGCGCGGCCTGACGATTTACTCTTCCGAACACCGCCAGATCGGCGAGGACAAGCGCAGCAACGCCGGGTGGCGCTCGGCGGCGGGCGGCCGCGCCGCCAGCGAGCTGACCCATCGCGACCACTTCAGCACCTTCGAGGGCGTGGTCGAAAACCGCGACCTGATTTCCAGCTACGTGCCGGTTCGGCGCGGCGCCGACAATGCCGTGGTCGGCGTATTCGAGATCTACGCCGACGTCACGGCGCTGCTGGAGCAGGTCAAGACCAGTTCGGAACAGCTGTCACGCCTGGTCGCGGCCAACCAGGGCAAGATCGAGCAGACCGCCAAGCGCGACATCGACACCGTCGCCGAGAATTCGGGCGACTTGCTGCGCGTCGTGGGCGGCCTCCTGGTCCTGTTGTTCCTGACCCTGCTTTACATCGTGCGCCGGGGCCAGGGCATCATCGATCACCAGCAAGCGGCCCAGGAACACCGCATCGCCCAGGAACATCTCTGGCATCGCGAGAAAATGGCCGCGATGGCGGCATTGGCGGCCAATGTCTCGCACGAAACCGGCAATGCGCTGACCGTGATTGCGGCCCTGGGCCAGCAACTCGCGGATCAACTCGAAGGCGACGAAGCCGCCTCCGAAGCGGCCGACAGCATCCAGGAACAAAGCCGCCGCATCTTCCGCATGACCCGCCAGATTTCGGCCTTTGCCACGGTCAGCGATCGCCCCGAATACACGAGCGTCAATCCGGTGATCGAGGCAGTCTGTTACTTCTTCAGCTTCGACCGCCGCTTCCGCAGCCCGGTTGAATTCCGTCCCGGCGAGGGCTTGCCCTGGTGCGACCTGGTGCCCGACTACCTGAAGGAAGTGCTGATGAACCTGCTGCCCACCCTGGCCGGCCGCATCGGCATCGAGACCGGGCCCTGTGCCCGCGGCGTGCGCATCCGGATCCGCGTCGAGTCCGACGGCCAGAGCCTCGATCCCGAGGACGAAAGCCTGAAGAGCAGCCGCATGGAAATCGTCGGCCGGCGCCTCGAGGACATGAAAGGCACGCTCGCCATCGGAGAGAATGGCAAGCTGCTCGATATCGAGTTACCTGCCGTCATGCGCGAAGACAGCCCGCACTGAGGTTCTGCCGGCGGTCCCGCGTCGCCAACGCGAAGGACTCGCGCCCATGTCCGCCCATCTTCCGCCTCTGATTGCCGCCCTGCTCGCGGGGCGCGGTTTTACCCCTGCACCAGGCCGGGTGGAACTGGTCGAGACCCATGCGTCCTGGGTGCTGCTGGCAGGCGAGCAGGCGTACAAGATCAAGAAACCCGTTACCCTGCCCTTCCTCGACTACGGCACGCTGGAAAAGCGCGGGGCCTGCTGCCGCGCCGAGCTGGCCCTGAACCGGCGCCTCGCCCCCGAGCTTTACGTCGACGTGGTGCCGATCGGCGGCAGTGTGGAGCAGCCCGTCATCGGCGCGCTGCCGGCCATCGAATGGGCGGTGCGCATGCGTCGCTTCGACGAGGCCGGCCGCCTCGACCACGTTACGGCGCGCGGCGAACTGCAGCCGCAACAGCTGACCCAGCTGGCCACGACACTGGTCGCCTTCCACGCCGCGGCGCCCGCCGCCCCGGCCGGCAGCCATTTCGGCGATCCGGAAGGTGTCCTCGCCGCCGCGCGCGAGAACTTCGTCGAGCTGCGCTCCCTGCTGCCGGCGGCCGACCAGCCGGCGGTCGAGTCCCTCGCTGCCTGGACCGAGGCCGAATTCGGGCGCCGCCGCGAGATGTTCGCGGCACGCAAGCGCGGCGGTTTCATACGCGAGGGCCATGGCGACCTGCACCTGGGCAACCTGGTGCTTTTCGACGGCCGCGTGCATGCCTTCGACTGCATCGAGTTCAACGACGACTTCCGCTGGAACGACCCGGTCAGCGAGCTTGCCTTTCTCTGGATCGACCTGCTGGACCACGGCGCAGCGGGCCTGGCCGCCTGGCTGCTGAATGCCTGGCTCGAGGCCGGCGGCGACTTCGACGCGATTCCGCTGCTGCGCTACTACGCCGTGTATCGCGCCGTGGTGCGGGCCAAGATCGCCGCCCTGCGCGCCGGCCAGGAAGATGCTGCGCAAGGGGCCGCCGAGATCGATGCCGCCCGCGGCTACCTCGCGCTGGCGCGCGACATCGCCGTGCTGTCGGCGCCGACTCTCGACATCACCTGCGGCCTTTCCGGATCGGGAAAGACCACCGCAAGTTCGGCGCGCCTCCTCGATCAGGCGGGACCCTGCGCCGGCAGCCTGATCCGCCTGCGCTCCGACGTCGAAAGGAAGCGCCTGTTCGGCCTCGCCCCGCTCGCCGCCAGCGGCTCGGCGCTCGACGCCGGCATCTACACGCCGGAAGCCAACACCCGCACCTACGCCCGGCTGCTGGACTTGGCGCGCCTGCTGCTGCAGGCCGGCTGGCCGGTGATCGTCGACGCCGCCTTCCTGCGCCGTGCCGAACGCGATGCCTTCCGCCGGCTGGCCGACGAACTCGGCGCCGACTTCGGAATCGTCTACTGCCGCGAGGCCCCCGACGAACTTCGTCGGCGCATCGCGGCGCGCAGCGGAGATGCCTCGGAGGCCACGCTCGAGGTGCTCGAGCGGCAACGAGGCTGGCTGGAGGAACCCTCCGGCCCGGAACTGGACCTGCTCAGGCCGACGTAGCGCGCCACTCGGCGAGCGCCGTCGCCACGTCCTCGAGGCGCTCGATGCGGCGCACCCCGGCGACCTTGCGTGCGCCACCGGAGAGACCTGCGCCGCCGGCCCAAAGGGCGACGGCGGGCGACAGCGCCGCGCGCAGTTCGGTCAACGAGTCGCGCGCCTTGCGCCACGGGCAGGCACCGGAAAAGGACAGGGCGACCACCTGGGTGCCGGTGGCGCGCGCCGCGGCGACGATGTCGGACACCGGCGTGCCGGTGCCGAGCGAGACGCAGTTCGCACCCTGCAAGGCGAGCAGGGCCTCGACCAGCAGCAGGCCGAGCACGTGCTCCTCGTCCTTGATGGTGGTCAGCAGCACGCGCGGGCTCGCGTCGCGCAGGCCCAGACCGAGGATGGCCGAGCGCAGCAGGTTCTGCACCTGCTCGGTGTACAGGTGCTCCTCGAAGACCTCGATCTCGCCGCTCACCCAGCCGTCGCCGACGCGCCGGTTCAGGGCTGGCACGGTGTCGACGACGAAGCGTTCCAGGCCTTCGCGAGCCAGGCGCTGGGCCAGCTCGCCGCGTAGGCGCTCGACGTCGCGCTGGCGCAAGAGCGGCACCAGCCAGTCCGCCGCGGCCTCGCCGCCGCCCACGCCGGACTCCGGCGCGGCCCCCAGCTGTGCGCTCAGTGCCTCCAGCGGCTGCCCCAGCAGCTTGCCCGGGCGCCCGCCCTGGTCCATCAGGCGTTTGACCAGGCGCAACCGCGCCACTTGGTCAGCCGGATAGACGCGCTCACCGAAGGCATCGCGCAGCGGCTGGGGGAATCCGTAGCGCCGCTCCCAGACGCGCAGGGTTTCCTTGCCGACCCCGATGTCGCGCTCCAGCGCGGCAATGCCAATGCCGGGAAATTCGTCACTTGGCTGCAGAGAATCCATCTTTTGTCCTGAACAAAACAGTTGACATTCGCAAAATCTGTCGCTATCTTGCCTCAACAGAATTCGTTTGTCCAGGACATTATGAGTGCCTTTCTCCGCCACTTAATCGCTGCCGCGACCCTTGCCATGGCCTTGCCGGCGTCGGCCTCGAGCTGCCCCACCCTGCTCAACCACAGCTTTCCGCGCCTGCAGAACAATGTGCCACAGTCGCTCTGCCAGTACCAGGGCAAAGTGCTGATGGTGGTCAACACGGCAAGCTTCTGCGGCTATACAGGCCAGTACGAGACGCTCGAGTCTGTCTACGACAAATACAAGGCCCGTGGCTTGGTCGTGGTCGGCTTCCCGTCCAACGATTTCGGCAACCAGGAACCGGGCGGGGAAAAGGAAATCGCCGATTTTTGCCGGACCACCTACGGCATCCAGTTCCCCATGATGGCCAAGACCGCCATCGCGCCGCCGAAGACGCACCCCTTCTACAAGCAGCTGATCGCCAAGGCCGGCGCCGCGCCGCAATGGAATTTCCACAAGTACCTGATCGACCGCAGCGGCACCCGCGTCGCCAGCTTCGACACGCGCACCAAACCCGACGACGAGGCCCTGCTGGCGCAACTCGAGCGCTGGCTGGCGGAAAAATGAACCCCCAACCCAGGAGAGCCCCATGAACGCCCCCGAACGCATCTTCCTGCCCGACATCCAGGCCAGCCCCGACCACCGCCGCCTCGCCATCCAGCAGGTCGGCGTCAAGGGCCTGCGCTACCCGCTGGTGCTGCTCGATGCCAGCGGCGAAGCGCACCCCACGGTCGCCACGCTGGCCATGAGCGTCGGCCTTGCGCCCGAGGTCAAGGGCACCCACATGTCGCGCTTTGTCGAACTGCTGGAAATGCCGCGCGAGGCGCTGACGCTCGCCGGCGTGCGCCAGATGCTGCAGCAGATGCTGGCCCGCCTGCAGGCGACGAGCGGCCGCATCGAGATGCGCTTCCCCTATTTCATCCGCAAGGCTGCGCCGGTGTCGGGCGTCGAGAGCCTGCTCGACATCGACGCCGCCATCGAGGTGGAACGCGGGCCGGGCGGCGCCATCGAGACCACGCTGTCGGCGACCGTGCCGGTGACCAGCCTGTGCCCCTGCTCGAAGGAAATCTCCGACTACGGCGCGCACAACCAGCGCTCGCACATTAGCCTGCGTGCCGCCCTGCGCGCCGACATGGACATCGAACAGCTGGTGCGCATCGCCGAGGACGAGGCCTCCTGCGAAGTGTTCGGCCTGCTCAAGCGCCCGGACGAGAAGTGGGTCACCGAACGCGCCTACGACAACCCCAAGTTCGTCGAGGACCTGGTGCGCGACATCGCCCTGCGCCTGCGCGCGGAGCGCCGCATCGCCGCCTGGTCGGTGGCCTCGGAGAACTTCGAGTCCATCCATAACCATTCCGCCTACGCGCTGATCGAGGGAAGCAATGCTTGACCTGATTCTCGGCTTGGCCTTCGGCGCGCTGCTGCTGCGCCTGGCTGCAAGGATGGAAGACCGGCGTCCGCTGCCCCTGCCGGTGAACGCGCGCCGTCGCGACGGGAGCCGGCGATGAAGATCGCCGTCGTCGGTGCCGGCATCTCCGGCCTGTCGGCCGCCTGGCTGCTACGCGAGAAGCACCAGGTCACGCTGTTCGAGGCCGGCGACTACCTCGGTGGCCATACCCACACGGTGGACGTCGAGCTCGAGGGCCGGCGCTTTCCCGTGGATACCGGCTTCCTGGTGTTCAACCACCGCACCTATCCCAACCTCACCGCACTGTTCCGCGAGCTCGCCGTCGACACCGTGGCCAGCGACATGTCCTTCGCCGTCAGCCTGCGCGAACCCGACCTGGAATGGGCGGGTTCCAGCCTGGCCACGCTGTTTGCGCAGAAGCGCAACCTCGGGCGACCCGGTTTCTGGCGCATGCTGCAGGACACGCTGCGCTTCAACCGGGAAACAGCAGGTGCCTTGCCTGACGTCACCCTCGGCGCCTACCTCGAGCGCCATCGCTACAGCGCCGAGTTCCGCGACTGGTACCTGCTGCCGATGGCGGCGGCGATCTGGTCCTGCCCGACGCAGGCCATGCTCGACTACCCGCTGACCACCTTCGTCCGCTTCGCGCGCAACCACGGCCTGCTGCAGGTCTTCGACCGCCCGCAGTGGCTGACCGTCAAGGGCGGCGGGCGGGAATACGTGCAACGCCTCGCCGCCAGCCTGACCGACGTGTGCCTCGCCACCCCGGTACGCTCACTGCTGCGCGATGCTGATGGCATCTGGCTGGGACTGCCCGGCGGCGAATGCGAACGCTTCGACCAGGTGGTGCTCGCCTGCCACAGCGACCAGGCCCTGCGCCTGCTCGGCGCCGCGGCGACGGTCGCCGAGCGACGACTCCTGGGCGCCATCCGCTACCAGCCCAACCGCGCCGTGCTGCACACCGACCGCCGCCTGTTGCCGCGCGACGAGCGGACCTGGTCGGCCTGGAACTACCTGGCCGGCAAGGGCGAGCCGGGAAGTCAGCCGGTCAGCGTTTCCTACCTGATCAACCGCCTGCAGCCGCTACCGGTCGATGCGCCGGTGGCCGTGACGTTGAACCCACACCTGGAACCCGACCCGAGGCTGGTGATCGGCGACTTCGAGTACGACCACCCGATCTTCGACCAGGCAGCGATCGACGCCCAGGCCCGGCTGGCCGCGATCCAGGGCACCGACCGGGTCTGGTTCTGCGGCGCCTGGGCCTGCTACGGTTTCCACGAGGACGGCCTCAATTCGGCCCTGACCGTGGCCGAGCGCCTGGGCGGCCGGGCCCCCTGGCACACCCGCGTCGACAGCGCGAACGCGGCATGACGCCTGCACTGTGCATCGGCCGGGTATTGCACGCGCGTTTCGCCGCGCGGCAAAGCCCGGCCGCGCACGCCTTCGCCTATCCGCTGTTCTTCGTCACCCTGCCCCTGTCGCAACTCGACGGGGCGGGCAACGCCTGGTTCGGCGTCGAGCGTGCCCGCCCGGCCAGCCTGCGCTTCCGCGACCACGGCGCGCGCGACGGTTCCCCGCCCGAGCCCTGGATTCGCCGCTTGCTGGCCGACCAGGGCATGACCGCGGCCGACGGCGAGATCGTGCTGCAGACCTTCCCGCGCCTGTTCGGCTTCGTCTTCAATCCGGTCAGCTTCTGGTTCTGCCACGACCGCGCCGGCGCGCTGCGGGCGGTGCTGGCCGAGGTGAACAACACCTTCGGCGACCGCCACAACTACCTCGTCGCCCATCCCGACCAACGCCCCATCCTGCCGGCCGACCGCCTGCGGGCGACGAAGCTGTTCCACGTCTCGCCCTTCTTTCCCGTGGCCGGCGACTACCTGTTCCGCTTCGACGTCGGCGGCGAACGCCGCCGCGTCGAGATCGACTACTGGCTGGATGGCGAGCGCGTGCTGGCGACCGCGCTCGAGGGCCGGCCGCAGCCGCTCGATGCCGGCGCCATGCGCCGCGCCCTGCTGCGCCAGCCCCTGCTCACCCTTGCCGTGGTCTGGCGCATCCACTGGCAGGCGCTGCGCCTGCTGGCGAAGCGCGCCGTGTTCCATTCCCGTCCGCAACCCCCGCTGCAGGAGATCTCCCGATGAACAGCCTTGCCACCACCACCCTGCCGCTGCCGCTGGGCAGCCGCGCCCCGCGCACCCTCGCCGCGCCCACCCGCACCGCAATCTCGCTGCTGGAGCGCATCGAGGGCGGCAGCCTGCGCCTGATCCTGCCCGACAACAGCCAGCGCCTGCTCGGTCACGGCCCCGAGCGGGCCACGCTGCAGGTCAATGACGAACGCGTGTTCCACCGCGTCCTGGGCGAGGGCGACATCGGCTTCGGCGAAAGCTGGATCGACGGCGACTGGCACAGCGAGCAGCTCGCCGAGCTGCTTACCCTGCTCGCCGAGAACCGGCAGCAGCTGGCGCGCGCCGTGCACGGCCACTGGCTGCCCCTGCTCGGCCACCGCCTGCGCCACATGCTGCGCGCCAACACCCGCGCCGGATCGAGGCGCAACATCCTCGCCCACTACGACCTCGGCAACGAGTTCTACCGGCGCTGGCTCGACCCGAGCATGAGCTATTCCTCGGCGCTGTTCGGCGAGCAGCCCGGGATGTCGCTGGAACAGGCCCAGCTGCGCAAGTACTTCCGCCTGCTGCAGCAGCTCGACCCGCAGCCCGGTGACAGCATCCTCGAGATCGGCTGCGGCTGGGGCGGGCTGGCCGAGATCGCCGCCACCCATTTCGGCTGCCGCGTTCATGGCATCACGCTCTCGCCCGCGCAACTGGAATGGTCGCGCCACCGCGCGCAGGAGCGCGGCTTCGCCGACCGCGCCGAATTCACGCTGATCGACTACCGCGACCTGCGCGGCGAATACGACCACGTCGTCTCCATCGAGATGTTCGAGGCGGTGGGCGAGCGTTACTGGCCGCGCTATTTCGACGCCCTGCGCGAGCGCCTGGCCCCCGGCGGGCGCGCCGCGGTGCAGACCATCACCATCGCCAACGAGCGCTTTGCCGCCTACCGCCGCGGCACCGACTTCATCCAGCGCCACGTCTTCCCCGGCGGCATGCTGCCCTCGCCCCAGGTCTTCGAACGCCGTGCCGCCAGCGCCGACTTCCAGGTGCTCGACCGCCACGCCTTTGGCATCGACTATGCACGCACCCTTTCGCACTGGGCGCACAACTTCGACGCTGCCTGGCCGGAGATTGAGGCGCTCGGTTTCGACACGCGCTTCCGCCGCCTGTGGCAGTTCTACCTCGCCTACTGCGAGGCGGGCTTCCGCTCCGGCGCCACCGACGTGTACCAGTTCCTGCTGCAACGGCGTCAGGGATGAACCGGCCGATCCGCGACTGGCGCGGCCAGCGCGTCTGGATCCTCGGCGCCTCCTCGGGCATCGGCGCTGCGCTGGCACAGGCGCTGCTGGCGCGCGGTGCGCGCGTCGCCCTGTCGGCGCGTCGTGGCGACTATCTGGAGCGCGTGGCCACGAGCCGCGAGGATGCCCTGGTCCTGCCCCTCGACCTGGGTGACTCCGCTGCCTTCGCCGCCTCGCTTGACCACCTCTGGCACGAGTGGCGCGGCATCGATCTGGTGGTGTTCTGCGCCGGTACCTGGGCGCCGATGGCGGCGGCCCGCCTTGATGCCGATGCCATTGCACAGACCTTGGCCATCAACCTGCAGGCGCCGATGGCCGCCTGCGCCGCACTGGTGCCGAAGCTGCTGGACGCCGGCCGCGGCGCGATCGCCTTCGTTTCCAGCGTCGCCGGCTACCGCGGCCTGCCGCAAGCCGCCGCCTATGGCGCGAGCAAGGCGGGGCTGGGCCACTTCGCCGAAACCCTGCACCTGGAACTCGCCCCGCGCGGCATCTCGGTCTTTCTGGTCAATCCCGGCTTCGTCGCCACGCCGATGACAGCGCGCAATGACTTTCGCATGCCGGCGCTGATTTCGCCGCAGGAGGCTGCCGCGGAAATCATCGCCGGCTTCGCCCGCCCCGGCTTCGAGATCCATTTCCCGCGCCGCTTCACGCGCTGGCTGAAGCTCTTGCGCCTGCTGCCCTACGGCGCCTACTTTCCGCTGGCGCGCCGCCTCACCGGGGCCTAAGCACGATGGACAGGCTCGACGGTCTGGTCGCCTGGTACGAAACCCTGCGCCCGGAAACCGTGGTCGACGCGGGCCGCCACTACGCGGCGGACGTGCAGTTCAAAGACCCGTTCAACGAGGTGCGCGGCATCGCGGCAATCGAGCGCATCTTCCGCCACATGTTCGTCCAGGTCGATGACCCGCGCTTTGTCGTCACCGCGCGCTTTTCCGGGGATGATGGCGCCATGCTGCTGTGGGACTTCCATTTCCGTACCCGGGGCATCGGCACGCAAGTGCTGTGCGTCAAGGGCGCCAGCCACCTGCGCTTCGATGCCGACGGCCGGGTGAGCGAACATCGCGACTACTGGGATGCGGCCGGAGAGCTGTATGCCCGCCTGCCGCTGATCGGCGCCCCGATGCGCCTGCTGCTGCGCCTGGGGGCGGCACGGTGAACGTCGTCGATCCCGCCGCCGTATCGCCGGCGCCGACCCTTGCGCCGGCCTTCGATGTCCGGCTCGAGTGGCGCAGCGCCGTCGCCACCCATGTCGACCGCCTGCGCGTCAACGCCAATGCCTTGCAGGCCGACGGCCGCTGGCTGAATGCGGGCATGGAGGCGTCACGCGAAGGCGGCGCGATCCGGCTGGACGCCGGCCCCTGGCTGCGGCCGGCAGCTCTGGCGACCGTCGAACTGGCACGCGACGGCCTGCGCCTGCCCGAGGACCTGCGCCCTGGCCGCTTCTATCCGGCACGCCTGTTCGGCCGCGCGCTCGGCCGTCCGCGCGACCCGGACCCGGTGCGCCTGCTGGGCTTCGCGCCCGACGGCCGCTTGCGCGTGGACCCGAACCACCCGCTGGCAGGTCAGCAGGCCAGCCTGGTGCTGGCACCCGCGCGAGGCGCGGCGGTAGCCGGCCTGCGCCTGGCCGAGCTGTTCCTCGGCCCCGGGATGCAACGGCCGCCCGCCGAACCGCAAGCCTGCTACTTCCCCGCCGGCGCGCTGGTGCGCCGCGACGATTCCAATGACATCGGCTTCTATGCCGCCCCGCGCCTGGTGCAGCACCTCGACGCCGCCTGCCGCGAGGAGCTGACCGGGCTCTACGGCGGGCTGCTGCAACCCGGCATGCGCGTGCTCGACCTGATGGCCAGCCACGACAGCCACCTGCCGCCCTGCGCGCTCGACGTCGCCGGCATCGGCTTGAACGGCGAGGAACTCGCGGCGAACCCGCGCCTCGCCGAGCGCGTGGTGCAGGACCTCAACACCTGTCAGCAACTGCCCTGGCCCGACAGCCGCTTCGACGCGGTGCTATGCACGGCATCGATCGAATACCTGACGCAGCCGCGCACCGTGCTGGCGGAACTGCGCCGCGTGCTGCGCCCGGGCGGCCTAATCGCAGTGACGTTTTCGGACCGCTGGTTCCCGACCAAGGCCATTGCCGTCTGGAGCCGCCTGCACGAGTTCGAGCGGCTCGGGCTGGTGCTGCACCTGCTGCACGACGCCGGCTTTACTGGCCTGCACACCGAATCCCGGCGCGGCCGGCGGCGCCCGGCGGACGACCGGCATGCCGCCGAACGCGCCGGCGCAGACCCGCTGTTCGCCGCCTGGTGCTACCGCTGAGCGCGCAGGCGCTCGACTGCCTTGAAGGCGCCCAGCGCCAGGCCGCCGGCCAGCACCCCCAGCAGCATGTCGAGCAGGCTGGTCGCCAGCACCGCCAGCGGCCCGGCGACGGCCTCGACGGCATGGGTCAGCGCTTGGCCGCCGGGCAGGCCGTGCATCAGGATGCCGCCGCCGACCAGGAACATCGCCGCGGTGCCGATCACGGTCAAGGCCTTCATCAGCTTCGGCGCCGCCAGCAGCAGCACGCGGCCCAAGGCCGCCTGCGCCGCGCCGCCGCGCGCGACCAGCCAGGCCCCGGCATCGTCCAGCTTGACGATGGCCGCCACCAGCCCATACACACCCACCGTCATCAGCAGGCCGATGCCCGACAGCACCGCCACTTGCGTGCCGAAGGGCTTGTCGGCCACGGTGCCCAGCGCAATGACGATGATCTCGGCCGAGAGCACGAAGTCGGTGCGCACCGCGCCGGCGATTTTTTCCTTCTCCAGCGCCACCAGGTCGAGCGCCGGGTCGGCCAGGTGCGCCAGCTGCTCGGCGTGCGCAGCCTCGTCCTCGGCCGGGGCATGCAGCCACTTGTGCGCCAGCTTTTCCACGCCCTCGAAGCAGAGGTAGAGCCCGCCCACCATCAGCAGCGGCGTGATCGCCGCCGGCAGCAGGGCGCTGATCGCCAGCGCCGCCGGGACCAGGATCAGCTTGTTCTTCAGCGAGCCGACGCCCACCGCCCAGACCACTGGAAGTTCGCGCTCGGCGCGCACGCCGGCCACTTGTTGGGCATTGAGCGCGAGGTCGTCGCCGAGCACGCCGGCGGTCTTCTTCGCCGCGACCTTGGTCATCACCGCCACATCGTCGAGGATGGTGGCAATGTCGTCGAGCAGGGCAAGCAGGCTGGCACCGGCCATGGTCAGCGGATTCCGTACGGGATAAATAACGGCAGGCAGTTTAGCGGTGATCGGCAGGGAGACCCAGCCCGGCCGCCAGAGGAACCAAGCCGGCGATTTCCGATCACCGGTATATTGCCTTGCGTTCCGCGCCGCGCGGCCCGCTTCGATTCGCACTCTTTTGCCAGGACATGAATCTGACCCGGCCTTTCTCGCTGCCGCTGTGGACCGTTGCCGGGCCAGTGCTCGCCTGTGCGGTGCTGTTCGCCGTCTGGGGCCAGACGCTGGGCGGGCTGGCAAGTCTGGTGCTGGCCGCCGTGCTGATCGCCAGCGTGACGGTCGCCGTAAAGCACGCGGAAACCGTCGCCCACTACGTCGGCGAACCCTTCGGCGCCCTGATCCTCGCGCTCGCCGTCACCGTCATCGAAGTCTCGCTGATCGTCTCGCTCAAGATTTCCGGCGGCGCGGGTCAGGACGCGCTCGCCCGCGATACCGTCTTCGCCACCGTGATGATCGTCTGCAACGGCATCGTCGGCCTCTGCCTGCTCGCCGGCGCGCTGCGCAACCATGTCGCCGTGTTTCGCGTCGAAGGCAGCAGCCCGGCGCTTGCCGTACTGATACCGCTGACCACGCTGTCGCTGGTCCTGCCGCAGTTCACGACCACCACCGCAGGCCCGACCTACTCCAACCTTCAGCTCGCCTTCGCCGGCCTGATGTCGCTGCTGCTGTTCGGCGTTTTCGTGTTCGTCCAAACGATTCGTCACCGCGAGCATTTCCTGCCCGTCGGCGCGCCGGGAGAAGGCCGCGAGGAACACGGCGAGGCTCCCGCCCGACACGCGGCGGTGGCCGCATTCGTGCTGCTCTGCGCGGCGCTGGTTGCCGTGGTCGGGCTGGCTAAGACCCTGGCGCCCAAAATCGAGGGGGTGGTGAAGGCGATCGGGGCGCCGAGTTCCTTCGTCGGCGTAATCATCGCGCTGATCGTCCTGCTGCCGGAAACCGGCGCCGCCTTCCGCGCCGCGATCGGCAACCGCATGCAGATCAGCCTCAACCTCGCGCTGGGCTCGGCGCTGGCCACCATCGGCCTGACGATCCCGGCAATCGGCTTCGTCGCCATCGTCTTCGAGATGCCGATGACCCTCGGACTGCCGCCAAAGGAAATCGTGCTGCTGGTCCTCACCTTCGCGGTCAGCACCATCACCCTGGCCAGCGGTCGGGCCACCGTGCTGCACGGCACGGTGCACCTCGTGGTGTTTGCCGCCTTCCTGTTCCTGTCGATCGTTCCCTGAGCGCGGACCTCGCATCCATGGGCATCGTCGGTTTGTGGCGGATTTCTGCGATCTTCCGCCGCTGCGTGGCAGTAGAGGTTTTTCCAAACGTCAGAGCCGGAGGCGGCATTCGGCCAAAAGCGGAAGTTGCCCACGTTGGTACTTCGGGCAGCAATGAACCTATTCCTGTCGGTCATGCGTTTCAAGAGCAACGACATAGGGCTATCCCGAAAGTTACTGCGGCCAGAGTCGGCACTGCAGCGCGGGCTGGCACTGGTGGGGCTGAATGGTGTCGCCGTGTCCGGTGACTGACTGACCTTTGCCGCTGCCACATCGGTTCTAGTCGGCCCCAAATATCTGTTGGAATAGCCACTAGGCGTCCAATTGGTAAGATGAGGGGAGGAACTGGAGGTCGCTACTGCGATGTGCTTGTGGTTTTTCCTTCGCCATAATCATTCGCGAGTGTAGGAGCATGATTGTCGGTATGCCCTAAAGGGTCGGTGAAATATGGTTCAAGCTCGGGAATGTGTTCAAGGGATGCACTGATGTCCGACGCAGTTGATCCTGTTTCGCAAATACTCCCATACGGTGGGGAAGAGGAACGACTTCGACGTCTCGCAGCCACAATTCCCGGCATGCTTTACGACTATGTGCTGAACCCTGATGGTAGCAGCAAGTTTCTTTACGTCGGTCCAAAGTGTCGCGAGCTTCTGGAAATAGATGAAATCGATCTGCTCGCTGATGCTGGCTTGTTCTGGGATTTGATTGTCGCTGAAGACCTGGAGCGATTGAAAGCCGAGGATGTCTCTGCTAACCGGAAGGGAGTCTCATTTGACGCCGAAGTCCGGATTCGGACACGTTCCGGTACTGTGAAATGGATTCAATTGTCGTCAAGACCGAATCCGGCGCCACCGGGCACAACCGTGGTCTGGAGCGGATTCATGCTCGACATCACCGAGCGCAAGAAAGCGGAAGGCGAATTACGCCAGAGCGAAGAACGATTCCGTAGCATATTCGAATGTGCCGCCGATCCCGTCCTGCTTATCAGTATGGACGGCTATGTTCAGGATGCCAATCAGGAAGCATGCCGTACCTACGGCTATACACGCGCCGAATTCATTGGCAAGCACGGCAGCGAATTCGTGCAGGCTGATCACATCAATGTGTTCTCCGATGCCGTCGCCACGATCAAGTCCGGGCATAACTTTTCAGCTGAATCTGTCGACGTCCGCAAGGACGGACGATCGTTTCCGGTCGAGGTGCATGTCGCCCCGCTCGGGCACCAGAACGAACCGATGATGTTGTGCTTTATTCGCGATATCACTGAACGCAAGCAACTTGAGCAACAGATAACGCAACTGGCTTTCTACGATACGCTGACAAAGCTGCCGAATCGTAGGCTGCTCGGCGACCGCTTGCAGCAAACCGTTGCCGCTAGCAAACGCAGAGGTTGCCACGGTGCGTTGATGTTTCTAGATCTCGACAATTTCAAGCCCCTCAATGACACGCACGGACATGAAGCGGGTGACCAACTATTAATTGAAGCTGCCAGACGCATTAAAGGCTGCATTCGCGAGACAGATACCGTATCGCGCCTTGGCGGTGATGAGTTCGTCGTATTGATCAATGAGCTGACTGCCGATCGCGCTGCTTCAGCGTCAGAAGCGACCGTCATCGCCGAAAAAATTCGAAATGCTCTGGGCGAACCTTATCTGCTGGCGCCGAGAGGCGGATCTCAGACTGGTGAAACCATTAATCACCAATGCACTGTCAGCATCGGAGTGACTCTGTTCATGAATCACGAAGCCGACTCGGCTGACATCATTAAACGCGCGGACGCAGCGATGTACGAGGCAAAGAGGGCTGGTCGGAATCAGATTCGGATCGATGATGTCTGATTGATGGCACGGCGAAGCGAATGGCAGCATCCTCGTCATTGCTTACGTACCCTGTGTCGGTCTGAGGGGCTTTTCAGGGTCGGGAGTTCGCGTACGTCGGATAGGTAAGCAGCCCTTTGAGGCGAATCTCAGTTGAACGGCAGGTGACCGCCGCATTGCCGCCCGAGTCTGGCCATAGGTCCAAGGTCGGCAAAGGCCGACGAGCCAGCATAGTGAAGGTGGTTCGAATGACTGGTTGAATCCGCAGTCGCCACCGGCCATTCAAGCGTCTGGGATTCATTAGTCGATGATCCGCGGTTCCGCGCGATCATCATCCACACCACTTCATATCGTCAGCCGGCGATAAATCTCCGCCACCTTCAGCGGCAGCTTGCGCACCTCGTCGAGCACGGCAAAGGCCGCCGGGCCGTACATGTGTTTCAGGTAGTCGGCGCCGGCGCGGTCGATGGTGATGCAGAAGGGGCGCACGCCGGCGCGGCGGGCTTCGAGCAGGGCCTGACGGGTGTCCTCGATGCCGTAGTCGCTGCGGTAGTCGTCGCCGAAGTCGTCCGGGCGGCCGTCGGAAATGGTCACCAGCAGGCGGTGGCGCGCCGGCTCGGCGAGCAGGCGTTCGGTGACGAACCGGATCGGCGGCCCCATGCGGGTGTAATCGCGCGGCTGGATCGCGGCGATGCGCGCCTGCACCTCGGCGCCGTAGGCCTCGTCGAAATCCTTGATGCGGTAGAGGTCGCTGCGGGTGCGCGTCCAGCCCGAGAAACCCCAGATCGCGTAGCGGTCGTCGAGCATTTCCAGCGCCTCGCAGAGCAGCACCAAGGCTTCGCGCTCGGCGTCGTTGACCCAGCCCTGGGTGCTGCCGCTCATGTCCACCAGGAATACGGCGGCCAGCGATCGCTCATCGCGCTGGCGGCGGCAGAACAGGCGCGGGCTGGGCTCGGCGCCGCCGCGGCGGTCGGCGATGGCAGCCACCAGCGCATCCATGTCCACCTCCGGGCCGTCGGCCTGGCGGCGCAGCACGCGGTCCTCGCCGCGCATGGCCTCAAAGCGGCGGCGCAGCTGGCGGATCAGCGGCGCATGGCGGGCGCGTACCGCCGGAACATAGGCGGCGTCGCCGCCGCCGACCTCATGCAGGTACACGTGGCACCACTGGCGCCGGTAGGCGCGGCGACGGTAATCCCATTCGTCGAACAGCGCGTCGGCATGCGTCTCCAGCGTGCCAGGCTTGCCGCCGCCTGCCTTGCCATCGCCTTTCCATTCCGCCGGGCCGGCCGGCACCAGCAGTTCCGGGGCGATCTCGCCCATGTCCTGCAGCAGGGATTGCGCGGCGGCGAGCCCCTCCGGCGGCAGGGTGACGCTGGCACCATCGATCTTCACCTCGAGTTCCAGGCGCTCCGGGTCGGCGTCCACGTCCAGTTCCGGCGGCGCAGCGTCCTGCGCCTGGCGCATGGATTCCAGCAGCTCGGCGATCGACAGGCGCAGCACCTGGCTCTGCTCGCGGATGCGCGCGGCGCGCACTTGCCGCGCAACGGCCGGGCGCAGCACCGGCAGATGCTCAAAAGTCGGCGCCGGCGATACGGCGAGCAGGGCGTTATCGCGCAGCCAGGCGATGCTGTCGGCTATGTCGGAGCCGGGTGCGACAAGCGCTTCGCGCGCGGCATCGAGTTCCGGCGGCAGCACCTCCAGCAGCAGCGCCAGTTCGCTGCGCAGGCCGGGCAGCTCCTGCGACAGGCGTGTGCCCAGGCGCCGCGCTTCGAGCAGGGCGAGCCAGCCCAGTGCGTAATCGGGCCGGTCGAAGTCGGCCAGAGCCGCGTCGATGTCCAACGCATAGGTACCCCAACGTCCCTGCGCCCAGAGCAACGCCACCAGGGCCAGGTAGCGCTCGGCCGAGGCCTCATGGCTGGACAGTTCGATCCGAGGCGGCAGGTACACCGTCTCGGTGTCGGTCCATGGCGCGCTGTCGGCCTCGACGCGCAGGCCGCGCCCCGAGAGTCCCTGCAGGAAGCGTTGCAGGCGCGGCGTGATGGCATCGAGGCCAACCGCCGCGGGCGAGACGCCGCGCGCGAAGCCCTCGATGTCGCGCAGGGCCATCACCGCCGCACGCAGTCCGATGCGGTCGAAGCCGTCGAGCGCGGCCACCACCCAGGCCTCGGCCTGACGGCTGCTGAGCCGGCACAACGCCTGCGGCGCCAGCAGCACCACGAGGTAGGCAATTTCGAGGTGGGTACGGGCTGCGACCGTGGCCCAGTGCAGCGCGAAGTCCTGCGTTGCGCGCTCGGCGCCCTGTAGCGGCTCGATCAGCTCGTCGTAGTTGCGCCCCGACGAGACGTCGAAGCTGAAGATCGCGTCGAGACGGGCGCCCAGCGCGGCGTGATCGAGGCGTTCAGAAGACGGCACGGATCAGGTCATCGACTGCGGCTACCGAATCGGCATCGTCGGACAGCGCCCGGCCCACCGCCGCGGCGCAAGCATCGCGCGGCGCCACGCCGGAGGCGATCAGGTGGCCGGCGTGCACCAGCAGGCGCGTGCTGGCGCCTTCGTCGAGGCCCTGGCCCTTGAGGTTGCGCGTCAGGCCGCCAAGCTTGACCAGCTGCGCGGCAGTGTCGGCGGCGATGCCGGTTTCGCGCGCGACAATGGCGGCTTCGAGCTCGGCCGGCGGATAGTCGAAATCGAGGGCGACGAAGCGCTGGCGCGTGCTCTGCTTGAGCTCCTTAAGCACGCTCTGGTAGCCGGGGTTGTAGGACACCACCAGCATGAAGTTGTCGGGCGCGCGCACCAGCTCGCCGCGCTTTTCCACCGGCAGCACACGCCGCGTGTCGGTCAGCGGATGGATCACCACCGTGGTGTCCTTGCGCGCCTCGACCACCTCGTCGAGGTAGCAGATGGCGCCGGCGCGCACGGCGGCCGTGAGCGGCCCGTCGAGCCAGACGGTCTCCTCGCCGGCCAGCAGGTAGCGGCCGACCAGGTCGGCGCTGGTCAGGTCGTCGTGGCAGGCCACGGTGACCAGCGGTCGGCCGAGCTTCCAGGCCATGTATTCGACGAAGCGGGTCTTGCCGCAGCCGGTGGGGCCCTTGAGCAGCACCGGCAGCTTCTTGCCCGCGGCGGCCTGGAACAGCTCGAGCTCGCGCCCGACCGGTTGGTAGTAGGGTTCGGCGGCGAAGCTTTCGAGCTCCGTTGCCAGGGCATGGAGGTGGGGTCGGTTCATGGGGTCTCGTCCTGTGCCGGTCTTGGCCTGCCGGCTGGCTTCACTTTAGCAGCTTCGGCGGCTAACATCGTCCGGTAAAAGGAGGAGAAGCCCATGCCGATGACCGCCGCCGAGTACCGCGAATCCCTGCGCCGCCTCAAGCCCGCAGTGTATGTCGACGGCCACGCCGTCGCTTCCGTGGCCGACGAACCGGCGCTGGTCCCCGGCGTCAATGCCGTCGGCCTTTCTTACGACTTCGCCTTGCGCGAGGACACTGCGGTACTGATGCGCGTGGCCGGCAACGGTGGCGGCGACTACAACCGCATGCTGCACGTGCCGCACTCGGTGGATGAACTGCTGCAGAAACTGGAGGCCGTACGCCTGATCTGCCGCTACACCGGCTGCGCCCAGCGCTACCTGGCCGGCGACGCGATGGCCGGCATCCTGCAGGCGGCGCCGGCGCTCGATGCCGAGCACGGCACCGAGTACGCAGCCCGTGCCCAGGCGTATTACGAGTACATCCGCAGCGCCGACCTTGCCGTCGGCATCGCCATGACCGATGCCAAGGGAGACCGCTCGAAACGGCCGCACGCCCAAGCCAACCCGGACGCCTACGTGCGCATCGTCGAGCGCCGCGCAGACGGCATCGTCATCTCCGGCGCCAAGGCGATCGTCACCGGCGGGCCCTACATGCACGAGCTGCTGGTGATGCCCTGCCGCGCCATGGCCGAGGCCGACGCCGATTACGCCGTATGCTGTGCGGTGCCGGTGGATGCCCCGGGCCTGACCCAGGTGGCGCGCCCCGCTGGGCGCCCGGGCGAGGCGGCGGCGAGCTTTTCCAACCGCTTCGGCCAGAGTACCTCGGTCTGCCTCTTCGACCGCGTCTTCGTGCCCTGGGAGCGCGTCTTCCTCGCCGGCGAATGGCGCCTCGGCGCCGAGATCACCTACGCCTATGCCACCCACCACCGCCACACCTGCATCGCCGCGCGCGCCGGCTACGGCGACCTGCTGATCGGCGCCGGCACGCTGATGACCGAGGCCAACGGCCTCGACGCGGAACGCGCCCACGGCCTGCGCGAGGCGATGACCGAACTGATCACGCTGGTCGAAGGCTTCTACGCCTGCGGCGTCGCCGCCTCGGTGTATGCCACGCCGGAAGCCAACGGCATCGCCATGCCCGAGCCGGTGTTCGCCAACATCGGCAAGCTCCTTCTTGCGACGCAGATCTACGACATGCAGCGCCTGGCGCACGAAGTTTCGGGCGGGCTGATCGTGACGCTGCCAGGGCCGGACGAAGACCACAACCCGGCCACCGCGGGGCGCATTTCGGAGGTGCTCGGGGCACGCTCGGACATCCCCTACGAAAAACGCATCGCCGTGGCGCGCTTCATCGAGGACCTGACCGCCTCCTACCAGGCCGGCTGGTACTCGGTGATCAGCCTGCACGGCGGCGGCTCGCCGGCGGGGATGAAGAAGGAAATATTCCGCCGTTACCCGATCGCCGACCGCGTCGAAATTGTCGAAAACCTGCTTGACCGTGGCATACTTGCCGACGCGACGAAGCGCATCGCCCTGGGTCGCCAACCCGGGCGCTGTTGTGCCGAAGGTTGCCAGGCCGGCCTGCCGAAACCTGCGTGAACACAATCCGGAGACACCATGACTACCTCGCTTTCGATCCGCCTCCTGCTCGCCGCGGGCGTGCTCGCCTTCGCCATGCCGAGCAGCGCCCAGCAGGCCCAGGGCGGCAACCCCGCCTCGGCAGTGGCCGCTGCGGCGGCGGCCGGCCTGCCGTCGGCTCCGCCCGGCAACGCGCCCGCCGGCGCAGCTCCCGCGAAACCGCAGGCAAATGCGGCCGCCGGTGCCGTGCAAGCACCGCCCGTGCAGGAAGCCATCGACCCCAAGGCCGAGGACGAACGACGCAAGGCCGCGGAAGCCTTGCGCGCCAAGCGCGATGAGGCGCGGCGTATCAAGGCGGAACTGGAACGCGGCTGCGTTATCAAGCCGGTGATGAGCGACGCCGAAATAGCCAAGTGCCGCTGATCAGGCAGCGTCGCCAGCCGGCAGGGAAACCGTAATCGAGGTCCTGTTTTCGGCGTCCGATACCTCGACTGAAATGCTCCCGCCCTGGGCCTCGGCAAGCAGTTTCGCGGAATAGGTGCCGAGGCCGGTGCCTCCGGCCTTGTCGAAGGTCACGAATTTTCGAACAGGCGGTCCCGAATTTCTTCGGGGATCGCCCCGGTATTCTCGATCACGATGCGCACCGGATTTCCCTCGCGCACCGTCACGTCGACCCGAATGACGAAGGCGGCGCTCGCCTCGATGCGCCCCATCAGGTTCTCGTCGGCTTCGTCCCAATGCAGCTTCAGCAAACTGCAGCACGGCCGCGACACGTGGCCAACCCTCTCGCCATGGCCATGCCCCAGGTCGAGGGCGTTGCTGAGCACCTCGCTCAGGTGAATGAGGGCGATTAGCATGTCCAGGTGGACAGACTCCGGGGTATGGTGATGGCCAATCGCTTCACAAATGTTCCGCGGCAAGTTCCAGCTCTCGGCCAGCCAGCCACCGATGACTGCATGATCGACCCCCAGGCGCTCCTGCTCCAGCGCCACCAGCGCCCGCTTTCCGCCCAGGAAGTCGCTCCACAGTCGCGCATACTCTTGCGGCTTGAAGCGGTACAGCCATAACCTCCCGATGTCATGCAGCAGGCCGCCGATGATCGCCGCATCGACCGGCTGTTCACCACGAAGTGCAAGCAGCTGGGCCGCGATGCTGGTGGCGACGCTGTGCTTCCAGAACGCCGCGAAAATCTCGGGAACCTCGACGTCACGCACGAAATCCGTCAGGTTCGCCAGCAGGGTGAGCTGGCGCAGGCGTGCCAATCCGATCATCGCGGTTGCGGTGTAGAGATCGCGCACGGCGGCGCCCTTGCGCCGGGCCATGGCAATGGCATTGGTCTCGGCAAGCACCCTCGCGGTCAGGGCAGGATCGTGGGATACATGACCGACCAGCAGCGCGACATTGGCTTTCGGATCCTCTAGCGTGCGCAGGACCTCGTCGACGACACGGGGAAAGGACGGCAACAGCTCGCGGCCCGCGATCACGTCGGAACGCTCGATGCCACGCACGACTAACGGCTCCGGTAGGCCAGCACGCGGTCGAACAGGGCCGCAACGGTCGGATTCGACAAGTCGGACCCGACGAACGCCTGCAGGACCCGGGTGGTGGCCCGCATCTCCTCGGCATCGATTTCATCTTCGCTGCGCGTTTCGTCGCTCGCGATGCAGATGAAATCGGCCCGATGCGCGGCAAGCTGGCTCAGGTTGTCTTCAGTCAAGGCATGGGCCGCCAGCAGCGAATAGCGCACGATGTTCGACTCGGTCACAATCACCGGACGTCCCAGCACCATGCCGGCACGGACCTCGTCGAACGGCAGGTAATGCAGGCGCTTGCGCGGCGCTGCTGGCTTCTTGGGCTTCGGCATGGCGGCGGTTGGGTCGCAATTGCCTTATCGAACGGCGACCGGCCAAGGAAAAAACGGGCGCCTCGCGGCGCCCGTTTTGCTTGCGGTATGCCGGCTTACTGCGCCATGTAGTCGGTAATCGCCACCCAGCGTCCGTTCTGGATCTGGCCAACCTTGGACTTGTCGTTGCCCAGGTGCTGCTTGGGCCCGAACTTGTACTCGGGGCTGCCGAACATGTCGCGCGAGAAGGTGGTGGATTCCAGCGTCTTGATGAAGTTGTCGGTGGTCAGGTTGGCACCGGTCTTCTTCGCCGTCTGCACGAACATGTCCATCGCCACGTAGCCATAGGCCGAGAAAAGGCCGGGCTCTTCGTTGAACTTGCCCTTGTAGGCGGCGAACCAGTCGCGCACGTTCTTCGAGGAATCGTCGGCGTAGGGCACGGCCACCTGGTGCATGGCGTAGAGCCCGTCCATGGCCTTGCCGCCCAGCTTGTGGATCAGGTCGGTGTACGCGGCCGAGGAGCCGATGAACTGCGGGTTCCAGCCCATCTTGCGCGCCGTGCCTATGGTGCCGATGGTCTCGCGGATGATGGTACCGAGCACCACGGTATCGCAATCCGAGGCCTTCATCTTCGAGACCTGGGCCGAGAAGTCGGTGGCGCCGCGCTTGAAGGAGGTCTTCTCGGCGAAGCTCATGTTCATGTCCTTGAGGCCGTCTTCGGCGCCCTTCAGCACCTCGGTACCGAAGTCGTCGTCCTGGTAGATGACGCAGAACTTCTTCGCGCCGCGCTCCTTGGCCAGCCACTTCACGCCCATGCGGATCTGGGTGTAGTAGGGCGCGGCGAAGGAGAACTTGAGCTTGTGCAGCGGCTCGTACATTTCGCGCGCCGCCGTCAGGGGGAAGAGGTTCATCACGCCCTTGTCGAACAGGGTCGGGAAGGTGGCCAGGTTCACTGCCGTGCCGATCGTGCCGACCATGGCGAAAATCTTGTCCTGCTGCACCATTTTCTGCGCGGCCAGCAAGCCCTTCTTCGGGTCATAGCCGGAATCCTCGGCGATGAACTTGAGCTTGCGGCCGTTGATGCCGCCCGATTCGTTGACCTCGTCGACGCGCATCTGCATGCCGAAGCGCAGCGCCTTGCCGAAACCGGCCAGCGGGCCGGAGAGATCCTGGATGGTGCCGATCACGATCTCGTTCTTGCTGACGCCCATCTGCTCGGCGGCAATCGCCGTGCTGCCAGCGCCGACTCCTGCGGCGGCCAGCGCCGCGACGGCCAGTTTCATGCTTTTCTTCATGGTTTCTCCTCGTTATGGGTACTGCCGAATCGTCCGGATCAATCGCGGTACATGGCCTCGATCAGCTCCGCATATTTCTGACTGACTAGCTTACGCTTAAGTTTCATGGTCGGGGTCAGTTCCTCATCCTCGGCGCCGAGCTTCTTCTCGATCAGGCGGAACTTCTTGATCTGCTCGACGCGCGCGAACTGCTTGTTGACCCGTTCGATTTCGCCCTCGATCAACTTCTGCACCTCCGGCGCCCGCGTCAGGCTGGCGTAGTTGGAGAAGGGCACGTCGTGGTCCTGGGCAAATTTCTCGACGTTCTCCTGGTCGATCATGATCAGGCAGACCAGGTAGGGCTTCTTGTCACCGATCACCACCGCATCGGTGACATAAGGCGAGAACTTGAGCTGGTTTTCCAGTTCGGACGGCGTGATGTTCTTGCCACCAGCGGTAATGATGATGTCCTTGAGGCGGTCGGAAATGCGGAAGTAGCCGTCGGCGTCCACGATGCCGACGTCGCCGGTGTGCAGCCAGCCCTCGGCATCGATGGTCTCGGCGGTCTTTTCCGGCAGGTTGAGGTAACCCAGGAACACGTTCGGCCCGCGCACCAGGATCTCGCCCTCGTCGGAGAGCTTCACCTCGTTGGGCGCGTTGGCGATGCCGATGGAGCCGGGCTTGATGCGTTCGATCGGCGTGCCCACGGCGACGCTGCCGGTTTCGGTCATGCCCCAGACTTCCAGCATCGGCACGCCCAGCGCCATGTACCAGCGCACCAAGTCGGGCGAGATCGGCGCCGCGCCGGTGATCAGCATCCGGCTGCGGTGGATGCCAATCAGCTTGCGCACGTTATTCAGCACCAGCACCCTCGCCAGCCAGTGGGCAAATTCCAGGCCGCTGCCGATGGCCTCCCCTTTCTCGTAGCGGCGCACCTTTTCCAGGCCGATGCCGATGGCGAGCTTGTAGGCCCACTGCTCGAAGGCATTCGATTCCTTGAGCGCGATGCTGACGCCGGAATAAAATTTTTCCCAGACGCGCGGCACTGCGCCGAACACCGTCGGCGCGATCTCGCGCACGTTCTCGGGAATGGTCTCCGGGTTCTCGACGAAGTTGAGCTTGGTGCCGGTGTACAGCGAAAAATAAGCGCCGCTGGAACGCTCGGCGACGTGGCACAGCGGCAGGAAGCACATCCGCTCGTCGTCCTCGTTCTGCGCCGTGGCGCGATTGAAGCTCTTCACCGCCGAAAGCAGGTTGGCATGCGAGAGCATGGCCCCCTTGGGCTTGCCGGTGGTGCCCGAGGTGTAGATCAGGATTGCCAGGTCTGCGGGCTTGCGTGCCGCGACGCGCGCCTGCCATTCGGCGTCGGCCGCCGCCTGGCCCAGCCGTGCCAGGCGTTCGCGGCCCAGTGCGCGCAGTTGTTCGAAGCTGATCACCTGGTCGTCGTGCAGTTCGCGCAGGCCTTCCATGTCCCAGACCACGATGCGGCGCAGAAGCGGCAGGCGCTCGCGCACTTCCAGCACCTTGTCGAGCTGCTCGTCGTCCTCGACGAAGATCAGGACGGAATTCGAATCGCCGGTCAGGTACTCGACCTGGCTCGCCGCGTCGGTGGGATAAATACCGGAGCTGACGCCGCCGCAGGAGAGCAGCGCCAGGTCGGAAAACAACCATTCCTGGCGCGTGTTGCCAAGGATGGACGCGGTCTCGCCCACCGCGAAGCCGAGTTCGATCAGGCCCATGCCGGCCTCGCGCACGATGGCGCCGACCTCGTTCCACGACAGGCTTTGCCACAGGCCAAACTTCTTCTGCCGGAACATCGTCAACTCGCCGCGCTGGGCGACGCCGTTCCAGAACATCTCGGCCATGTTGGCGCCCGGAACGACATCGCGTTCCTCGGCCCAGTAGCGCTTGCCGTCAAGCTTCCACATGGTTCATCTCCATGTTTTCTTTTTCTTCCAGCGCCTGCCCTCGCGTACGCCGGTCTCCTTGGCGCCGAGGTAGAACTCCTTGATGTCCTCCTTCTCGCGCAGGGCGGCGCAGGTGTCATGCATCACGATGCGGCCGATTTCCAGCACGTAGCCGTAGTCGGCGTACTTCAGCGCAATGCGTGCGTTCTGTTCGACGATCAGCAGGGTCACGCCGCGCTCACGGTTGATGCGGATCACGATCTCGAAGATTTCCTTGGTCAGCTTGGGCGAAAGGCCCAGGCTGGGCTCGTCGAGCAGCATCATGGTCGGCTTGGCCAGCAGGGCGCGGCTGATCGCCAACATCTGCTGCTGGCCGCCGGAGAGCTGGCCGGCGGGCTGGTCGCGACGCTCCTTGAGGATGGGAAAGTAGGCGTAGACATCCTCGATGTCCTTCGCCACTTCGTCCTTTTCGTGCGCCGGCCGCGTGTAGGCGCCCATCAGCAGGTTCTCGCGCACTGTCAGCAGCGGAAAGATCTCGCGTCCCTCGGGCACCTGCACCAGGCCCTGGCGAACGATCCACGCCGGGTCGCGGCCTTCGAGCTTTTCATGGCGAAAGACGATGCTGCCCTTCTGCGGATCGAGGATCCCGGAAATCGTCTTGAGGATGGTGGTCTTGCCGGCGCCGTTGGAGCCGAGCACGGTCACCACCGAACCGGGCGCCACCGACAGCGAGACGCCGCGGATCGCCTTCACCGCGCCATATGAGGCCTCGACGTTGCTGAGCTGGAGGATGGGCGGCGTATCACTCATCATCAGCTCCGCCCAAATAGGCCTCGATCACGCCCGGATGCGATTGCACTTCTTCGGGCGTGCCCAGCGTCAGCACCTCGCCCAGGTTGAGCGCCAGCACGCGATCCGACACGCGCGAGACCAGGCCCATGTCGTGTTCGACCATGATCACCGTGATGCCGAGGTCGGCCTTGATGTCCTCGATCCAGAAACCCATGTCCTCGGTTTCCTCGGTATTGAGGCCCGATGAGGGTTCGTCCAGCAGCAGCAGGCGCGGCCGCATCGACAGGGCGCGCGCCAGTTCAACCACCTTGCGCACGCCGTAGGGCAAGCCGACCACCAGGCTGTCGCGGTAGTGCTGCAGGTCGAGGAACTCGATCACCTCCTCCACCTGGCGGCGGAACTCCAGCTCGGCGCGGCGCACCGAGCCGGTGAACAGCAGGTCCTGCACCCAGCCGGTATGCCGATGGCAATGGCGGCCGACCAGCAGGTTCTGCAGCACCGTGGCGTGCTCGAAGAGTTCGATGTTCTGGAAGGTGCGGGCGATGCCATGGCGCGCCACCACGTGAGGCGGCATGCGCGAGATCACCTCGCCCTCGAAGCGCACCTCGCCCGATGTCGGCCGATAGAGCGAGGAGATCAGGTTGAAGATGGTGGTCTTGCCGGCGCCGTTGGGCCCGATCAGCGAGAACACCTCGTTGGGCCAGACCTCGAAGGAGACGTTGTTCACCGCCAGCAGGCCGCCGAAGCGGACCGAGAGATTGGCGGCTTCGAGCATCGGCGCCGTCATTTCAGCCTCTCGGATTTCATGTAGCTCTTCTGCCTCTTGAACATGCCCTTGCGGTAGAACGGAAAGATCTGCAGGAAGGTGCGGAACTTCAGCCAGCGGCCATAGAGGCCCATCGGCTCGAACAGCACCACGGCGATCAGGATGATGCCGAAGATGGTCGGTTGCAGGCCGGTCTGCTGGCCCAGCGCGGGTGGCAGCCAGTCCTTGCCGATCACGATCACCTGCTGCACGATGAACCAGAAGGCCGGGCCGAAGATCGCGCCCTGGATCGAACCGAGGCCGCCGATCACCACCATCATCAGCAGCTCGATCGATTGCAGGAAGCCGAACTGGTCGGGCGTGATGATGCGGATCTTGTGCGCATAGAGCGCACCGGCGATGCCCGCCAGCGCGGCCGAGAGGGCGAAGGCCACGGTCTTGTAATGCGCCAGGTTGATGCCCATGCTCTGCGCCGACACTTCGGAGTCGCGGATCGCGACAAAGGCGCGCCCGGTCGGGCTGCGCAGCAGGTTGAGCACGCCCAGCACGCAAAGCACGGCGATCCCGGTGACCAGGTAATAGAAGTTGCGCCCGTCGTCGAAATCGATGCCGGCGATCACCAGCTTGCCGACCTGGATGCCGGCATTGCCGCCGGTGATGTGCTCGGCGCGCACCACCGCCTCCTCGATGATGAAGCCGAAGGCCAGCGTCGCGATCGCCAGGTACATGCCCTTGATGCGCAGCGCGGGCAGGCCAACGAGTATCCCGGTAACGCCGGCCACCAGCGCCGACATCGGCAGCGAGAGGGCGAAGGGCCAGCCCTTGGCCTGCAGCCAGGCCTCGGTGTAGGCACCCATGGCAAGGAAGCCGGCATGGCCCAGCGAGACCTGGCCGGTGAAGCCCGAAAGCAGCATCAGGCCGAGGCAGACGATGGCGTAGATGGCGATGAAGCTGAACTGCGACAGCGCGTATTCCGTCAGCACGAAGGGCGCGGCGACCAGCGCCACGGCCAGCGCCGCGTACCAGAAACGCTGCCCGCCGTGCTTGAACAGCGCGATGTCCTGGGCATACGAGGTCTTGAAGATGAAATGCATCAGACTTTTTTCGTCAGGTTCTCGCCGAACAGGCCGTTGGGTTTGACCACCAGCATCACCAGCACCACGATGTAGGCGGCGATGTCCTTGAAGCCCTCGGGTAGGTAGAAGCCGGCCAGCGATTCGACGATGCCGACGATGAGGCCGCCGACCAGTGCGCCGGGAATGCTGCCGAAACCGCCGATCACCGCAGCCGGAAAGGCCTTGAGGCCGACGAAACCCATGTTGGCATGGACGAAGGTGATCGGCGCCAGCAGCAGCGCGGCAACGCCGCAGATCGCCGATGAGAGGCCCCAGATCAGCATGTTCACGCGCCGCACCGGAATGCCCATGTAGAAGGCGGCGAGCTGGTTCTGCGAAGTTGCCTGCATCGCGATGCCCAGCCGCGTGTAGCGGAAGAAGGCGTAGAGCAGGACCACCAGCAGGACGGTGGCGACGATGATGGCGACATGCTCCAGCGAAACGACCAGCCCCTTGCCGGTTTCACCGATCCAGAACACCTCGTCCTTCCAGGGCACCGGCAAGGTGTGGGTCTCGGTGCCCCAGTAGGGAATCATGGTCACCACGCCGCGCGCCAGGTAGCCGATGCCGATGGTCACCATCACCACGGTGAATGCCGGCTGGCCGAGCAGGGGCCGCAGCACCAGACGCTCGGTACCCATGCCGAACAAGGTCATCACCACGACGGTAATCAGGAAGGCCGCCCAGAAGGGCAGACCGCCCACGGTCATCGCCGTAAGGCCGACGAAGCCGCCGATCATCATGATGTCGCCCTGGGCGAAATTGACGGTCTCGGTCGCCTTGTAGATCAGCACGAAGCCGAGCGCGATCAGCGCATAGATGCAGCCGATCGCCGCTCCGCTGATGGTCAGTTGCAGGAGCTGCAGCACCCGATGTGTCTCCTCCGGGGAATGGTTCTGTTTTGCCCTTTGCGGGTCTGTTGGGGATTATGCATCAGGCGGGATAGAAGCGTTCCCCTTTCACCGCCATGTCGCGCAGCAATTGCGGTGCAGCAAAGCGATTGCCATGCCGTTCGGCAAGGCGGTCGAGTTTATCCACGGCGGCCGCAAGGCCAAGCGTATGCAGCCAGCCGATCGGCCCACCGCGGAAGGGCGGGTAGCCCCAGCCGAGGATCGCCCCGACATCGGCATCGATCGGGGCGCGCAGCACCTTCTCTTCGAGGCAGCGCGCGGTCTCGACCGACTGGACGAGGATCAGGCGCTCGATGATCTCGTCGAGCGATGGAATCGCCGTAGCGCCGGCGCCGACTTTGAAGTGTTCAGCCAGCCCAGGCCACAAACGTTTCGCGCCGTCAGCCGGGTAATCGTAAAAGCCCGCGCCCGACTTGCGCCCGAGCCGCCCGAGCTCAGCGACCATCTTCGCCGCGACGCGATCCGCCGCGCGCTCGACGTAGGCGCTGCCGAGATCGGCCCGCGTCTGCTGGCCGATCTTGTACACCAGCTCGATCGACACCTCGTCGGCCAGCGCCAGCGGCCCGACCGGCATGCCGGCGATCAGTCCGGCCTTGTCGATCAGCGCCGGCGGCACGCCTTCTTCGAGCAGGGCCATGCCTTCCGAGACATAGGTACCGAAGACGCGGCTGGTGTAGAAGCCGCGCGAATCGTTCACCACGATGGGGGTCTTGCCGATGGCTTTGACATAGTCCATCGAACGCGCCAGGGTTTCTTCGCTGGTCGCCTTGCCGACGATGATCTCGACCAGCGGCATCTTCTCGGCGGGAGAGAAGAAGTGCAGGCCGATGAAGTTGGCCGGGCGCACCGAGGCCTCGGCCAGCCCGGTGATCGGCAGGGTCGAGGTATTCGAGGCGAAGATCGCGTCGGGTGCAATCACGGCTTCGGTCTTTTTCGTCACGTCGGCCTTGATCTCGCGCTTCTCGAACACGGCCTCGACCACCAGTTCGCAGCCGGCGAGGTCGGCGTAGTCCGCGGTCGGCGTGATGCGCGCCAGCAGGGCATCGACCGCTTCCTGCGTCATGCGCCCCCTGGCCACCTGCTTGCCCCAGGCTTTGGCAGCATAGGCCTTGCCCTTCTCGGCCGCTTCAAGCGTGGTGTCGAGCAGGACCACCGCGATGCCGGCCTGGGCCGTACTCATGGCGATGCCCGCGCCCATCATGCCGGCGCCGAGCATGCCGATCTTCGCGTATTTCTGCGGCGCAACGCCGGCCGGGCGCGAGGCGAGCCGGTTGGCTTCCTGCATGCCGAAGAACAGGCTGCGAATCATGTTCTTCGACACCGGCGACATCACCAGGTTGGTGAAGTAGCGCGACTCGATGGCGAGTCCGGTATCGAGATTGGTGGACAGTCCTTCATAGACGCAGGACAGGATGTGCTTGGGCGCCGGATAGTTGTCGTAGGTCTTTTCGCGCAGCATGGCATTGGCCGCCATCAACATCTGCATGCCGCCCGGCGTGGCCGGCCCGCCGCCGGGGATCTTGAACCCCTTGCTGTCCCAGGGCTGCATGGGCTTGGCGCCCGAGGCGATAGCATCCATCACCCACTGCCGCGCCGCCGTACGCTCATCGCCGACTTTCACCACGGCGTGGATCAGGCCGATCTTCTGCGCCTCGGCGGCCTTGATGCGCTTGCCTTCCATCAGCAAGGGCGCCGCCGCCTGCATGCCGACCAGGCGCGGCACGCGCTGCGTGCCGCCCGCACCGGGCAGCAGTCCCAGCGTAACCTCGGGGAAGCCGAAGCGCGCCTTCGGATTGTCGGCGGCAACGCGGTAATGGCAGGACAGCGCAACCTCCATGCCACCACCCAACGTGGTGCCGTTGAGCGCCGCCGCTACCGGCTTGCCGCCCAGCTCGATGCCACGCATCAGCTTGTGCCAGTTGCTGATCGAGGCGTGGAAAGCCGCCGCATCGGTGCAACCCGCCATCTCGCCCAGGTCACCGCCGGCGATGAAATCCTTCTTCGCCGAAGCCACCACGATGCCCTTCACCGCCGGATCGGCCAGCGCCTTCTGCATGGCCTCTGCGTAGGCGTCCATAGAGCCGGCGTTGAGGATGTTCTGCGACTTGCCGGGGTAGTCGAATTCGACGATGGCGATGCCTTCGGCATCGACGGAATAGTTCAGCATGTCAGTGGCTCCAGGATGCAGGCTGGGTCTGCGATGATTCAAAGGCATTGATTGTTGGCAGTAGGTGCGTGCCGAGGACGACGGGTATCCGATTCCGTCCATGTCCTCCGAGCCTGATGAAACCAGGCTCTCCCCCTTTACTTACCGGAATCGGATACCCGCCATCCTCGGCAGGGTGCGCTTCTGCTTTGCGACCCAAACCCCTTGGGGGCGCCTGCTCATCGGGAGTGGGGGTACCCCGTTCCGGTAAGTAAAGGAGGAGGAGTGAGCGAAGCTCACGACGGGGGACATGGACGGAACGGGGTACCCCCACTCCCGATCCCGCCACCCCAAGCGAACTCGGCCCGGTTTTCATTTCAAACGCGCTCGATGATGGTCGCCGTCCCCATACCCGCCCCCACGCACAAGGTCGCGAGTCCAACACCCACTCCCCGCCGTTCCATCTCGTCCAGCAAGGTGCCGAGGATCATCGCCCCGGTGGCGCCGAGCGGATGGCCCATCGCAATCGAACCGCCATTGACGTTCATCCTGTCGTGCGACACGTCGAGCACCTGCATGAAGCGCAACACCACGGCGGCGAAGGCTTCGTTGAGTTCGAACAGGTCGATGTCGGCCACCTTCATACCGGCGCGCTTAAGCGCCTTTTCGGCCGCATATGAAGGACCGGTAAGCATGATCGAGGGCTCGGAGCCGATCGATGCAAACGAACGCACCCGCGCACGCGGTTTGAGGCCGAGCGCCGCGCCCATCTCCTTCGTGCCGAACAGCACAGCCGCGGCGCCATCGACGATGCCGGAGCTGTTGCCGGCGTGATGCACGTGCTCGATCTTCTCGACTTCCGGATAGCGTTGCAGCATGACGCTGTTGAAGCCGTATTTCTCGCCCTGCTCCTGGAAGGCCGGCTTGAGCGAAGCCAGCGATTCCATGGTGGTTTCGGGGCGCATGTATTCGTCGTGGGCCAGCATGGTGAGGCCGTTGCTGTCCCGCACCGGCACCACCGACTTGTCGAACCAGCCTTCGTCCCAGGCGACCTTGGCGCGGCGCTGCGATTCCAGCGCGTAGGCATCGACGTCCTGGCGCGAGAAGCCCCACTTGGTGGCGATCAGGTCGGCCGAGATGCCCTGCGGCACGAAGGCGGTCTTGGCCGCCACCTGCGGGTCGATCGGCCAGGCGCCGCCCGAGGAGAACATGGGCACGCGGGACATCGACTCGACGCCGCCACCCACCACGAGGTCGGCCTGGCCCGACATCACCTGGGCCGCGGCCTGGTTGCAGGCTTCGAGGCCCGAGGCGCAGAAGCGGCTGACGGTGACGCCCGGCGCACTGATCGCGTAGTCGGCGTAGAGCGCGGCGACGCGGGCGATGTCGGCGCCCTGCTCGCCCACCGGCTCGACGCAGCCCAGCACCACGTCGTCCACCTTCGAGGTGTCGAGCTGGTTGCGCTCGCGCAGAGCGCGCAAGGCCGTTGCCGCGAGGTGGATCGGCGTCGCCTGGTTCAGCGACCCGCCCTGCTTGCCCTTGCCGCGCGGCGTGCGCAGGGCGTCGTAGATGTAGGCTTCGGCCATTACAGGTTCCTCGAAATGAGTTCTTTCATGATCTCGTTGGTGCCGCCGTAGATGCGCTGCACGCGGGCGTCGGCCCAGGCGCGGGTGATCGGGTATTCCCACATGTAGCCGTAGCCGCCATGCAGCTGCACGCATTCGTCCATCACCTTGAACTGCAGGTCCGAGCACCAGTACTTGGCCATCGAGGCCGTGGCCGGATCGAGCTTGTTTTCCAGGATCAGCTCAATGCAGCGGTCGACGAAGACACGGCCGACCTGGATCTCGGTCTTCAGTTCGGCGAGCTTGAAGCGCGTGTTCTGGAACTTGGCGATCTCCTGGCCGAAGGCCTTGCGCTCGTTGGTGTACTGGATGGTCCAGTCCAGCGCCGCCTCAGCCGAAGCGATGGCGATTACGGCAATCTGCAGGCGCTCCCAGGGCAACTCCTGCATCAGGTACACGAAACCGTTGCCTTCCTCGCCGAGCAGGTTCTCGGCCGGCACGCGCACGTTGTCGAAAAACAGCTCGCAGGTGTCCTGCGCCTTCATGCCCGCCTTGTGTAGCGGCTTGGCCTTGCTGAAGCCGGCCATCGAGGTGTCGACCACCAGCAGGCTGGTGCCCTTGGCGCCCTTGCTCGGATCGGTTTTGGCCACCACGATCACGAGGTCGGAGAGGTAGCCGTTGGTGATGAAGATCTTCGAGCCATTCAATATGTAGTGGTCACCATCGCGCACGGCCGTGGTGCGCACGCCCTGCAGGTCGGAGCCGGCGGCCGGTTCGGTCATGGCGATGGCGCCGATCATTTCGCCGCTGGCCATTTTCGGCAGGTACTTCTGCTTCAGGTGCTCGCTGCCGTAGTGCAGCAGGTAGGGCGCGACGATCTCGGAGTGAAGGCCCCAGCCGAGGCCGGTGGCGTTGATGCGCGCCGCCTCTTCCATCACCACGACCGAGAAGCGCTTGTCCACGCCGGCGCCGCCGTATTCCTCGGGCATGGTGGCGCAGAGGAATCCTGCCGCGCCGGCCTTGGTCCAGATCTCGCGGTCGACGTGGGCCTGCTCCTCCCAGCGCGCGTGATGGGGGGCGACCTCCTGCTCCATGAAACGCCGTGCGGTATCGCGGAAGGCAGCGTGATCTTCGTCGAAGAGGGTGCGCGGTATCGTGAACATGGTCTTCCCCGGGGGCAGCGAAAGTCGGCGATGCTACCAAGCAAGCGCTTGCTTGACAAGCAAACAGCAGGCAGGAAGAATGGCCCGCTCTTCCATCGGAGACTTTCCCATGCGCCCCATCGCCCTTGGCCTCGCCGCGCTTTGTGCCGCCAGCGTCAGCTTCGCGCAAATGCCATCCTTCCCCGATGCGGCTGCAAGCGATCCGGTCAAGCTGGGGATCATGAAGGGTTCGCCACCGCCCGCCGACAAGGTGGCACGCTTCGCCGACGGCAGCGCTTTCAAGTTCCCCTTTACCCGCTGGAGCTTCTCGAACTTCCGCCAGATGGTGCCGACCAGCGCAGTAGCGCGCGGCAATGGCCCGGTCAGCGCACTCCCGGCCGCACTGCGCAGCGACATCGATGCGGTGACTTTCATTCCGCTGGGCAAAGACCAGCCGATGACCTGGGAGCAGTCGCTGGCCGCCAACTACACCGACGGCATCGTGGTGCTACACAAGGGCAAGCTGGTCTACGAGCGCTATTTCGGCGTGCTCAAGCCCGAGGGCCAGCACATTGCCATGTCGGTGACCAAGTCATTCTTCGGCACCATCGGCGCCATGCTGGTCGCCGAGGGGCTGCTCGACGAGAACGCCATGGTGAGCAAGTACGTTCCCGAACTGAAAGACTCGGCCTTCGGCGATGCCACGGTACGCCAGGTGCTGGACATGACCACGGGCCTCAAGTACTCCGAGAACTATGGTGATCCGAACGCCGAGATCTGGGCCCATGTCCGCGCCGGCAACGTGCTGCCGCGCCCGCCGGGTTACAGCGGGCCGCAGACCTTCTACGAATTCCTGCAAACCGTGAAAAAGGAAGGCGAGCACGGCCAGGCCTTCGCCTACAAGACGGTCAACAGCGATGTGCTGGGCTGGATGATCCGCAAGGTGACGGGAAAATCGATCGGCGAGAACCTGCACGAACGCGTCTGGAGCAAGCTCGGAGTAGAACAGGACGCCTATTTCACGATCGACAGCGTCGGCAACGAATTCGCCGGCGGCGGCCTCAACACCGCCTTGCGCGACCTCGCCCGCTTTGGCGAGATGATGCGGCTCGACGGCAAGTTCAACGGCCAGCAGATCGTGCCGAAATCCGTGGTCGACGACATCCGCAAGGGCGGCGACAAGGGCCTCTTCGCCAGGGCCGGCTACAAGACCCTGCCTGACTGGTCCTACCGCAACATGTGGTGGGTCTCCGGCAACGAACATGGGGCCTACAGCGCACGCGGCATCCATGGCCAGGCGATCTACATCGATCCGAAAGCCGAGATGGTGATCGCCCGCTATGCCTCACACCCCCTGCCAAACAATGCCTTCGCCGACCCGACCTCGCTGCCGGCCTACCACGCCCTCGCCAAGCACCTGATGAAGTAACGCCCGCGCCTTCGGGATTCGCCCGCACCCAATGAAACCTTCGAATCTTTTTCCGGCTGCGGGCGGGCAAACTCGGCCCGCCCCCCTTCGCCCCCCTCACGGGGGGTTCCTGACTTGCTCGCTTCGCTCGAAATCGTCGGCGACCCATTTGGTCGCTTCACGTTAAGGAGCTTCCATGCAACCCAGCCACCCCCTGCTCACCGCCACGCATGAAGTGCTCAACCAGGCCCATGCCCTGGAGAACTACAACGCCTACCTGAACAACCGGCCGCTGCAGGAGGCCGTCGCCACGCAGGGCGCGGGCTGGGCGCAGGACTGGCTGACGGCGCGCGGCGCCGAGACGGGCAGCGCGGAGTGGATCGAGCACGGCCGGCTGGCTAATGTGTACCCACCGGTGCTGAAGCTCTTCGACCGCTACGGCAACCGGCGCGACGAGGTGGATTTCCATCCTTCGTGGCACGAATGCCTGGGCTGGCTCAAGCGCCACGGCTGCGACACCGGCCCCTGGGCCGACCCCAAGCCCGGCGCCCACGTCGCCCGCGCCGCGGCCTACGTCATGTTCGCCGAGATCGAATGCGGCTCGCTGTGCCCGACCACCATGACCTACGGCGCGGTGCCAGTGCTGCGCCACGTGCCGGAACTGGCGCTCGACTGGATGCCCAGGCTGCTCTCGCGCGACTACGACCGGCGCTTCATCCCTGCCCCGCAGAAGACCGGCGTGCTGATCGGCATGGGCCTCACCGAAAAGCAGGGCGGCTCGGACGTGCGCGCCAACACCACCCGCGCCGAACCCACTGGCGACGGCAGCTGGCGCATCACCGGGCACAAGTGGTTTCTTTCGGCGCCGATGTGCGACGCCTTCCTGGTCACAGCGCAGACGGCCAAGGGCCTGTCGTGCTTCTTCGTGCCGCGCTGGACGCCGGACGGGCGCCTCAACGAAATGCGCATCCAGCGCTTCAAGGACAAGCTCGGCGACCGCTCCAACGCCGGCACCGAGATGGAGTTCTGGGGTTCGCTGGGCTGGCTGGTCGGCGAGGAAGGGCGAGGCATCCCGACGGTGCTGGAGATGGGCGTCTACACGCGGCTGGATTGCGCCATCGGCAGCACCGGCATCATGCGCGGGGCGCTGTCGCAGGCCATGCACCACGCTGGGCTGCGATCCGCCTTTGGCAAACGGCTGATCGAACAGCCGCTGATGCGTAACGTTATTGCCGACATGGCGCTGGAGGTCGAGGCCGCCACGGCGCTCTCGCTGCGCCTGGCGCGTGCCTTCGACGCGCAGGAGGACGAGGCGGAAAGCCTGCTGCGCCGCATCCTGACGCCGGTGGCGAAGTACTGGATCTGCAAGCGCTGCCCGACGCTTTCGGCCGAGGCCATGGAAGTGCATGGCGGCAACGGCTATGTCGACGAAGGCCCGATGCCGCGCAACTTCCGCCAAAGCCCGCTGAATTCGATCTGGGAAGGCTCGGGCAACGTGATGTGCCTGGACACCCTGCGCGCCATGGCGCGCCACCCGAAGAGCATCGAGGTCTTGAGCGCCGAGATCGCCCCGGCGCTGGGGAAGAATCGCGCCTTCGACGGCTTCGTCGGCGCGCTGCAAAAGGGCCTGGGCAATCCGCAGGACATCGAGATCCGCTCGCGCGAGCTGACCCAGGGCATCGCGCTGGCGATGCAGGGCGCGCTGCTGCTGCGCCACGCGCCGGCGCCAGTGGCCGAGGCCTTCTGCGCCACACGCCTGACGCCCGGCCACTGGGGCGCGGCCTTCGGCACCCTGCCGGCCAACACCGACTTCGCCGCGCTGCTGGCGCGCGCCTGGCCGGAGCAGTGACTATGACCGACATCAACCCCGCCTGGCTGGCCGCCACCGAGTTCATCGACCACGAACACCCGGCGGTGCGCGAATTCATCGCCGCAAGAGTCGGCGCCGGCGACACGGCGAAAGACAAGGCGCTCAACTTGTACTACGCCGTGCGCGACGACATCCGCTACGACCCCTACGCCAGCAGCATGCAGCGCGAGGCGATGCGCGCCAGCACCACGGTGATCAAGGGCGCTAGCTACTGCGTGCCCAAGGCGCTGCTTTACTGCGCCTGCCTGCGCGCCCTCGGTATCCCGGCGAGGCCCGGTTTCGCCGACGTCAAGAACCACCTTTCCACCGAAAAGCTGACACGCCTGATGGGCACCGATGTCTTCGCCTGGCACGGCTACGTCAGCCTGCTGCTCGACGGCAAGTGGGTCAAGGCCACGCCGGCCTTCAACTTCAGCATGTGCCAGCGCTTCGGCGTGCTGCCGCTGGATTTCGACGGTGAGCACGACTCGCTGATGCACCCCTACAACTCGTCCAACCAGCGCCACATGGAATACGTGAAGCAGCGCGGCGAGTTCGATGACCTGCCCTACGAGGTGCTCAAGGCCGACATGTTCCGCCTCTACCCCAAGCTGGTCGAGATCAGCGAAGGGCGGACGGGCGACTTCGACCACGAATCGGTGCTCAAGCCGCAATGACCGTGCACATCGAACGCCAGGGCGCAGTCACCACGGTGGTGATCGACCGGCCGCAGGCGCGCAACGCCATCGACCGCGCCACCGCCAATGCGCTGGCCGAGGCCTTCCGCGCCTTCGACGCCGACCCGGCGCAGCACGTGGCCGTCCTCTGCGGCGCCAACGGCCATTTCTGCGCCGGCGCCGACCTCAAGGCCTTCGTCGCCGATCCGGGAGAATGGTCGCTCGCCGAAGACGGCGACGCACCGCTCGGCCCCACGCGCATGCTGCTGTCCAAGCCGGTGATCGCGGCGGTCTCGGGCTATGCCGTGGCCGGCGGGCTGGAACTGGCACTCTGGTGCGACCTGCGCGTGGTGGAACAGTCAGCGACTTTCGGCGTCTTCTGCCGGCGCTGGGGCGTGCCGCTGATCGACGGCGGCACCCTGCGGCTGTCGCGCCTGATCGGGCATTCGCGCGCACTCGACCTGATCCTCACCGGCCGCCCGGTTGGCGCCGACGAAGCCATGGACATCGGCCTCGCCAACCGCGTGGTGGAAGACGGCATGGCACGCGAAGCGGCCGAGGCGCTGGCGGCGGAAATCGCCGCCTTCCCGCAGACCTGCCTGCGCCACGACCGGCTGTCGAGTTACGAGCAATGGGGTCTGCCGCTGGGCGAGGCCCTGAGGAACGAATGCCGCCACGGCCAGGAGTCCCTGGCGAACGGCGAGGCCGAATCCGGGGCCGGGCGCTTCAGGAACGGGGAGGGACGCCATGGCCGCTTCTAGGCGCCCACTGGCGCCGGACGAACCCAACCGCCGCGCCGAGATCGTACGCGCAGCGAGCCGCCTGTTCGCCGAGAAGGGCTACGCGGGTACCACCATCCGCGACATCGCCAAGGCGGTCGACATGCAGTCGGGCTCGCCCTTCTACCACTTCAAGACCAAGCACGACATGCTGCTGGCCGTGGTGCTGGAAGGCATGGCGACCATCACCCGCGCCACCGGCGGCGCCGCCGCGAAGGGCGGCACGCCGCGCGAAGTGTTCGAGGCCATGCTGCTGGCCCACCTGGAACAGCTGCTGGCCGAGGACGGCCGCCACTTCGCGGCCACCCTGCTGCATGAAAGCCACCACCTCGAAGCAGCCGCGCTGGCCGAGCTGATCGAGCAGAAGGACGCCTACGAGGCGATGTGGCAGAAAGCCCTGCGCGACCTCAAGCGCGCCGGCGAGATCGCCGACGACAGCCGCGTCACCCGCCTGTTCCTGATGGGCGCGCTGAACTGGACCGTGCAGTGGTACCACCCGAATGGGGGGCGCACGGTGAAGCAGATCGCCGCGCAGTTGTCGGCAATGCTGTTGAAGCCGTGACGGCGCGCGGCCCGAAGCCCGGCTGACCGCGTGAATCGAGCTAGCCCCCTGCCGATATCTCATCAAGCCGCCGGCCTGCTCGGCTGGCTGGCGCTGGCCTTCGTCACCGCCGCGGTAGGTGCGCTTGCCTCGGTCAATGCCGGCAGCTTCTACGCGGAATTGAATCGTCCGCCCTGGGCACCGCCGGGCTGGCTGTTCGGCCCGGTCTGGTCGGCCCTCTATACGCTGATGGGGATATCCGCATGGCTGGTCTGGCGCCAACGAGGAATTGCCGGCGCGCGCAGCGCCCTGCTGCTTTTCGCCGCACAGCTTGTCGCCAACGCCTTGTGGAGCTGGCTGTTCTTCGCCTGGCGCCTAGGCGCCCTGGGCTTCGCCGAGGTCGTGTTGCTGTGGTGCCTGATCCTGGCCACGGTCGTCGCGTTCAAGCGTATCAGCGCGCTTGCCGCCGCACTGCTGCTGCCCTACCTGGCCTGGGTCAGCTTCGCCTCGGTGCTGACATTCAGCATCTGGCAGCGCAACCCGGGGTTGCTGTCGTGAGTCTGGCGGCATGCCGAGCGGCCATGCGCGGCACCCGACTCGTTACGCAAAGGTGCAAAGTCCGGTGATGAAGACAGCCCTGTATCTCCTTGCCGGCCTTCTCGTTCTCGCCGCCCTTGCGATCCAGTTCGGCGTGTTGCGCGGCACGCGCCCGGCCGACCTCGGAGTCAGCAATGGTCGCCTCAAGCCGCCTTCGCTCACGCCCAACAGCGTCTCGAGCCAGGCATCGCTCTATCCCGACCACCCGCAGCGGGCCTATGCCGCAATCCAGCCGCTGTCGTTGAAGGGCGGCTCGGGGCCGGCCTCGATCCAGGCCTTGTCAGCGATGCTGACAGCGATGCCGGGCATCCGCATCGTCGAACAGCGCGCGGACTACCTGCGCGCCGAAGCCGAAACACGCTGGATGAAATTCACCGATGACCTGGAGTTCTGGTTCGATCCGGCGCGCAATGCGATCGAGCTGCGCAGCGCCAGCCGGCTGGGACGCGGGGATTTCGGGGTGAATCGGGAACGCGTCGAGGTGATTCGCGCCGCCTGGCTGGCGCGGACCTGAACGGCTGCTGCCGCTAGCGAGCGGCGCTGCAGTCGGCGAGAATGCTCGCCAGCTGCGCCGGGCTGAGGGTGGCTTTCACCAGGTCCATGTAGTCGTGGTCTTCGCGCTTGATGTGGTTCAACAGCCACTTGTTCAGCGTATCCAGCACTTCCGCTGCGACTTCCTCGCCAAGCGCATAGCGGTGGCCGTACTCGGCCAGTTGCCGGGCAAAGCGCTCATGCCCGCGGCGATGCCGCGCGGTGCCGGGAAACCTGGCGGCCGTCATCACCGCTTCTTCGTAACCGAAGTGCGAGAGGGTGTATTCGGCGAGGCCTTCGAGCACCAGGCCGACCGCCTTCTTCTCGCCGGTCTGCCGGGCGTCGTTGAGCTGGTTGATGTAATCGACGATGCGCTTGTGCTGGGCATCGATGAGATCGATGCCTATGCTCAGGTCCGCCGTCCATTTCAATGCCTTCACCATCGCATTGCCTCCCCGTGATCCGCGTCGCGAAACGGCACGCGGTTCTTATGTCTTTGGGCGAATATAACAGCATCAGGACAAGAGGTCGAAAGTCCCTTCCTGCGGCGCTGGCTGCCAGCGCGTCAGTGCCGCTGCCGGCATCGGCAGCGCGATGCCGTTGCCCTGTCCCAGCTCGCAACCCATTTGCCGCAGGGACTGATGGATCACCTCGCTTTCCACGCCCTCGGCCACGCAGCGCATGTCGAAGGCACGGGCCAGCGCGATGATGCCCTGGACCACGGCATGGTCGCCCTTGTCGCTTCGCATGTCGCGGACGAAGGACTGGTCGATCTTGAGCGTGTCGACGTCGAGCTGGCTCAGGTAGGTGAGGGAGGAATAGCCGCTGCCGAAGTCGTCGAGCGCGAAGCCGATGCCCAGTTCGCGGCAGTCCGCGATCAACGCGCTGATGCGGGCAATGTCGTCAAGCGCGGCGGTTTCCAGCACTTCGATCTGCAACCAGCGCTCGCCGGGCTGCGGCGCGTAGCGTTGCGCCTGTTCGTGCAGGCGCGGCACGAAGCCGGCCGACTGCAGGTGGTAGGCCGAAATGTTGATGCCGACCTCGATGCGCAGCCCGGCCTCGCGCCAGCGCAGCAGGTGGTCGACGGCACTGGCGATCACCCATTCGCCCAGCTCGATTTCGAGGTCGGTATTGTCCACCGCGCGCATGAAATCACCTGGCAGCAGCAAGCCGCTGCTGCGGATGGTGCCAGCGGATCAGGGCCTCGGCTCCGGCCAGGCGGCGGCTGGCGAGTTCGACCTTGGGCTGGAAGAAGAGCTCGAATTCGCCGCCGGCAAGGCCGCTGCGGATTTCCTGCAGCAACTGGTGGTGGCTGCGGGCGCGGCGGTCGCTGGCCGGGTCGAACAGGTGGTAACGGTTCTTGCCCGCCAGCTTGGCCAGGTACATGGCCTGGTCGGCATGGTGCAGCAGGGTCTCGGCGTCCTCTTCGTCGTCGGGGTAGAGCGCCACGCCGATGCTGGCGCTGAGCGACAGCTCCTCGCCGTCGATAGCGATCGGCCGCGCCACGCGTTCCAAGAGGCGCTGCAGGCTGCCGACGCATTCCTCTGCCGCCTGCAGACCGACCAGCAGCACCACGAACTCGTCGCCACCAAGGCGCGCCACGGTATCGTCCTCGCGCACCGCTTCGCGGATGCGGCGCGTGACTTCCACCAGCACGCGGTCGCCGATGGCATGGCCGAGGCGGTCGTTGATCGGCTTGAAGCCGTCGAGGTCGAGGTAGCACACCGCGAGCAGGCCCTGGTCGCGCTTGGCACGGGCCAGCGCCTGCGCCAGCCGGTCGGCCAGCATCACCCGATTGGGCACGCCGGTGAGGGCGTCATAATGCGCGAGGCGCTCGAGCTGCTTTTCGTGTTCCATGCGCACCCGCAACTCGCGCCGCAGGTCGTGCTCGCGCTGACGGGCCAGTTCCTCGCTCTTCAGCGTCTCGTGGAAATAGAACACCCCGGCCAGGGCCACCAGGTAGAGGATCGCGGTGCCGAGGTCGGCGCCGGAGAATTTCGACCCGCTGCCCTGGGCCAGGTAGCCAAGGACGATGGCGACGATGATCGCTGCCAGCCACCAGAGTCCGACGCGTATGCCCTTGAGGAAGAAGGCGGCGGCGGAAAGCAGGAAAAACAGCGACAACCGGTTGCCCTGCTGCGGTGCCACCAGGTAGGCGGCGAAAAAAAACAGGAAGCCCAGCACCAGCGCAATGCTGGCGACGCGCTCCACCTGCATCGGGTGGTAGCGCAGGTAAAGCCAGAGCGCGCAGGCGGCGCTGGCGATCAGGAAATCGATCATCGCCAGCGGATCGGTGGCGGTCAGCCGATAGGCACCGATGGCGCTGGCCAGCACCATCGCCAGCAGGAAGATGCCGTTGAGGAAGGCGATCTTGTACCTTGGCTGGTCGCGGCTGTGGTCCTAGCGGTCGTGCTGGGGCATGGAAAGGGCCGGCGTATCGAGCCGCCCATTCTAATCCAGCGCAACCTCCGTGATGCCGTACGCATGCAGCGCGACGGCCTCAGTCGAGGTAGGTCCGGCCTTCCTCGAAGCGGGCGGCGAACCAGCCCTTTTTCAGGCTCTCGGTGCGTACCTTGCCGCGGCTGTTGGGCGCGTGCACGAAGCGGTCATCGCCGATATAAATGCCGACGTGGGAGCGCGGCCTGTTGCGGGTATTGAAGAACACCAGGTCGCCGGGCTTGAGCTGGTCCTGCGGCACCGGCTTGCCCTGGCGCGCGAGGTCCGCCGCCGAACCCCGCAGGCGCAGGTCGACCGACTTCTCGTATACATAGCTGACCATGCCGCTGCAGTCGAGGCCGGCCTCCGGATTCTTGCCGCCGAAGCGGTAGCCGGTCTCGATCAGTCCCAGCGCAAACAGCACCACGTCGTTAGCTTTCGGGTTGGGCGCGGCGAGGGCCTCAACCGCAGCGGCCGAGGGACGCGGCTTCGCCGCAGCACCAGTGCCAGCTTCCGCGCGCGAACTGACCGGCGCCGGGTCCTGCCCGCCCAGCGGCAGCACGCCGCAGGCCGCCAGCACCAGGCTGGAACTGGCGAGCAGCGTCGCAAGCGGAGCGCGGGGGGGCGTCATGCCGGCAAATGTATTCCGCTAGACTGTGCCTGTTAACCCCGAGCAAGGCAGAAAACCTCATGCAAATCCGCGCCGCCGTCCTCAGCCAGATGGAAACCCCGCGTCCCTACGCGCAAACCCGGCCGATCGCCATCGAGACGGTGAACCTCGCCGGTCCCGGCCCCAACGAGGTGCTGGTGAAGATCACCGCCGCCGGCCTGTGCCACTCCGACCTCTCCATCGTCAATGGCGACCGGCCGCGGCCGATGCCGATGGCCTTGGGCCACGAGGCCGCCGGCGTGGTCGAGGAGACCGGCCCCGGTGTCACCGACCTCAAGCGCGGCGACGCCGTGGCGTTGGTCTTCGTCCCCAGCTGCGGCCACTGCCTGCCCTGCCTGGAAGGTCGCCCGGCGCTGTGCGAACCGGGCGCGGCAGCGAATACCGCTGGCACCATGGTCGGCGGCCACCGCCACCTGTCGCGGCCGGACGGCAGCCCGCTCAACCACCAGGTCGGCGTCTCCTGCTTCGCCGAGTACGCGGTGTGCAACCGCGGCTCGCTGGTCAAGGTCACTCCCGACCTGCCACAGGACGTCGCCGCCGTGTTCGGCTGCGCGGTGCTGACCGGCGTCGGCGCGGCGATCAACTCGGCACAGATTCGCCTCGGCCAGACGGTGGCGGTGATCGGCCTCGGCGGCGTTGGCCTTTCCGCCGTGCTGGGCGCGCTGGCAGCCGGCGCACGCGAAGTGATCGCCATCGACAGCCTGCCCTCCAAGCTGGATGCCGCGCTGGCGCTGGGCGCAACGCGCGCCTTCCGCGCCGACGATCCCGACCTCGTCGCGCAAGTGAAGGCTACCACCGGCGGCGGCGTTGAAATCGCGATCGAAGCCGCCAGTTCGGTCAAGGCGCTCGACGCCGCCTACAAGATCACCCGTCGCGGCGGCACCACCGTCACCTGCAGCCTGCCGCCGCCCTCGCACACCTTCAACCTGCCGGCGGTGAACCTGGTCGCCGAGGAGCGCACGCTGAAGGGCAGCTACCTCGGCTCGGCGGTGCCGGCGCGCGACATCCCGCACTACATCGCGTTGTTCAAGGCCGGACGCCTTCCGGTGGATAAGCTGATCACCCACCGCCTGACGCTGGACCAGATCAACGAGGGCTTCGATCGCCTCGACTCAGGCGAAGCCGTGCGCCAGGTGATCCTGTTCTGATGCGCGAACACCTGTTCACCTCCGAGTCGGTCTCCGAGGGCCACCCGGACAAGCTGGCCGACCAGATCTCGGACGCCATCCTCGACGCCTTCCTGGCGCGCGAGGCGACGGCCAAGGTGGCCTGCGAAACCCTGGTCGCCGACAATCTGGTGGTCATCGCCGGCGAATTCCGCAGCACCGACCCGGCCATCTTCGACGACATCCGCGCCCGTGCCGAAGGCATCGCGCGCCAGGTGCTGAAGGACGCCGGCTACCGCGACGCGGCGACCGGCATCGATCCCGACGCCTGCGAAGTGCAGGTACGCTTCAACCACCAGTCGATCCAGATCAACAAGGGCATCGTGCATGCCAACGGCCAGCTCGGCGCCGGCGACCAGGGCCTGATGTTCGGTTACGCCTGCGACGAAACGCCGGATTGCATGCCCTACCCTATCTGGCTGTCGCACCGCCTGGTGCGGCGCCAGGCCGAGCTGCGCAAGTCGGGCGCCCTGCCCTGGCTGCGCCCCGACGCCAAGAGCCAGGTCACGGTGCGTTACGCCGGCCAGCGCGTGGTCGGGGTGCACAACGTGGTGATCTCGACCCAGATCGAAGCCGGCCTCAATCCGGCCTGGGTGGCGCGCGAGGTGACGCGCGAAATCATCGACCCGCTGCTGCCGCTGGACCTGCGTAGCGAAGACTTCCACATCCTGGTCAATCCGGCCGGCCCCTTCGAGATCGGCGGGCCCAACGGCGACACCGGGCTCACCGGGCGCAAGATCATCGTCGACACCTATGGCGGCGCCTGTCCGCATGGCGGCGGCGCCTTTTCCGGCAAGGACCCGAGCAAGGTCGACCGTTCCGCGGCCTACATGGCGCGCTACATCGCCAAGAACCTGGTGGCGGGCGGCCTGGCGCGCCGCTGCCTGATCCAGCTCGCCTATGCCATCGGCGTCGCCGAGCCGGTCTCGGTGATGATCGACAGCGAGGGCACCGGAATCGTTCCCGACGCGCATTTGGAAGCAGCAGTGCGCAAGGTGTTCCGCCTGACGCCGAGCGCCATCATCGAAACCCTGGATCTGGCGCGGCCGATCTACCGCCAGACTGCCGCCTACGGCCACTTCGGCCGCGACGACGTCGACCTGCCCTGGGAACGCTGCGACCGCATCGAGGCATTACAGTCGGCGCTGGTTTAAGCCCTGCGCCGCAGCGCTCTCGGGAGTGCGCATACGGCATCAACCCGTCGCCGGAGCCGCGGAAGGCCGAAGGTCGGGCTGCGCCTCCGGCAAGCTCACTTGCCGCCGCGGATACGCAGCGGGCGGTTGTCGCCGTCGGCAATGCGTTTGTAGCCCTTGATCGTCATCAGCCGGTCGCCGAAGGCTGTCGTAAAGGCATCGCCTTCGCCTCGCCAGGCCCAGGTGTATTCGCCGCCGACATGCTCGCGCGAGTGGGCGACCTCGGCGACGATGTCCATCTGCCAGCGATCTTCGACGCGGCGCAGGAAGTGCGGCGAGACGAAGGGCGTGCCGGTGAAGTAGAGCATCGCCAGTCCATCTTTTTCAACGACGCGGTAGGACTTTCCGTACTCGCCCATCAGTATGAACTCGGAATAGGCGGGACTGAGCGGCAGCGCAGCAATGTAGCGGCGCGATTCCGGCGTAAATAGGTCCACGTCGGGGCTCAGCGGCCAGCGCGACAGCCAAGCAAGATAGGTCGAGTAGGTGTCTGCCGGCGTTTCACCGGCGGGAAAGGCGTGTGAATTTACCGCTGCTGCCGCCGGACGCGGACGAGCGCCATCGCCAATGGCAACCACCCTGCTGGCGCCTGCGCCGCCCGACTGGTGCGTGAGCGGACGCATCCTTTCCAGAACCCGGGGGTCGAAGTCGTTGCCGATGACCGCCTCGCGAATCCTATGCTGCAACAGGCGCAGCATCAGGCGCAGGCCCAGTGACGGTTCGCCAGAGGAAAAATGCATGCGCGCATGATCCTCGACCAGGTAGCTGACGAAGGCATCCGGAAACCAGGCCTCCAGCCCGTAACCGACTTCGACTTTCAGGCGCCTGGCCGAGAGGTCGTAAAGCAACAGCACACCGCGCTCCTGCTCGCCGCGCCCGCCGATGCCCAGCTGATCCATCATGTCTGCGGCCAGTTGTTCGACAGCTTTGCCGCCGGTATCCGGCACGAAGGCGATGCGCAGGTCGATCCCCGATTCGCGCAGGATATTGCCGAGGTATTGCTCGAAGCGCGGCAGGTCGTGTGGTGGAAGCGCCCCGGTACGGTCAATCACATGCTGCCGTGGCTGCGTCGGCGACGGCTCGACGGGGATGCTTTTCTCGCCCTGGGCCGCGCGGAACAGGCCTTGCCCAATGGCAAGCACGACCAGCGTGCCCGCCAGCATCAGGAACAGGGCCCGGATCAGTCGCAGCAAGCCCATAGCGGTCAGCGCCGCAGCGTGGAACCGGGCAAGGCGTTAGACCTGCGCCACGGCGCGGCGGAATTCCATGCGCGCCATCATGCGCGAGGCCATATTGCTGCTAAAGCAGAGCGCGAACCATTGTTCGCCCGGATGCACGAACAGCGCCGTACCGCTGATGCCGGACCAGGTCAGTTCGCCCGGTGCGCAGGGCATGGCCGGCGCGCCGTAATCGAGGCGCACCGCAAATCCAAGGCCGAAGCCGAAGCCGGCGCCGGCAAAGCCCAGCGGCCCGTCGACATCCTCGGGCAGCTGGTTGCGCGTCATCTCGACGAACAGTGATTCCGAAATCAGTCGCGTGTCGCCGTGGCGACCGCCACGGGCGATCATCCGGGCGAAGCGGGCGAAGTCGTCGAGCGTGGACACCAGCCCGGCACCGCCACATTCCATCCACGGCCGGCCCTCGCGCCGCAGCCCGTAGCCCGGCACCCGCGCATGCCAAGCGCTGTCGGCGGCGAAGGCGGCGGCCAGGCGGCCATGCTCGGCCGCGGGCACCTCGAAGCCAGTCTGGCTCATGCCCAGCGGCTCGAAAATGCGCCGGCGCAAGACCTCGCCGAGGCTCGCGCCATCGGCGGCAGCGACTATCTGGCCCAGCACGTCGGTGGAGTAGCCATAGCGGAAGGCACGCCCCGGCTCCGCCGCCAGCGGCCGCACCGCCAGCCGCGCGAGGAAGTCATCGGCCGCGACGTAAGGCATGCGCGCGCCGAAGTCGTCCTTGAGCGCGATCTCGCGCTGTGCAGCTTCACGGAATTCGGTTTCGTAGGCGAAGCCCGAGGTGTGGCGCAGCAGGTCGCGCAGCGTCGGCGGCCGGGACGGCGCCACTCCGCCCAGCAGGCACAGGTCGCGCATCGCGGGCAGGTAGCCGGCCAGCGGCGCATCGAGCTCGAGCAGGCCCTGCTCGACCTGCATCAGCGCCGCCAGGCTAACCACCGGTTTGGTCAGCGAAGCCAGGCGGAACAGGGCGTCATCGTGCATCGCCTCCTGGCTGCCGGGACCGAGCAGGCCGGCGGCTGCCCGCGCCAGCAACATGCCGCCACGCTCGACATGAACCAGCGCGCCCGGCGTGTGGCGTGCCTCGATCTGGTAGGCGAGGAGACGTTCGATGGCGGCACTCATTTGCGTTCCTCCTCCTCGCCGCCAGCGGCGGCCTTGTTCGCCCTGGGCTTGGCCGCCGGCGCCGCCTCGCGATCCTCGGCGCCGGCCGGCTTGTCGGCTTTCTCGGGCTGCGCGTCAGCGGCCTGGGCCACCGCTTCGTTGCGCTGCGCGCCCACCTGCGCCGCCGGGGCGGCCTCGTCCGAATTCATCATGCGATTGAAGAGCGCCACCGCCAGGATGCCGAGTATGATGACAATGGCGTAGATCATGCCGTAGCCGGGCTTGGCCATGGCCTCAGGCCTCCTGCGCCGGCGGCGTCCAGGCGTAGCGGCCCGATTCGCCGTGGAACAGGCGGCTCTTCACCAGCCGCGGATCGCGCAGCACGTGGCGCAGCTTCTTGATCTCGACCTCGGCCAGCACCGGCAGTTCGGGCGCCACGGCGATGGACTGCACGGCCACGCTGCCGACCACCTGATCCACGGCGCAGGCCGTGCCGGAACCGGCCTGCTCGCGTTGGGCATCGAGCGCCGCCAGTTGCGCCTCGCGCTCCGCTAACGCAGCCTGTGCGCCTTCGAGCTGCTTGCGCTGCAGCTGTATCTCCTGCAGCGGCCGTGCCACGCGTTGCGTGGCCTGGCGCCACTGGGCTTCCTGGGTCGGCGACAGCGCCACGCCGCCGGCGCGGATGCGTTGCTCGGCAGCCAGGTAGTTGCGCAGTTCGGGCAGGGACAGCAGCGCATCCAGTCCGGCCTGGCGTTCCTTGAGCTTCGCCTGCAACTCGGCGACGGCCTGCCGGGCCTCGTCGCGCTGCTTGTCCAGCGCGCTGAAATCCGGCAGGCAGAGGCTCACCAGCGTATCGACTTCGCGTCGCGAACCGGCGCGCTGGATGTGGATGCGGCGCGCCGCGATGCTGCAGGCGATGGCCTCGTCGATTTCGACCTCCTCGGCCACGATGTCGCAGGCGATCGCGCGGCCCAGCTTCAGCTTGCCGGCGACGATGCTGGAACTCTCGACATAGCCGGCCTGCACCTCGCAGCCGCGCGTATCGATCACGGCGCGGGAAACCCGGCCGTCGATGCGCAGGCTGCCGTTCTGGTTCTTCACCGAGCCGCCGGCGAGATTGGCGCATAGGTGCAGGTCGCCGCCATGCGAGACGATGCCGCCGAAGACATCGGCCTGGAACTTCATGTGGTGGCCTTCGACACTGCGGTGTTCCTGCACCTCGCCGTGCTCTTCGTAGTGTTCGCCGACCAGGAACAGGTTGCCCGTGGTGCGCTGGCTGACGCCCTCGCGGTTGACGATCTTCTCGGTGACGGAAATCTGCTGCGATGTCTTGTCGATGTTGAGGAAGCCATCGCGCGCGGCAAGCAGGAATTCGCCCTTGGCATTGCGCTCGACGCGGGTGCCGGGGCCGGCCAGGTCTTCCAGTTCGAAATCGCGCGGCAATTCGGGTTCCAGCACGCTGCCATCGATGTCTCGCCCGGGCAGGCCAAGCCGGCGCGGCATTTTCTGCAGCAGGCGGGTGCCGTCGGCGACTTGCGGGAAATGGTTCTTGAACTGGCCGAGGTCGATCTTTCCGCTGGGCAGGATGGCCGGTGAGTCGTCGCGATGCAGGGCCAGGGTCTGCTCGCGCACCGTGGCGTCGGTACCGGGTTGCGGATCGCTGCGACGGGCGATGTCCACCCGCTCGCCCTGCGTCGATTCGATCGCCGTGCGCACGGCGCCGACATCGATGCCGCTGCGCACGCCCATGAGCCACATCGCGGCGACGAACTCATCGAGGTTCAGCCGCGTCGGTGTCTGGCGCAATTGCTTCTCGTAACCGGTGAGCACGGGCTGGCCGTTCTCGTCGTTCTCGCCGAAGATCGGCACCTCGACGGTACGCTCCAGCCACACCGGCGCGAACAGGTACTCGACCCGGGCACCGCCGTCGACCGGCTTGGGGCTCTTGTACAGCTCGCGCCTTTCGGGGTCGAAGGGCTCGATGCCGTCGGCGATGCGCACCGGCTTGCCGCGTTCGGCGGCGGGAAGTTCGGCGCCGTACAGCAGCATGGCGATGGCGTCGTAGTCGAGGCCGACAAACAACGAACCGGAGCCGAACACCCGATCGACGAAGCGCTGCATCTGTGCGGCCCGACCCGGAACGTCAGGCTGCACGAAAACTCCGGCGGGATCGCGGCGGACGAAATCCGGCAGCGGCACCTCGCCGGCGGACAGGCTGGCCACCGTGCCATTGGCAGGGCGCGGCATGGCGGCTGAAACGGCGGGATGGGTTTCCTTGGGTGGGACCAAGCTCAGCGGCTCCGATGACATGCTCGTGGCAAGGGCGAGTATCTCCGAGCCCCCGTCACCGGTCAATGGCGACGAATGGTCGCGATCAGGCGATGGCGCGCTGCAAGCCGCCGATCACTCGGTCCAGCTCGGACAGCAGGCGTGCGGTGGGCGCGTCCACGTCGACCTGGCCGCTGCGCAAGGCGGCATCCAGCGCGGTGGCTGCCTGCGCCAGTTCGGTGGCGCCGAGGGCACCGGCGGCACCCTTGAGGCCGTGGGCGATGCGCCGCACGCCCTCGGCATCGCCGCTGGTGCGCAGTTGCCTGATGCGCGCACTGGCATCGCCGTGGCTCTTGACGAACATGCCGAGCAGCTTGCGGTAGGTGACGACGTTGCCCCGCACCAGCCCCAGGCCATAGGCCATATCGACACCAGGTAAGGCCGGCAGTTCGGATGCGTCGGCCGCCGGCGGCGCCTGGACCGGCGCGTCGACCTCCGGCGTCGGCGCCGCGCCAGGCGTCGAGTTTTCCGGCAGCCAGCGAAGCAGGGTCGCATACAGCTGCCCGGGGCTCACCGGCTTGGCGACGAAGTCGTTCATGCCTGCAGAGATGGACTGCTGCCTGTCTTCGCTGTAGGCATTGGCGGTCATCGCCAGGATCGGCACCTCGGCGTAGCCTGGCAGGGCGCGAATCGCGCGGGTCGCCTCGATGCCGTCCATGCGCGGCATCTGCAGGTCCATCAGGATCAGGGCGTAATCGGTTTCGCTCGCCTTGGCCACGGCCTCGGCGCCGTCCTCGGCCAGATCGACGCGGAAGCCCGGCGCGCCCAGCAGTTCCAGCGCCACCTCGCGATTGATGTCATTGTCCTCGGCCACCAGCAGCCGGGTGCCCGCATGGCGGCGGCGCAGCTCGGCCTCGACCTGGACGCCGGCATCGACCGGCGGCAGGGTGGGCTCGCTGGACGGCACGGGGCCGTGGCCGCGTTGCAGCCTGACGCTGAACCAGAAGCGGCTGCCGACGCCCGGCGTGCTCTCGGCGCCGACTTCGCCGCCCATCATTTCTGCCAGGCGGCGCGTGATCACCAGGCCAAGGCCGGCGCCGCCATAACGGCGGGTGGTCGAGCCATCGACCTGCTCGAAGGGGCGGAACAGGCGCGGCAGCATGTCGGGTGCGATGCCGATCCCGGTATCTTCGACGTCGAAACGGAGATGGACGCCGTCGCCGCCTTCTTCCAGCAAATGGGCGCGCAAGACGATGCGGCCCTGCTTAGTGAACTTGAGGGCATTGCTGGCGTAATTGAACAGCGCCTGGCGCAGGCGCACCGCGTCGCCACGCAGCCAGGAGGGCACGCCGGCGACATCGATCTCGAGCGCGATGCCCTTGGCCCGCGCCGCCTCGCCAAGCAGGTCGCGCAGCTGATCCATCAGCGAGGTCAGCGAGAAGTCCTCCTGCTCCGGCACCAGCAGCCCGGCTTCGCTGCGCGAAACATCGAGGATGTCGTTGATGATGCCGAGCAGGTGCTGCGCGGCCTCGTCGATCTTGGTCAGACGCTCGGCCTGCTGGGGTGTCTGCGGCGCGCGGCGCAGGAGATAACTGAGGCCGACGATGGCATTCATCGGCGTGCGGATCTCGTGGCTGACATTGGCCAGGAAGGCGCTCTTGGCCAGGCTTGCGGCCTCGGCCGCATCTCGCGCGGCGGCGAGCTCGCGGGTGCGGGCGGCGACTTCCGTTTCCAGCCTTGCCTGGTGGTCTTGCAAGGCCTGTTCGAATTCTTTGCGCTCGGTTATGTCGCGCGAAAGCACCACGAAGCGGGACATCTGGCCCTCGGCAACCTGTTTGCGAGCCACCGACAGTTCAAACCAGCGCTGGCCCTGCGGCAGTGGCAGGGCGAACTGGCGCCCGGCCGAGTGTCCTCTTTCACCGGCCTCGCGCAGCGCGTCGAGACAGACTGCGGCCGCCTCGGCGGGAAGTACCTCGGCGACAGTGTGACCGATCAGTTGATCTGGCGAAACGGCAAGCAGTTCGACGCGAGGCGAGTGGAAGTCGCAATAGCGTCCTTCGGCATCGAGCTCGAACATCAGATCGGGAATCGCGTCCAGCGTGGCTTGCAGCTGGTTGCGCGCTTGGATGGTCTCGGCTTCCTGCCGTTTGCGTTCGGTGATGTCCTGGGTGACGCCGACGGCGCGCAGCAGCTGCCCGTCTGGGTCGAGTTCGAATTCCGCAATCTGGCGGATCCAGCGCACTTCGTTGCCGAGCAGGACGCGGTGTTCGTGGTCGAAGGGCTGGCCATGGAGCGCCGCGCCCCAGGCACGCTCCAAGGAATAGCGGTCATCGACGTGGGTATGGGCAAGATAGGTCTGGCGCGTGCCGATGGTTCCTGGCGGCAGGCCGAAGATGCGGCAAGTCTCGTCGGAAAGCCGCATCTGGTCCCGGTCGATGTCGAACACCCAGCTGCCGATCTTGCCCACGGCCTGAGCCCGGTTCAGCTCGGCCCGGCTTTCCTCGAGCGCCCGGCCGCGCTCGGCAACCGCATCGCCCAGGTTGCGCAAGCGCGCCATCTGGGCCTGGTTGGAGCGCACAACGTAGATCACCAGCACCGCGGAAACCAGGATCACGACTGACTCGGCGACGGCGACCATCGTCGGCGGGGTACTCGGCGGTGGCGGCAGGAGGCCGATGCCATGGGCGAGCGCCATCGCGACCAGGGAGAACACCGATGCGCCGGCGAAGCCGATCGCCGCGTTGAGGCTGAAGGTCCAGCCGATGAACATCACGATCAGCGGATAAATCGCCAAGATCGGTGTCGTGGCGCCGGCAATCACCACGCCGAACACCGTCGCCACCATCCAGATGCCGAACGCCAACGTCAAGGCCGCCAGGCGCTGGCGCCCGGCCTTCAGCATTACGTGCACCGCAAGCAGGAGCAGGATGCTGACGACGGGGCCACCGTAGCGCATGGATTGCTCGGGAACCAGCATGAAGATCGCCACGCAATAAATCACCGCCGCGACGATGCCGACGCCGACCGTGGCGCGCATGAAACGCGCGACGTATTCGTTCGTCATCGAATCGTCGGGGTCGGGCGGCGCGGCGGGCTTCATGGTCATGCGTATCTTCGTCTCGGCATCGGACGCTCTGCTAACCCGCCAGGCGGAGCAGTTGCGTCATCAGGGGTACCAGTTCCCCGAGCAGGGCCTCGCATTCCGCGTCGATCGCCGGTTCGTTCCCGGTATCACGCAGGGCGGCGTCGAGGCGCGTCGCTGCCGCGGCGAGTTTAATCGCCCCGATCGACCCTGCGGAACCTTTCAGCGAATGCGCAACCCGCCTGATCTGGACCAGGTCGCCGCTGCCCCTTGCCGCCTCGACGCGCGCCGCATCGTCGCGATGGCTGTTGGCAAACAGGGCAAGCATGCGTCGGTAGCTGTCGATCCGTCCGCGCAGGAGCTTCAGCCCGTGGGCGACGTCGAGCCCGGTGATCGTTTCGAGCGCCAGGTCGTCCTGCGCTGGCGGCTCGTTGCGCACGGCCTCACGTGCCTGGGAAACCGGCTCAGGCGAAGTTGCGGGAGTTGGCAGGTGCTTGAGCAACACGGCATACAGGATTTCGGGATCGACCGGCTTGGGCACGAAATCGCTCATTCCGGCATCGACGCACGCCAGCCGGTCTTCGCTGAAGGCATTCGCGGTCATCGCCAGGATCGGCGTATGCCGGCGGTCGGGCATGGCGCGGATCCTGCGGGTCGCCTCGATGCCATCCAGTTGCGGCATCTGCAGGTCCATCAGGATCAGGGCATAGTCGTTTTCACGCGCCTTTTGCACCGCCTCCTGGCCATCCATCGCAATATCGGCCTCCAGCCCGACGGCCCTGAGCAGATCCAGGGCCACTTCGCAGTTCACCGGGTTGTCGTCGGCCAGCAACAGGCGGGCGCCGGCGTGGCGGCGGCGCAGCGTGACTTCGGTTTCCTCGCCGACGAGCATCTCCTGCGGAGGCATCTCGCCCCGGCCGCGCGCCAGACGGGCGCTGAACCAGAAGCGGCTGCCGCTCCCCGGCGTCGATTCGGCGCCGACTTCGCCACCCATCAAGGCCGCGAGGCGGGCCGTGATGGCGAGGCCGAGGCCGGTGCCGCCGTATTTCCGGGTGGTCGAAACATCCGCCTGTTCGAAGGCATTGAACAGGCCCGCGAGCTTGTCGGCAGCAATGCCGATGCCGGTATCACTGACTTCGAACCGCAGCAGCAGGCCCCGCTCATCCTCGGCCAGCACCTTCACGGCGATGCGCACCACACCGCGGTCGGTGAACTTCACCGCGTTCGCGGCATAGTTGACCAGCCCCTGGCGCAAGCGGGTCGGGTCGCCGCACAGCCAGGCCGGCACGTCGGCGGCGTCGATCTCTATCGTCAGGCCCTTGGCGCGCGCCGCAGCGGAAACCATCGACGCGGCGTGGTCGAGCAGGCCGGGCAGGGCGAAGTCGGTTTGCTCCAGCTCCAGCTTGCCGGCCTCGATCTTCGACAGGTCGAGGACATCGTTGATGATCGCCATCAGATGCCCCGCTGCGTCGTCGATCTTGCCCAGGCGTTCGGATTGCAGCGGCGTCGGTCGATCGCGCCGCAGGAGGTGGTTGAGGCCGATGATGGCGTTCATCGGCGTGCGAATCTCGTGGCTCATGTTGGCCAGGAAGCGGCTCTTGGCTTCGTTGGCAACCTCGGCCCTGTGGCGCGCTTCCTCAAGTTCGGCGGTACGGTTGACCACCATCTCCTCAAGATGGTCGCGATGGCGATCAAGCTCGGCTTCATCGCGCTTGCGCACACTGATGTCGGCATGGGTACCGATCATGCGCAGCGGCATGCCCGCCTCGTCGCGGCTGACCACCGTGCCGCGGGCAAGGATCCACTTGTAGCGGCCATCCTTGCAGCGCACGCGATGCTCGCTGACATATACCGCATCATGGCCGTCGAAACAGGCCTGCATGGCGGCCATGGTCGCCATTCGGTCGTCTTCATGGATGCGCTCCTTCCACTCTTCGGGCCCGGTACCGATCTCGTCCTCGGCATAACCGAGCATTTCCTTCCAGCGGCGCGAAAAGAATACCTTGCCCGTGGCGATTTCCCAGTCCCACAGGCCGTCGCCCGCCCCCTCGAGGGCAAACTTCCAGCGGTACTCGCTTTCCCTGAGCGCCGCTTCACGGTGTGCGAGCGTGGTCAGCAAACCATTGAAGGCGGCGATCAATTGTCCGATCTCGTCGTCGCGCGCGACAGGCAGCGGATCCTGGGGCTGGTCGGGGTCGCGTCGCCTGGCCAGGGCCTCGGCGGCCACCGTCATGGGCGAAAGCTGCCGCTTGAGCAGGGCCCAGGTCAGGAAGCCCGCCAGCAAAGTGAAAAAGGCCGCCGCCAGCAGCATGCGCTTTTCCATTGTGTCGATAGCCGCAAACGCATCGCGGGTTGGCAGGGTGAGTACCAGGAGCCAGCCCGCCGCCGGAATCCTGACACCGGCGCCGACTTCCTCGACGCCGGCACTGGTTACGGTCACACCGGGCCCCTCGTAGCCGGCGATGAAGCGATCCAGCAGGCGATTGACCCCGGGGGCGGCCATCGGCTTCATTACTAGCTCAGGTTTGGTAGAGCTGACGATCAGTCCGTGTTGCGGCGCGATCAACAGGTAGTAACCGGCCTTTTCCGACTGGCCGCGCATCACCCGGCTGAGGAAACTCGGCTTGTTGAGGTCGATCACGCCCACCAGGGCGCCGATCACCTTGCCGGCGGGATCCTTGATCGGCGCCACGATGGAGAACACCGGCGTCTTCAGGCTGCGGCCGAGGACGGGCTTGCCGATGGCGGACTTGCCCTCCTTGAGCGCGGTGATCATGTAGTCCCGATGGGCGACGTTGAGGCCCAACCGCTTTGCCGAAGCCGGCACGTCGGCAATCGGATTGCCGTCGAGGCGGGTAACGAAGTTGCCGGCATTGAACAGGCTCTGCGTGGTTTCGCGCTGTTCGAGGAAGGCCTGCATCGCCTTGTCGTCGGCCAGGATGGCCGGCGTGATCTTGGCGGCGACGCTTTCCAGCGCCTGCAAGCGCTCTTCGAGTTCCTGGTTGACGATGTCGCCGACATAGCGAGCCATCGAAAACTGCTGCTCGCCGAGCAACGTTTCCATGTCGTCATGCAGCCTGTGGGTGGCAAAAATGGTCAGCGACCAGATGCCCACCACGAATATGACCAGGGTGCCGAGAGTAACCCGGGTTGCCAGCGACTGCCAGCGTACGCGCTTGCCCACCATGTACCTTCCTGCGCTGCGACCCGGACGACGCACCTGGCGCCGTTCCCACCCGGATCACGGGAAACCCTCCGCGGCCAAGTATACAGAGGCAATACCCCTTGTGGCGACATTGTCGTTACGCGTTGGCCCCTTGCCCGCATCGCCGCTTCCCTGTAGGTTTCGCAGCTTTCCCACGCACTGGAGTACTCGATGAAACTTTGGCACCGCCTCGCCCTGGCAACGCTCACTGCCGCCCTGGCCACCTCCGCCGCCCATGCCGGCAAGCCCGAGACCACGGCCTCCGGCCTGATCTACGAATCGATCAAGGACGGCACCGGCGCGCAACCGAACGCCGAGTCGCGGGTTGAGGTGCATTACCGCGGCACGCTGACCGACGGCAAGGAATTCGATTCCTCATACAAGCGCGGCCAGCCGGCAACCTTCCCGCTCAACCGGGTGATTCCCTGCTGGACCGAAGGCGTGGCGAAGATGAAGGAAGGCGGCAAGGCCAAGCTGACCTGCCCGCCCGGCATCGCCTACGGCTCGCGCGGCGCCGGTTCCGCCGTGCCGCCGAATGCGACGCTGAATTTCGAGGTCGAGCTGATCAAGGTGATGCGCTGAACGACGCCGCACCGGCGGTGCGGGTAGCGCAGCTGCTCGCCGCCGGCCCGGTGGTGGCGCTCACCGGCGCTGGGCTGTCCACCGCCAGCGGAATTCCCGACTACCGCGACCGCGAAGGCCGCTGGAAACGGCCGCAGCCGGTGGATCACCGCGACTTCCTCGCTTCGGCCGAGGTGCGCCGCCGCTACTGGGCGCGCAGCTTCCTCGGCTGGCCGACCATCGGGCTGGCCATGCCCGGCGCCGGCCACCATGCGCTGGCGGCATTGGAAGCGCGCGGACACATCGCGCTGACCGTGACGCAGAACGTCGACGGCCTGCACCAGAAGGCCGGCAGCCGTGCCGTGCTGGAACTGCATGGTGCCATCGCCGAGGTGGTCTGCCTCGATTGCGGGCTGCGCCACCGCCGCGCCGAGGTGCAGGACTGGATGCGCGCCGCCAACCCCGAGGCGGCCGACGCCACAGCACGCGCCGCGCCGGACGGCGACGCCGACACGGCGGCCGGCTTCGAGCAGGGCTTCACCCCGCCCTGCTGCCCGGCCTGCGAGGGTAGACTCAAGCCCGATGTGGTGTTCTTCGGCGACAACGTGCCCAAGGCAAGAGTCGGCGCTGTGCACACGGCGATCGATGAAGCCGCCGGCCTGCTGGTGATCGGCTCCTCGCTGATGGTGTATTCCGGCTTCCGCTTCGCCGAGTACGCGCACCGTTGCGGCAAGCCGGTGATGGCGATCAACCTCGGCAAGACCCGCGCCGACCACCTGCTGGCGGCCAAGGTGGAACAGGACTGCAGCGACTTCCTGCGTGACCTGACCCTGGTCGCCTGAGCCGCGAAGCGCTCAGGCCGTCGCGGTGGGCAGCCACCTGGCGAGCACGGCAAACAGCTGCTCGGGGCTCACCGGCTTGGCGACGAAATCGTTCATCCCTGCGGCAATCGAATTGCGCCGGTCCTCGCTGTAGGCGTTCGCCGTCAGGGCAATGATGGGCGTATGGGCATAGCCGCGCAGGCGGCGGATCGCGCGCGTCGCCTCGAGGCCATCCAGGCGTGGCATCTGCAGGTCCATGAGGATCAGGCCATAGCTTGCGCCACGGGCCTTTTCCAACGCCTCCAGGCCGTCGCCAGCAACCTCGCAGGCGATGTCGACCGCCGCCAGCAATTCGACCACCACCTCGCGGTTGATGGCATCGTCCTCCACCACCAGCACACGCGTGCCGGCATGGCGCGCACGCAAGCTGGCCTCGGCACCTGCCTCGGCGTTGGCACCGGAGTAGCCGGCCGGCATCTCGCCGTGGGCGCGCTGCAGGCGGGCAGTGAACCAGAAGCGGCTGCCCACGTTCGGCGTGCTCTCGGCGCCGACTTCTCCCCCCATCAGTTCGGCCAGGCGGCGCGTGATCACCAGTCCGAGGCCGGCACCACCGTAACGCCGGGTGGCCGAAGCATCGACCTGGGCAAAGGGGCGAAACAGCCTGGGCAGCTGGTCGGCGGCGATGCCAATGCCGGTGTCCTCGACTTCGCAGCGCAGATGCACGCCGTCGCTGCCTTCCCCGATCAGGCGCAGGCGCACGTCCACTCGCCCGTTGGCGGTGAACTTGACCGCATTCGCGGCGTAGTTGAACAGGGCCTGGCGCAGGCGCATCGGATCGCCGCGCAGCCAGTCGGGGACGCCGGCGGCATCGAACTCGAGCGCGATGCCCTTGGCCCGCGCCGGTTCGGCCAGCAGCGCGCGAATCTGCTCCAGCAGCGCGGCCAGAGAAAAATCCGCCTGTTCGGGCACCAGCTGGCCGGCTTCGCTGCGCGAAACGTCGAGGATGTCGTTGATCACCGAAAGCAGGCGCTGCGAGGCGGCGTCGATCTTGACCAGGCGCTCGGCCTGCTCGGGGCTGGCGGCGCGTCGCAACAGGAAGCTGAGCCCGACGATGGCATTCATCGGCGTGCGCACCTCGTGGCTGATGTTGGCGAGGAATTCGCTCTTCGCCAGGCTGGCGGCTTCCGCAGCGTCGCGCGCCTGCGCCAGCTCCTGCGTGCGCGTGGCAACCTCGGCCTCCAGCTGCGCCTGGTGATCGTGCAGACGCTGCTCGAACTCCTTGCGCTCGGTCACATCCTGCAGCACGCCGACCAGATCCTGCGGCCGGCCGTCGGCGCCACGCCTGAGCTCGGCAATCTGGCGCACCCAGCGTAACTGGCCGCCCATCTGCAGCCGGTGTTCGTGCTCCAGGGCGGACCCGGCGAGTGCCTCGCGCCAGGCCTGTTCCACCGAGGCCCGGTCCTCCGGATGCACCTTGCCGAGGTAGCCCTGGAAGGAACCGTGGGTGCCCGGGGAAAGGCCTAGCTGGCGGCAGGTTTCCGCCGAGAGTTCAACGCGGCCATCATCGATGTGGCAGATCCAGCTACCAACCCGGCCCACGGCCTGGGCGCGATCCAGGTCGGCGCGGCTGGCGTCGAGCTCGGCAACCTGGCGCGCCAGGTCCCGGCTCAGCGCACGGGCCTCGCCGATGCGGTTCTGGTAGGCACGCAGCACCCAGACGATCGCGATGGCCGCCAGCACCATGGCCATCACCTGGGTACCGAGGTACACCAGGATCGGGCGATGCTCCACGGCGGGCAACCAGCCCCCCAATTCCGCAACCACCAGGGCGGCCATCGCCAGGCTGACAAGGACGGCAGAAACGATTGCACCGCGCGCGCCAAAGCGCCAGCCGGTGTAAAAGATCAGCACCGGGAAGAAGGCCACGATGGGCGCATGCGCCCCACCCGTGCTGACGGCAATCCAGAAAATCAGCAGCGGCCCGGCCACGGCCAATAGGTTGGTGGCCAGGCCAACCCGACCGCGCCGGGCAAGGATCACGATCACGGCCATGGCAGTCGCGCCGATAGCGAGCCCGGCATTCAGCCCGGGCAAGCCAAGATTGCGGATCAGGCTGCTGGCAAGGAACAGCAGGGCGCCGATACCCATGAAGGCCGCCGCCACCGCCAGAAAACCGGCGGAAATCTCCGGTGCTGCGAGGCCGTCGTCGACCTGCTGGGTGGGGGAGGAGGAAAGGGGGGACATTTCCAGCCTTGTGGCTTGGGCCCGGAATGGACCGTGCGCGGTGAAACTGCAAATCCATTCTACACTCGCGGCCATGGACGTCGAATTTCTTTCCAGGCAGCGAATGGCTCGTCCCGCGTTCCAGATTCGGCATCCATGAGTCATCGCCAGGCGGTTGCGCTGATGGTGCTGGCGACGCTGCTGTGGAGCATCGCCGGCGTAGTTACGCGCCACCTCGACGCGGCGCGCAGCTTCGAGGTCACCTTCTGGCGCAGCCTGTTCAATGCGCTGACGCTGCTCGTCGTGCTGTTGCCGCTGCGCGGCACGGCGCTGTTCCGCGACATCCTCGCCGGCCGCCGCGTGATCTGGTTCTCCGGCCTGTGCTGGGCCACGATGTACACCGCCTTCATGGTGGCGCTGACCCTGACCAGTGTCGCCAACGTGCTGGTGGCGATGGCCACCGGGCCGCTGCTGACCGCACTGGCGGCGCGCGTCTTCCTCGGCCAGCGGCTGCCGGCGCGAACCTGGGCCGCGATCGGCGTTGCCGGCCTCGGCATCGCCTGGATGTTCGGCGCCGAGGCCATGCGCGGCGCCTCGCTCGCCGGCAGCCTGGTGGCGCTGGGCGTGCCGCTCGGCTCCTCGGCCAATTTCACCCTGCTGCAACACCAGGCGCGCCGCGCACGCGACGGCGGCGAGGCCCAGGACATGCTGCCGGCCGTATTGCTCGGCGCCACGCTTTCGGCCGCCGTCACCCTGCCGCTGGCCTGGCCGCTGCAGGCCTCCGGCCACGACATCGGGCTGCTGGCGCTGCTCGGCACGGTGCAGCTGGCGATCCCTTGCCTGCTGGTGGTGCGCCTCAGCCGCGAACTGCCGGCCACCGAACTGGCGCTGCTGGCCCTGCTGGAAGTGATCTTCGGCGTGCTGCTGGCCTGGGTTGGCGCCAATGAAGTGCCGAGCGGCAGCACGCTGGCCGGCGGCGGCCTGGTACTGGCGGCGCTGGCCGCCAATCACCTCGCCGGGCGGCGTTAGCCGGAGGATGCGGGCAGCTCGCGCTTGCTGCCGTCGTCGTTGATCGCGACGTAGGTGAATTGCGCCTCGGTGACCTTGACCACCACCGGGTTGGCCGGATTGCGTTCGGCATAGACCTGGATGTCGACCGTGATCGAGGTGCGCCCGATCTTGACGATTTCGGCATAGAAACTGACGATGTCGCCAACCGAGATCGGCTGCTTGAAGAGGAAGGAATTCACCGCCACGGTGGCGATGCGCCCGCGCGCCAGGCGCATAGCGGGAATCGCCGCGGCGATGTCGCACTGGGCCATGACCCAGCCACCGAAGATGTCGCCATTGCCGTTCATGTCGGCCGGCATCGGCATCACCCGAAGCACCGGCTCGCGCCCTGCAATCTTCACGCCTTCATGGCCCATGGCTTTTCCCTTCGCGTTCGATGTCGCGAGTATAGGGCGCCGCCGGCCGCCGTGTCGCCAGCGCCGACGTCTGCGCGACGAATAGTGTCTCCGTCTCGGCCGGAAACATAGATCAAGTTCGCAAGAATCGGGTGGCGCACCGCATCCGCTTCACCGATACTCCACTCCATGTCACCCGCCAGCCTGATTCGCCTGCTGCTGCTGTCCGCCATCTGGGGCGGTTCGTTCCTGCTGATCCGGCTCGGCGCGCCGGCGCTGGGGCCGGTGACCCTGATGGAAGCGCGCGTGCTGCTTGCGGCACTGTTCCTTGCCGCCGTAGCCCTGGCGCTGCGCCGGCCCCTGCACTGGCACCGCCACTGGCGCCACTACCTGGTCATCGGGCTGCTCAATTCGGCGCTGCCCTTTTTGCTTTTCGGCTACGCGGCGCTGACGCTGCCGGCGTCGCTGCTGTCCATCCTCAACGCCACCTCGCCGCTGTGGGGCACGCTGATCGCCGCACTCTGGCAGCGCGCGCCGCTGGACGGCCGCCGCCTGGCCGGCCTGATGCTGGGCATCGTCGGCGTCGGCCTGCTGGTCGGCTTCGACCGTGTCGCGCTCGCCCCGGGCGCCGGGCTGGCGATCGGCGCCTCGCTGGCGGCGGCGCTGTGCTATGCCATCGCCAGCAGCTACGCCAAGTCGGCGCGTGAGGTGGCGCCCTTCGCCAACGCCCACGGCAGCATGTGGGCCGCCAGCCTGCTGATCGCGCCGGTGCTGCTGGCCTTTCCGCCCGTCGCCGCGCCCACGCCGGGCATGCTGGCGCTGGTCACTGCGCTCGGCGTGCTTTGCAGCGGCATTGCCTACCTGCTGTACTTCCGCCTGATCGAGGACATCGGCGCCGCGCCGGCGCTAACCGTAACCTTCCTCATCCCGCTGTTCGGCAGCTTCTTCGGCTGGCTGATCCTCGACGAGGCGATCGGCTGGCACACGCTGGCCGGCGGCGCTGTGGTGATCGTCGGCACCGCCCTGGTTACCGGCTTCTCGCCGCGCCTGCTGGCACCGCGCAAGGAGGCGGCCAATGCCTGAGCCGCTGTTGTACGACGAATCGGCGCGCCACTACGCCGCCGTCGCCCGCGCCATCGGCTACGTGCGCGCCCATGCCCGGCGCCAGCCCTCGCTGGCCGAAATCGCGGCGGCGGGGATGAGCGAGCACCACCTGCAACGTGTGTTCTCGGCCTAGGCCGGGATTTCGCCCAAGCGCTTCCTGCAATACCTGACCAAGGAACACGCCGTGGCGGCGCTGCGTGCCTCGGCCGGCGTGCTGGATGCCGCGCTGGCGGCCGGCCTTTCCGGCCCCGGACGGCTTCACGACCTGACGGTAAGCTGCGCAGCGCTGACGCCGGGCGAAATCAAAAGCGGCGGCGCGGGCGTCGAACTGCGCCACGGCTGCGCCGCCACACCGCTGGGACAGGCCATGTTCGCCTGGACGCCGCGCGGGCTATGCCATATGGCTTTCTGCGACGGCGACGAAGCAGCGCAGATGGCCGCGCTGAAGGCCGACTGGCCGGCAGCGAATTTCACTGGCGACGATGCCGGCGCGGCGCAACTCGCCGCCCGCGTCTTCCCCGCCACGCCGCAAGCAGGAACGTTGCACCTTTTGCTGAAAGGTACCAACTTCCAGCTCAAGGTATGGGAAGCCCTGCTGCGCATCCCGCCCGCAAGCCTTGTGTCCTACAGTCAGCTCGCCGCTTCGCTGGGCCGCCCCGTAGCGCCGCGCGCCGTGGCCGGCGCGGTCGCGGCCAACGCCATCGCCTACCTGATCCCCTGCCACCGCGTGATCCGCGAAAGTGGCGAGACCGCGAGCTACCGCTGGGGCGTGGAACGCAAGCTGGCGTTGCGGGCGTGGGAGGCGGGACGGTTACAGGCCGGTAGCTGAACGGCCTTGCGCGGCAAAGCCAGGCTACCGATCACTGCGTCGCTGGCCACCGCCGGCCTTGTACCGCACCATAAAACGCACGCCCTTGTAGAGTGCGGCCAGCCCGATGAGCAAAAAAATGGCCGCCACCACCATGGCCATGAACATCTGGAAATTGCCGCGGCCCCATTCCCAGCTCTCAAGCGGTATCACCGTGTTGCCACGGACCTCATACCGGTAGAACGAATCGTAAATGTCGGTTCTGTGGTCGCGATAGTGCAGCTCGATGAGTTGGGAATCGGCATCCTCCTTCACGACGCGGTAATAGCCCTCGTTGATGCCGGCTTCGTCGGGATTTTCCGCTACGGGCAACGGAAGATTGGTGGCGCCGGCGAGCCGCAAGGAATTGCGGCTGATGCAGGTGTAGGCCCAATGTCGGCCCTCTGCCCACGCACGCGGATCGGGGTGTCGGCGATACTCCGCCTGCAACTCGTCCAGTTCGCGCAGGCTGCGCAAGTAACTGCCCAAGGCAGGATCACAGGCGATGCGAAAGCGGCGGTTCGAATCCATTGGTGTGGTCCCCTCGCCTGCCACCCAGCGTGGCGCCAGGAAGCGCTCGAAGGCCGAAGACCACTCCGGCTCAGCGTCATGGGTTTGCCCGGCCGAGGCCGGAACGGCCAAAACGGCGGCGATGAGCAGCGTCAACTGCGCGATCAATCGGATCATCGGCAAATCGCTTTCGTCGATATGTCGGGCGCGATCGTCAGCCCTTGCTCGCCAGGTAGTTCATCGGCCCGCCGGTGTAGGGCGCGAAGCCGGTACCGAAGATTACGCCGGCGTCGGCCAGTTCCGCGTCGGCGACGATGCCTTCACGCACCAGGCGTTGCGTGGCATCGAGCAAGGGCTTGAGCATGCGCTCCGCGAGCGCCGGGTTCGCCGTGCCGCCAGCGCCGACTTTTGTCTTCTGCGCCTTGCCCTCGACCCAGGTGTAGAAGCCCTGGCCGGATTTCTTGCCCAGCTTGCCGGCCTCGAAGAGTTCGACCAGCTTCTTCGGCGGCGCGGCGTCGCCGACCAGCTGCTTGCCGGCATGGACGGCGACGTCGAGGCCGACGGTGTCGGCGAGTTCGATCGGTCCCATGGGCATGCCGAAGGCAACCAGTGCCGCGTCGATCGCCTCGGGCGCAACGCCTTCATCCACGCACTTCATGGCTTCGTTCATGTAGGGGCCGAGCACGGCATTCACCAGGAAGCCGGGCGCGTCCTTCACCGGCAGCGGCAACTTGTCGATCCGGCGCACGAAGGCCGCAGCCCGCTGCGCGACCTCCGGCGCAGTCTTGTCGCCGGCCACCACTTCGACCAGCGGCATCATGCTCACCGGGTTGAAGAAGTGGATGCCGACCAGGCGCGAGGGATCCTTGAACGTTGCCGCGATGTCCGCCAGTTTGAGCGAGGAGGTGTTGGTGGCGATCAGCGCGTCCGGCTTCGCCCGCGCCTCGATGTCGGCGAAAAGCTTCTGCTTGGTCTCGAGGTTCTCGAAGATGGCCTCGATGATGACGTCGGCCTGGCGCACGCCGTCCCCCTTCGGGTCGGCGACCAGCCGGTCGAGGGCGAAGCGGGCCAACTTCTTGTCGCGCAGCTTCTTCTCGAAAAACTTTGCGGCGCGGCCGACGGCCGGCGCGATGCGCTCCACCGACTGGTCCTGCAGCGTCACTGTCATGCCGCGCAGCACGCACCAGGCAGCGATGTCGCCGCCCATGACGCCGGCGCCGACCACATGCACGCGCTGCGGCACCGTGTAACCATTTGCGGCCTTGGCCTCCTTGCCGAAGCCCTTGAGCCGGTCCTGCAGGAAGAAGACGCGGATCAGGTTGCGCGTGGTCGGATGCTTCACCAGCGCATCGAGCGAGGTCGGCCTGTCGGCCGGCACCGCCAGCGTATTGCCGCCGTAGTTTTGCCACTGGTCGATGATGGCCCAGGGCGCGGGATAGTGTTCCTGGCGCGCGCGTTTGGCCACCTGCTTTTTCGCGCCATTGGCGACCATAGCCTTCAGCGGGCCGTTCATCAGCTTCTGCAGGAAGGGCAGCTGGCGCGGCGGCTTGCCGGACAGCACCAGCATGCGGGCGGCATTCTCCATCACGCGCGGGGGCACGCACTCGTCGGCGAGGCCCATCTTCTTCGCCCGTTTGGCATCGATGTTCTTGCCGGTGAGCATCATGTCGAAAGCCGCCGCCGGTCCCACCAGCTGCGGCAGGCGCAGCATGCCGCCCCAGCCGGGGACGATGCCCAGCATCACTTCGGGCAGCGCGAACTTGGTGCCCGTCTCATCGACCGCGATGCGGTAGCGGCAGGCCAGCGCCAGCTCGGTGCCACCGCCCATGCAGTGGCCACGTACCAGGGCCAGCGTCGGGTAACGCACCGCGGCCAGGCGATTGTAGGTATCCCAGCCGCGCTGGATCAAGGTGCGCGCCTTTTCCGGCGTGTCGGCCGAAATGAACTCCTCGATGTTGGCGCCGGCGATGAAGCCGGCTTCCTTGGCAGATTTGAAAATCAGGCCTCTCGGCGGGTTTTTCTCGCATTCGTCGAGGATCAGGCCCAGCTCGGTCATCACCGCGGCGCCCAGCGTATTGGTCGAGGAATTGGCGGTATCGAGGATGGCCCAGGCCAGGCCGTCGGGTTCGCGTTGCAGCTTCCAGTTGCTCAGGTTCATTGCATGGTCTCCACCAGCACCGCCCCACCCTGGCCACCGCCGATGCAGATGCTGGCGATGCCGCGCTTCTTGTGTTCACGGCGCAGCACGTGCAGCAGGTGCAGCACGATGCGCGCACCCGAGGCGCCGACGGGGTGGCCCAGCGCGATGGCGCCGCCATCGACGTTGAGCTTCGCCGCGTCGAGCGTTCCCAGCGGGGTGTCGAGGCCGAGCTGTTCCTTGCAGTAGTCCGGGTCTTCCCATGCCTTGATGCAGCCCATCACCTGGGCGGCGAAGGCCTCGTTGATCTCCCAGGCATCGAGGTCGTTGAGGCCGAGGCCGTGGCGCTGCAGGATGGGGGTCGCCGCATGCACCGGCCCGAGGCCCATCTGTGCCGGATCGAGGCCGGCCCATTGCGTATCGGCGATCCTGCCGATCGGCTCGAGCTTGTGCTTCTCGACTGCCTCGGCCGAGGCCAGCAGCAGCCAGGCCGCGCCGTCGGTGATCTGCGAGCTGTTGCCCGGCGTAATCTTGCCGTACTTGCGGTCGAAGAAGGGCTTCAGCTTGGCCAGGCCCTCCATGCTCGAGTCATGGCGCACGCCGTCGTCCTCGGCATACACCTTGCCGTCGCTGCCGATCAGCGGCACGATCTCGCCGAAGCGGCCGGCCTTCTGCGCCGCCGAGACCTTCTTGTGGCTGTCGACCGAGTAGGCGTCCATCTGTTCGCGGCTGATGCCGAACTTCCAGGCCAGGTTCTCGGCGGTCTGGCCCATCATCAGGTTCACCACCGGATCGGTGAGGCCCTTGACGATGCCGATCACCGGCGTGAGCAGCATCGCCGGGCGCAGCTTGGCGAACATCGCCAGCTTGGCGCCGGTGGTGCGCGCCTGCGCCATCAGCGAGAACCACATCACCATCTGGTCCGAGTAGAGCAGGGGCGTGCGCGACAGCGCGTCCACGCCGCCGGCCAGCACCAGCTGCGAGCGCCCGCTGTGGATGTTGGCGATGGCCGAGTCGAGCGCCTGCATGCCCGAGGCGCAGTTGCGCATCACGGTCCAGCCCGGCACCTTGTTGCCGCAACCCAGTCGCAGGGCGATCACACGGCCGATGTTGACTTCATCGACGCTCGGTCCGGCACAGCCGACGATCACCTCGTCGAGCTGCTCGGGAGCGAAGGGCTGGCGCGCCAGCAGGGCGCGGCCGGCGGCGGTGGCGAGGTCGGAGGCGGAGAACGGGCCGGGGACGTTGCGCGACTTGAGGAAGGGCGTGCGCGCGCCATCGACGACGTATACGGGTTCGAATTTCATCTCAGGCCACTTTCTTGAGGCCGGTGGCCGGCGGGGCCTGCGTGCCGGCTTCGTGGGCGAAATCCTGCGGAAAGTCGTCGACTGCGATGGCGCGGTCGCGCAGCGCGGCGCGCCGCTGCAGCAGGGCGAGTTCCTCCGCGCTGATGATGCCGGCCTCGCAGGCATGTCGCGCCTGTGTCGCCGTGTCGCCAGCGCCGACTCTTCCCGCCTTGACGGCGGCGCGGATGCGCGCCTCGACCGGCTCCGCGGCGACCGTCGCTTCCAGCGCCAGCTCGACCACGCCGACGGCATCCGCCTCGTCGCGCGGCAGGTACATGCCGGCGGTGAGGCGGTCGCGCGTGGCCGAGGGCTCGATCAGCAGCTGCGCCACCTCGTGGCCGAGCCGGTCGGAGGGCACCTCGTAGGGCCGGCCGAGCGGGAAGATGTACCAGTGCAGCAGCGCGGCGATGAAACGGTTGGGGTAGTTGGAGATCACGCCCTCGAAGGCGTTCTGCATGCGGAACATGGCATCCCAGATCGCCCAGTGCATCAGCGGCGCATCGGCCGCCTGGCGGCCTTCCGCTTCATAGCGCTTGAGCGTGGCCGAGGCCAGGTACATCAGCGAGAGGATGTCGCCCAGCCGTGCGGAAAGCTTTTCCTTGCGTTTGAGGTCGCCGCCCATGACGAACATCGAGACGTCGGCGAGGAAGGCGAAGGCGGCCGAGAAGCGCGACAGCTGCTGGTAGTAGCGTCGCGTTTCGGGCGCGATGCCGTCGGGGACGGACGCGAAGTGCGAGCCGCTGAGACCCATGGTCCAGGCGCAGAAGCCGCGCGACCAGATGAACCACAGGTGGCTGGCGAAGGCGGCGTCGAAGCGGCGCAGGCCGCGACCGTGCTCGGCCTCCCTGGCCGCCGCCATTTCCTCCAGTACGTAGGGGTGGCAGCGGATCGCGCCCTGGCCGAAGACGATCAGGCTGCGCGTCAGGATGTTGGCCCCCTCCACGGTGATCGCCACCGGCACCTGCTGGTAGGCGCGGCCGATGAAGTTGTTGGGGCCGAGGCAGATGCCCTTGCCGCCGAGGATGTCCATGGCGTCGTTGATCACCTGGCGCGCGCCTTCGGTGACGTGGTACTTGACGATGGCCGAGACCACCGAGGGCTTCTCGCCGAGGTCGATGGCGCCGGCGGTCAGGGTCCGCGCCGCGTCCATGGCGTAGAGCTTGCCGCCCATGCGCGCCAGCGGCTCCTCGATGCCCTCAAAGCGGCCGATGGCAGTCTTGAACTGGCTGCGCACCCGGGCGTAGGCGCCGGTGGCACGCACCGCCAGCTTGGCCATGCCGGTGTTCGACGAAGGCAGCGAGATCGAACGCCCCGCCGCCAGGCACTCCATCAGCATGCGCCAGCCCTGGCCGGCCATGGCCGGGCCGCCGATGATCCAGTCCAGCGGCATGAACACATCTTTGCCCGAGTTCGGCCCGTTCTGCCACACGGCGTTGAGCGGGAAATGGCGGCGGCCGATGTTGACGCCCGGATGGTCGGTCGGCACCAGTGCGCAGGTGATGCCGAGGTCGGACTTGTCGCCGAGCAGGTGTTCCGGGTCCTGCAGGCGGAAGGCCAAACCAAGCACGGTGCAGATCGGCCCCAGCGTGATGTAGCGCTTGTCCCAGGTGACGCGCATGCCGATGACTTCCTTACCCTGCCACTGGCCCTTGCAGACGATGCCAAGGTCGGGGATGGATGCCGCGTCGGAACCGGCCTGCGGGCTGGTGAGGGCGAACGCGGGGATCTCCTGGCCCTGCGCCAGGCGCGGCAGGAAATGGTTCTTCTGCGCCTCGGTGCCGTAGTGCAGCAGCAGTTCGGCCGGGCCCAGCGAGTTGGGCACCATGACCGACACCGCCGCCGCGGAGCAGCGCGTGGACAGCTTCTGCACCACCATCGAGTGGGCGTAGGCGGAGAACTCCAGCCCGCCGTAGCGCTTGGGGATGATCATGCCGAGGAAGCCCTTATCCTTGATGTAGGCCCAGACCTCGGGCGGCAGGTCGTGGTGCAGCTGGGTGGTTTCCCAGTCGTTGGAGAGGCGGCAGAGTTCCTCGCACTCCCGGTCGAGAAAGGATTGCTCCTCGGCGCTCAGGGTCGGCACCGGATAGGCGTGGAGCTGGCGCCAGTCGGGCCTGCCGGAGAACAGCTCGCCTTCCCACCAGACCGTGCCGGCCTCCAGCGCCTCGCGCTCGGTTTGCGACATGGCGGGCAGCATCTTCTTGTAGATGGCGAAGATGGGGCCGGTCAGGACGGTGCGGCGCAGCGGCGGCAGCAGCAGCACGGCGACGGGGACAAGGATCAGGATCAGCAACCAGCTCATGGCGGTCTCCTCAGGCGGCGCGCTTGGCGCGCGACTTTTTCACGAGTTGGGTGCGAACTTCAGGCAAGGGCGCGCGCAGGCCGCCGATCAGGAAGCTCATCAGGCGCGCGTACAAGGCCTCGGGGTCGGAATCGTCGATCGGCCCAAGCATGCGCAAGGCCTCGGTGCCCGAGATGGCGTAGGACAGCGAGCCCATCATGAAATGGAAGCGCCAGAGAAATTCCTCCTGCGGCACATCGGGCAGGGCCTTGAAGAAGGCGCTCTTGAAGCGCTCGATGACCTCGGCGTATTCCTCGGCAAGGAACTTGCGCACGAATTCGGTGGGCTCGGTGTAGCTGCGGCCAAGCAGGCGCATGAAGGTCTGGCCGCCGTTGTGGTCGGCGGCCATGCGGATGGCGACGCCAAAGAAAGCCTCGACGATCTGGCGCGGCTTCAAGGGTGCGCCCTGGGCTTCGGCCTCGAAGGCGCTCAAGGCTGCGATGCGCTGCTCGTTGAGCCAGGTCAGGCGGCGGCGGAACACCGCCTCGATCAGCGCCTCCTTGGAACCGAAGTGGTAGTTGACTGCGGCGAGGTTGGCCTGCGCCTCGGCGGTGATCATGCGCAGGGTGGTGGCATCCAGGCCGTGCCGGACGAAAAGCTGTTCGGCGGCGTCGAGGATGCGGGTACGGGTATCGGTTTCCACGGGGCGTCGGGTCCTCAGGCAAACATCGGTTTCAAACAACCGTTTAAATGATGACATTTGAAGGTTTCCCCTGTCAAGCGCGGCGACGGCGATTAGAGGGTGGTCTCGGAAGCCTTCCCGGGCTACGTAGTTTCCGCAGTCGGCCGCGCAATACACGGATCAACAAACAGGGGCGGCTCTGCCACCATGCAGTTGGACGATTCCGCCGTCTGCAAGGAATTTCTGTCATGTCGGACCTGATCAAGGCATTTCGCGAGTCGCTGGAAACACTGGATCGCGTCAGCGCCGAAGCCCTGTTCCAGCAAGCCCTCGCAGCACAGACCCCGATCGCCGCGATCGAAAGCCTGGTGGTACCCGCCCTCGAGCAGATGGGGCAGGCCTGGCAGGAAGGTAGCGTGGCGCTCTCGCAGGTGTATATGAGCGGGCGCTTCTGCGAAGAACTGGTCGAGCGCGTGCTGCCGCCCAGCGATCCCGACCGCAAGCACCAGCCGCGCTCGGCCATCGTGCTGCTCAACGACTACCACGCCCTCGGCAAGCGCATCGTTTACTCGGTGATGCGCGCCAGCGGCTTCGAGCTTTTCGACTACGGCCGCATGGACGTCGAGCAACTGGTCGAACGCGCCATCGCCGACCGGATCCGGGTGCTGATGATCTCGGTGCTGATGCTGCCTTCAGCGCTCAGGGTCAGCGAGGTGTGCGCCCGGCTGAAGTCGCGCGACAGCGGCATCCGGGTGCTGGTCGGCGGCGCGCCTTTTCTCTTCGACGAGCAGCTCTGGCGCGAGGTCGGCGCCGACGCCATGGGGCACAGCGCGTCGGAAGCCGTGACCATCGTCGAGCGCTGGATGGGAGACATGGCATGAACTCGATGGAACGCACGCTGACCACCTTGGGCCACCGCGAGCCCGACCGGGTACCGCTGTTCCTGCTGGCGAACATGCATGGGGCCAGGGAACTGGGCCTGTCCCTGCGCGACTATTACGCCAGCGCGGCCAACGTGGTCGAAGGCGAGTTGCGATTGCTCGACAAGTTCGGCAGCGACTGCGCCTATCCCTTCTTTTATGCCGCACTGGAAATCGAGGCCTGGGGCGGCGAAACCATCTTCTTCGACGATGCGCCGCCGCTGTGCGGCGCGCCCGTGATCAAGCGCGCGGAAGACATCGATCGGCTGCAGCCGCCGCCGGTCGAATCCTCGCCGGCCTTGCGCCGGGTACTCGACGCGATCGCCTGGATCAAGCAGCGGGTAGCCGACACGCTGCCGATCATCGGCGTGGCGATATCTCCGTTTTCGCTGCCGGTGATGCAGTTGGGCTTCGACCGCTACCTCGAGCTGATGCACGAGCAGCCGCAGCGTTTCCAGAGGCTGATGCAGGTCAACGAGGAGTTCACCGTCGCCTGGGCCAATGCGCAGCTGGCGGCCGGCGCCACCGCCATCTGCTACTTCGATCCGGTGTCCTCGACCACCAACATTCCGCGGTCGCTCTACCTGGAGACCGGGCAGCAGGTGGCGAAGCGGGTCCTGGCCCGCATCAACGGCCCGACCGCCACCCATCTTGCCTCGGGTCGCGGCCTGCCCATCGTCGGCGACATCGCCGATACCGGCACGGCCGTGCTCGGCGTCAGCGTGCTGGAAGACCTGGCGCAGCTGAAGGCCGCTGCCGGCGGCCGCATCAGCCTGCTGGGCAACCTCAATGGCATCGAAATGCGACGCTGGACACCCGAGCAGGCGGAGCTCGCGGTGAAGCGTGCGATCGCCAAGGCCGGGCCCGGGGGCGGTTTCATCCTGTCCGACAACCATGGCGAGATCCCCTTCCAGGTCAGCGACGAAATCCTGCTGGCGATTCGCGAAGCCGTCGACCGCTGGGGCCGCTACCCGCTGCACTGGGTCGGCGACTGGGTCGACCCGGACGCCACCTGATCGCCATGTCCGCCCCGATCGGCATCCTCTGCTGCCACAACTTCCATCGCGAAGTCAGCGCGGCGGTGGCCGCCGAGGGCTGGGCCGATGTCGCGGTCCTAGCATTTCCGGCGCGCTGCGGGCGTCCCCCGCTGGCCTGGGACGAATTGCGCGGCATCCTGCCCGCCGACTGCGGGCATGTCCTGGTGATTGGCCGCGCCTGCCTGGGCGCGCTGGGCGAGGTGCCGAGCGGCTTTCCGCCCCTGCGCCTGCTGAAGCAGCAACAGTGCTTCCATATCGTCGCCAGCCCGGCGCTGGTCGATCATGCGATCGCCGACGGAGCCTACCTGATGACCCCGGCCTGGCTTGCCGACTGGCGCGGTCGCCTGGCCGAGATGGGCTTTCAGCCGGAAACTGCCGGGGAGTTCTTCAAGGATTTCGCCAGCAGCCTTCTGCTGCTGGATACCGGCATCGACCCGGAATCGGCCACCCGCCTCGACGAACTGACCCACGCCATCGGCGTGCCGGCGAGACGAATCCGGGTCGGGCTCGACCACACCCGCCTGCTGCTCGCCAAGACCTTGCTCGAAGTGCGTCTCGACGACGAGCGCCGGCTGCGGACGGCCGACGAACGCCGGCACCGGCGCGAACTCGCCGACCACGCATCGGGCATGGACCTGCTGGCCCAGCTTGCCCGCACGCAAAGCGAGGCGGACGCCGTGGCGGCGATCGAGAACGTGTTCCGCATGCTGTTCGCACCGGCGACCTTGCATTACCTGCGGGTCGACGCGGGGCAGCCCCTGCCGGACGCGGAACTGCCGGACGATCTGCTGGCGGCAATGCGCGACCTTGCCGGATCCTGGGCGTGGACGCCATCCGGCACGGGCTTTCTGCTGCGCATCGCGCGCGAGGAACAGACCCTGGGGCTGCTGGCAGTGGACGAGCTGGCCTTTCCCGAATATCGCGAACGCTACCTCAACCTGGCGCTAGCGATGAGCGGGGTATGCGCCCTGGCGATCGACAACGCGCGTACCCGCAAGCGCCTGGTCGAGACCGAAAAAATGGCTTCGCTGGGCACCCTAGTTGCTGGCGTAGCACATGAGATTAACACTCCGCTGGGCATCGATCTGGCGGCGACGTCGACACTGCAACAGCAGTTGACGGAGATTGCAGCGCGCTTCGCCGGACGCAAAATGACACAGTCCGACCTGCAAGCCTACTTTGCCGCCGCGACCGCCGAAACTGGGCTGATTCGCGCGAATCTCGAGCGGATCGGCAAGCTGGTCGATACCTTCCGCCAGGTTGCCGTGCTGGGCGGAACGCCGACGCGGCGCCGCCTCAACCTGCGCGCGCTGATCGACGAAGTGGTGGCCAGCTTCGGTACCCGGCTGGTAACGGCGGGTGCCAATGTCGACATCCGGTGTGCGCCAGCGCTGGAGATCGATGGCGTGCATGCTGACTGGACGACCGTTTTGTCAAATCTGATCGCCAATTCCCTGCACCACGGCTTTGCCCAGCGGGGACACGGCCTGATCGTCATCAGTGCCGGCGCCGACAGCCGCCTGCTGACCCTGGACTACCGCGATGACGGCGCGGGCATGAGCGCCGAGGTTAGGCAACGGATCTTCGATCCCTTCTTTTCCACCGATTTGCAGCACGGCATGGGGCTTGGCATGCATCTGGTCTACAACCTGGTGACCCAGCGCATGGGGGGTCGCATCGTCTGCGGCGGGGCGCCGGGTGAGGGCGCGCATTTTCACATCGAGGTACCGCAATGAGCCAGCCCGTGGAAAACGACGAGTTCTCGTCGCTGTTCGCTCCTGAAGACGCGAACGCGGCCGAGCCGCAAGCGAGGGCCGAATCGTGGAAGGTACTGGTGGTCGACGACGAGCCGGACATCCATGCCGTGTTGCGCCTGGCGCTGCGCGACATGGTCGTCGAAGGCCACCGCCTGCAGTTGTTCGACGCCGGTTCGGTGGCCGAAGCCAAGGCGGTGCTGCTGGCCCATCCCGACGTCGCCCTGATCCTGCTCGACGTGGTGATGGAAACCGAACTGGCGGGCCTCGACCTGGTGCGTTACGTGCGCCAGGAGGCCGGCAACCGCATGGTGCGCATCGTGCTGGTTACCGGCCAGCCTGGCTTTGCGCCGCAACGGGAAGTGGTCGCCAACTACGAAATCGACGGCTACCGCCTGAAGTCGGAACTGACGGCGGACCGCATTTTCGTCTCGGTGTATGCCGGGCTGCGCGCTTACAAGACGCTGCACGACGTTGCCGAACAGCAGGCCCTGCTGGAACAGTACCGCGACCACCTCGAACAGCTGGTGGCGGAACGTACCCGCCAGCTGGCCGCAGCGAAGGATGCGGCCGAGGCCGCCAACGTGGCCAAATCGCAGTTCCTCGCCAACATGAGCCACGAGATCCGCACGCCGATGAACGCGGTGCTCGGCCTCGCCCACCTGCTGCATGCCGGCGCGACGCCGCAACAGCAGGAGCGCCTGAACAAGATCGGCGAAGCCGGGCGACACCTGCTTTCGATCATCAACGACATCCTCGACCTGTCGAAGATCGAGGCCGGCAAGATTGCCCTCGAACAGGAGAATTTCTCCCTTGGCGCGCTGCTCGACCATGTCCATTCTCTGATCGCCGGCACGGCACAGGGCAAGGGCATCGACATCGAGGTGGATAGCGGCAACGTGCCGATGTGGCTGCGCGGCGACCTGACCCGGCTGCGCCAGGCGCTGCTGAACTACGCCGGCAATGCGGTGAAATTCACCGAGCACGGTAAGGTGTCGATCCACTGCCATGTCGAGCAGGACCAGGGGGAGACGCTGCTGGTGCGCTTCGAAGTCGAAGACAGTGGCATAGGCATCGCACCCGACGAGCTGAACCGCCTGTTCCATGCCTTCGAACAGGTGGACGCCTCGACCTCGCGCCGCTACGGCGGCACCGGCCTCGGCCTGGTGATCACCCGCCGCCTGGTGGAGTTGATGGGAGGCAGCGTCGGCGCCGATGGAAGCCCGGGAAAGGGCAGCCGGTTCTGGTTCACGGTGCCGCTGCAGCGTGGTCACGGCATATCGCTTGCTCCCGAACAATCGTCGGACAGCGCCGAGGACCAACTGCGCCGCAAGCACCGTGGCGCCCGCATCCTGCTGGCCGAGGACAATCCGATCAATGCCGAGGTGGCGCTGGAAGTCCTGCATGGCGTAGGGCTCGACGTCACCCTGGCGGCCGACGGCCGCGAGGCGCTGGAGAAGGCGTCGGCCAGTCCCTACGACCTGATCCTGATGGACATGCAAATGCCGCGCATGGATGGCCTGGAAGCCACCCGCGCGATCCGGGCACTGCCGCAGTGGGCGACGCTGCCGATCCTGGCAATGACGGCCAATGCCTTCGACGAGGATCGTCGCGCCTGCATCGACGCCGGACTGAACGATTTCATCTCCAAGCCGGTGGACCCGGAATCCCTCTACGCGACCCTGTTGAAATGGCTGCCGAAGCCTCCCGCCGAGGCCCTGGCGCCCCCTGTTGCGGCACCTGCGGCTGCATCGACCGCCGCTGCGGGCTCGGCGCGGACAATGGATGCGGCCAGCGAGCTCGAACTGGCCCGACTGAAGGCGCTCAACGGCGTCGACATCGCGCAGGGCTTGGCGGCATTGCGCGGCCGGGTCGACAGGTATCTCGACCTGCTGCGGATGTTTGTCCTCGGCCATGCCAATGACACGATCGCCATCGCCAATGCCCTGGAACGCAAGGAAGCGGCCGAGGCCATTGCCCTGGCCCATGCGCTGAAAGGCGCCGCCGCCACCCTGGGCTTGAACCGCGTCGCCGAGCTTGCGCGCGAGGTCGAGGCGGATCTGCACGCTGCAAAGGATGCGGACCTGCGCGTGAGCACGCCGCTGAATGCAATCCAGGGCGAATTCACCACGCTCGCGGCCGCGCTTTCGCCGGCAAGCTGCGAACCCCGGCCCGATCCGGAGGCCGTCGATCCGCGCCAACTCAAGGGCGTGTTGAATTCGCTCGAGGCTGCCCTGTCATGCGGCGACATGCTGGCCGCCGACATTCTCAAGCGCGAAGGGTCTCGCCTGCGCACCGTGCTCGGGACCGGCTACGAACAGCTGGCCCGCGAAATCAACGAATTCGACTTCGAAAAAGCGCGGGCGACGCTGCACGCCTTGCGCCACAAGCTCCTGGGCTCCTAGAATTCGGCCTCCCCGCCCCGTTGCGCCGGCGCCGCCAGACGCGCCGGCCGCACGCCGGCGGGCGAACCCTCCGCTCCTGACCGGAATTCCGTCGTGCTGTTGCTTGAACTTGTCCTGCTGCTGATGATCTGCGCCGTCGCCCTGAGCTGGCTGGCGCGGCACTTCAAGTTTCCCTATCCGATCGCCCTGGTGATCGGCGGCGCGCTGTTGGGAACGATCCCCCGGCTGCCGCAGTTTCCCTTCGATCCGCAGCTGATCCTGGTGATCGTGCTGCCGCCCATCCTCTATCAGGCTGCACTGCTGACCTCCTGGAGCGACTTCAAGGCCCATATCCGCTCGATCAGCCTGCTGGCGATCGGCCTGGTGATCGCCACCACGTTGGCGGTCGGTCTCGTGCTCAAGCTGATGGTGCCCTCGGTGCCCTGGGCGGCGGCCTTCGTACTCGGCGCCATCGTTTCGCCGCCGGACGCGGTGGCGGCCACCACCATCCTTTCGCGGCTCAACATCCCGCGCCATCTGGTAACCATCCTCGAAGGCGAGAGCCTGGTCAACGATGCCTCCGGCCTGGTCATATACAAGCTCGCCATCGCCGCCGTCCTCACCGGCGCCTTTTCGATGGGCGAGGCCGCTTCCCAGTTTGCCCTGGTCTCGGTCGGTGGCGTATTGATCGGCATCGTCGTCGGTTTCGTCTTCGTCGAAATTCACAAGCGCCTCGGCGACCCCTTCATCGAGGTCATCACCGCGCTGGCGATTCCCTACATCGGCTACATCGCCGCCGAATCGGTGCATGTCTCCGGCGTGCTGGCGGTGGTGGCCGCCGGCCTGGTGCGCGGCCGCTACGCGCCCGAGATCGTCTCGGCCGAAATGCGCATCATGGCGCGCTCGGTGTGGAACGTGCTGGTGTTCATGCTCAACAGCCTGATCTTCATCCTGATCGGGATCCAGATGTCCGACGTGATGGACACCCTGGGCCGCTACCCGCTTTCAACCCTGATGCTGATGGGCACGGCCATTACCGTGGTCGCCGTGCTGGTGCGTTTCGCCTGGGTCTATCCGGCGGCCTGGCTGCCACGCTGGTTTCCGGGCCTGGTCAATCCCCAGGTACCCCAGCTGCGCAGGCGCGAGCTGGGCATCATCAGCTGGTGCGGCATGCGCGGCATCGTCTCGCTCGCCGCCGCGCTGGCCCTGCCCGCCACCCTGCCCAACGGCGATCCCTTCCCGGCGCGCGACCTGATCATCTTCCTCACCTTCTTCGTCATCGTCGCGACACTGGTGGGGCAGGGCCTGACGCTGGCGCCCTTGATCCGCAAGCTCAAGGTCGGCAGCGACTGGAGCATGGCCGAAGAGCAACGGCAGGTGCGCACGGCGATGAGCGCGGCCGCCATCGCTGCGGTCGATGCCCATCTGGCCGGGGCCGGCGCACCCGCCGAATGGGGCAGCCTGCTGCGCGCCGAGATCACCGAACGAATCGCTTACGCTGCACCGGAAGGCACCGAACCGACGGCGCGCGAGCGCATGCGAAACGAACTGCGCCGCATCGCCATTGCCGCCGAGCGCGCCGAACTGATCCGCCTCTGGCGCGAGAACGAGATCGGCGACGAGGTGCTGCGCCACCAGGAGGAAATCCTGGATTACCAGGAGGCGCAGCTTTAAGCGCCCGGACGGCGAATCACGAGAATCACCCTAATGTTCAGTTCCCTTGCCCAGCAACTCATCGATGCACTCGCGGCAAACATCGCGGTATTGAATCGCCACGGTGAAATCGTCGCCGTCAATCGGGCCTGGCGACAGTTTGCGGACAGCAACGGAGGCCGCGGTGACGGTGTGGGGATCAATTACCTCGATCTCTGCGCGCCTGCTGTCGAGCGTCATCTGCTGAGCAGCGTTTCGGCGGTGAGCTTTGCTCCCGACGACCATTCGCTGCTGGCAGCCAGGGACATCGCCGGCGTCCTGTTCGACGACATGCCGCGGTTCCAGCTCACCTACCCCTGCCACTCGCCGACCGAGCAGCGCTGGTTCCTGCTGACTGTCACTCCGCTCGAACTCGACGGGACCCGCAACGCCATCGTCGCCCATGAAAACATCACCACCCTGAAACAGCGCGAGCAGGAAACGGCCGCCGCCCTCACCGGAACGGTCGAAGCCATGGCGCACATGGTCGAACGCCGGGATCCCTACACTGCCGGGCACCAGAAGAACGTCGCCCGACTGGCGGTGGCGATCGCACAAGCCCTTGGGCTGAAGGGGGAGGCCTTGCACGGCATCCACCTCGCGGCCTCGATTCACGACCTGGGCAAGATTGCCGTCCCGTCGGAAATCCTGACCCGTCCGGGAGCACTCAGCGACCTGGAAATGGGCCTGATGCGGACCCATTGCCAGGTCGGCTAGGAACTGGTGGCCACTATCCCGTTCCCGTGGCCGCTGGCCGACGTAATCCTCCAGCACCACGAGCACATGGACGGCAGCGGTTATCCCTTCGGCCTGCGGGGAGACGCAATCCGGGTCGAGTCGCGCATCGTCGCCATCGCCGACGTAGCCGACGCGATTTCCTCACATCGACCGTACCGCCCAAGCCGAGGCATCGAAATCGCCAACCGCGAAATCCGCCAATGCGCGGGCAGTTTCTACGATCCCGAGGTGGTGGATGCCTATTTCAGGCCCGAAGTGCAAAAACTGCTGGCCGAGCTTTACCGGTGACGGCGGGTTCGCCGGGCGGCGACTAGAATCCGCCCATGATGCGCCGCACTCCACCCACCATGGCCCTGCCGGGGCCGATCCCGGAAGAACGCCACGACTGGCAGACGATCAAGACCCTGTTGCCCTACCTGTGGGCCTGGAAGTGGCGCGTGGTGTTCGCCCTGTCCTGCCTGCTGCTGGCCAAGCTGACCAATGTCGCGGTGCCGATGGTGTTCAAGGACATCATCGACAGCTTCACCCTGCCCGGCAGCAAGCTGGAGCAGGCGGTGCTGCTGGTACCGCTGGGCCTCCTGGCAACCTACGGCGCGCTGCGCTTCTCGACCGTGCTGTTCACCGAGCTGCGCGAGATCTTCTTCGCCCGCGTCACCCAGCGTGCGGTGCGCACCATCACCCTGCAGGTCTTCGAACACCTGCACTCGCTCTCGCTGCGCTTCCACCTTGACCGCCAGACCGGCGGCCTGACCCGCGACATCGAGCGCGGCACGCGTTCAATCGGTTCGCTGATCAGCTATACGCTGTACTCGATCCTGCCGACCCTGGTCGAGATCGCCCTGGTGATCGGCATCCTGGCCGCGCGGTATGCCTGGGATTTCACCCTGATCACGGCGGCAACCCTGGTCATCTACGTGGTGTTCACCATCCTCGTCACCAACTGGCGCACCGTGATCCGCCGCGAGGTCAACGAGCTCGACTCGGCGGCCAATGTGCGCGCGGTGGACAGCCTGATCAACTTCGAGACGGTTAAGTATTTCAACAACGAGCGCTGGGAACACGACCGCTACGACGAGCAGATGCAAAAGTGGGAGGCGGCGCAGATCCGCAGCCAGGTGTCGCTTTCCTGGCTCAACATGGGCCAATCGCTGATCATCGCGCTGGGCGTGACGCTGATGATGTGGCGCGCGGCGGTGGGCGTGGCCAACGGCAGCATGACGGTGGGCGACATCGTGCTGGTGAACGCCTTCCTGATCCAGCTTTACATGCCGCTCAACCACCTCGGCGTGCTTTACCGCGAGATCCGCCAGTCGCTGACCGACATCGAGCGCATGTTCGGCCTGCTGAGCAAGAATCGCGAGGTCGAAGACTCTCCCGATGCGCGGCCGCTGTTCGCCGCGAACGAACACGGCCCCTGCGAGATCGAGTTCGCCGACGTCGGCTTTGCCTACGAAAGCAACCGCCAGATCCTGCACAACGTCAGCTTCAAAGTCGGCGCTGGCGGCACGGTGGCGGTGGTCGGCCACAGCGGTTCGGGAAAGTCCACGCTGGCGCGCCTGCTGTTCCGCTTCTATGACGCCACCACGGGCTCGGTCAAGGTCAATGGCTCCGACCTGCGCGCGCTGAAGCAGGCCAGCCTGCGCGCCGCGATCGGCATCGTGCCGCAGGACACGGTGCTGTTCAATGACACGATCTACTACAACATCCAGTACGGCCGGCCCAGCGCACCGCGCGAGGAAGTCATCGCCGCGGCGCAGGCGGCGCACATCCACGATTTCATCGAGGCACTGCCCGAAGGCTACGATACCCGTGTCGGCGAGCGCGGCCTGAAGCTTTCCGGCGGCGAAAAGCAGCGCGTCGCCATCGCCCGGGCATTACTGAAGAACCCGCCGATCCTGATCTTCGACGAGGCGACCTCGGCGCTCGACTCGAAGACCGAAAAGGCGATCCAGGCCGAGCTGGAACAGGTGGCGGTGGGCCGCACCACCTTGATCATCGCCCACCGCCTGTCTACAGTGATGAACGCCGACGAGATCCTGGTGCTCGACGCCGGGCGCATCGTCGAGCGCGGTACGCATCGCGCATTGCTCGACCAGGGCGGCATGTACGCGGCGATGTGGGCCTTGCAGCAACAGAACCTGACCGAAGCCCCCTGAAGGAGACCGCCATGCTTCGCCGCCTGAGCACCCCGCTGATCCTCGCCCTGCTGATTGCACCGGCCTTCGCCCAGGAGGCAGGCACGCTGAAGAAGATAAAGGACGGCGGCAGCATCACCCTCGGCATCCGCGAGTCCTCCTATCCGCTGTCCTACCTCGACGAGAAGCAGCAGCCGATCGGTTACCACATCGACATCTGCAACCGCATCGTCGATGCCGTCAAGGCGAAGCTGAAGCTGCCCGGGCTCAAGGTCCAGCACCAGACGGTAACCTCGCAGAACCGCATCCCGCTGGTCAGCAACGGCACGGTGGACCTCGAATGCGGCTCGACCACCAACAACGAAGCCAGGCAGAAGCAGGTGGCCTTCGCCCCGACCACCTTCATCACCAACGTGCGCATGGCGGTGAAGAAGGCCTCCGGCATCCAGTCGCTCGGCCAGCTCGGCGGCAAACCGGTGGCCACCACCACCGGCACCACCAGCGTGCAGCTGATGCGTGCCCACGAGAAGGGCAAGGGCGTCGACTTCAAGGAGATCTACGGCAAGGACCACGCCGATTCCTTCCTGATGCTGGAAACCGACCGCGCCGTGGCCTTCGTCATGGACGACAACCTGCTCGCCGGGCTGATCGCCACCTCGAAGGCGCCCAACAACTATGCCATCGTCGGCGAGGTGCTGAGCATCGAGCCGATCGCCATCATGCTGCGGCGGGGCGACCCCGAGTTCAAGAAGGTGGTCGACGACACGGTCAAGGGCCTGATGAAAAGCGGCGAGATCGACAAGCTCTATGCCCGCTGGTTCATGTCGCCGATTCCGCCGAAACAGGTGAACCTCAACTTCCCGATGAGCGAGCTGCTGAAGTTCCTCATTGCGTCGCCGAGCGACGCGCCGGCCGAAAGTTTCTGACGCAGGAAAAAGTCGGCGCCCGTACCACGCCGATTTGACGCATGGACTACCACTGGAACTGGGGCATCTTCCTCGAACAGGTCAAGGCCGGCGAGGAGACCTACCTGCATTGGCTCGTCACCGGCCTGGGCTGGACCCTGGCCGTGTCGCTCGCCGCCTGGTTGCTGGCGCTGCTGCTGGGGATCACCGTCGGCACGCTGCGCACCGTGCCGCACAAGGGCCTGGCGGTGCTGGGCGCAACCTGGGTCGAGCTGTTCCGCAACATCCCGCTGCTGGTGCAGATGTTCCTCTGGTTCTTCGTCGTGCCAGAGTTGCTGCCGCCCGATTGGGGCCTGTGGGTCAAGCAGGACATGCTGGCCAAGGAATTCGTCACCGCCGCGTTGTGCCTCGGCCTATTTACCTCGGCGCGGGTCGCCGAGCAGGTGCGCGCCGGCGTCGGCAGCCTGGCGCGCGGCCAGCGCGACGCTGCGCTGGCGCTCGGGCTCACGCTGCCGCAGGCCTACCGCCACGTGATCCTGCCGCAGGCGCTGCGCATCGTGATCCCGCCGCTGACGTCGGAATTCATGAACGTGTTCAAGAACTCCTCGATCGCCTTCGCCATCGGCGTCATGGAGCTCACCTTCCAGGCACGGCAGATGCAGGAGGATTCGGAGCAGGGCATCGAAACCTACCTCGCCGTGACCCTGCTGTATTTCATCTGCGCCTTTGCCGCCAACCGCGGCATGGCCTGGATTGAGGCGCGTTCGCGCGTGCCCGGCCTGATCGCGAAGCCGGGGTAGCGATGGGCGAGTTCGACTTCAGCGTCTGGGGCCCGAGCCTGCCGTTCATCCGCGACGGCCTGCTGTTCAGCCTGCGCCTGACCCTGATCGCGATGACGGGCGGCATCGTCATCGGTACCCTGCTGGCGCTGGCGCGGCTGTCGCCGTTCAAGCCCCTGTCGCTGGCGGCAGGCGCCTATGTCGACACCATGCGCTCGATCCCGCTGGTGCTGGTGATCCTCTGGTTCTTCCTGGTGATTCCCTTCCTCACCGGCAAGCCGGTTGGCGCCGAAACCTCGGCCATCATCACCTTCACCGCCTTCGAGGCCGCTTTCTATTGCGAGATCATGCGTTCGGGAATCCAGAGCGTGCCGCGCGGCCAGGTCTGGGCAGCCCAGGCCCTGGGCCTGACTCCGGCGCAGGCGATGCTCAACGTCGTCCTGCCGCAGGCCCTGCGCAACATGCTGCCGGTCTTGCTGACGCAAAGCATCGTGCTGTTCCAGGACACCTCGCTGGTGTATGCCATCGGCGCCAAGGACTTGCTCAAGGCGGCCGACGTGGTGGGCAAAAACTACAATCGCCCGGTCGAGATGATCGTGCTCTCGGCCCTGATCTACTTCGCCATCTGCTTCAGCCTCTCGCTGGCCGTACGCCAGTTGCAGAAGCGCGTTGCCATCGTCCGCTAAGGCTCACCACGCATGATTGAAATCCGCGATGTCTCCAAATCCTACGGCGCCACCCCGGTGCTCAAGGGATGCAGCACCACGGTCGCCAAGGGCGAGGTGGTGGTGGTTTGCGGTCCGTCGGGCTCGGGAAAATCGACGCTGATCAAGTGCGTCAATGGCCTGGAGCCCTTCCAGCAGGGACGCATCGTGGTCGATGGCGTTTCCGTCGGCGATCCGGCCACCAACCTGCCACGGCTGCGCGCGCGCGTCGGCATGGTGTTCCAGCACTTCGAGCTGTTCCCGCACATGAGCGTGCGCCGAAACCTGGCCCTGGCGCAAGTGCAGGTGCTCGGTCGCAGCGCCGAGGAAGCGGATGCGCGCGGCCTCAAACTGCTCGACCGGGTCGGCCTTGCCGCCCACGCCGACAAGCACCCGGCCCAGCTCTCCGGCGGCCAGCAGCAACGCGTGGCGATCGCCCGCGCCTTGGCCATGGACCCGGTCTGCATGCTGTTCGACGAGCCGACCTCGGCGCTCGACCCGGAGATGATCGGCGAAGTGCTCGACGTGATGGTCGAGCTGGCGCGCGAAGGCATGACCATGATGGTGGTCACCCACGAAATGGGCTTCGCGCGCCAGGTGGCGCAGCGCATCCTGTTCATGGACCAGGGCGAGATCGTCGAGGACAGCCCGGCGGGCGACTTCTTCGCCGCCCCAAAGTCGCAGCGGGCGCAACTTTTCCTTTCGCGCATCCTGCATCACTGATCGCTTCGATCAGCAAGCGTGATCCATCTTTGCTGCACTGCGGCTAAGATGACGACATGAACCAACACGACACGACAGCGGCCCCGGCCGGCGACAAGGACCAACCCCTGCGCGAAGACATCCGCCTGCTCGGCCGCCTGCTCGGCGACACCGTGCGCGAACAGGAGGGCGCCGAGGTCTTCGACCGCGTCGAACAGATCCGCCAGCTGGCGCTGCGCGTGCATCGCGACGACGACAGCGCGGCACGCAGCGAACTGGATACCGTGCTGCGCGGCCTGCCGCGGGAGCGCACCAACATGGTGGTGCGCGCCTTCAGCTATTTTTCGCACCTGGCCAACATCGCCGAGGACCAGCACCACATCCGCCGCAGCCGCGCCCATGCCCGCGCCGGCGCCGCACCACGCGAGGGCAGCCTGGCGCTGTCGCTGACACGTGCGCAACAGGCCGGCATCGGCGCCGGCCAGCTGGCCGAATTCTTCGCCGACGCCCAGGTGCGGCCGGTGCTGACCGCCCATCCGACCGAAGTGCAGCGCAAGAGCATCCTTGACGCGCAATGGAAGATCGCCCGCCTGCTGGATGAGCGCGACCGCACGCAACTCTCGCCCGAGGAGCAGGCCGAGCACGACGAAGCCCTGCGCCGCGCCGTGCTGCGACTGTGGCAGACGCGCATGCTGCGGCGGGCCAAGCTCTCGGTAATGGACGAGGTGAATAACGCGCTTTCGTTCTACGACATGACCTTCCTGCGCGAGCTGCCGCGCCTCTACAACGCCAGCGAGGACCACCTGGCGCGGGCAGTGCCGGGCTGGCGCGAGCAGGGCCTGGCCGAACTGCCGGCCTTCCTGCGTCCCGGCTCCTGGATCGGCGGCGACCGCGACGGCAACCCCTTCGTCACCGCCGAGGTGCTGGAATCGGCGATGCGCGCGCAAAGCCGCAAGGCCATCAGCTACCTGCTGGAACAGCTGCACCAGCTCGGCGCCGAACTTTCGACCACCACTTCGCTGATCGAGGTGCCCGATGTCGAGCTGATGCGCCTGGCCGAGATCTCGCCCGACCGCAGCCCGCACCGCCTTGACGAACCCTATCGCCGCGCCATCGCCGGCTTCTACGCGCGGCTGGCCGCCACCGCGCTGGTGCTCGACGGCCTCGAGGCCCCGCGCCATGCGGTCGGCGAGGCCGAGCCCTATGCCACGGCGACGGAATTCGCCGCCGACCTCGACGTGCTGCACCGCTCGCTGATCAGCCACAAGTGCGGCCTGCTCGGGCGTGGCCGCCTGCGCCGCCTGCGCCATGCCGTCGCCATCTTCGGCTTCCACCTGGCGCCGCTCGACCTGCGGCAGAACTCCGACGTGCATGCGCGCACCGTAGCCGAACTGCTGGCGGTGGCGAAGCCTGGCAGCGACTACCTGGCGCTGGACGAGGATGCGCGCATCGCGCTGCTGCTCGAGGAACTTGCCACGCCGCGACCCTTGACCGCGCCCGGCGTCGACTACTCGGACGAGACGCGCGGCGAACTGGCGATCTTCCATGCCGCGCGCGGCATCCACAAGCGCTACGGCCGGGCGGCGATCGAGAACGTGATCATCTCCAAGACCGACGGCGTTTCCGACATCCTCGAAGTCGCCGTGCTGCTCAAGGAAGTCGGCCTGCTGCGGCCGCTGGAGCATGCGCTGGACGTGAACATCGTGCCGCTGTTCGAGACCATCGGCGACCTCGCCAACGCCGGCCCGACCATGGAACGGCTGCTGTCGATCCCGCTCTACAACCGCCTGCTGGGGTCGCGCGGCGCCTTGCAGGAATGCATGCTGGGTTATTCCGACAGCAACAAGGACGGCGGCTTCCTAACCTCGGGCTGGGCGCTGTACCGCGCCGAGATCGCGCTGACCGAGGTATTCGCCCGCCACGGCGTCACGCTGCGCCTGTTCCACGGCCGCGGCGGCAGCGTCGGCCGCGGCGGCGGCCCGAGCTACCAGGCTATCCTGGCCCAGCCGCAGGGCGCGGTGCAGGGCCAGATCCGCATCACCGAACAAGGCGAGGTGATCGCCTCGAAATACGCCAACCCTGAACTGGGGCGGCGCAACCTGGAGATCCTCGCCGCCGCCACGCTGGAGGCCACGCTGCTCGGCCACCAGCACGATGCACCCAAGCCCGAATACCTAGCGGCGATGGAGGAACTCTCAGCCAGCGCCTTCGCCGCCTACCGCGCGATGGTGTACGAGACGCCCGGCTTCGAAGAGTATTTTTGGGAATCCACGGTGATTGCCGAAATCGCCGCACTCAACATCGGCAGCCGCCCTGCCTCGCGCAAGAAGACGCGGGCCATCGAAGACCTGCGTGCGATTCCCTGGGTCTTCTCCTGGGCGCAATGCCGGCTTATGCTGCCGGGCTGGTTCGGCTTCGGTGCCGCGGTCACTGCCTGGCGCGCCAGGCATGGTGCCCAGGGCATGGCCTTGCTGGCGGAAATGCATCGCGAGTGGGGCTTTTTCCGCACCACGCTGTCGAACATGGACATGGTTCTGGGCAAGAGCGACATCGTGATTGCCGAACGCTATTCGCTGCTGGTCAAGGATGTCGAGCTGCGCAACGCGATATTCCCGCGCCTGAAGGCGGAATGGCAGGCCTCGATTGCCGCGCTGCTGGCGATCACCGGCGAAAGGGAATTGCTCGACCTCAACCCGCTGCTCAAGCGCTCGATCCGCAACCGCTTCCCCTACCTCGATCCGCTCAACCACATCCAGGTCGAGCTGCTGCGCCGCCACCGTGCCGGCGAGACGGACGACCGGGTACAGCGCGGCATCCACCTCACCATCAACGGCGTGGCCGCCGGTTTGCGCAACAGCGGCTGACGGGCCGGCAAACCAGGGACCGGATATGACAGAATCCACGCCCGGTCGACGCCTATTTGGCGGAAACTGCCAAATACCGCACAGCAGGCAGTAATGCCGATATGCTTCAATAGGTTGTTGCAGTGAAACATCTGGAAAGTGAAGGAGCTCACCATGAAATACGCATTCAATCGAGCCAGCCTTGGCGCCCTGATGGGCAGCCTCGGCCTCTGTCTCATGTTCGTCGCCGCGCCCATGAGCGCTGGCGCAGCATCCGCTCCGGTTGCCGAAGCGGCTTCTGCCGCGACCGGCGCCAAATATGGCGTGGTTTGGCGCATTCGCGGTGAAGTCACGGCGAGCAAGGTGGGCGCGCCGGTGCGCAAGCTGCGTGAGGGTGATCCCGTTTATGTCGGCGAGCGCCTGCGCGCGGGCGGCGAAGCCGAAGCCGTGCTGCGCACCGATGATGCCGGCGTGGTGGCGATACGCCCCAATACCGAATTCGTTGCCGAACGCTTTGCCGCCGAGGACAAGCCCAGCGACGGCTTCACCGTGCGCCTGCTGACTGGCTCGCTGCGCGTGATCAGCGGCTGGATAGGGCAGACCAACAAGGCCGGACAAAACATCGTCACCCCGTCGGCCACCATCGGCATCCGCGGCACCGACCACGAGCCCTATGTTCCTTCCCCGGAGCTCGCCAAGCAGACCTCCAACCCGGAGGGTACTTATGACAAGGTGAATCGCGGCGGCACCACCCTGAAAGTGGGCGAGAACAAAGTCGACATCGATCCCGGCCAGGTCGGCTTTGCCCGCAACCCGCCCAAGACCAAGGAACGCGCACTGCTGACCATCCTGCTGCCGGTGCTGCTGGACAAGGTGCCAGCCTTCTACGTGCCGGGCGAGTTCGACACCGAGCTCGACCGTTACTCGGCAAATGCCGACCAGGAAGCCAAGCGCCTTCTGGAACAGAAGCGCAAGGCGCCCGGTGCCGTCGCCGAATGCGCCCCGGTGGACATCGCCAAGGCCTGGCTGGCCCAGCTCGACGGCGCCATCGCCAAGGGCGACGCCCAGGGTGTGATCGCGATGTTCGCCCAGGACGCCAAGGTCAAGGCCAACGTCAAGGAAAAGGACGGCAAGATGGCCAGCGTCGACCTGACGCGCGACGAACTCGCACAAAGCACCATCACCGCGATCAAGGGCCTCAAGGACTACCGCCAGCGTCGCGTGTGGACCGATGCGCGCCTGGTGGACCTGGCCGGCAGCGCCGCCTGCGACAACATCAGCCTGCGCTCCGCGGTGGTCGAACAGGGCAAGCAGTCCGGCAAGCCCTATCGCTTCGAATCGCTTGAGCAATTCACGCTGGTACAGCGCGGCGGCAAGTGGCTGGCGATCAAGGCCGAGACGACGCAGCAGTAAGCGCCCTCGCGCTGCCCAAAACAAAGCCGGCCCGCGGGCCGGCTTTTGCATTCTGGAGCGGGCGAAGGGAGTCGAACCCTCTTCATGAGCTTGGGAAGCTCAGGTAATGCCGTTATACGACGCCCGCGTGGGAGCGGATTGTAGCCGCTGCGAAACGCGATGTCGAACGGAGCTCAACCCGAATACTGCTTGCCGGCGTAGCGGGTCACGCCGAGCATGAAGCGCACCAGGGAATACGCCAGCAGGCTCGCCAGGCGCGCGCGCCACGGACGGTGGGCCTGGTCTTCGGCGCGGATTTCGCGCGCGGTACCCGCCAGCGCCGCCGCCAGGCTGCTGCGCAGTTCGCCAACAAAGCCGACATCGCGCACCACGAGATTGGCTTCGCGCGCCAGCAGCAGGCTGAAGGGATCAATGTTCGACGAACCGACCGTGGCCCAGTCGTCGTCCACCACGGCCACCTTGGCGTGCAGTTCGGCCTTGTCGTATTCGTAGATGCGCACGCCGGCGGCCAGCAGGCGGTCGTACAGCGCCTGCGTCGCATAGTGGAACAGCACATGGTCGGAGCGCCCCTGCAACAGCAGGCGGACGCTCACGCCGCGCTGCGCCGCCAGCAGCAGTGCCTTGCGGAAACGTCGGCCGGGCAGGAAATAGGCATTTGCAATGAGTATCTCGCGCCGCGCGCCGCGAATCGCGTCGAGGTAGGCGTATTCGATGTCGTGGCGATGCGCCAGGTTGTCGCGCAACACCAGCGCGCCGCGCATCGTCCCGGCGGGAACAGGATGCCGCGGCAGCGGGGCAGGGGGCGGCGGGCGGTGCCCCAGCCGCGCCCAGCGCACCATGCGCCAGACATGGCGCACCGCCAGGTGCAGGCGCGCAACCAGCGGTCCCTCGACGCGTACCGCGTAATCGAAGCGCGGCGCAGTGCCGGCATCGAAGTCATCGACCACATTGATGCCACCGACAAAACCGATGCTGCCATCGATCACCGCCAGCTTGCGATGCATGCGCCGCAGGCGATGGCGGCGCATGGCGAAACGCCCCGCCTCGGGCCGATAGGTCAACACTTCCGCGCCGGCGGCAGCCAAACCGGCGCCCATGCCGGCTTCGAAATCGCGCGCGCCAAAGCCATCCACCAGCACCCGCACCGCCACGCCCCGCTGCGCCGCCTGCACCAGCGTGGCGGCGACGCGGCGCCCCGTCGCATCGTCGGCAAAGATGTAGGTTTCAAGGTGGACTTCATGCCGCGCCTGTTCGATGGCGGCGATCAATGCCGGAAAGTACTCGCCTCCGCTCTTCAGAAGTTGCAGGTGGTTGCCGTCGGTAAAACCGCGCGCCAGGGGCGCAGGAACGCTATGCGAAGCGGTATCCAGGCGGGCGGCGCTCACGGCACGGCGATGCGGAATTCGGCCGACAGCGCGGCATGGTCGGAAATGCCCGACCAGGGCGGGCCGGCATGCACGCGGCTGGCATCCAGCCGCAGGCCGCGCTGGTAGATGCGGTCAAGGCGGAACAGTGGCAGTGCGGCGGGGAAGCTACGAGCCGGGGAGCGATCCCCGCCGGCGCTGACTTCGTGCAGGCCGAGGCGCTCGCCCAGCAGGTCCCGCGCATGGTTGCGCCAGTCGTTGAAATCGCCGGCGATCAGCAGCGGCGCCTCCGCCGGCACCAGGGCCTCGATGCGCTCGGCAAGCGCCGCCATCTGCCAGCGCCGCGAGCGGGCAAAGAGTGACAAATGCACGCAGACGCAGTGCAGCGGCAAACCCAGCCCCGGCACCTCCAGCGCGCAATGCAGCAGGCCGCGCCGCTCGAAACGCAGGTGGGTCACGTCCTGGTTGTGCTCATGCAGGAGGGGAAAGCGCGACAAGATCGCATTGCCGTGGTGGCCGTGGTCGTACACCATGTTGCGGCCGTAGGCGTGGTTGTGCCAGACGTCCTCGGCGAGAAATTCGTGCTGCGGCTGCATTGGCCAGTCGGCGTGCCGCTCGGCATGCCCCAGGTGCAGGCCCTGTACCTCCTGCAGGAACACGATATCGGCCGACAGCTCGCGCAGGCGCTCGCGCAGGTCGTGCACCACCATGCGGCGGTTGAACTGCGAAAAACCCTTGTGGATGTTCCAGGTGGCGATCGAGAGCGTGGTGCTCATGGCCCCGCCAGTCTAGCGCGACGGACGCCCTCAGACGCGGACGCGGAAGGGGTTGAAATCCGTATCGCGGTCGTACCAGTCCTCGTCCTCGGCGCGCTTGAGGGCCGCCACCACGCGGTAGGTCACCGGCGTCATCAGCACCTCCCAGCCGGTCTTCAGCAGGTACTGCGCCAGCGCGATCTTCGCCACCTGTTGGTCGGGCCAGATGCCGTAGAAGGCGATGGAATAGAACAGGCCGGAATCCACCGCCTCGCCAACCACCGTGGAGCCGATGGTGCGCATCCACAGTTGCCGGCCCTGCATCCACACCTTCATCTTCGCCATCACATAGCTGTTGGCGAAACTGCCGCACCAGAAGGCGATCATCGAGCCGGCGACGATGCGCCAGGTGTTGCCGAACACGCCTTGCATGTGCGCCTGGTAGGCGATATTGAACTCTCCCGGTGCCGGCGGCAGCGTAAGCGCCACCCAGGCCATGAAGCTGGCGAAGGCCAGCGCCGCAAAGCCGGCCCAGACCACGCGCCGGTCGCGGCCGTAACCATAGACCTCGGTCAGGATGTCGCCGAAGATGTAGGAAATCGGAAAGAACAACACGCCGGCCGAGAACGTCACCTCGCCCAGCAACGGTAGGGTAACCACGGCGGCCTTGGCGGCACCGATCAGGTTGGAGCAAAGTAGCACGCAGACGAAGGCCGCCATGACCAGATCGTAGTAGCGGTAGCTGCGCGGCGGGCTCATCGGCTCCCCTTGCTGAAAGTCGGCACCGGCGGGACGCCGGCCAACCGCTTACGACACGTCGAGCATCCGCTGCAGCGAGATCTTTGCCAGCTTGGCTTCATGCTCCGGCACGGAGATCTGATTGACCACCTTGCCCTCGACCAGGTTCTCCAGCGTCCAGGCCAGGTGCTGCGGATCGATGCGCTGCATGGTCGAGCACATGCAGATGGTGCCGGCCATGAACTGCACGGTCTTGCCTTCGTGCTTCACTTCCTGCGCCAGGCGCTCCACCAGGTTGAGCTCGGTGCCGACCAGCCAGCGCGTGTTCGGCGCGCCTTCCTTGACCGTCTTCAGGATGTATTCGGTGCTGCCGATGTAATCCGACTGCTTGCAGACCTCGAAGCTGCACTCGGGGTGCGAGATGACGATGCCATCCGGGTACTGGTTGCGGAACTTGATGATGTCGCGCGGCTGGAACATCTGGTGCACCGAACAGTAGCCATGCCAGAGGATGATCTTCGCCTTCTCGATCTGTTCCTTCGTCAGGCCGCCCTGTTCCAGGTCGGGGTTCCAGATCACCATTTCGTCGAGCGGAATGCCCATCTTGTAGCCTGACCAGCGGCCGAGGTGCTGGTCGGGGAAGAACAGCACCTTCTCGCGCTGCTTGAACGACCATTCGAGGATCTTCGGCGCATTCGACGAGGTGCACACGATGCCGCCGTGGGCGCCGCAGAAGGCCTTGAGGTCGGCCGCAGAATTGATGTAGGTGACGGGCGTCACCTTTTGGTCCGGATCGAGCACGGCGCCGAGTTCACGCCAGGCGCGCTCGACCTTGGCCAGGCTCGCCATGTCGGCCATCGAGCAGCCGGCGGCGAGGTCGGGCAATATCGAAATTTGCTCCGGCCGCGACAGGATGTCGGCCACCTCGGCCATGAAATGCACGCCGCAAAAAACGATGTGCTTGGCCTCGGCTTGCGAGGCCAGGCGCGAGAGTTTGAGCGAATCGCCGGTGATGTCGGCGTGGACATACACGTCGGCGCGCTGGTAGTGGTGGCAGAGCAGGACCACGTCCTTGCCCAGTTTCGCTTTCGCGGTGCGGATGCGCTCACCGGCGTCATTGTCGGCGAGGCTGTTAAAGCGGTCGAAGGAAATGGTGGCGGTTTGCATGGGGTACCTCAGCTCTGGTGCCAGGGCAGGCCGGCGTGGCGCCAGCCGCCGGTGCGGTTGCGCTGGCCGTTGGCATCCTTGTTGCCCTCGAAGCCTTCGAGAATGTTGTAGCAGTCGGGGAAGCCGGCCTCCGTGGCCGCCTTGGCGGCATGTGCCGAGCGCTGGCCGGAGCGGCACAGGAACAGCAGCAGGGACTCGCTGACCACGCTGTGTTTCAGCGTTTGCAGGAAATACGGATTCAGGTGTTTGGCCGGCCAATCCTGCCATTCGATTTCGATGGCACCGGGAACGCGACCGACCCAGTCCAGTTCGGCCTTGGTACGCACGTCGATCAGGCGTGCGTGCTTCGCCAGCTGCAGCACTTCCTGCGCTTCGCGCGGTGTCAGCGCACCTTCGAAGGCGAGCTTCAGTTCGCGCGCACGCGCCTGAGCGAGGGACAGGATTTCATTCAGACGGCCCATGGAAAGTGGCTTGCAGGCTGGGTTATAGAATGGGGGGAACGAGTATACCCGCCCGCAATGTCCCGCGAACCCCACAACCACGACATGGCCAATCTGCGACACGTCGAGGTCGACACTGGTCCCGGCTCACGCTTTGCCGAAGGCCAGCGTATTACCTGGATCAGCGTCGGCGTGAATATCGTGCTGACCACGATGCAAATCGTGGTCGGGCTGGCCGCCCACTCGCAAAGCCTGATCGCGGATGCCATGCACACGCTGTCGGACATCGTTGCCGATGCCTTCGTCCTGGTAGCCAACCGCAAGGGCGCGGAAGCGGCGGATGCCGATCACCCCTATGGCCACGGCCGCTACGAAACTGCCGCGTCGCTGGTGCTGGGCCTGCTGCTGGCCGGTACCGGCGCCGGCATCCTGATCACCGCCGCCGGCCGCCTGCAGGACTTGGGCAGCATGCCGCCGGTGGGCGTTGCCGCGATGTGGGCGGCGCTGATCACGCTCGCTGCCAAGGAGGGCCTGTTCCGCTACATGCTCGCCACCGCACAGCGCCTGCGTTCACCGATGCTGGTGGCAAACGCCTGGCACGCGCGCGCCGACGCACTGTCTTCGCTGGTGGTTGCCGCGGGCATTGGCGGTGCGCTGCTCGGCTTCAATTTTGCCGATGCCGTGGCGGCGATCATCGTCGGCGGCATGATCGTCAAGGCCGGCGCCAAGTTCGCCTGGGACGCGATACGCGAACTGATCGACACGGGCCTGTCGCCCGAGGAGGTGGCGGCAATTCGCGCGAGCATCGCCGCCACCCCCGGCGTGCTGAGCATGCACGAGCTGCGCACCCGCCGCATGGCGCACCAGGTGCTGGTCGACGCCCATGTGCAGGTCAACCCGCGAATCAGCGTTTCGGAAGGCCACCGCATTGCCGAAACGGCACGGCGGCGGGTCCTCGCCAGCCATCCCGAAGTGCTTGACGTGCTGGTGCATGTGGATGCCGAGAACGACCTGATGGGGAATGCGGCGGCGGAACTACCGGACCGCGATACCCTGCTCGCCCACCTGCGTCGCCTGCTCGACGCTGATCCACCCGGATTCGAGCACACCATGCTGCATTACCTGGGCAACCGGGTCGAAGCCGAAGTATTCCTGCCTCCGGGCGTGGCCGATGCCGCCATGCACCAGCGCCTGAAGGACGGCCTGGCGACCGACCCCTGGTTCAGCGCGATACGGCTCAATGAAAAGCTCGACAACCCAAATGCACCATAATAGTGCGTGCAATCTAAAACTTGCACTTACTTGGTGCATTCAAACTCTGCCCAAGTGTGAAAAAGACTTGTGGCACAATCGTTTCCCCGTGCTGCACGAGTGGCACGCTACCTGCTAACCGGATTTCGCACGGTTTTGCCCTTGGTACCGAATTTTCAGCCTTAGCCATTCATTTTCAGGAGAGCAGCTCATGACCCCCCAGGACGTACTCAAGTTGGTCGAGGACAAGGAAGTCAAGTTCGTCGACTTCCGCTTCACCGATACGCGCGGCAAGGAACAGCACGTCGGCGTGCCGATCTCGGCCTTCAGCATGGACAAGTTCGAAGACGGCCATGCCTTCGACGGTTCCTCGATCGCCGGCTGGAAGGGCATCCAGGCCTCCGACATGCAGCTGATGCCCGATGCCAGCAGCGCCTATATCGACCCCTTCTTCGACGAGACCACCCTGGTGCTGACCTGCGACGTGGTCGAGCCCGCCGACGGCAAGGGCTATGACCGCGATCCGCGTTCCATCGCCAAGCGTGGCGAGGCCTACCTGAAGTCCTCCGGCATCGGCGACACCGCCTACTTCGGCCCCGAGCCCGAGTTCTTCATTTTCGACAGCATCGAGTGGGGCGTCGATATGTCTGGCGCCCACGTCAAGATCTTCTCCGAAGAGGCCGCCTGGTCGTCCTCCGAGAAGTTCGAAGGCGGCAACACCGGCCACCGTCCCACGGTCAAGGGCGGCTACTTCCCGGTGCCCCCGGTCGACAGCTTCAACGACATGCGCGCCCAGATGTGCCTGCTGCTGGAAGCCTGCGGCCTCAAGGTCGAAGTGCATCACCACGAAGTCGCCACCGCCGGCCAGAACGAAATCGGCACCGTGTTCAACACCCTGGTGCGCCGCGCCGACCAGACCCAGCTGCTGAAGTACATCGTGCATAACGTCGCCCACAGCTACGGCAAGACCGCGACCTTCATGCCCAAGCCCATCGTCGGCGACAACGGCTCCGGCATGCACGTGCACCAGTCGATCTGGAAGGACGGCAAGAACCTGTTCGCCGGCAACGGCTACGCCGGCCTGTCCGAGTTCGCGCTGTACTACATCGGCGGCATCATCAAGCACGCCCGCGCCCTGAACGCCATCACCAACCCGCTGACCAACTCCTACAAGCGCCTGGTGCCCGGCTTCGAAGCCCCGGTCAAGCTGGCCTACTCGGCCCGCAACCGCTCTGCCTCGATCCGTATTCCCTACGTGCATTCGGACAAGGCCCGCCGCATCGAGACCCGCTTCCCCGATCCGGGCGCCAACCCCTACCTGTGCTTCACGGCGCTGATGATGGCCGGCCTCGACGGCGTGCAGAACAAGATCCACCCGGGCGATCCGGCCGACAAGAACCTCTACGACCTGCCGCCGGAAGAGGATGCCAAGATCCCGACCGTCTGCTCGTCGCTGGAGCAGGCCCTGGAGTATCTCGACAAGGATCGTGAGTTCCTCACCCGTGGCGGTGTGTTCAGCAACGAAATGCTCAGCGCCTTCATCGAGCTCAAGATGGAAGAGGTCACGAAGTTCCGCATGACCACCCATCCGGTCGAGTTCGACATGTACTACTCGATCTGATTTCGATCGGGCAGCGCAGTAAAAAAGGACGGGGCGACCCGTCCTTTCTTTATTTCTGGCCCGCGACGCGGCCGGTATTCTGAGGATTTGGCATACACTCGGCACCATGAAGCCGCTCCTGATCACCTTGGCACTGCTGCCCGTCACGGCCATAGGCAACACGCTTTACAAGTGCACCGACGAATCCGGCGTAGTGCTTTACACCAACCAGAAGGCAGCAAAAAAGAGCTGCGTGGTGCTCTCCCAATCCGCGTCGCCGCCACCGCCGGCCACGTCAGGCGCCACTCGCCCCCGCGCCGCGGCGACGCCGACGCCAAGCGACTTCCCGCGGGTTTCAGGCAGCGAACAGAAGAGCCGCGACAGCGATCGCAAGGCGATCCTCGACCGGGAACTGGCGACCGAAACGCAAAGTGCGGAAAAGGCGCGCAAGGCCTTGCAGGACGCCGGCAACCAGCCCGCCGACAAACTCCAGCCGCTGCGCGACACGCTGGCACTGCACGAACGCAACGTCGAGGCGCTGAAGAAGGAGCTCGGCAACCTCCGCTGAATCGCGGCCGGCTGCCAACTCCTGACTGGTGCGCTTCTTGCAGCGATCACCGGCGATGAATCAGCCCGACCCCTACACCGCATTCAGCGGCCTCGATCTGCTTTCCTCGGCAGTGGTTCTGGTCGACGCCGGGCTGGTGTTGCGCCACCTCAATCCGGCTGCCGAAAACCTGTTTGCCGTCAGTTCGCGGCAAGTGCTCGGCCATCCCCTGGGCAAGCTGGTGGGCGAACCCCCGGAGCTTTCCGCCGCGCTGGACAACGCGCTGAAGAACAACTGGAGCTATACCGGCCACAACATCCGCATCCAGCGCGGGCCCGACATTCAGCTCCACGTCGATTGCACGGTGACGCCGGTCGAAGCCACGAATGCCCGCCTGCTGCTCGAAGTGCGGCCGATCGACCAGCAGCTCAAGGCCGCGCGCGAGGAGCAGCTGGCGCAGCAGCAGCAGGCCAACCGCGAACTGGTGCGCAACCTGGCACACGAGATCAAGAATCCGCTGGGCGGCATCCGCGGCTCGGCGCAATTGCTGGAGCGCGAACTGGCCAGCCCGCAGCTCAAGGAATACACCCAGGTCATCATCGAGGAAGCCGACCGCCTGCAGGACCTGATGCAGCGCCTGCTGTCCTCGCACCGCGTGATGCAGCCGGCGCAGGTCAACATTCACGAAATCCTCGAACGCGTGCGGCGCCTGATCCACGCCGAATACCACGAGGTCAGCGTACGGCGCGACTATGACACCTCGCTGCCCGACATCACTGGCGACCGCGAGCAGCTGATCCAGGCCATCCTCAACATTTCGCGCAACGCGGCGCAGGCAATGCACGGCAAAGGGGAGATCATCTACCGCACCCGCGCCGCGCGCCATGTCACGCTGGCAAAGAAGCACTACGAGCTGGCACTTGAATTGCAAGTGATCGACAACGGACCTGGCATTCCCGAAGAGATTCGCGACAAGATCTTCTACCCGCTGGTGTCCGGCCGCGAAAAGGGCAGCGGCCTCGGACTCACCATCGCCCAGAGTTTCATCCAGCAGCATGGCGGCAGCATCGAAGTCAGTTCGCGCCCGGGGCGCACCTGCTTCTCGCTGTTGCTGCCGCTGGCAAAGAGGAAGAAGGAAGACTGATGAATCCCGTCTGGATCATCGACGATGACCGCTCGATCCGCTGGGTGCTGGAAAAGGCGCTCGGCCGCGAGGAAATCGCCGCCAAGTCCTTCGGCTCGGCCGACGAAGCGCTGGCCGCGCTCGATACCGGCCAGCGCCCGCAAGTCCTCGTCTCGGACATCCGCATGCCGGGCAAGAGCGGCCTGGAACTACTGCGCCACGTCAAGGAGCACTTCCCGGAGCTGCCGGTGATCATCATGACCGCCTACTCCGACCTCGATTCGGCGGTGGCGGCCTTCCAGGGCGGCGCCTTCGAATATCTGCCCAAGCCCTTCGACGTCGACCAGGCCGTGGAACTGGTGCGGCGGGCCATTGCCCAAGCCGCGCACCAAAATGGTGCGAACGAGGAAACCAGTGCGGTGCCGGAGATTCTGGGGCAGGGCGCGGCGCTGCAGGAAGTCTTCCGCGCCATCGGCAGGCTCAGCCAGTCGCACGCCACGGTGCTGATCAACGGCGAATCCGGCACCGGCAAGGAGCTGGTGGCGCGCGCGCTGCACCGCCACAGCCCGCGCAAGGACGCCCCCTTCATCGCCATCAATACCGCCGCGATTCCGCGCGACCTGCTCGAATCCGAACTTTTCGGCCACGAAAAGGGCGCGTTTACCGGCGCCAGCGCCCAGCGTCGCGGCCGCTTCGAGCAGGCCGAGGGCGGCACCCTGTTCCTCGACGAAATCGGCGACATGCCGGCCGAATTGCAGACGCGCCTGTTGCGCGTGCTGTCGGACAGCCACTTCTACCGCGTCGGCGGCCACCAGCCGGTAAAAGCCAACGTGCGGGTGATTGCCGCGACCCACCAGGACCTCGAAGGGCGGGTCAAGGACGGCCTGTTCCGCGAAGACCTGTTCCACCGCCTCAACGTGATCCGCCTGCGCCTGCCGCCGCTGCGCGAGCGGCGCGACGACATTCCGTTGCTGGCGCGGCACTTCTTGCAAAAGAGTGCACAGGAACTGGGCGGGGAACCCAAGCGGCTGACCGACACCGCGCTCAAGTACCTGCAGGGCCTCGATTTTCCCGGCAACGTGCGGCAACTGGAAAACCTCTGCCACTGGCTTACCGTGATGGCACCGGGCCAAAGCATCGATGTTGCCGACCTGCCCAGCGAGCTGCGCGAAGGCGCCGACGGCACGCGGCGCGACCTGCCGGCGGACTGGAACTCGGCGCTGGCCAGCGAAGCCGACCGCCTTCTGGCAGCCTCACCGGGCACCGTGTTCGACAGCCTCAGCCGCGAATTCGAAGCCACCCTGATCCGCCGCGCACTGAATGCCACCGGCGGCCGCCGGGTGGACGCGGCGCAACTGCTGGGCATCGGCCGCAACACCATCACCCGCAAGATCCAGGAACTCGGCCTCGACGACGATCGGGCAGAAGCCGACGAGACCTGAAGCACTCCCTGGCGGCATCGTTTATAGTCTTCCGGCCCTGCGGCCATCAGGTGCCGCCCCGACCGGAGGAAGACGCATGCCTGCCACGATCGACGCCATCGCCAACGCGCTCGGCCCGCTGGCCCGCCGCTTCGACATCGACGTGCTCGACCGCTGCGATTCGACCAACGCCGTGCTGCTGGCGCGCGCCGAAGCGGGCGCAGCCTCGGGTACCGTCGTCATCGCCAACGAGCAAACGGCAGGGCGCGGACGGCGCGGTCGCAGCTGGTTTGCCAGCCCCGGCGACAGCCTGACCTTTTCGCTGTTCTGGCGCTTCGCGCCGGGCACCGCGCCGGCCGGACTGTCGCTGGCGGTCGGCCTCGCCGTCGCAGAAGCCCTGGCAGATTTTCCCGGAAGGACGCAGGGCGCTGGCGCTGAGGATGCGACGCTGAAATGGCCCAACGACATCCTCAGGGGCGGACGCAAGCTTGGCGGCATCCTGATCGAGCTGCTGCCCGGCGCGCCGCATGCCGCCGTGATCGGCATCGGCCTCAACCTGCGCCCGGCTGCTGTCATGCCGGATGAATTGCGGGCGGCATCGGCCGCACTCGACCTGCCGGATGCCGACCCCAATGCGCTCTATGCCAGCCTGCTGATCCGCCTGCTGGAACGCCTGGAACAGTTCGCCGGCACCGGCTTCGCGCCCATGCGTGACGCATGGATCGGGCGCCATGCCTTCCAGGATGCGCCCGTCGTCTTGAGCGCCGATTTCGGCGCGCCGCGCCAGGGCATCTGTCGTGGCGTGGACACCGATGGCGCGCTGTTGCTGGAAAGCGAGGGCCGCATCGAGCGCGTGCTCTCCGGCGAAGTCTCGCTGCGTCCGGCCTGAGGCGAATCGGTGCTGCTCTGCCTCGACGCCGGCAATACGCGCCTCAAGTATGGGCTGCACGATGGCGACGAGTGGCGTGCCCGGGGCGCGCTGGACCATGCCGATTCGGATACGCTGGAACGGCAGCTGCCGGCACGGCCGGAGCGCATCGTGGCCTGCAACGTCGCCGGCGAGACAGCCCGTCAGCGCATCGAGGCGCTGGCGGCAAAGCTGCGCATACCGCTCGACTGGCTTAGCTCGTCGCCCATCGCCTGCGGCGTCAGCAACGGTTACGACAGGCCGCAGCAGCTCGGCGCCGATCGCTGGGCGGCGCTGATCGGCGCCCGCGCCCTGCACGGCGATGCCTGCGTGGTGGTGATGGCCGGCACCGCAACCACCGTAGACATGCTCGACGCCCGGGGACACTTCCTCGGCGGCATGATCCTGCCCGGCCTGGCCCTGATGCGCAGCGCGCTGGCCAGCAACACGGCCGACCTTCCCCATGCCAGCGGGCACTTTCGCGCGCTGGCCACCAACACCGACGACGCCATCGTCAGCGGCGTGCTGCACGCCACGCTGGGCGCCATCGAGCGTGTAAGGGCCACCCGGCCGCCGGGGCTCACCTGCCTGCTTTCCGGCGGCGCTGCAGTCGAACTAGCACCGCACGTAACCCCACCCATTCGCGTGGTGGACAACCTGGTACTAGAGGGCCTGGCCCAATACGGGCTGGGCCGCTGAATCGCGCCGTACCGCCAGCGCCGACTTTCAATAATCGCGGGTGGACAGGCGCGGCGGCGGCTTGTAGCCGAGGCCGATCGCGCGCTTCTCGTAGTGCGCGGCTTCTGCAACGCGGCCAAGGGTGTTGAGGAGTTGCGCCAGTTCCCAGCTGGCGCGCGCGTGGCCGAGTTCGCCGGCAAAACGCAACCATTGTTCATGGCGGTAGAGGCTGGCGAAGACACCCGACCTGCCCTCGATGTAGGCGCGTGCCACGCGGTAGGCGGCCTCGGCATCGCCCCGCGCGGCCCCCATGCATCGAAGGCATCGTCGCCATGGGCAATGTCGAAGAACTCGCCCGACAAGCCGACCTCCCGCTTGAGCTTGGCGGCGCGCAGGGCACCGGCTTCCATCTCCTGTGCCTCCTTGCGATGCGGACTTTGCGGGAAGTCGCGGCGAAAGGCGGCGGCAAGCTCGGCGATGCGACTCGGGCGCCGCTCGGCCTGGAGTTCGCGCCAGCGGCCCACTTCGCCCTTGTGCAGGTCCAGCACCAGAGCGAGTTTCTGCTCCGTCGCACGGACCAATGGAGCCTCGGCGTCCGCACCGACCCGGTCAGCCAGTGTCGCCAGCGCCATGCCGCAGACCATCGCGCCACCGGCCAGCCGGGCCTGCCTGATCATTCCTTGTCCTTCATGGTGGCGCGAGTGTAGCGGAGGCGTTGGCCTCTCCCAGGGCAGAAAATGCGCCGCTCTGTGCGTTAGTTCACGGTCTTCGCGGCAGCTCGCGCGGCCCAGCGTGCGCTACGTCACGGTCGATGCCGAAAAAATGACGGATCATTCAGTCGCGACGATGCCCAGCCTTGCGCATCACGTCACGGAGCACGCCATGGGAAGACCGATAGACATCGCGCTGGACGACAGCGAACCGGGAATCGACCAGACCGCCGAGAAGCTGCGCGCCGACTTCGCACGTCGGCGCGGCCAGCGCGATGGCAACGCAACCGAGCTGCTGCGCCAACTCGATGACGAGTCACGCCGCAAGGCCGAGGAAAAGGCCGCGCGGGAACTGGCCGAGCGCGTGCGCCTGGCGGCCGAGGAACAGGCGCGCCGGCTGGCCGAGGAGCAGGCCCGCATCGCCGCCGCTGAACAGGCACGGCGCGAAGCGGAAGCGGCCGCGCAGCGCGCGGTTGCAGAGCAGGCCCGGCTTGAAGCCGACGCCGCACGCCAGCGTGCCGAGGACGAGCGTCGGCGCAAGGCAGCGGAGAAGAAGGCCCGCGCCGAGGCAATGGAGCGCGCGCGACTCGAAGAAGAGGAATGCGACCGCGCGGCTCTCCATGAACGACTGCGCCAGCGCCGCGAGCGGCAGCGACGCGTGGTCTGGCCGCTGCTGCTGGGCGTGCTGCTGCCGCCGCTGCTTGTTCTCGGCTTCCTTCAGCTTTACAACTTCGAAAGCCGACTCGCCGGCTTCGAGCAAAGCGCCAGCGCGCTGTTCGGCGTTCCCGTGAAAGTCGGCAGCGCAAGACTGGCGCTGCTGCCGCACCCGCAATGGCAATTGCATGAGGTGACCGCGGCTGCACCGGACGCGACAGCGCACATCGGGCTGGTCGCCATCGACAGCGGCTGGGGCGGAATCTTCTCCGACCCACCGGCCTACCATGCGATACGCATCGAGCGGCCGCTGCTGCCACCTAAGCTGGCAATAACACTGCTCGAGGGCGCGGCAAATTCCGCATTGATGGCGTCGGGTGATATCGACGTCAAAGACCTGATGTTCGCCGGCGAGCAGAAGGATCTGCCGCCGCTCAAGCTGCGCGCCCGCTTTCAGGACGGCCGGCTGGTTTCCCTCAGCGGGAGCGGCGAAGGTGCCGAAACCGGCAGGATCACCTTCGACCTGCGCCGCGAGGACCAATGGCAGCTGACGCTGGCAGCCAGCCAGATGCGCTGGTTGCTGGGCGCCCGATCGCCGCTCGCGGATGTGTCATTGAGCGGCCAACTGACCGCGGACGGCCTGCGTTTCAACAAATTGTCGGCCACCGTGCTGGCGGGGGAAGTCATGGGCGACGGCCTGCTCACCTGGCGCGACGGCTGGCGCCTGAGCGCGAAGCTCGCCGCCAAGCGGATCGATGCCGGCAAGCTGGCGCGCCAATGGATTCCAGAAGGCATGGCTTCCGGCGAGGCCACGCTGGTCGCCGTCGCGGCCCGTCCGGGCGACCTGCTGACGCGGACGTCATTGGCGGGCAGCTTCGAACTGGGCCGGGGCGAACTGGCCGGAGTCGACCTCGACCGCGTCCTGCAACAGCGCGGCAGCGGCGGCGATTTCCGCTTCGAGTCGCTGGCCGGCGACTTTGCGGTGGACGAAGGACGCACCGAACTGAACCGGCTGCGCCTGCTGGCGCCCGGGCTCAAGGCCGGCGGCGAACTCGGCTTCAATGCCCTCGGCACGGCCAACGGCCGGCTCACGGTCGAAGCGCTGACGCCCGGGCCGCGCCGGGCGGTCAACCTGAGGCTGGGCGGCACGCTGGCGGCACCGAACTACCAGCGCTGAGAACGCGCCCGAGGGCAATCTCGCGGGCCACCCCTTGTCGCCCCTGCGCGACAAGGGGAGAATGACAGGCTGATCGGAGGCCCAGACATGCCCGCCCATTTTCTCGCCACGCTGCCGAACTTCCTTGCCTACTTTGCTGCCGCCATTGCGCTGCTGGCGGTCTTTGTCGCGGTTTACCTGTTCGTCACGCCCTACGACGAAATCCGCCTGATCCGCAACAACAACGTGGCTGCCGCCGTTTCCTTGTCCGGCGCGGTGCTCGGCTTCGCCATGCCGATCGCCAATGTCATCGCCCACAGCGACACCCTGCTCGATCTGCTGGTCTGGAGCCTGATTGCCGGGCTGGTGCAGCTCGCCGCCTGGCTGGTGGCGCGCGTGGCGCTGCCAACGCTGAAGGAAGACATCGCCGCCAACCGCATCGCGCCGGCGATCTTCGTCGCGGCGCTGTCGCTGACCATCGGCCTGATCAATGCCGCCTGCATGACCTACTGAACACCAATAACCAGGGAGACCCGCATGGCACTCATGGACTTCATCAAGAAACAGTTCATCGACATCATCCAATGGACCGAGGATGACGGCGAGACCATGGCCTGGCGCTTCCCCATGGCCGAGATGGAAATCCAGAACGGCGCCAGCCTGACGGTGCGCGAATCGCAGATGGCGGTGTTCATCAACGAGGGCGTGGTGGCCGACATTTTCGGCCCCGGCATGTACAAGCTGACCACCCAGACCCTGCCGGTGCTGACCTACCTGAAGAACTGGGACAAGCTGTTCGAGTCGCCCTTCAAGTCCGACGTGTATTTCTTCAGCACGCGGCAGAAGATCGACCGCAAGTGGGGCACGCCGAATCCGGTCACCATCCGCGACAAGGATTTCGGCATGGTGAGGCTGCGCGCCTTCGGCATCTATGCCTTCCACCTGACAGACCCCAAGGCCTTCCATGGCACGCTCTCGGGCACGCTGGAGCGCTTCACGTCCGAGCAGCTCGAAGGCCAGCTGCGCAACACCATCGTCGGCCATATCTCCGACATCTTCGGCGAATCGGGCGTGCCCTTCATCGACATGGCGGGCAACCAGGAAGAGTTCGGCAGAGCGCTCAAGGCCAAGCTCGATCCGATGTTCCAGCAGTACGGCCTGGCGCTCGACAGCCTCAACGTGCAGAACATTTCGCTGCCCGAAGAATTGCAGGCCATGCTCGACAAGCGCATCGGCGTGAACATGATGGGCGGCATGCAGGCCTACACCCAGTTCCAGACCGCCGAGGCGATCCCGCTGGCGGCACAGAATGAGGGCGGGCTGGCCGGGATCGGCGCCGGCCTTGGCGTCGGGCTCGGTCTTGGTCAGCAGGTCGCTGGCGCCATGGCCGGCGCGCTGAACCCGCTCGCCGCGCCGCAGAACGCCGCACCGCCAGCGCCGACTTCTGCACCGGTGTCGGCCGACGATGTCGTCGCCACGCTGGAGAAGCTGCACGGCCTGGTGGCCAAGGGCATCCTCTCGCAAGCCGAGTTCAACGCGAAAAAGGCAGAGCTGCTGAAGAAGCTCGGCTGACGCCGCACAGTCTCCGCATCGCCCATGCCTTTCAGCGCCAACTGCCCGGCCTGCGGCGCGCCGGTCGTTTTTAAGTCCTCGGCCTCCTTCCACGGCGTCTGCGAGTTCTGCCGCAGCACGCTGGTCCGCCACGGCGGCAACCTGGAGAACCTCGGCCGCATGGCCGACCTGCTCGAGGACGCCTCGCCGATCCGGCTCGGTACCGAGGGCCGCTACAAGGGTGTGCATTTCGCCGTGATCGGCCGCATCCAGCTGCGCTATGAGGCGGGCATCTGGAACGAATGGCATGTGCTGTTCGACGACATGCGCTCGGGCTGGCTGTCGGACGCCGGAGGCGAATACACGATCAGCTTCCTCACCCCGCCCGGCGGCGAGCTGCCGGCCTTCGCCGGGATCATGCCCAACGATGCGGTACGCATCGCCGGACGCGAATTCGTCGTCGGCAACCGCGAGGAAGCCCTGTGCGTGGCAGGCGAAGGCGAGCTGCCGTTTCCCTTTGGCGCCGGCTACCCGGCGCCGGTGGTGGACCTGCGCGCCACCGAGGGCGCCGGCTTCGCCAGCATCGACTACTCGGAAACGCCGCCGCTGGTCTTTGTCGGCGAATCGCTGCCCTTCGCCAGTTTCGGCTTTGCCAACCTGCGCGCCGAAAGTCCGGCCAAATCCGCCGGGATGGTCAAGGCGCTCAACTGCCCGCGCTGCGGCAGCGCCATCGACATCCACGACAAGGCGGTGCAAAGCGTGGCCTGTCCGTCCTGCCTGACGGTGCTGGAACACGACAACAGCAGCCTGCGCATCCTGCACAAGGCCATTACCCTGACGCGCATCGAGCCGCTGATCCCGCTCGGCAGCGTGGGCCGCTTCGGCGGCCGCGACTGGACCGTGATCGGCTTCCAGGAACGCGCCGTTACCGCCGAAGGCAAGGACTACCGATGGCACGAATACCTGCTGCACCACGCCGAAGAAGGCTTTCGCTGGCTGGTCGAAGCGAACGGCCACTGGAGCTGGGTCAGCCCCGTCGGCAATCCGCCGCGCTACCAGGTGGGCCAGTCGGAAGCCCTCTACAAGGGCGAACCCTATAAACGATTTGCCGCCGGCTCGGCGGTGACGCGCTATGTCATGGGCGAATTCACCTGGAAAATCGCCGTCGGCGAGACCTGGGAAACCATCGACTTCGTCGCCCCGCCGCACATGCTGAGCCGCGAGGCGCGGCATGCCGAGATCACCTGGTCGCTGGCCGACTATCTGCCGGTCGAGGAAGTTGCCGCCGCCTTCAAGCTCGACCATGCGCTGCCGGCGCCGACCGGCATCGCTGCCAACCAGCCCAATCCGCGCGCCGAGCCGCATCGAAAGGTCTTTAGCCAGTTCTGGAAGTTCGCCATGCTGGCGCTGCTGGCGCAACTGCTGTGGGTTTTCCTGCTCGGCGGGCGCACCGTGCTCGACCAGCGCCTGTTCTTCGCCACCGACAACGAAGAGCCGGTGACCACCCAAAGCTTCCGCCTGGAGCGCGAAGCGCGCAGCGTGGTGCTGCGCCACGATACCGACCTCGACAACAACTGGCTCGGACTCGGCATCACCCTGGTGGAAAAGAGCAGCGGCCGCGCCTGGGCCAGCCAGACCGAGCTGGCCTACTGGCACGGCTACGACGATGGCGCCTGGAGTGAGGGCGACCGCTCGCGCGAGCTGGTGTTCCGCGACCTGCCGGCGGGCGACTATTTTTTTGTCATCGATCCGGAATTTTCCGCCGAGAAGCGCGTCGGCGTGGCCGATCGCGTCCGCGTCGTCCGTGACCAGGCTGCCTGGAGCAATTTCTTCTTCCTCTTGAGCTTCCTGGTCCTGCTGCCAATGTTCAGCCGTTACCGGGTAGCCGACTTCGAGGCCGAACGCTGGAAGGAGGCCGACTTCCTTTCCAGCGGCGCCGAGTTCGGCAGTGAAAGCGATTCCGACAGCGACGGAGATTCGGGCGGCGACGGAGGGGGCGACTGATGCTGGCACGGCTGACCCTCGCCCTGGCCTTGTCCGGCTTCCTGCTCTTCAATTACGCGCAGTACCAGGGCTGGTCCCTGTTCGCCGACGACGCCAACGCCCAGGCCCTGCGCCCGGGCCAAGCCTCACGCCTGTTTCACAAATAATGCAGCGCACCCTGCTGGCCTCGGTGTTCATCGTCGCCTCCTGCGGGCTGGCCTACGAGCTGATCGCAGGCGCCCTGGCGAGCTACCTGTTGGGCGATTCGGTGACGCAGTTCTCCACGGTGATCGGCGCCTACCTGTTCGCCATGGGCATCGGCTCCTGGCTGTCGAAGCACGTGGCGGGCAACTTGCTGGTGCGCTTCATCCAGATCGAACTGCTGGTGGGCCTGCTCGGCGGCCTTTCGGCCGGGCTACTGTTCCTGCTGTTCACCCTCCACGCCGGACCCTTCCGCTTCGCCCTCTATGGCCTGGTGCTGCTGATCGGCATCCTGGTCGGGCTGGAGATCCCGCTGATCATGCGCATCCTCAAGCGCGAAGTGGCGTTCAAGGACCTGGTCGCGCAAGTACTTAGCGTCGATTACATCGGCGCGCTGGCGGTGTCGGTGCTGTTCCCGCTGCTGCTGGCGCCGCATCTCGGGTTGGTCAGGAGCGCGCTGCTGTTCGGCCTGCTCAATGCCCTGGTCGCGGCCTGGGCGCTGTGGCTGTTCCGCGCCCAGCTCGGCCCGCTGCCGGCGCTGCGCGCACAGTGCATCGCGGTGCTGGCGCTGCTGGCCGTCGGCTTCGGCTTCGCTGGCCACTACGTCAGCCTGGCCGAGGCCAACCTCTATGCCGAAGACATCGTGCACGCCGAGTCCAGCGCCTACCAGCGCATCGTCGTCACCCGGAGCCGCGACGAGACGCGGCTCTACCTCAACCACAACCTGCAGTTTTCGTCGCGCGACGAGTACCGCTACCACGAAGCCCTGGTACATCCTGGCCTGGCCGCGCTGCCGGGTGCGCGCCGGGTGCTGGTGCTGGGCGGCGGCGACGGCATGGCGGTGCGCGAGGTCCTCAAGTACCCGCAGGTGGAACACATCACCCTGGTCGACCTCGACCCGCGCATGACCGAACTCTTCGCCCAGTCGCCGCTGCTGCGCGAGCTTAATGGCGGCGCGCTGGCTTCGCCCAAGCTGAAGATCGTGAACGCCGATGCCCTGCAATGGCTGGAAACCTCTACCGAGATATTCGATTTCGTCATCGCCGATTTTCCCGATCCGTCCAACCACGCGCTGGGCAAGCTCTACTCGACCGCCTTCTACCGCCTGCTGAAACAGCACGTCGCCGAAACCGGCCTGGTCGCGGTGCAGGCCACCTCGCCGCTCTACGCGCGGCAAAGCTTCTGGACCGTGGTCGCCACGCTGGAAGCCGCCGGCTGGCGCACCGCACCCTACCACGCCCTGGTACCGAGCTTCGGCGAATGGGGCTACATCCTCGCCGGCAAGCGCGACTACCGGCCGCCGCAAACCATCCCGGTGGCGACCCGCTTCGTCACTCCAGATGCGATTCCCGCGCTGTTCCACTTCCCCGCCGACATGGCGCGCGTCGCCGCCGAACCCAACCGCCTCGACAACCAGAACCTGGTCCGCATCTTCGAGCGCGAGTGGGGCAGGGTGCAGGCGCATTGATGCGCCGGCGCGATTTCCTCGCCGCCAGTTCCGCCGCAGCCGCCCTCGCAGCCTGCGGCGGCAAGGCTGCGCCGCCCTTGCCGCCGGGCGTGCTGACCGGTGCCGACGACCAGCTCGGCCACCGCCTGCGCCAGCCGGATTTTCCGGCGCCGACCGAAACGCGCAAACTCGCCGTGGCCATTGTCGGTGGTGGCATCGGCGGCCTCTCGGCCGCGTGGAAGCTCACCCGCGCCGGCTGCGACGACTACCTGCTGCTGGAGATGGAATCCGAGGCCGGCGGCAATTCGCGCGCCGGGAAGAATGCGGTCTCGGCCTATCCGCTGGGCGCCCACTACCTGCCGCTGCCGCCGCGCGAGGCGCGCGCCACGCGCGCGCTGCTGGCCGAGCTGGGCGTGCTGCGCGGCAACCGGGACGCCGCGCATCCGAACTATGACGAACGCTACCTCTGCCACGCGCCGCAGGAGCGGCTGTACAAGGACGGTTACTGGCAGGAAGGCCTGTGGCCGACGCTCGGCGTGCCAGCGGCGGAACGGGCGCAATACGTGCGCTTCCAGGACTTCATCCAGCAACTGCGGCAGCAACGGGATGGCAGCGGGCGGCGGGCATTCGCGCTGCCGCTCGCGCTCTCCAGCCGCGACCCCGGATGGCGGGCACTCGACCGCAGCAACCTGCGCGACTGGCTGCTGGCCGAGGGCTACACGGCGCCAGGCCTGCACTGGCTGGCCGACTACGCCTGCCGCGACGACTACGGCACGAGCGCGATGCAGACCTCGGCCTGGGCCGGCCTGCACTACTTCGCCTGTCGCGACGGCGAAGGCCAGGTGCTCACCGCACCGGAAGGCAATGCCTGCCTGGCGCGCGGTCTGGCGCGTGCGGCGGCGGGACGGGTGCTGCCCCGCGCCCTGGTCTTCCGCGTCGAGCAGGGGCGCCGGGGAGCGATCCTGGATGTCTTCCTCGCCGCCGAAAATCGCAGCCTGCGCATCGAGGCACGCGAGCTGATCTGGGCCGCGCCGCTGTTCCTGCTGCCGCGCGTGTTCCCGGCCCTGCCGGCCGAGTGGGGCCGGGCGCTGGCCGGCGCCGACTACGCGCCCTGGGTGGTGGCGACGCTGACCCTGACGGAACCACCGCTGACACGCGCCGGCCAGCCGCTGGCCTGGGACAACGTGTTGCACGACAGCGCCGCGCTGGGCTACGTGGTGGCGACGCACCAGCAGCTGCGCTACGCGCCGGGGCCGACGGTGATCAGCTGGTACCGCGCGCTGCATGAGGAATCGGCGTCCGGATCGGCGTCGCAGTCGGCGTCCGATAGGCGCCGACTCCTGTACTCGCACGAAGACTGGGCGCGCGAAATACTCGCCGACCTGTCGCGCCCCCACCCCGAGATCCGCGAACTGGTGACGCGGCTCGACGTGCACCGCCATGCCCATGCCATGGTCCGCCCGCGGCCGGGGCGGCTGTGGGGCGGCACGCGCGAGGCATTCGAACGCGGCCTGCCGGGGGTCCAGTTTGCCCATGCCGACGTCTCCGGCCTGTCGCTGTTCGAGGAAGCCAATTATCGTGGCGTGCTGGCCGCCGAGCGCACGCTGCGCCGGCTCGGCGTATCCTTCGCCTCCTCCCTATGAACGGTCTGCACATCCTTGCCGAGTTCCACGACTGCGCCGGCGAGCCCCGCCTGCTGCGCAACGCCGAGGCACTGGCCGCGCTGTGCCGGCGCGCCTGTGCCGAGGCCGGGCTGGAGGTGGTGGCCGCCGCCTTCCACCAGTTTCCCGAGGCCGGCGCCACCGGCGCGCTGGTGCTGGCGGAATCGCATCTCGCGGTGCATACCTGGCCGGAACAGAACGCCGTCACTTGCGACCTTTACGTCTGCAACCACAGCCGCGATAATCGCGCGGCCGCGGAATCCGCCTATCGCGCGCTGGCCCTTGCCTTCCAGGCGGGACGCAGCGTGCGGCGCGATGTCGAACGCGGACGCCTCGGCGCGGCTGCGCCAGTTTCCGGCACCTGATGACCCATGGCCCTGCGAGCTAGCTTTTTCCTGCTGATCTTCATCAACCTGGTGTTCTTTGCCTGGGGCCAGGGTTACTTCGGTGGCGGCGACCCCAACCGCGAACCGGACCGACTGGCGCAGCAACTGCAACCCGAGAAGCTGCGGGTCATCGCCGCAAACGGGACGGCAAGCGCCGTGGCGCCCGCGCCGACTTCCGGCAGCAGCGGTGAAATCGCCTGCCGCATCGTCGGCGGCCTTGCCATGATTGATGCGGAAGCCCTGAAAGCGGCGACACAGGCGGCCGGCTTCGAGGCGCAATTGATGCCCCAGGTGGACCCGGCGCTCTATCTGGTGGTGATCGCCGATCTGCCCAACCTCGCCGCAGCGGAAAAGAAGGCGGCCGAACTCAAGCGCTTCAGCGTGGAACAACAGGAAACCGTGGCGCTCGACGGCGGGCGGCAGGAGATCGTGCTCGGGCGCTTCCCCACCGAACCGGCGGCGCGCGAGTTCCTCCTCGGACTCAATAAACGCGGAATCAAGTCCGCCCGCGTCGACGCCCGCGACCAGCCGCCGGCCAAGGCCCGCGTCGAACTGCGCGGTGTCGCGGCAAGCCTGTTGCAGCAGTTGCCGAAGCTGATCGCGCCGCATGCCGACGCCGCCCTGACGGACTGCCCGCGATGAGCTTCGTGATCGGTCTCACCGGTGGCATCGGCAGCGGCAAGAGCGCGGTCGGCCGGCTGTTCGAAGAGCAGGGCATCGCCGTGATCGACACCGACGCCATCGCGCACCAGCTGACCACCCCCGGCGGGGCTGCGATGCCGGCGATCCGCGCCGCCTTCGGCGATGCCGTTGCCACACCGGACGGTGCGCTGGATCGCGCCGCGATGCGCGCCATCGTGTTTGCCGACCCGCCGGCGCGCAAGCGCCTGGAGGGCATCCTGCATCCGATGATTCGCGAAGAGAGCGAACGCCGTCTTGCCGGCGCCGACTCTTCCTATGCAATTCTCATGGTGCCGCTGCTGATTGAGTCCGGCAGCTACCGCGAGCGGGTGAATCGCGTCGCGGTGGTCGACTGCGACGTGGAAACGCAAATTGCCCGCGTCATGCAACGCAACGGCCTGACGCGCGCCGAGGTCGAGCGCATCCTTGCCGCCCAGGCCACGCGCGCGCAGCGCCTGGAGGCTGCCGACGACGTGATCGACAACGATCGAAGTCTCGCCGACCTGGAGCCGCAAATCGAACGCCTGCATGCCAGTTATTTGGCATTGGCGGGGTGATTCGGTTGAGATTTGCATTGAATTGGGTCACAATCCCGTGAATTTTCCCGACCCGGCCGGCGTGTGATCACTTACGAATACCCTCTCAGCGAGCGCGTTCGCACGCTGTTGCGGCTTGAAGACCTGTTCGACAAGATCGCCCATTTCGCCACGGCGGACGGGGCGATGGAACACCACGTCGCGCTGGTCACGCTGTTCGAGATCCTCGAAGTTGCCGGGCGCGCCGAGCTGAAATTCGACCTGGTGCAGGAACTCGAACGCCAGCGCCAGATCCTGCTTTCCTTCCGCAACAACCCCGAGATTTCCGAGCAGGCGCTGTCCGGCGCGCTCTACGAGATCGAGCAGGCCAGCGCCCTGTTGCTGGCGATGCAGGGCAAGATCGGCCACTACCTGCGCGAAAACGAATGGCTGATGGCGATCAAGAACCGCGCCGCGATTCCGGGCGGCGTCTGCGAGTTCGACCTGCCGGGCTACCACTACTGGCGGCACCGCGAATCGGCGCTGCGCCAGCAGGACATCGAAGGCTGGATTGCGCCCATGCTGCCGATCCGCAGCGGGCTGGCGATCGTGCTGCGCCTGCTGCGTGCCTCCGGCCGCGCCGAGCCGCAAGTGGCGCAACGCGGCCAGTTCCAGCTCATGCTCGGCGGCCGCAATGCCCAGCTGATCCGGCTCAAGACCAGCTCGGGCGAGCCCTGCCTGCCCGAGATTTCCGCCGGCAAGTTCGCCATCAACATCCGCTTCCTGCGTCCCGACATGGACCAGCGGCCAAGGCAGCTCGACAGCCAGGTGAATTTCGAACTCACGCTGTGCAACCTGTAAGTCCCGCTTCACCCCGCATCGTCAATTGCCCGTCCTGCGGCAAAGCCGTCGAATGGGTGGCGGAAAACAGGCATCGTCCCTTCTGCTCCGCGCGCTGCAAGGGCATCGACCTCGGCGCCTGGGCCTCGGACCAGTACCGCGTGGCGGCGAAGGAAGAACCGAAACCGGACGAAGCTTCTTCGGATTGAGTGCTTAGTCCCAGGCAGCGCGGATCGCGGCAATGCCGTGGGCACCGGCGCGCTGGGCGGCATCGAGGTCGGCACGCGCCAGCCCGCCGAGGGCAAAAGTCGGCAGCGGCGGCACGGCGAGCACGGCGGCCAATGCGTCCCAGCCGATGCCGGGCGCGCCGGGATGGCTGGCCGTCGGCCGCACCGGACCGAACACCGCGAAATCGCAACCCAGGGACGCCGCGTGGTCCAGCTCCGCCGCCTGGTGGCAGGACACCGCGACCAGCGGAAAGTCCGGCCGCCGTTCCAGCGCCGCGAGATCGCGCGCAGGCAGATGCACGCCATCGGCGCCGGCGGCCTCCGCCAGGCCGGTATCGCCATTGACCAACACGCGTGCACCGTATTGGTGGCACAGGTCCACGGCGGCATGGACAAAGGCGGCACGGCGTGCGCCATCCAGCGCCGGCTCGCGCAGCTGCACCAGACGCAGGCCGGCGTCGAGCGCCCGGGCCAGGGCCAGCAGCTGGGCGTCGATGCCGATTTCGCCAGCGTGGCTGATGGCATAGAAATCCGGCAGCGCCAGCGCCTCCAGCACCGGCGCGTTGGCCGGCAGCATCGGCGACACCGTCAGCGCATCGGCGCGTTGCCAGGCCAGGGCGCTATGCACATGGTCGTGCAGCTCGCCGCACCAGTCGCGCACACGAAAGAAGTTCAGCCGCACATGGGCGTGCTCATACACGTGTTCGCGCCGCAGCCAGGGGTCGGCGCGGGTCGCGCCGATGCCAAGTTCCTCGCCCAGCTCGCGCACCAGCGCGGCATGCGGCGTCTCGCCGGGCTCCACCTTGCCGCCGGGGAATTCCCAGTAACCGGGGTAGAAGGTGCCCGGCGCGCGCTGACCGAGCAGGAATTCCATGGCGCCATCCGCCGCGCGCCGTTCGATGACGGCGGCTGCGACTTCGGTGAGCTTCATTCAGGTTTGCTGCGCCGGGGCGAAGTCGGTTTGCCGGCGTGCCGACCACCGTAGTCGCGGGCGAACTGCCAGGCCACGCGGCCGCTGCGCGAGCCGCGCATCAGGCTCCACTGCAGGGCCTCGCCGCGCGCCGCCTCGATCTGCGCAGCGGAGGCGCCGAACTCGCCGAGCCAGTGGGCGCAGATTTCCAGGTAATGGTCCTGGCCGAAGGGATAGAAGGACAGCCAGAGGCCGAAGCGCTCGGAGAGCGAAATCTTTTCCTCGGTGGTCTCGCCGGGATGAATGTCGCCGTCGGCGTTGTATTTGGTTTCGAGGTTTTCCGACATCTTTTCCGGCATCAGGTGGCGCCGGTTAGAGGTGGCATACACCAGCAGGTTGTCCGGCATGCCGGTGATCGAGCCGTCGAGGATGCTCTTCATCGCCTTGTAACCGGGCTCGCCGGATTCGAAGGAGAGGTCGTCGCAGAAGATGATGAAGCGCTCGCGGCGGCCGACGATCAACTCGACGATCTCGGGCAGGTGCACCAGGTCGTCCTTGTCCACCTCGATCAGGCGCAGGCCCTTGGCCGCAAACTGGTTGAGCACGGCCTTGACCAGCGAACTCTTGCCGGTGCCGCGCGCGCCGGTGAGCAGCACGTTATTGGCGCTGCGCCCCTGCACGAACTGTTTGGTGTTCTGGGCAATCCGTCGCTTCTGCTCATCGACGCCCTGCAGATCCTCGAAGCGGATGCGGTGCGGCTGCTTGACGGCTTCGAGCCAGCCGCGCCCAGCGCGGGTGCGCCAGCGGAAAGCCGTCGCCGACCAGTCGGTCTTCGGCAGGGGCGGCGGCAACACGGCGTCGAGGCGGTCGAAGAGGGCGTCGAGGCGGTCGATCAGGGGCGCCACGGCACGGTGCAGGTCGGTCATTGCGGTCTCGGAGATCGGTTAAGCTTGCGGGCTCTTGCTGTCGGCGCACTTTAGCAGATTCATGTTCCGCTCCTTCCCTGCTTTCCTTGCCCTGCTGGCCCTTGCCGGCTGTGCGCAACTGCCGTCGCAGGCGCCGGCGCAAGCCGCGGCGCAGGCCCCCGCAACGACCACCTGCCCGGCGCCCCAAGCCTGCCCCGCATGTCCGGTCTGCCCCACGGTCGAGCCGCCCAAGCCGGCAGAGAAACCATTGCAAGCCGCCGAGTGGAGCGAGCTGACGGGCTGGACCGAGGACGACCCCTCGGCTGCCTTCACCGCCTTCATCGCCAGTTGCCGCAGCCTCGAACGCCAGGCGCACTGGAAGCCGGTTTGCGCCTCCGCGCGCGATCTCGCCGACACCACGACCGGCGCCTTGCGCTCCTGGTTCGAAGGCAGCTTCCGTCCCTGGGCGCTAGTCAATCCCGACGGCTCGCGCAACGGCCTGATCACCGGCTATTACGAGCCCGTCCTCAAGGGCAGCCGGCAGCGCAGCAAGGCCTACCCCAACCCGGTGTTCGGCCCACCCGAGGACCTGATCGTGGTTGACCTCGCCGAGCTCTACCCCGAACTCAAGCACCTGCGCCTGCGCGGCCGTCTCGAGGGGCGCAAGCTGGTTCCTTTTTATTCGCGTGCTGAATGGGCTCCGCAGGAGAGCAAGCGCTCACCTGAGGCCCTCCTGTGGATCGATGATGCGATCGACCTCTTCTTCATGCAGATCCAGGGCTCCGGTCAGGTGCAGCTTGCCGACGGCAGCCGCGTGCGCCTAAACTACGCCGACCAGAACGGCCACCCCTACCGCTCGATCGGGCGCTGGCTGGTGGATCAGGGCGAGATGAAGGCCGAGCAGGCCTCGATGCAGAACATCAAGGCCTGGGCCAAGGCCAACCCGAAGCGCCTGGGCGAAATGCTCAACGCCAACCCCAGCCTGGTGTTTTTCCGCGAACTGCCGGTGGAAGGCAGCGGGCCGCAGGGCGCCATGGGCCTGCCGCTGACCCCCGAGCGCTCGCTCGCCGTCGACCCCCGCCATGTGCCGCTGGGCGCACCGATCTGGCTTGCGACAACCAGGCCAAACAGTGAGCAGGCGCTTACTCGCCTGATGCTGGGTCAAGACACAGGCGGTGCGATTCGCGGCGTGGTGCGTGCCGATTTCTACTGGGGCAGCGGTGCCGAGGCCGGCAACCAGGCCGGCAAGATGCGCCAGCAGGGCCGCATGTGGGTGCTGCTGCCGCGCGGCTATACGCCACCCGGCAGCTGAGGAAAAAACGCCGCCCCGCCAGCGCCGACTTTTGCGGGAATCGCTCACCATTCCGGTGCATGGGCCGGTGCGGCTGCACCATTCAAGTGCCAAGCCAACCGGTCCATTGACACAACCCACTGATTTAAAATAGCTTCATCTTCAGGAATGCTCGTTGCTTTCGTGCCTCCCATTCGTGCCTTGCGCGCTTTGGGAGCCCCACAATGGAGAATTTCAAGACATCCGCCGACGTCCTGTTCATCCTGCTCGGCGCCATCATGATCCTGGCCATGCACGCCGGCTTTGCCTTCCTCGAATTGGGCACGGTGCGGCGCAAGAACCAGGTCAATGCCCTGGTCAAGATCCTCTGCGACTTTTCGGTATCGACCATCGCCTATTTCTTCATCGGCTACGGCATCGCCTACGGGGTGAACTTCCTCGCCGGCGCCGAGACACTGGTGCAGAAAAGCGGCTTCGAGCTGACCAAGTTCTTCTTCCTGCTCACCTTTGCTGCCGCGATCCCGGCCATCGTTTCCGGCGGCATCGCCGAGCGTGCCAAGTTCGGCCCGCAACTGGCCGCCACCTTCCTGCTGGTTGGCTTGGTCTATCCCTTCTTCGAAGGCATCGCCTGGAACCAGGCCTACGGCATCCAGGCCTGGATCAAATCCAGCTTCGGCGAGGAGTTCCACGACTTCGCCGGCTCGGTCGTAGTGCATGCCGTCGGCGGCTGGATCGGGCTGGCCGCCGTGCTGCTGCTGGGCGCCCGCCGCGGTCGCTACCACAAGGATGGCGGTATCGCCGGCGCACACCCGCCGTCCAGCATCCCCTTCCTCGCGCTGGGTGCCTGGATCCTGATTGTCGGCTGGTTCGGCTTCAACGTGATGAGCGCGCAGACCCTGGACAAGATCTCGGGTCTGGTCGCCATGAATTCGCTGATGGCCATGGTCGGTGGCACCCTGGTCGCCCTGGTAATGGGCAAGAACGACCCGGGCTTCGTGCATAACGGCCCGCTGGCCGGCCTCGTCGCCGTCTGTGCCGGTTCCGACCTGATGCACCCGATCGGCGCGCTGGTCACCGGCGGCGTTGCCGGCGGCCTCTTCGTCTTCATGTTCACCCTGACGCAAAACCGCTGGAAGATCGACGACGTGCTCGGCGTCTGGCCGCTGCACGGCCTGTGCGGCGCCTGGGGTGGCATCGCCGCCGGCATCTTCGGCAGCAAGGCGCTGGGCGGCATGGGCGGCGTGGCCTTCATGAGCCAGCTGGCGGGCACCGCGCTCGGCGTGACGGTGGCGCTGGTAGGAGGCTTCCTCGTCTATGGGACCCTGAAGGCCATGGTCGGCCTCAGGCTGGATGCCGAGGAAGAATTCAACGGGGCCGATCTCACCATCCACCAGATCACTGCCAGCGCGGAACGCGAAACGCTCTGGTAAATATCTGCTGGCAATACTTGCCGCTATCGTCCGTCGAATTGCCGGAATCGCCCGCCTAGCCTACCCCAACCGGGGCCAGGCGGGGATTTTGGGCACTGGCATGGCCTATGCGTGTTGCAGGGCGTAAGAACAACACACATGGGAGAAGATCATGATCGTTCGTCGCCGCACATGGTTCTACCGCCTCGCCGGAGAACAGTTCGCGCATGCCATCACCTTCAAGGCTCCGCTCACCGCTACCCGGGTGCGCGATGCCCTGCGCAAAACCGTAGGTGTTCCGCTGGAACTCTGGGGCCGTTCCGCATCCTGAGTGTCGGCCGGGTTCAGCTTTTGCAACCGGCTGCCGTAAATCGGGTAAGGGGAATGACGAATCATGCGCACCCAACTTCGACTGATAGCTAACAATCCGCAGCGCGCTGCTGGTCATCACCATGCCGGGGCGGCGCTGCATGCGCTGGCCCTGTGCCTGGCGGGTCACGTCAGGAAGGGTAAGGCCGGCATCGCCCACGCAATTGCGCAGGCCGAGGCCCTGACCCCGATCGAAATCGGCATCGTCAGTACCTGGATGATCCAGGAAGGCATCGCCGAAACGCAGATCCTGGCGGCGTTGACGGAATCGAGATCGGCAAGCGCCAAACGGTCCCCACGCCTCTCCGCCTGAGCGGGAACGTCACGAAAAGTCGGTGCAGCGAGGCGGTCCCTTGATCTCCATGCCGCCGTATCATTGCCAATCCGTCGACTTGCCGATCGCAAGTCGCTTTTTCCCGCTCCACGACCGGCCCGATGATGGAAACCACCACGAGTTGCCAAAACTCCCCCTGCAGTCCTCTCGATCAGATCCGGGAGCTGTATACCGATCTGGCCCAGAATCCGCAGAAGGATTTCGGGTGGGCCAAGGGCAAAGATAATGCGCGTCGACTGGGCTACCGGGCCGAATGGCTCGCTGCCTTGCCTGATCTTGTCTGGGAATCTGCGGCGGCAGTCGGCAACCCGTTCGCCGCGGTCCCGATCCAGCCGGGGGAAACCGTGGTGGATCTGGGTTGCGGTGCCGGCGCCGATGCCTGCATAGCCGGACTGCTGGTGGGCAACACCGGCAGGGTGATGGGGTTCGATCTGACGCCCGCCATGGTCAGCAAGGCGCAGGGGAGCGCGCGCGCCGCCGGCCTGGCGCATGTCCAGTTCAGCGAAGGACCAATGGATGCCCTCGAATTTCCCGACCGGGCAGCCGATGTCGTGATCTCGAACGGCGCGATCAATCTCGCGGTAGATAAAGCGAAGGTGTTCGCCGAAGTCTTCCGCATTCTTCGCCACGGCGGACGGTTCGGATTTGCCGACATGGTGCGCGAGCCAGGGCAGGGCTCATGCTGCCCGGCGGGCGACAGCTGGGCCAATTGCGTCTCCGGGACCCTCGGTGTGGAGGAGGTCCTGCGGCAGCTGCGCGAGGCTGGCTTTACCGACGTCGCGCATCTGGCGGTCACCGGCTACAAGACCGCAGCATCGACCGTCGGCGCACTCTTCCGGGCAACCAAGCCCTAGCCGCGCGGGCGAGTACCCGCCTGACCCAAGCGCCAACCGCTCCCGGAAAGGAACATACATGGACCCTGAGCTGCTGCTTGACGACGACGAGCTGGACGAGCTGGACGCCTTCCTGCGTTCCGACGCCATCGGCGACGACGCGATGGACTTGTCGATGGTCGACGGCTTCCTCACCGCGCTGGCGGTCGGCCCGACCAACCTGCCGCCCGCATTGTGGCTGCCCGAGGTCTGGCGCCAGGGCGTCAGCTGGACTTCGGAAAAGTTGGCGGAGCGCATGCGCAGCCTGGTACTGCGCCACGCCAACACACTGCTGCTCTACTTGCGTGAAGAACCCGAGGACTTCGAGCCCCTGCTCTGGGAGCGCGAGGACGAAGGCCGGCAACTGCCCGTGATCGGCGAATGGTGCTCCGGCTTTGTGCGCGGCATGGCGCTCGACGAGGCCGGCTGGCAAGCTCTCCTTGACGACGAGGAAAATGCCGGGCTGCTCGACATCATCCTGCTGCACGGCACGGAGGAGGGTGCGCGCGAACTGGAAAGCGATCCGACGCTGGATGACGAAGTCGAGGCGCACGCGGCATCGCTCGGCCCCAGCGTCCTCCAACTGATGGCCTGGTGGTTGCCGCAGCGCAAGCGCGCCTCTACTCTACGCCGCGAGGCGCCCAAGGTCGGCCGCAACGACGACTGTCCGTGCGGCAGCGGCAAGAAGTTCAAGAAGTGCTGCGGCGCTGAACGGGCGTTGCACTGACCTCCTGCCGTTCAAAGTAAATCACTTCAGCGCATTGCCGACCACTTCGGCGACATCCTTGGCCAGGCCTGCACACGCCTGGATGCGCTCCAGGGCGGCACGTGCGTGGCCCTGGCGAACGGTATCGAACTGGCGCCAGCGATCGAAGCTGCGGGCAATGCGCGAAGCCACCTGCGGATTCATCGCCTGCAGCTCGATGATGACGTCGGCGGCGAACTGGTAGCCGCTGCCGTCCAGGGCGTGGAAGTGGCGCGGATTGGCGCCGCAAAAGGCACGCACCAGGGCATACACCTTGTTCGGGTTCTTCAGGTCAAAGGCCGGGTGCTGCATCAGTGCGCGTACCCGCGCCCCGGTGCCGGGCAGGCGCGAGGTGGATTGCACCGAGAGCCACTTGTCGACCACCAGTGCCTCGTCCTTCCATTTTGCATAAAAGGCACCCAGGGCTTCTTCGCGCTCGGGCAGCTCCTGGTTGGCCAGAATGCCGAGCGCGGCGATCACGTCGGTCATGTTGCCGCCTTCGTGCAACTGGGCCAGCAGGCGCGGCAGCACGGCGGCCGCTTCGGCATCGGCGAGGAAGGCAAGGCAGGCATTGCGCAGGGCGCGGCGGCCGACCTGGGCGCCGTCGGGCGCGTAGGGTTCGCCAGGCGAGAGGGCCTGCCAGGTGGATTCGAACTCGGTGTGCAACTCCGCCGCAAGGTGGCGACGCAGGTTGAGGCGTGCCAAATGGATGGCTTCGGGATCGATGATGCCACCCGTGGCGACGACTTCTTCGGCCAGCACCTGTTCAGCGGGCAGGGCCAAGGCCTCGGCAGCGAAGGCAGGGTCGCGTTGCCCATCGGCCAGCACGCGGCGGAAGGCCTCGACCAGGCTGGTCGGGATCCAGGTATCGCCGTGGCCGCCTGCGGCAATGCCCGCCAGCAACACGCGGGTGGCCAGGCGCTGCCCGGCTTCCCAGCGGTTGAAGGGATCCGAATCGCGGGCCATGAGGTGGGCCAGCTCGGCATCGGACTGGTCGAAGTCGAGATGCACCGGGGCAGAGAAGCCGCGCAACAACGACGCCACGGGCACCGCCGGGATGCCATCGAAGGCGAAGGTCTGCGAAGTATCGGTGAGCGACAGCACGCGCGTCGGAAAAGCATCGCTGCCGTCGGGCAGCACCAGGCCGACGGCTACCGGGATGTGCAGCGGGCCATCTTCGGGGGCGATGCCGGCGGCACGCAATCGTGCTTCATAAGCCGTCGGTGCCAGCGACTGCGTCAGCGTCAGCGTGTAGCGTTTGGCGGCCGTGTCATACACGCCCTCGGCCTTCAGCCGCGGCGTTCCGGCCCGTGCATACCAGCGGCGGAACTGCGTGAGGTTGACGCCCGACGCATCCTGCATCGCCTGCACGAAATCCTCGCAGGTCACTGCCTGGCCGTCGTGGCGGGCGAAGTAGAGGTCCATACCCTTGCGGAAGTTGTCGCGGCCGATCAGGGTCTCGATCATGCGGATGACCTGGGCGCCTTTTTCGTACACCGTGGCGGTGTAGAAGTTGTTGATCTCGGCATACGACGCCGGCCGGATCGGGTGCGCCATCGGCCCGGCATCCTCGGGGAACTGGGCGACGCGCAGGGTGCGCACTTCCTGGATCCGCGTCACTGCGCGCGAGTGCAGGTCCTCGCCGAACTCCTGGTCGCGATAGACGGTGAGACCTTCCTTCAGGGACAGCTGGAACCAGTCGCGGCAGGTGACGCGGTTGCCGGTCCAGTTGTGGAAGTACTCGTGGGCGACGACGCGGTCGATGCCCTGGTAGTCGGTGTCGGTGGCGGTGTCGGGGCGGGCCAGCACGTACTTGGTGTTGAAGATGTTGAGGCCCTTGTTCTCCATCGCCCCCATGTTGAAGTCGCCTACGGCAACGATCATGTAGTGGTCGAGGTCCATCTCCAGGCCGAAGCGCTGCTCGTCCCAGGCCATGGATTTCTTCAGTGCCGCCATGGCGTGGCCGCACTGGTCGAGCTTGCCGGGTTCGACGTAGACCGCACAACGCACGCGGCGGCCGGATCGGGTGAGGAATTCGTCTTCCAGCACGTCCAGTTTCGCGGCAACCAGGGCAAACAGGTAGCAGGGCTTGGCGAAGGGATCTTCCCACTTTGCCCAATGGCGACCCCCTTCGAGCTCGCCCGCGGCAACCGGATTGCCGTTCGACAGCAGCTGCGGGAAGCGTGCCCTATCGGCTTCAATGGTGCAGGTATAGCGCGACATGACGTCGGGCCGGTCGGGAAAAAAGCTGATGCGGCGGAAGCCCTGTGCTTCGCACTGCGTGAAATAGCCGTCCTTGGATTTGTAAAGGCCGGAAAGCTGGGTGTTCCGGTCGGGCTCGATGCGCACCCGGGTTTCCAGCATGAAGCTGTCGGGCAGGGGCCCGTGCAGGATCAGGGTTTCGTCGCCGACGGTGTAGCGAGACGGAGCGATCGCCGTACCGTCAGCGCCGACTTCCAGCAGCGTCAGTTCTTCGCCGTCGAGCACCAGGTCGGGCTGCGAATTCGCGGGATTGCGCCGGCAGGCAAGGCTCGCCCTGACTTCGGCGTGGTCGTCGTGGAGCGCGACATGCAGGTCGACCGTGTCGACCCACCATGCCGGCGCGGTGTAGTCCTTGAGGTAAATGGCTTGCGGGGTTTCGGTGCGCATCGTGGCTTTCCAGGGGTTGCTGCCTCCCGCCGTGGCGGGAGGCAAAGCAGGCGAGCGTACCAGAGCCGGCGGCCGACAACCGCACCAGCCCTCAAGCAGCCTGGCGCAGGCGCTGCGGCGACCTCCCGGCAGGGACGTCCGGGGCGTGGCGGCGTCCATCTTCGATGCGCAGGCTCCAGGCATCGAGCGCGTTCCAGAACAGCCGCGCTTCAGCCGGAGCCAGCTCGCCGTCGCTGCGGATCACGTCGAAGATCAGGCGCAGCATGGCCAACTTTTCGCTGTCGTCAGAGATTTCGGCAAACAGGGAATCGACCACACGCGGGCTGATGGCCACGTCAAAACCACTGCTGGGCAAGCCGGCAAGGTCGGCACCGAATTCGTACAGCACTTCGAGGAAGTCGCTGCGCGTGATGCCCAGTTCGGCAAACGCGTCGCGCTTCAACAGGCCGTCGAGTTCGGCGGCATCGATGCGGCCGTCGGCGATCATCGCCAGCACCAGCAGGCGCGCCTTGGCGCAGGCGCTGTTCACCGGGTAGGGGCGCAGGCCCCGGGCGGCGCGGACAGGGCGCGAAAGGCGTTCGCGGGCTTGCATGCTCATCATGGCGGCTCTCCTCAGGCGGCCAGCCGGTAGTCACCGGCCGGCTGGGTGCGGATCCGCGCGGCGCGCGGAAAATCCTGTTTGGCACCGTGACACAGCTGCTGCGCCCGCGCCAGCGCGAGCACCTCGGGCAAGGCCTCGTCGCGGGCAAGCCGCGCCACCAGCGCCGGGTCGGCATCGCAGAGGCCGCGGCAATCTTCCAGGGTGATCATCTTTGTCTCCTTTTTGAATCCGGGACGGCGAGTCCGTCCCGGTGAGACGCACTCTAGGCCTCGCCAGACTCAAGATAAATGGTGTATTTTTGATGGAATACTAAAAAATTCTGGATGCTTCCATGAGCCCGGACGAACTCAATTTCCGCCACCTGCTCTACTTCTGGGCGGTTGCCAAGGAGGGCAGCATCACCCGTGCTGCGGAGCGCCTGAACCTCTCGGCGCAGGCCATCAGCACCCAGCTCGGGATGCTCGAACGCCAACTCGGGCAGGCCCTGTTCGCTCCGCAGGGGCGTTCGCTGGCCCTGACCGAGGCGGGACGCACGGCGCTGGACTACGCCGACCAGATCTTCCTGCTCGGCGACCGCCTGCGCCACGCGGTCACCGATCGCAGCTCACGGCAACGGCTAGCGGTGGGACTGGGCGACGCCTTGCCCAAGCTGGTGGCCTTTCGCCTGCTGCATCCCGCGCTCGACGCGCCGCTGTCGATGCGCCTCGAGTGCACCGAGGGCGGCTTCGAGCACCTGCTCGCCGAACTAGCGATGAACCGCCTCGACATGGTGCTGGCCGACCGGCCGGCGCCCACCGATGCCCACCTCAAGCTGCAATCGCACCTGATCGGCAAGGCCGGGGTCGATTTGTACGGCGACGTCGAGCTGCATCGGCGCCATGCGCCGGACTTCCCGCACCGCCTCGACGGCGCTCCGCTGCTTTTGCCAGCGCGCAGCCATCCGCTGCGCGCCGACGTCGATGCCTGGCTGCAGCAGCACGAACTACGCCCGGAAATCGTCGGCGAGTTTTCCGACAGCGCATTGCTCAAGACCTTCGGACGAGGCGGTTACGGACTGTTCCCGGCACCGACCGAACTGCGCGACGAGATCGCCGTGCAGTTCGGCGCGCTGCCGCTCGGCACCCTTGAGGGCGTACACGAACGCTGGCATGCCATCGTCACCCGACGCAAGATCCCGCACCCGGCGGTCGGCGCGATACTCGCGGCGGCGGCGAAAAAGCTAGGCTAGCAACCGCCCCAGCTCGACGCCGAGCACGATGCACCAGGCGAGAATCGCCAGGCCGACGCCGGCGGCAGCGATGTCCTTGATCACCTTGATCTTCTCGTTATGCCGCGTCTCGACGAAATCGCACAGCGCTTCGATCGCGCTGTTGAAGATCTCGGCGACAAGCACGAACACGGTCACCACCAGAATCAGCAGGAAATCCACCCAGGCGCGCATGCCGAAGGCAAGGATCAACACACCCGCGGAGAGCACCAGCTTGTAGGTCACCGACCAGTCGTAGATCACGGCGTAGCGCAGGCCCGACACCACGGTGCGGAACTTGCGCAGGGGGTGGTAGCCGGGTTCGCCGGTACCGAGAAACTTGTGCCTCATGGCTGCGCCCCCCGCCAGCAGGGAAGGGTGCGCAGGGCCAACACAAGCGTTACGGCAGCCGCAATACCCGCCAGGACGTCGCTGGGGAAATGCAGCTGCAGGTACACCCGTGACGCCGCGACCAAGACGATCAAGGCCACCCCGGCCAACCAGAACGCGATGCCGGGCTGGGCGCCGGGCCGCAGCAGCAGCGCAAGAACCAAGGCGCTGACCTGCATCGCGTGGGCGCTGGGAAAGCTGGCATCGGCCGGCATCGCCACCAGCGGCGGAAACAGCTCGGGACGCGGTCGCAGCACCGCGAGTTTGGCCAGGTGCGCCAGGGCCGTGGCGGTCAGCAAGGCTGCCGGGACGAAACTCGCGGCCTGCCATCCGTCGCACCGGGAAAGTCGCCAAGCGACAAGGATGGCGAGGGGCAGCAGTAACCATAGCGAGCCGGCCCAGGTGACTCCCTGGACCAAGCCATCTAGCCAGGCCGCCCGGGATTCATGGGCAGCACCCAGCCCCGCGGCATCCAGCGCCGGGACGGCGCACCGATTGCCCGGACAGACCCAGGCCGCCCCGCCCGCGAGTGTCAGCAAGGCGGCCGCGCCGAGCAGCAGCCCGCGAACTGCCGGGGTCACGGCTTGTCGACCACCGCGGCGGGCTTGGCTGAGCTGCGGCGCAAGGAGAGCACCACCGAGGTGCCGATGATCAGCGCAACCACACCAAGCGAGACCGTGACCGGAATCTTGACCAGGTCGATCAACATCATCTTGGTTCCGATGAAGACCAGCACCAGGGCCAGGCCGTATTTGAGCAGGCTGAATCGTTCCGCCATGTCGGCAAGCAGGAAATACATGGCGCGCAAGCCGAGGATGGCGAAGACGTTGGAGGTCAGAACGATGAAAGGATCGGTGGTGATGGCGAAGATCGCCGGGATCGAGTCGACCGCGAAGATCAGGTCCGAAATCTCCACCAGCACCAGCACCAGGAACAAGGGCGTGGCGTAACGCACCCATTTGCCGGCTTCTTCCTTCATGACGAAAAAGCGCTCGCCATGCAGCTCGTCGGTGACCTTCATGTGCGCGCGCAGCCAGCGGATCACCGGGTTGTTGGCGAGGTCCGGCTTTTCGTCGGCAAACCACCACATCTTGACCCCGGTGATCAAGAGGAAGGCGCCGAAGACATACAGGATCCAGTGGAACTTGGCGATCAGCCAGACACCGGCGAAGATCATCACCGTGCGCATGACGATGGCACCAAGCACACCGAACACCAGTACGCGCTTTTGCAGCTCCAGGGGCACGGCGAAGAAGCCGAACAACATCAGCCAGACGAAAACGTTGTCCACGGCCAATGATTTTTCGATCAGGTAGCCGGTGACGAACTCGAGCGCCTTCTGGTTCGCCAGCTCACGCCCCAGGGTGCCATCGAGGTACCACCACAGGGCGCCGGCAAAGGCCAGCGACACCGCTACCCAGACCAGCGACCAGCCGGCGGCTTCGCGCATGCTGACGCGATGCTGCTTGCCGCCGCCGACCACGAACAGGTCGATTGCCAGCATGACCAGGACGACTCCGAAAAATGCCGCCCACATCCAACCGGTTCCAATTGTTTCCACACTGCTCTCCTTGTCAGACCCTTATAGCCGTTGCGTGCGGTCAGCAAACGAAACGACCCCAGTCCGGCGAGGACGAAGGGCCGTGTTTCGACAAGGGAACCTCCGCCATCGCGGCAAAGGTCTTGCTCGCGGCGGTCTTGCGACCACCACCCGCGCGCCGGGAAACGATTTCATGTTTCCGTATTGACGACGTCGCGGCGGAGAGCTACTCCCCCTTGGGACAGAAGGACTGTAACCATTCCGACAAAAAGAGTCAACTATTAAAAGTCGGCGCTGGTCCCACGGCGATCCCGTTTCATTCCGGCGCAAGGCTGCCGATCAGGCGCGGACTGCCGCTACCGTTAAGCTGAAACACGCTGCCGCCGCCCGAGGGAGTACCCGCCTCGGTCAGGCCGGAAATCGTGAACTGGTGGGTCACCAGGATCAGCGGCGGTCCGTCGGGTGCTTGCGCCGCTAAAAATCGGCGCAGCTCGGCCAGCCGCGGTTCTCGCTCTTCGGGCACGGGATAAAAGGAATTCAAGGCCGGCAAGGGTATCGGCTCGCCGAGGCCCAGCAATTGCGCTGTCTCGAGGCAGCGACACCACTGGCTGGAATACACCCGCGCTCGTTTGATGCCTGCCTTGGCCAGGCGGCGGCCCAGCGCACGCGCCTGCTCACGTCCAGCACTATCGAGATTGCGCTGCGTGCTGCAATCGCCCAGCTTGAAGTTGGCCGGATCACCGTTGCCCGGCGCGTGGGCGTGACGAAGCATCAACAGGCGTCCCGGTACTGCCAATTCGCCGGGCGCCACCGGCTCGCCGGCAGTCGCGCATGCCACGCCGCAGGCCAGCGCCGCAGCGAACACGCCGGCGCGTATCAGAGTTCGCGGCACCGTCCGATCGCCATGGCAGGGGTGTTTTCCCCCTCACGCGCACCGGCACCGTCACTCCAGTAGCCGATCGGGTAGGCATACAGGAAGCGCAGCTGGCGACGATTGAAACGCAGGTCGAATACGCCGGTGCAGAATAGGTTGCCCGCTTCGTTGAAATCCTTCTCGCAGGTTGCGGCGGGTCTGGCGTCGCCAACCTCCTTGGCTTCCCAGGCGTAGGCCTTGGTCTTCGAACGACTGATCGCGAATTTCTTGTCCGAGCGAAAATCCGCGCTGCGCCAGGCTTTCTTGCTCGCGTCGTAGTTGAAGCCAGTGGTCATTTCGGCGACGCAGAGGTAAGTATCGGCGGCTTGGACGGCGGCCGTCGCGCTCAGGCAGGCAAGCAGGCATACGGTACTGCGCATCGCATTCATGGCGAATCCCCCGGGGCGCTGGTTGGCAGGGCTGTCATTATGCGCGCATCACCGGCGGGCCATGGTCCGGGTGAAAGCGCAAGCTTTGCCCGGAGCTAACTGCGGGAAGTCGCCGCAGGCGGCCGTTCAGCCTTCGGCCGAAACCAGAGCGGCGTCGGCAATATGGGCTATCAGTTCGCGGTCGATCAGGATCAGGCTGGCGAGCAGCCGCCCGCGGTCGGAATCCAGTGCCCCCAGGCGCAGGTCGGAAAGCTGGTGCATCACGGTTTGGTGCCGGTCGCGATGCGCCGGATCGATTTGCCCACCCAGACGGGTCATCAGCGCTTCTTCCTCGCGAAAGCTGGCGCGGCAACACTCGATCAAACGATCGAGCGCGGTGACGAGGTGTTCGGGGGGCCGTTTGTCGAGGTAGATGCTCAGCACCTGCACCTGGGCATCGACCAGATCGTGGCGTAAATCGCCACCCGGCGCCAGTGATGGCGGCGCGGAAGGAATGTTCAACGTGGTCACGGGCTTTCTCCCTGAAACGAGTTTCGAAGCACCCTTTTCATCGCAGTATAGACCCTGCGGTGGCCAGTATCGTCAGTCGCTCTTTTTGGCCAGCTCACGCTGCTGCGGAACGATCGGGCGCAACGGGTTGTTTAGCGCTACGGCCGGGCCCTTGCGCCCGCGCGCCGCCAACTCCAGGCGCTGCTTTTCGGCGATCACTCGCGTCGCATAACCACGCTCGGGATCGTCGGCAGCCCCTGCGTAATACTGCAGGCCTTCGATCAGGCCGCCGCTACGGCGGATCGCTTCCTGCAGCACTTGTGCCCCGACACGAACATTGCTGACCGGGTCGAGAAACGCCATCGGGGGTGTCTCGGGGGGCAATTTGTCGCGGTGATAACGCGGAATCACCTGCATGAGACCCTGAGCTCCCATCACGCTTTGGGCAAACGGATTGAAACCGGATTCGACGCCAATTACGGCAATGATCAGCAGGGGATCGAGCTCACGGGCGGCCTGTTGTGCGGCTGTAAATATCGGTTGCAGGGCTTCGGGTGCCACTCGATAACGTTGAGCAACAGACTCAAGGGCGGCACTCATCGACGGGTTGAGTTCGGTACCCACCGGCTGCGCACTGCCGACCGATTCGCTGGCGTTGATTGCCGGCACGGCCTCGGCATTGGCAATCGGTCGGGTCGCGGCGGCGATACCACCGGCCAGGGTGGTAACAACCAGGGCGGCAACCAGCAATTGTGACGGGCTGCCGCTACGGCGCGAGGAAAATATGTCAGCGCCTCGTAGCTGGTATTTCAGACGGTTTTCTGCGATCGACACATCGACTCCCATAGAACGCACCCACGATTTTCGGCCAGGGTCTAGCCTGGCTTCCTTGGGTGGTTGTTCGCTTTCTGGTCCATCGCGCAAGGAACAGCGGGCGATGGCGCGGGGTGCGGAACGGTGTTATGTCCGCCGGATTGGATTGGTTCAACCGCCCTTTCAGGCAGCTTTTTTCCGTTGTGGAGGAATGACCCCCGGGATCTGTTCGGCGACCAGCCTGGTCAAGCCATCGCGGGTGGCGCTGCCAATTTCCATGGCGCGTTGCGAATAGTCCATGGCTTGGCGAGAGCTTTCAAGGAACACACCGGCCTGCAACGACACCAGCGTCTCCGGCCGGGTGGCGGCGACCAGTTTGCGGCTGGCGGTTTCGCGCTGCTCGAGTACTCCCCTCACCATGCCCAGATTCAAGGCGGCCATCTTTTCCATGGCATCGAAGGCCAGAACGGCGACGGTTTCCAGTGTTTGCATTCCGGTCTGGTTCGCAAGCCGGAACTGTTCGGATACGTGATTCATGCCAGTCTCCTTACGGAAGCTGATTCATTGGACAGGCGCGGAATGGCTGCCTGTCAATACCGAATTGCTGCGTTGCAATATCCATTAATATAAATAACTTACCGGATATTGTCAATATTTATTGCTGCGCTGCGCCATTCCCGGTGTCAGGCCTCGATCAGGCGCACGATGCCAAAAAAAGCCCGATACCGAGGTATCGGGCGAATCCAATCCAAAGGATCAGAGGAGGAGGAATGGGCGCATCCTAGCGCCCTCCCGGTGACCGATGTAGGGTCAGCCCTCTAAACGTCGATGTTCTTGGCGTAAAGCGCGTTTGATTCGATGAAGGCACGACGCGGTTCGACATCATCGCCCATCAGGGTCGTGAATATTTCGTCGGCGGCGATCGCATCGTCGATCTGGACCCGCAACAGGCGCCTCACGTTCGGGTCCATCGTGGTCTCCCACAACTGTTCCGGATTCATTTCGCCAAGGCCTTTGTAGCGCTGTTTGGCGAGGCCGCGCTCGACTTCGGCCAGCATCCACTTCATGCCCTCGGCAAAGCTGGTGATGGCGAGGGACTTCTCGCCGCGGCGGAACAAAGCACCTTCTCCGATCAGGCCGGCAATCATCTGGGCAGTGCGACGAATCTGCTGGTAATCGCCGGAAAGCAGGAAATCCTCGTCGATGCGGCCTACCCGCTGGTTGCCATGGTGCATGCGGATCACGGCCAGTGACCAGCGCTCATGCTTTTCGTCGAACCGCGCCTCTATGCGTACCTCGCCCGAAACCTTGGCGCCAAGCGTTTGCGCACTTTCGCGGGTCGCCGCTTCGTTGGAAGTATCGACTGCAATATCGTGGGCCAGGAGGGCATGCAATACTTCGCCGTCGATGAAATCGGTGACGCGCCGAATCACTGCCTCGGACAGCAGGTAAGCGCGGGCCAACGAGGCGAGGGTTTCGCCTTCGACCGGCGCTGCGTTGGCGCGCGGGATCAGCTGCGTGCCATCGAGGGCAAGTCGCAGCAGGTGCTGGCCCAGCTCCTGGTCATCCTTGATGTAGGTTTCGTGCTTGCCGTGGCGAATCTTGTAGAGCGGCGGCTGGGCGATATACACATAACCGCGCTCCACCAGCTCGGGCATCTGGCGGTAGAAGAACGTCAGCAGCAGGGTGCGGATATGGGCGCCATCGACGTCGGCATCGGTCATTATGATGATGCGGTGATAGCGCAGCTTGGCGATGTCGAAATCCTCGCTGCCGATCCCGCAACCGAGAGCCGTAACCAAGGTCACGATTTGCTCGCTGGAAATCAGCTTGTCGTAGCGGGCTTTTTCGACGTTGAGCACCTTGCCGCGCAAAGGCAGGATGGCCTGGAATTTCCGGTCGCGGCCTTGCTTGGCCGAGCCTCCGGCGGAATCGCCCTCGACGATGTACATCTCGCACAGCGCCGGGTCCTTTTCCTGACAGTCGGCGAGCTTGCCCGGAAGTCCCAGTCCGTCCAGGACCCCCTTGCGCCGGGTCATGTCGCGTGCCTTGCGCGCTGCCTCGCGGGCTCGCGCCGCCTCGACGATCTTTCCGGTGATGATTTTGGCATCGAGCGGCTTTTCCAGCAGATAGTCGGCGAGTTTCTGTGCAACCACTTCCTCGATCGCCGGGCGCGCCTCGGACGACACCAGCTTCATCTTGGTCTGCGAGGCGAACTTGGGGTCGGGCATCTTGATCGAAAGCACGCAGGCCAGGCCCTCGCGCATGTCGTCGCCGGTGATCTCGACCTTGGCTTTCTTGGCGATCTCGTTTTCTTCTATGTACTTGTTGATCACCCGCGTCATCGCTGCGCGCAGCCCGGTAAGGTGAGTTCCGCCATCCGACTGGGGAATGTTGTTGGTGAAGCACAGCACCTGCTCGGCATAGGAGTCATTCCACTGCATCGCGACCTCGACGTCGATGCTGACCCCGTTTTGCACGGAGACGCCGGTGGAATGGAAAACTGCCGGATGGAGCACGGTCTTGGTACGGTTGATGTAGTCAACGAAACCTTTGACGCCACCCGAAAAAGCGAAATCCTCTTCCTTAACGGTGCGCTGGTCGATCAGCCGGATCTTCACGCCGTTGTTGAGGAAGGACAACTCGCGCAGCCGCTTTGCCAGGATGTCGTAGTGATATTCGATGTTGCCGAAAATGGCCTCGTCCGCCATGAAATGCACTTCGGTGCCGCGCTTTTCGCTGTCACCGAGTACCCGCAATGGCGATACCTCGACACCATTCTGCACTTCCACCAGGCGATTGCTGACATTGCCACGCTCGAACTCGAGCATGTATTTCTTTCCTTCACGCCGAATGATCAGGCGCAACCATTTGGAAAGGGCATTTACGCAGGAAACCCCCACGCCGTGCAAACCGCCGGAAACCTTGTAGGAATTCTGGTTGAACTTGCCTCCGGCATGCAGCACACACATAACGATCTCTGCGGCCGAGCGCTTGGGTTCATGCTTGTCGTCGAACTTGATCCCGGTCGGAATGCCACGGCCGTTGTCCGCCACCGATATTGAGTTATCGGTATGGATGGTGATTACGATGTCGTCACAATGGCCCGCCAGCGCCTCGTCGATGGCATTGTCGACCACCTCGAACACCATGTGATGGAGACCGGTACCGTCGGACGTATCGCCGATATACATGCCGGGCCGCTTGCGCACCGCCTCGAGGCCTTCAAGTTGCTGGATGCTTGATTCATCGTAAGCGGGTGTCGGATTGCTTTCAGTCATGGAGTGGTGCCGGGGTCAAATACGCATTGGCATGACTACGTACTTAAACGTGTCGTTGCCGGGAAGCACGAATAGGGCGCTCGAGTTGGCATCGGCCAGGTGCAGCTCGATCGATTCATTGCTGACGTTGTTCAGCACGTCAAGCAGGTAGGTAACGTTGAAACCGACATCAAGCGCCTCGGCCGAATACTCGATCTCGATTTCTTCCTGGGCTTCTTCCTGCTCGGCGTTGCTGGAAATGATTTTCAGGCTGCCTGGCGATAGGACAAGGCGCACGCCACGGAATTTTTCGTTGGTCAGGATGGCGGCGCGCAACAATGAGTGCAACAAGGTATTGCGCGACATCTTGATGACTTTTGCATGGTGCTGTGGTATGACACGCTCATAATCCGGAAACTTGCCGTCGATCAACTTTGACACCAGCTCGATGCTGCCGAAGCTGAAGCGGGCCTGGGTGGGCGTCAGCAACACCTCCAGCGGGTCATCGCTATCCGCCAGCTGGCGCGACAGCTCGAGCACCGTCTTGCGCGGTAGTATCACCTCGATCGGCGAGGGTGCTTCAGGGAGCGTTTCCGCGGCATAGGCGAGGCGATGGCCATCGGTTGCAACCATGCGTAGCTCGCTGCCCTTGGCCACCAGCAACAATCCATTCAGGTAGTAACGGATGTCCTGCTGGGCCATTGCGTATTGGACCAACCCGAGCAGGCGCTTCATCTGCTTCTGGGTCAGCGAAAGCCGGGAGGCCTGCCCCTCGCTGGTCGCCATGCGCGGAAAATCTTCAGCCGGCAAGGTTTGCAGGTTGAAACGACTTTTACCCGCCTTCAACTGCAATCGCTTGTCGTCCAGCGTCAGGCTTACTTCGGCAGACTCGGGAAGCGAGCGCAGGATATCCTGCATCTTTCGCGCCCCTACCGTCATCGAAGCCTTCTCGGCTCCTTGAGTCGGTGTCTGGGTTGTGATCTGGATCTCGATGTCCGTTGCCAAGAGCGTCAGCTTCTCGCCATTCTTTTCCATTAGAACATTGGAAAGAATTGGCAGCGTGTGACGTTTTTCGACGATGCCGCATACCGCCTGTAATGGTGAAAGAAGCTGGTCACGTGGACCTTTAAATAGGAGCATATATAAAAGCCTTATGATTAATAAGGGAAGCTCTTGCTTGTGGAAAACACCTAAATCTTTATTAAATACAGCTAATTGTACAGTGGATAAGCACGTGGATGAAAGTCGTTCCTGGTTGTGGATGAAGTTGGATGATTCCTCGCTTCGGATGGGTAGGTCCTAGTTATCCACAATTGTTCACGCGGTTCTGCCGGCAACTTTTCCACAACTTATCCCTTGATGGTTTGAACCAGGATATGCAGGTCGTTGTTCAGTCGTCCATCTTTGGTTCGAAGGTCTACGATGGTGCGGCAGGCGTGCAGCACCGTGGTGTGGTCACGACCACCAAAGGCTTCACCGATTTCCGGAAGGCTGTGTGTGGTCAATTCCCTGGCCAACCACATGGCGACTTGTCGAGGTCGTGCGATGGCGCGGGTTCTCTTCTGCGAAAACATGTCCGCGACCTTGATCTTGTAATAGTCTGAGACGGTCTTTTGGACCAGTTCCATTGAAATCTGCCGATTGGTGGCACCAATGATGTCGCGCAAGGCTTCCTTGGCAACGTCAAGGCCGATCTCGCGACCATGGAATCGCGCATAGGCAACAACCCGGTTCAGGGCACCTTCAAGCTCGCGTACGTTGGAACGCAGATTCTTGGCGATCAGGAAAGCGACATCATCGGAAACAACGATGTTTTCGGCCTCTGCCTTTTTTCGCAGGATCGCAATGCGCATTTCGAGTTCGGGGGGTTCGATGGCGACCGTCAATCCCCAGTCGAAACGTGATACGAGACGTTCCTCTAAGCCTTGGACGTCCTTGGGATAGGTATCGCAGGTAATGATGATCTGCTTCTTTGCTTCAACCAGCGCATTGAAGGCATAGAAAAATTCTTCCTGGGTGCGATCCTTGCGATTGAAGAACTGGATATCGTCAATCAAAAGCAGGTCCAGCGAGCGGTAATACTGTTTGAAGGCTTCGCGTGAGTTCTGTTGGAAGGCCTTGACCACATCCGAGAAATAATCTTCGGCATGGACGTAGCGGACTTCCATGTGCGGATTGGCATTGTAGATTGCGTTGCCGATGGCATGAATCAGGTGCGTCTTGCCCAAACCTACGCCACCATATATAAATAGCGGGTTGTAGGAAACACCGGGGTTCATCGCCACCTGCTGGGCGGCGGCTCGGGCGAGATCGTTGGCGCGGCCGGTCACCAGGGTGTCAAAGGTGAAGTCGGCATTCAAACGGGTTTTTTCATAAGCCGGATCGGCAATCGGCTTTTTGGCTTCCGGTAACGGCTGGGTGGCCGGGAGTTCCAGGGCTTCGTTTGCCGGTAGGGATTCCGGGCTTGCTTCGGCGACACCCAAGGCGATGGTAATGGGTGCCGAAAAGAATTCCTTTCCCAAAGCCTCTATCTGGCCCAAATAGCGTTCGCGTACCCACTGCATCACAAAGCGGTTCGGAGCCACCAAGCGAAACTGACCTTCACCGCTGTCTTCCTCAAGTTGCAAGCCCTTGATCCAGGTATTGAACTGCTGCGCTGGCAAGTCACGCTCAAAGCGACTCAGGCAGGCTGACCAGAAGTCATTCATGTGCAATTGGCAAAGGAATTATTGGAAGCGTTAACGGTTTTTAGGCTACCGTTTTTGTCGGTGGTCTTGCTCGTCAAGGAAAAGATTCTATCGCGTCACCGAAAAGTTATCCACAGCCAAAAGGGCGACAATCTTGACAAAATAGCCGTAACCGGTTGTAATCTGCGGTTTTTCTTGAAGCAGGGGAATTGTCATGAAACGTACTTATCAGCCTTCGGTCGTGCGCCGCAAGCGCACCCACGGATTTCTCGTACGCATGCGTACCCGTGGCGGTCGTGCTGTGATTCGTGCGCGTCGCGCCAAGGGTCGCCATCGCCTCGGCGTCTGATTCTGGCCTCCGGTTTCAAAAGGGTCAGCGGCTTCATAAGCCGCAGGAATTTGCCGCAGTACTTTCCGCGCGCAAAGTGGTGAGGGGTGAAACCTTTGACCTCCACTTCCTCGAAAAGGAAGGTCTGTTGCTGCCACGCTTGGGATTGGTGGTACCCAAGCGTCTGGCGCAAGCCGCAAGTTTGCGCAATGCCATAAAGCGTCAGGGTCGCGAGGCCTTCCGTCAATTGCCCTTGAGGCCCTGCGACGTGGTCGTCCGATTGAAGCGTCGAGTAGATAAAGCGCCTGCCGGGTTCGATGGGCAATGTAGGTTGTGGCGCGGAGAAATCGAGGCGCTGTTGCGGCGCCTCGGGACGCGTGGTTCATGAAGTCGGTCCTTGCACGACCGCTGATCTGGTTGATTCGTGCCTATCAGCTGGCAATCAGTCCGATGCTTGGCAATCGGTGCCGGTTCTTCCCCAGCTGCTCGGAGTACGCAATGGAGGCATTGGAAAAACATGGTCCGATGCGTGGGCTGTGGCTTGGTATGCGCCGCGTTGGCCGCTGTCACCCATGGCATCCGGGCGGGTATGATCCAGTTCCCTAAAATATGGTCCCTTCCTTTTCCTGACTGTGGCAAGTTGTTTGCCCAGTTTGACTTCAAAGCCCGATAACAAAAATCCTCTGCCGAGACAGTGATGGATAACCGACGATTGATGTTGCTTCTGGTGTTCAGCTTTTCGCTGATCATGCTTTGGGATGCATGGCAGCGGCAGAATATGCCCAAAGCACCGGCAGTAGCTTCCGCGACCAATTCCGCTCCGGCAGCGGTGGCTGGTGGAGCACCGGCTGCGGCGGGCGCCGTGCCGACACCGACGACGAATGCCGGCACACCGGTGGTGCCGGTCGCGAACACCCCGGTACAGTCCGCGGGGGCGATTGCCAAGCTGCGTACCGACCTCTATCAGGCAGAGATATCTTCGCAGGGAGGTGACATTGTTCGCCTAGAGTTGCTAAAGCACGGGGACACCGAGGACAAGACCAAGAATTTTGTCTTGTTCGACAACGGTGGCAAACACGTGTATCAGGCGCAATCCGGGGTTATCGGTGAGGGCTTGCCCAATCACAAGAGCGAATGGAAGCTGGCACCGGGCGAACTGAATCTCAAGGATGGAGAGGACAAGCTTGAGATGCGCCTTGAGGCCATGGCGGCGGACGGCTCGAAGCTAAGCAAGACCTATATTTTCCGTCGCGGCAGTTACCAGATCGAGGTTTTGCACGAAGGCGCCAAATCCGGCACCCACGCCTATTACCAGATCACCCGTGACGGCAAACCGGCCGACGGGCAGAGCAACTCGATGATGATGGGTGTGGTCACTTTTACCGGGCCTGCGGTTTACACCGATGCCGAGAAGTTCCAGAAGGTGGAGTTCACCGACATCCAGAAGGGCAAGGCCAAGTTTTCCACCAAGGCGGATAACGGTTGGCTGGCCATGGTGCAGCACTATTTCGTATCGGCCTGGTTGCCGGCACCCGGTTTGTCGCGCGAGTTCTATATGCGCAAGGTCGGTGAAGATATGTACTCGGCAGGGGTGATCCTGCCGGTTGCGGCCGATGGCAAGAGCACGATCACGCTGTATGCCGGTCCACAGGAACAGGACAAGCTGGAAAAGATAGCCCCGGGCCTCGACCTGGTGGTGGACTATGGCTGGCTGACCGTGATTGCTGCGCCCCTGTTCTGGGTGCTGGGTGCTATCCACAAGCTGGTCGGTAACTGGGGTTGGGCCATCATCGGTCTGACCGTCCTGCTCAAGCTCGCATTCTTTCCGCTCTCGGCGGCCAGCTACAAGTCGATGGCCAAGATGCGCGTGCTGACGCCCAAGCTAATGAAGCTCAAGGAGACCTATGGCGATGACAAGCAGCGCCTGAATCAGGAGATGATGGCGCTCTACAAGCGGGAGAAAGTCAATCCGCTCGGTGGCTGCTTGCCGGTTCTGGTGCAGATTCCGGTGTTCATCGCGCTCTACTGGGTTTTGCTGGGCACGGTCGAAATGCGCAATGCGCCCTGGCTGGGCTGGATCACCGATCTGTCGGTCAAGGATCCCTACTACGTGCTGCCGCTGATCATGGGTGCCACCATGTTCATCCAGACCAAGCTCAATCCAACGCCGCCGGATCCGATCCAGGCCAAGGTGATGTTGATGATGCCGATCATATTCACCTTCATGTTCCTTTGGTTCCCGGCGGGTCTGGTCCTTTACTGGACGGTTAACAACATCCTGTCGATTGCGCAGCAATGGCAGATCACCCGCCTGATCGAGGCGGGTGAGGGCAAGTAGCCGGCGGTTCCTCGGGCCGGGGGTGGCTCGCTCCGATACCATCGCGGCAATCGCGACCCCTCCCGGGCGAGGGGGTATCGGCGTGGTGCGAGTGTCGGGCGAGCGGCTGGAAGGTCTCGCGCGGGAATTGACCGGCAGGGAAGTCGAGCCCAGGCGTGCGGTTCTGAGGAGCTTCCTTGCGGCAGACGGTGCCGTGCTGGATCGTGGACTGCTGCTGTATTTTCCTGCGCCGGGTTCCTTTACCGGCGAGGACGTGCTGGAACTGCAGGGGCATGGCGGCCCCGTGGTAATGCAGATGCTGCTGGCGCGCTGCTTGGAGCTGGGCGCGCGACTGGCCGAGCCGGGCGAATTTTCTCGGCGTGCCTATCTGAACGACAAAATCGACCTGGTGCAGGCAGAGGCCGTGGCCGACCTGATCGAGGCCGAAACTGCAGCCGCGGCCCGTTCGGCGATGCGTTCGCTGTCAGGAGAATTCTCGCGCGAGGTTCATGGGCTGGTCGAGCGACTGATCGAGCTGCGCATGCGCGTCGAAGCGGCCTTGGATTTCCCCGAGGAAGAAATCGACATCCTGCGCGAGGGCGAGGTGGGGGCGCGGCTCGCCGCTTTGCGTGCCGCGCTTGATGCCTTGATAGCGCGTGCGCGCGCAGGCAGCAGGTTGCGTTCCGGCCTGCATGTGGTGTTGGCCGGCTTGCCCAATGTCGGCAAGTCTTCACTGCTGAACCGACTTTCCGGCGAGGACCGGGCGATCGTTACCGAGGTGGCGGGCACGACGCGGGACGTGCTGCGCGAGGCGATCCAGGTCGAAGGCATACCGATGCATGTGATCGATACCGCCGGTCTGCGCGATACCGACGACGTCGTGGAGAAAATCGGCGTCGAGCGTGCCTGGCGCGAAATCGAGGGCGCCGACGTGGTGTTGCAGCTGCTCGATGCACGCAATGGCGAAACCGACGAAGATCGTGCGATTGCTGCCGGCCTGCCGAGGGGCGTGGCTCGCATCGTGATCGAGAACAAATGCGACCTTGCAGGCCTGGCGCCCGGCCGGGAAGCGAGTGAGGCTTGCGTCAGGCTGAGACTGTCGGCAAAGACGGGAGCGGGTATCGGACTGCTGCACGACGAACTCCTGCGCGTGGCCGGCTGGCAGGGGCGGGGTGAGGACGCGGTGCTGGCACGGGAGCGCCACCTCGCCGCGTTGATCCTGGCAAGTGAAAAGTCGGCGCTGGCGGAACGGCGACTGGGCGAGATCGAGCTTTGTGCGGAGGAGCTACGCCTGGCTCAGGAAGCCTTGTCGACCATTACCGGCGAATTCACGGCCGACGATTTGCTGGGGGAAATTTTTTCCCGCTTCTGCATCGGCAAGTAGGCGGCGTTCGTGGCCGAACTCGATATCGCACTGCTGCTGCTCGCGGCCTTGTTTGCCGGCTTCATCGACGCGGTGGCGGGCGGCGGCGGCCTGATCCAGGTGCCGACGCTGCTGGTTGCCTTGCCGGAGCAGGCACCGGCGACGGTATTCGGTACCAACAAGCTGGCAAGCATCTTCGGCACCGGAAACGCTGCCCTGCGCTATGCCAGACGAATTGCCTTGCCCTGGAGCCTGGCCCTGCCGGCAGCGGCAGCAGCGTTCGTCTTTTCATTGGGCGGCGCGGCTGCCGTGTCCTGGCTGCCCAAGGACGTGGTGCGTCCGCTGGTGCTGGTGCTTCTGCTGCTGGTGCTGGTGTATACCGTGTCGCGGCCCGAGTTCGGTTCCGTCGCTGGGCCCCGGCTGGAACCTGTGCGGGAACGACGCCTGGCATTGCTCGTCGGCGCTGTGCTGGGGTTCTATGACGGTTTCTTCGGTCCCGGCGCCGGCAGCTTCATGATATTCGCATTCGTGCGCTGGTTCCGGCTGGATTTCCTGCATGCCTCCAGTGCGGCCAAGGTGGTGAACTTTTCGACCAATGCCGCCGCGTTAGGCTATTTCGTGCCCAATGGACACGTCCTGTGGGCGATCGGATTCGGCATGGCTGCCTTCAACATCCTTGGCGCAATGCTCGGTTCGCGCCTGGCGTTGCGGCACGGCAGCGGTTTTGTGCGCGGCGCATTCGTCGTTGTGGCCAGCGTGCTGATTGCCCGGCTTGGTTGGGACATCTTCGTCAGCTGAACTCGTGGTGGCTTGTTTGTATACGGTACACTGAGAACGCTGGTTAGTATCGGCAAAGAAGCGCGGGGCAAAGAATCCTGCGCCGCAGGCGACACGCATCGCCTGCAAGGAGGCGGTTGGCGAGCGGCCGAAAGTCGGCAGGCATGCCAGCCCGGGATGGCGAAACTGAAAGCGGACGCATGGATCTGCAGATAGCGCTGTTGCTGGGTCAGGACGGAATCACCAACGGCGCCATCTATGCGCTGCTTTCGCTAGCGCTGGTGCTGGTGTTTGCTGTCACCCGGGTGATCTTCATACCGCAGGGGGAGTTCGTTGCTTACGGTGCCTTAACCCTGGCCAGCTTTCAGGCCGGCAAGCTGCCGGGCACTTTGTGGCTGTTGGTCGGGGTGGGCATCGCGGTGGCGATGGTTGATCTGATGGCAGCGGTCCGTGCCCGACAACGGCGCAGGATTCCCCGCATCATCGGCTGGAATCTGGTGTATCCGGCGCTGGCGGCCGGGCTGATTTTTGCGCTGAACCCCGCCGAGCTGCCCCTGCTGGCGCAGATCCTACTTTCGCTGATCCTGGTGGTTCCGCTCGGGCCGATGATTTACCGGCTGGCGTTCCAGCCGCTCGCGGAAGCCAGCGTGCTGGTGCTGCTGATCGTTGCGGTCGGCGTTCATTTCGCGATGGTCGGGCTTGGCTTGCTCTTTTTCGGCGCCGAAGGTTCCCGCACCCCTGCGTTCTCCGACGGCAGCCTCAGTTTGGGTTCGCTGACGGTCAATGCCCAGACCTTGTGGGTATTGGGCTCCAGCCTCTGCCTGATCGTGGTGCTGGCCTATTTCTTCGAGCGGACGATCTATGGCAAGGCCTTGCGGGCCACCGCAATGAACCGCACCGGCGCGCGCCTGATGGGGATTTCGACGGTCATGGCGGGCAAGCTGTCCTTCCTGCTGGCGTCGTTGATCGGCGCATTTTCCGGCATCCTGATCGCGCCGATCACCACGGTCTATTATGACACTGGGTTTTTGATCGGCCTCAAGGGTTTCGTCGGCGCGATCGTCGGCGCCTTGTCGAGTTATCCCCTGGCGGCGCTGGGCGCCTTGCTGGTCGGGTTGCTCGAAGCGTTTTCCTCGTTCTGGGCGTCAGCCTTCAAGGAAGTGATCGTGTTCACCCTGATCATCCCGGTGCTGGTCTGGTTGTCCCTGACGACTCATCACGTCGAGGAGGAGGAGTGATGTCGCCGCGGCTGCTGATTGCCGGCTTCGTCCTGCTGCTGCTGGTAGCGCCGCATCTTGTGTCCGAATTCCATGTCACGCTGCTGAACTACATCGGCCTGTATTCGATCGTGGCGGTGGGCCTGGTTTTGCTTACCGGGGTGGGCGGGTTGATGTCCTTCGGCCAGGCGGCGTTCGTTGGCCTGGGTGGGTATGCCACCGCCTACCTGACCACGGCAACCAGTCTGCCGGCCTGGCTGGCAATGTTCGGCGGCTCGCCGTGGATGGGGCTGCTGGCCGGGATCATCCTGACCGCGACGGTGGCATTGCTGCTGGGGTTGCTGACGCTGCGCCTTTCCGGCCATTACCTGCCGTTGGGTACGATCGCCTGGAGCATCAGCCTGTATTTCCTGTTCGGCAACCTCGAGTTCCTCGGCGGTCATACCGGGATCGCCGGCATTCCGGCGCTTGATCTGTTCGGCCTGCCATTGAAGGACAGCCGCAAGTTCTACTACCTGATCTGGGTGGTGGTGCTGCTTGCGGTGTGGCTGACGATTAACCTGCTCGATTCCCGCGAAGGTCGTGCCATTCGTGCCTTGAAGGGTGGCGCGATCATGGCCGAGGCGATGGGTGTCGATACCGCGCGTTCGAAACTGGTGATCTTCCTGATCGCCGCTTTGTTCGGTTGCATTTCGGGCTGGCTGTATGCGCACCTGCAGCGCTTCGTTAACCCGACCCCGTTCAGCCTCAACATGAGCATCGAATACCTGTTCATGGCGGTGCTGGGCGGTGCGGCCCATGTTTGGGGTGCGGTGCTTGGTGCCGGGGTCATCACCGTTCTCAAGCAGTGGCTGCAGGACTGGTTGCCCAAATTGCTGGGCGCATCGGGCAATTTCGAAATGATCGTTTTTGGCCTGCTGATGATTTTCGTGCTGCAGCGGGCAAGGGATGGGCTGTGGCCCATCCTCGCGAGGTGGGTGCCTTGGCAGGGCGCGCAACGCAGAGTGGCGGAGGCCGCTGCCCTGCCGCGCAAGTCCCTGCCCGAAGCGGGGACGGTGTTGCTGGAAGCACGCAACGTGGTCAAGCGCTTTGGCGGTTTGGTGGCCAACAACAACATGAACCTAAGCGTTCGGGCCGGCGAGATCATGGCCTTGATCGGCCCCAACGGGGCAGGGAAGTCCACCATGTTCAATTGCGTTTCCGGTGTTGATCGGGCGACCGACGGCGAGGTCCTGTTTTGCGGTCGGGCGGTGACCCGGCTGGATTCGCGCGAGATTGCCAGGCTGGGCATGAGCCGGACCTTCCAGCATGTGCGTTTGTTACCGACCATGAGCGTGCTGGAGAACGCGGCGATCGGCGCCCATATGCGGGGCAGCAAGGGCGTCATCCAGGCGCTGCTGCATCTCGAACGGACGGAGGAGCGCCAGCTGCTGGTGGAGGCTGCGCGCCAGGTTGAACGGGTGGGTCTGGGCGGGTCGATGTTCGAGGCTGCCGGTAGTCTTGCCCTCGGTCAACAGCGTACCCTGGAGATCGCGCGGGCGCTTTGCGCCGATCCCTGCCTGTTGTTGCTGGATGAACCGGCGGCGGGTTTGCGTTACATGGAAAAGCAGGCGCTGGCCGAGTTGCTGCGCAAGTTGCGCGGGGAGGGAATGGGCATCCTGCTGGTTGAGCACGACATGGATTTCGTGATGGGACTGGCTGATCGGGTAGTGGTGATGGAATTCGGCGAAAAGATTGCCGAGGGCCTGCCGGAGGAGGTACAGCGCAATCCGGCGGTGATCGAAGCCTACCTCGGCGGGGTGGAATGATGGATAGCGGGATGCCGATACTCGAGGTCGATGACTTGTGTGTTTCCTACGGCAAGGTCGAAGCGCTGCATCATGTCGGAATCCGGGTTGGGGAAGGTCAGATCGTCACCGTGATCGGTCCCAATGGTGCCGGCAAGACCACCATGCTTTCCTCGGTTATGGGCTTGTTGCCCCGGAGCCAGGGAGTGATTCGCTTCCGGGGAATTGATCTTGGCGATGCCGAAGTCGAGGATATGGTCGCGCTGGGTGTGAATCTGGTACCGGAGTCCCGCGCCCTGTTCGGCGAGATGAGCGTTGAGGACAATTTGCTGCTGGGTTGCTTTCATCGCTATCGTGGCGGCGACCGGGATCAACAGCAAACCATGGAAGAGGTGTTTACCATCTTTCCCCGCCTCAAGGAAAGGCGCGATCAGCATGCCGGCACGCTTTCGGGCGGGGAGCGTCAGATGCTTGCGCTGGCGCGCGCACTGATGGCGAAGCCTCGTTTGTTGATGCTGGACGAGCCGAGTCTGGGATTGGCGCCGCTGATCGTGAAGGAAATCTTCCGCGTCGTGGCAACGCTTAAGGACATGGGAGTTTCCATCCTCCTGGTTGAGCAGAATGCACGTGCCGCGCTTCAGATAGCCGACTACGGCTACGTTTTGGAGACTGGTGAGGTGGCGCTCGAGGGTTCGTGCCGGGATTTGATCGACGATCCAAAAGTGGTTCAGTCGTATCTTGGCCTAGGCGGCAAGCACTGATTTGTTTCACGTGAAACTAGGCGGCCTGTTTCACGTGAAACACCGGTCTCGGGGCTGGATCTGAGTCGTAAAAGCTAAAGCTGCTGCGCGGGGTTGGCGAGAGGCGTATGATTGCGCCTCTTTTTTGTTTGGGCATCCGCGTGCAGTTTCCGGCTTCCTTCGACGTGATCGTGATTGGTGGTGGCCATGCCGGCACCGAGGCTTGTCTGGCCGCTGCACGCGCCGGAGCCCGCACCCTGCTGTTGACCCATAACATCGAAACCCTGGGTGCGATGTCCTGCAACCCGTCCATCGGTGGCATCGGCAAGGGTCACCTGGTGAAGGAAGTCGATGCCCTGGGCGGGGCGATGGCACTGGCCACCGACGCCGCCGGGATCCAGTTTCGTACCCTGAACGCTTCCAAGGGTCCGGCAGTACGGGCAACGCGGGCCCAGGCCGATCGCCAGTTGTATCGCCAGGCGATTCGCCAAGTGCTCGAAAACCAGCCGAACCTGAGCATCTTCCAGCAGGCGGCGGATGACCTGATCCTGAATGACGATCGGGTCGTTGGCGTGGTCAGCCAGCTCGGGCTGCGCTTCGAGGCACCGGCGGTGGTGCTTACTGCCGGAACCTTCCTCAATGGTCTGGTGCATGTCGGGCTGGAGAACTACCGCGCCGGCCGATTCGGCGACCCCGCCGCGATCTCGCTAGCGCAGAGACTGAAGGAAATCAATCTCCCGGTCGGTCGACTCAAGACCGGGACGCCGCCGCGGCTTGATGGCCGCAGCATCGACTATTCACAAATCCAGGTTCAGCCCGGCGATACGCCGGAGCCGGTGTTTTCCTTCATCGGTCGCCGCGACCAACACCCGCGCCAGGTGCCCTGCTGGATTACCCATACCAATGCGCGGACCCACGAGATCATCCGTTCCGGGCTGGACCGTTCGCCCATGTTTACCGGCGTGATCGAAGGTGTCGGCCCGCGCTACTGTCCGTCGATCGAAGACAAGATCCATCGCTTTGCCGGCAAGGACAGCCACCAGATCTTCCTCGAACCCGAAGGCCTGACGACCCACGAGGTGTATCCGCAAGGCGTGTCCACCAGCCTGCCCTTCGATGTGCAACTGGCACTGGTGCGTTCGATCCGTGGCTTGGAGAACGTCCATATCACCCGTCCCGGCTACGCCATCGAGTACGACTATTTCGATCCGCGCAACCTGAAGGCAAGCCTGGAAACCAAGTCGATCGACGGACTCTTTTTCGCCGGCCAGATCAACGGCACCACCGGCTACGAGGAAGCCGCCGCCCAGGGCTTGCTGGCGGGAATCAACGCCGCACGCCTGGCGCAGCAACAGGCCCCGTGGTCGCCGCGGCGCGACCAGGCCTACTTGGGTGTGCTGGTCGATGACCTGATTACGCGCGGCGTCTCCGAGCCCTACCGGATGTTTACCAGTCGCGCCGAGTACCGGTTGTCGCTGCGCGAGGACAATGCCGATCTGCGCCTGACCGAGATCGGCCGCGAGTTGGGCCTGGTAGACGACCACCGTTGGGATGCCTTCAACCGCAAACGCGACGCCGTGGCGCGCGAAGCCGAGCGCCTCAAGTCGACCTGGGTCAATCCGCGACAGTTGCCGGAGGCCGATGCACTGCGCGTGCTGGGTCAACCGATGGAGCGCGAGTACCGGCTGTTCGACCTGCTGCGCCGGCCGCAAGTCAGCTACGCCAGCCTGCTGACCCTGCCCGGTGCGGGAAGCCCGTTGGGCGAAGCCGAGGTCATCGAGCAGGTCGAGATCCAGGCTAAATACCAGGGCTACATCGAACGCCAGCAAGACGAGATCGACAAGAGCCTGGCGCACGAATCGATGGCCCTGCCGGACGACATCGACTACAACGAGGTACGCGGCCTGTCCTTCGAGGTTCGCCAGAAACTGAGCCAGGCCCGCCCGCAAACCCTCGGCCAGGCGTCGCGGGTGCAGGGCGTAACGCCGGCGGCGATATCGCTGCTGCTGGTTTTCCTGAAACGGCGCAAGGCGGCATGACGCTCGCGGTGGAACTGCGCGGCGCGCTCGCCGCCATGGGGATTGACTTGCCGGAGGCGCGGCAGGCGAAATTGCTGGATTTCATCGGCTTACTGAAGAAATGGAACCGCACGTACAACCTGACCGCAATCCGTGACGAGAAGGAAATGCTGACCCACCATCTGCTGGATTCGCTGTCGCTGCTGCCGGCCCTCGGAGAGTCGGCGCTGGCGGGACGGCGCTGGGCCGATGTCGGCAGCGGAGCGGGGCTGCCGGGCATACCTCTGGCGCTTGCCTGTCCCGAACTCAAGCTGACATCGATTGAAACCGTGGAAAAGAAGGCGGCGTTTCAGCGCCAGGCGAAGATCGAGTTGGGACTGGACAATCTTGCGGTCGAGAACAGGCGTGTCGAGGACATGCCTGCTGGCGGTTTCGATGCCGTGGTCTCGCGCGCTTTTGCCGCGCTATCCGATTTTGTGCATCTTGCCGGCCATTTGCTGGCGCCGTCCGGCCGCCTGTATGCCATGAAGGGCGTCATGCCCGACGAGGAAATCAAGCACCTGCCCGACGGCTGGTCCCTGCATGAGGCGCTGCCCTTGCGGGTTCCCGGACTGAATGCGCAACGCCATTTGCTGGTAATCGAGAAAGCCTGAAATGCATATATTCGCCATCGCCAACCAGAAGGGCGGGGTCGGCAAGACCACCACCGCCGTCAATCTTGCCGCCGCCCTGGCGGCCAACGGGCAGCGTACCCTGCTGGTCGATCTCGATCCGCAGGGCAACGCCACCATGGGTGCCGGCGTGGAAAAGCGCAACCTCCAGTCGTCGGTGTATCAGGTGCTGCTGCAGCTGGCCACGCTCGATCGGGCGCGCGTCACCTCACCCTCCGGCAAGTTCGATGTGTTGCCGGCGAACCGCGACCTGGCCGGCGCCGAAGTGGAACTGGTTGACCTCGAGCTGCGCGAGATGCGGCTCAAGGCCGCGCTCGCCGCGCACCGTTCCGACTATGACTTTGTCCTCATCGACTGCCCGCCCTCGCTGTCGATGCTGACCCTCAACGGCCTGTGCGCCGCGCATGGCGTCATCATACCGATGCAATGTGAATACTACGCGCTGGAGGGGCTCTCGGACCTGGTGAACACCATCAAGAAGGTGCATGCCAACCTCAACCGCG